>NZ_JBEZVN010000035.1:0-49239 GCF_040636995.1 Streptomyces sp. NPDC032161 | reverse complement strand
GAACCCGGAAGCTAAGCCTTTCAGCGCCGATGGTACTGCAGGGGGGACCCTGTGGGAGAGTAGGTCGCCGCCGAACAGTTTTTGTGGGGAAGCCCTGCACCCTTGTGGTGCGGGGCTTTCTCGCGTTCAAAATCTTTTCCCTCGGTTTCTCCGGGGGAATTCTTGTTTTCGGGGGGGCTCCGTTCAGGCAGGGGTGACCAGGCGGGTGTCGTAGGCGAGGATGACCGCCTGGACACGGTCACGGGAACCCGTTTTGGCGAGGATGCGGGTCACATGGGTCTTCACCGTCGATTCCGCGAGGTGGAGACGCTCGGCGATTTCCCTGTTGGTCCATCCCCGGCCGATGACCGTGAGGATCTCCCGCTCCCGCTCCGTGAGGGTCGCGATGCGCGCGTGCAGCCCTGCGGCGGGGCCACCGGGAGTGGCCGGCAGGTGCTGGACGTACGCGTCCAGCAGCCGACGGGTGAGGCTCGGGGCGACCACCGCGTCCCCGCTCGCCACGGCCCGGATGCCGGAGAGCAGTTCCTCCGGCAGCGCGTCCTTGATGAGGAACCCGCTGGCACCGGCGCGCAGTCCGTCATAGGCGTACCGGTCCAGATCGAACGTCGTGACGATGAGGACACGGGTGCCGGCACCGGTCCTGACGATGCGTCGGGTGGCCTCGATGCCGTCCAGGAGCGGCATGCGGATGTCCATCAGCGCCACGTCCGGGCGGTGCCGGGTCACCAGCTCCAGGGCCTCGTGGCCGTTCGCGGCCTCCCCGACGACGGTCATGTCGTCCTGGCTCTCCAGCAGCATGCGGAAGCCGAATCGCTGCATCGGCTGGTCGTCCGCGATGAGCACGGTCGTCACTTGGGTGTGTCCTCCAGGGGGAGCAGCATCCGCACCCGCCAGCCGGTCGCGGAGCCGGCGCCCGGCGGCAGCGGGGCTGCTTCGATTGTGCCGTCGTAGAGAGATGCCCGTTCCCGCATCCCCGCGATGCCCTGCCCGGCGGCTTCCCCTCCGTCCTCCTCCCGGCCACCGGCCTGGCGGCCACCGGCCTTGTGTCATGAGCGCGACGCTACGGAGCGGGGCGGGCGGCGGCGTCCGACCCGGGGCGGGACGTGGCGGCGCGCGTAGTACCGGGGTACGACACGGGGATGGGGCCGCCCGGCGCACGACGGGCGGCGGACACGGGCGCCGGCCGGGAAAGTTGTTTGTGCTGGTCGGGCGGGTGGCGGCAGGATCGGTGGATGGACCATGTGATTCGAGTCGTACGTGCCGAGGAATGGCGCCTGGTCAAGGAGCTGCGGCTGGCCGCCCTGCGGGACCCGGTGGCGTCCGTGGCGTTCCTGGAGACGTACGAGCAGGGTGTGACCCGTTCCGACGCGTTCTGGCGGGACCGGGCGCTCGGCGCCTCCGAGGACGGGAACGGCGAGGTGCGGCAGTTCGTCGCCGTGGCGCCCGACGGGCGGTGGGACGGCAGCGTGACGGTGCTGATCGAACGGCCGGACGCGGAGGTCCGGTTCGGGGAGAAGGCCGAGACCCACCAGGCTCATGTGGTCGGCGTGTTCCTGCGGCCCGAGGCGCGGGGGCGGGGCCTGGCCGAGGAGTTGTTCCGGGCCGCGACGGAATGGGCCTGGTCGCTGGACGGGCCGCGGATCGAGCGGGTGCGGCTGTACGTGCACGAGGACAATCCGCGGGCGGCGGCGTTCTACCGGCGGATCGGGTTCGTGCCCACCGGGCGGACGGAGCCCGTGCCGGGGGATCCGTCCGCCCGGGAGATCGAGTGCGCGGTGGCGCGCCCGGAGTAGCCACGAGGCGGCGTGCGTTCGGCGGGTCGTGGCCGCTCGCGGCGGGCCGGGGCCCGGTCCGCTCGGCGAGGGGCGTGAGGCCGCACGAGGCGGCGCGGAGCTCAGCGCGAGGGCGGGAGCTCTTGGGGCCAGCGGGCACGGGCCTGTTCACGGGAACGGAGGAGGACCAGGGTCGGCAGCCCCGCGGCCCCGCCCGTCGACAGCAGCTCCGGGAGCCGGGGGAGGGGCGCCACCGCGGCGACGTCGTCGAGCACGAGCGTCATTGGTGGGTCGAGCCGACCGTCGGCTGACCGTGCGGCCAGGCGGCGGCCGTGCTCGACCACGTGTGAGGCGAGCGCCGTGAGCAGGGGCATCGCTCCGGGGCCCGAACGGGGATCCTCGATCGGCTCACCCACCACATAGAGAGTGCCCCCCTCGTCCACGAAAGATGCCAGCGCGAGCGAATCCGCTCGGTTCGGTGTGCAGGCGTCGCGGATGTGGACCGCTGAGAGCGCGCCGAAGGCCCGTACGGTCAACTCCTGTGCCATCTCGCGGCGTTCGGGGTGCGCGGTGAGGGCGGACTCCAGCAGCCCGGCGAGTCCGGACGCGGCCTTGGGGTGGGTGCGCAGCAACCGCACCGCTTCGTGGGCGCCGCCGCCGAGGGCCCAGCGGTGGACCTGGCGGAAGGGGCGGCCGTCGACGGCCGCGGCGTGCAGCCAGCACTTCAGGAGCGTTTCCGCGGTGTCGGCCGTCGCCGCGTCCATACGGGCCTGCGGCCGGACCGGGGCGAGCAGCGCGGCGGAGCGGGACGCGGCGGTGTCGGGGTCCTCGCAGCCCGTGGTGGGCGACCAGTGCAGACGGGCCGGGGTGTCGCAGAGGTGGCCGGGGTCGTAGACGAGGACCGGGCCGAGCTTGGCCCGGGGTCCCTTCGTCTCCGCCCAGACCGTGGGGTCCGAGGTGACGACGAGCGCGGGCCCGTCGGCCTCCAGGATCGCCCGGACGACAGTGGGGCGGCGGGTGGCGGGCGGACCGTGGACGACGAGCGGGGCGCCGGGGGTGGTCCCCGCGACGGGACCGGCGCCGGGGCCGGGCTCCGGAGCGGCGGGTGTCCTCGCAGCCGGGGCGGTGGCTGCCTCCGGAGCGGGGCCGGGCACGGGAACAGGGCCGGGCACGGGAACGGGGTCCGTCGCGGGCGTGGCGGCGGAGTGCGGTACGGGCGTGGGTTCCGGTGCGGCCCCGGGGCGCGGCGTGGGCTCGGGGGCGAGGGGCTGCGGGGCGGGCGCCGGGTGACGGCCCGTCACGGCGGCTTCCGCGGGCCCGCTCGTGTCGCTGCCCGTGTCACTGCCCGTTTCCGTGCCTGCCTCTTTGCCTGTCTTCCTGCCCGTCTCGCCGTCCTCGTACAGGGCCGCGTACCGTTCGGCGCGCTGCCGGGCCCGTACCGCGCGCCAGCGGGTCACCACCCCCAGCACGAAGATCGCGAGCACCACCAGCACCATCAGTTCGCCTATGAACAGGCCCCAGAACAGCCCGTATCCCGAGAGGGCGTCCGCCGGGGTCCCGGGCCAGGCGGCCGGGAGGTCGTGCGGCGCGGTGACGAGCCTGCGCATCGCGAGGGGGGTCTCGGCGAGGGTGACCCCTTCCGGCCAGGCGCCGTGCGCGAACAGACCGGCCAGACCGGTGGCCGTCCACGCCAGGAGCGTCAGCCCGAGCAGGAACGCCAGCAGGCCGATCAGCATCCCGTCCGGGATGCCTCCGCCGTTGCCGTCCCGGTCGGCTGCGCCGTGCCCGTTCCTTCCTCGGTTCCCGCCCCCGCCTCCAGTGCCTCGTACTCCACCGTGCCCCGCCATGTCAGGCCACCGTTGACTCGGACGACTCGTTCAGCCGCCGCTGCTGGTACTCGATCCGTGCCGCGCGCTCCTCCGCCTCCAGGTCGGCGGCGCGCTCGTCGTCCGGGACGGTCTCGTCGGAGGAGGACTCGGTCATCGCGCGGTCGGTGAAGACGAGCGGCCGTTCCGCCTCGGTGATCAGGTGTTTGACGACCTGGACGTTGCCGTTGACGTCCCAGACCGCGATGCCGGGTGTGAGCGTGGGGATGATCTCGACGGCCCAGCGCGGCAGGCCGAGCACCCGTCCCGTCGCTCTGGCCTCGTCGGCCTTCTGGGCGTAGATCGTGCGGGTCGAGGCCATCTTGAGGATCGCCGCGGCCTCGCGGGCCGCCGCTCCGTCGACGACGTCGCTGAGGTGGTGGACGACCGCCACGAACGACAGGCCCAGCCGTCGCCCGAACTTCAGCAGGCGCTGGAAGAGCTGGGCCACGAAGGGCGAGTTGATGATGTGCCACGCCTCCTCGACCAGGAAGATGCGTTTCTTCCGGTCGGGCCGGATCCAGGTGTGCTCCAGCCAGACGCCGACGATCGCCATCAGGATCGGCATCGCGATCGAGTTGCGGTCGATGTGCGAGAGGTCGAAGACGATCAGCGGGGCGTCGAGGTCGATGCCGGCGCTGGTCGGCCCGTCGAACATGCCGCGCAGGTCGCCGTCGACCAGTCGGTCCAGGACGAGCGCGACGTCCAGGCCCCAGGCCCGTACGTCGTCTATGTCGACGTTCATCGCCTCGGCGGACTCGGGTTCCGGGTGCCGGAGCTGCTCGACGATGTCGGTCAGGACGGGTTGCCGGTCGGTGATCGTCTCGTTGACGTACGCGTGGGCGACCTTCAGCGCGAAGCCGGACCGTTCGTCCAGCCCGTGTCCCGTCGCCACCTCGATGATGGTGCGGAGCAGGGCGAGCTGACCGGTCGTGGTGATCGCGGGGTCGAGGGGGTTGAGCCGGATGCCGCCGTTGAGCGCGGCGGCCGGGTCGAGGCGGATCGGGGTGAGCCCGAGCTGCTGCGCGATCAGGTTCCACTCGCCGACGCCGTCCTCGCCCTGCGCGTCCAGGACGACGACCTGGCGGTCGCGGAAGCGGAGCTGGCGGAGCACGTACGTCTTCTCCAGCGCGGACTTGCCGTTCCCGGACTCGCCGAGCACCAGCCAGTGCGGGGCGGGCAGCTGCTGCCCGTAGAGCTGGAACGGGTCGTAGATGTAGCCCTTGCCGGAGTACACCTCACGACCGATGATCACGCCGGAGTCGCCGAGGCCGGGGGCCGCGGTGGGCAGGTAGACGGCCTGGGCCTGTCCCGTCGACGTACGGACGGGCAGCCTCGTCGTCTCCACCTTCCCGAAGAGGAAGGCGGTGAAGGCGTCCGACAGCGCGGACAGAGGATCTCGCATGGCGGGACCGGCCTCCCTCTCGTGTCTCTCGTGTCTCTCGGTTGTCTCGGTGGGGTCGGTCGCGCGGTCAGCGGCGGATGCCGGTGGCGAACGGCAGGGTGTTCACGAAGGCGCGGTGGTGCTCGCGGTCGCACCACTCCAGCTTGAGGTACGACTTGCCGGCGGAGGCACGGATCGTCCGCTTGTCGCGGGCGAGGGCCTCGGGGGAGCGCGAGGACACGGTGATGTACCCCACGAGGTTCACCCCGGCCGCGCCGCTCGCGAGGTCTTCGCCCCGCTGGTCGAGGCGGCCGTGCGCGGCGATGTCGCGCGGGTCGACGGTGCGGTTCATCTTGGCCTGACGGCTGGCCTCCGCCTCGTCGTTGGTCTTCTCGGTGAGCATCCGCTCGATGGCGATCTCGGTGGGTTCGAGGTCCATGCAGACCGCGACCGTACGGATCACATCGGGCGTGTGGACGAGGAGCGGGGCCAGGAAGTTGACCCCGACGGGCGTCATCGGCCATTCCTTCACCCAGGCCGTGGAGTGGCACCAGGGGGCGCGGGTGGCCGACTCACGGGTCTTGGCCTGGAGGAACGTCGGCTCCACCGCGTCCAGTTCGGCGGGCCAGGCGTTGCGCTTGGTCATCGCCTGGATGTGGTCGATGGGGTGGTCGGGGTCGTACATGGAGTGCACGAGGGAGGCGAGCCGGCTCTGGCCGAGCGGCTGGCGCACCCTGATGTCGGCCTCGGCGAGACGGGCGCAGATGTCGGTGAGCTCGCGCGCCATGACGACGGCGAGGCCCGCGTCCCGGTCCAGCTTGCGGCCGGACGCGGGGCGGGCCGCACGGGCCATGGCGTTGGCCTCGGCGGCGAGCTCACGGGTGTAGTGCATGCAGGCCACGAGGTAGGCGCGGTGCTGCTCGCTGGAGGTGGACACCATGGACTGGAGCTGGTCGTACGAGTCCCGCAGCCAGGCCGGTGAGGAGTCGTCACCGCGCTGGCCGACGTCCTTGGCATGCGCGTCGGGGTCGGCGGGGAGGGTACGGGCCAGCATCTGGATACGGGTCACGAAGCCGTCCCCGTTGGCGACGTGCTTCAGCAGGGTGCCGAAGCGGTCGACGAGAGCCTCCTGGTCCTCGCTGTCGCGCAGGCCGACGCCGGGGCCCTCGATCTCGATCGCGGCGGTGACGGTGCGGCGGTCGGCGTGCAGCAGCACGGCGATCTCGTCCGGACCGAAGGGGGCGGCGAGCCAGTTGATCCGGCCGATGCCCGGGGGCGGGCCGATCTCGACCTCCTGCCCGTCGGCGCGCACCCCGGCCTCCATGGCGCCGGAGCGGTAGGACGTGCCCCGGCGCAGCAGGCGCTTGTAACTCCGGTTGATCTCATACCACTTGTAGAAGGTGCGGTGCCGGTACGGGACGTACACGATGGCCAGGGCGAGCAGCGGGAAGCCCGCCAGCAGCACGATCCGCGGGGCCAGGTAGGGGATGGCCAGTCCGCTCACCATGCCGAGGAACGCGCCGACGATGATCAGCGCGATCTCCCCGGTCTCGCGGTTCTTGCCGACGATCGCGTTCGGCCGGGCGCGGCCGATGAGATACGTGCGGCGGGGCGCGATCGTGTGGGCCGGAGTCGTCAACGCCCTCCACCTCCCGTGCTGTTGTTACCTGTACTGCCTGATCCGCCGCGCGGGGTGCGGCTGCCGTGCGGGGTGCCGGAGGCCGGACCCGATCCGCTGCGGGGCGGGGGCGCGGTGGGGGAACCGGTGCCGCGGGAGCCGTGCGCGGCGACGCCGCCGCTGACCGGGTTGGCGGGCCGGGGGCCGCCGCCGGCGTCGCCGCCGTTCTGGCCGCCGCGGCCGCTGTGCGTCTTGATGCCCTGGGAGACGAGGGCGGCGGGGGAACTGATCAGCGCGGCGGCCTGGGAGCCGTCGGTGGCCTGCTTGCGGTTGGTGCGCGCGCCCTGGATCTCGTCGCCGAAACCGGGCACGAAGCGGTAGATCATCGCGGAGGCGAAGATCGCGAGCAGGATGATGGCGAGCCCGGAAACCACGGAGGAGAACGCGTCCGGTCCGTCGTCGCCGGAGAGGGCGCCGGCCAGTCCGAGGACGATGACGATGACCGGTTTCACCATGATCACCGCGATCATGATGCCCGCCCAGCGGCGTACGTGGCCCCACATGTTCTTGTCGACGAGCCCCGCGTAGACGACGGTGCCGAGCAGGGCGCCGACGTAGAGCAGGGCGGCGCGGATGACGAGTTCCAGGTAGAGGACGCCCGCGGCGAGGATCGAGACGAGCGAGACGACGATCAGCATGATCGGCCCGCCGCCGATGTCGGAGCCCTTCTTGAGCGCTTCGGCGAAGGACCCGAAGAAGACGTCGGCCTTGTTCCCGGTGGCCGAGGCGATCACGTCGCTGATGCCGTCGGTGGCGGACACGACCACGTACAGGACGAGCGGGGTGAACGCCGACGCGATGACGGTCAGCCAGAGGAAGCCGACCGCCTCGGAGATCGCGGTGCTGAGCGGGACGCCGCGGATGGCGCGCTTGGCGACGGCGAACAGCCACAGGACGAGCGTGAGGAAGGCGGAGGCGGCGAAGACGATCGCGTACTGGTTGCGGAAGGTCTCGTTGGTGAAGTCGACGTTCGCGGTCTGCTTCACGGCCTCGCTGAGCTTGTCGATGATCCACGCGGCGGCGTCGGCGCAGCCCCGGGCGAGGGAGGAGAGGGGGTCGAGGGATTCGTCGACGGTGGAGCGGGGGGTCTGGGTGGTGGCCGCCTCGCCCTTCTCGCAGTAGTCCTTGGCGAGTCCGACGATGAGGTCGCAGGCGCCGTCGCTCGCGCCGGGCGAGGGCGTCGACGACGGTTGGGGCGTGGACGACGGCGAGGGGTCGGCGACGGCCGGTGAGGCCAGCAGGAGCGACACGACCGGCAGGAGCGCCGCCACCACCGGCAGACCGGCGAGGACCGTCAGGAGGGCGCGGGCGCGCGGGCGTCGGCCGAGGAGCGTCGGGAAGGAGCGGGTGCGACGGCGTCGGCCGAGGGCCGATGCGGGGACGCGCGCCGATGGGCGATGACGACGAGACCCGGTGCCCCTCCCGGCGACGTCCGCCCCGCAAGCCTTTCCGGTCACGGCACTAGCGGGCATAGGTGAAGCCTCCGTATCCCTGAACGGCACTGGCGATCTCGTCCGCGGTCGAGGCCCGGTTGTCGCCGTTGACGGGCGTGGGGCCCTCCGTCTGGCTCGACGACTCGATCCGCCAGTCGCCACCGACCCACTTGAGCTTCTGCGTGAGGGTGAACCACCGTGAGGTGACGGGCTTGGTGGAGTCCTGGCCGGCCATGCCGACCAGACCCGTGCACCAGACCTCGACGGTGGCGGTGTCGCCGCCGTGCTCGACCACCTTCGTGCCCACGGGCATGGTCCGGGAGACGAAGGTCAGGCCGGAGGGGGTGGTGCCGTCCGCGTGGAGACCGAGGTTCTCCAGCAGGCCCGGCGAGTACGCCTTCGTCAGGTCGGTCAGCAGGCTCTCCACGACGGCGGGGTCATGGGTGGCCTCGACGATGGACCGGCGGGTGTCGGCGCTGAACATCCCGGCCGAGCCCAGCGCCACCGCGAAGTTGGACGCCGCGCTCTGTGCGCCCTGCTCGTCGTGGGCGAACCCGGTGGGGATCGAACCGTTCTTCCCCGTCACCGGTCTGGTGCCGGTGGCCGCGGTGGACGAGGAGTCGGGCCTGCCGCCCGCGCTCCCCGGGCCGCCGTCCTTGCCGTCCTTGCCGCCTCCGCCCAGGTTCGCGAACGCGATGGCGGCGATCAGGAGGACGACCACGCCGACGACCACGACGAGGGAGCGGGAGGAACGGGCCGGGCGGCGGGCGGCGCCGTAGTCGTCGCCCTCGCCGTCGGGCAGGCGCGTACGGGTCTGCCGCGTACCACCGATGGTGCTGTACGGGTCGGCGGTACGCCCCGGGCCGCCGTAGCCGCGCTCGTCGCCGGTGCTCATCTCTCGTACGCCCCCTCAACCGTTTGCTCGACCGCTTCCTGAACCGGGTGATACGACGGTAGCCGCACGGCTTCCCGCGCGGGCGCGGTGTGGTGACTCGACATCAGGGGGACGCAACCTCTGCCGGTGGGCACGACGGGCGGGTGGTGGAGGTGGGGCGGACAAGGAACGGAGGAATGGGCGCGAAGCGCCCCTGGCAGGGGTGACCGCCGGTCAGACGGCCATCCCGTAGACGATGGTGAACAACGTCCCCAGGGATCCGATGATGAACACACCGGTGAGCCCCGCGACGATCAGCCCCTTGCCCTGCTCCGCGCTGAACGTGTCGCGCAGTGCGGTGGCGCCGATGCGCTGCTTGGCCGCACCCCAGACCGCGATGCCGAGGCAGAGCAGGATGGCGATGGCCATCACCACTTCGATCATCACGCGGGCCTCGTTGCCCAGGGTCCCGAACGGCCCCCAGTTCGGGGCGATTCCGCCGATGATGGTGGTGATGTCGCCCTTTTCAGCTGCCAGGATCATGTAAGTCACCGCCCCTGTTGGGTAGTTCGATGCCCCTGCCACACGACACGGGTCGCCCTCTATCTTCGCTGATGAAACTGCTTTCGTACGACGGCTTGACGGCTCTCTTTACCCGAATCTCGCACGTGTGACCGGTTCGACCATCTGACTGGCGGATCGAATCGGTGTATGAGCGAACACGTATGGTTACTCTGTGTATCACGGAGAGTGACCCCGGGCAATGATCGCCATCGCGTCACCCCGGCTGGAGCCCGGTGTGGACCTGGTGGGTTCAAGGCGTGGAGCCGGTCCGTTCCAGGTCGGGACGGGATCCGGTCAGAGCAGAGGGTGACGGGGGACGGGACGGCGGGGAGGCGTCGTCCAGGTCGGTGGTGGCTGAAAGTCGCACCAGGTGCCGTCGAAGGGAAACGTTCCGGCCTCGGCGAGTCGAGCGACCGCGCGGCCCTCGTCCCGGATGGCCGACGCCTCCTCGGGGGTCCAGTAGGCCGGATGCCCGGTCTTCTCGGCGAAGGAACGTTCGTCCTTCCACCGCCAGCTGCGGTCGGGGGCCACGTCGATGTCGAGTTCGTGGTCGGCGACGTCGATGTCGTCACCGCGGTGGACCCGGTGCTCCAGGTTCACGTACCAGCCGCGGAACCTCCGGTGGCGGCCGAAGAGCCAGAGCACCGAGTGCCCGGCACCGGCCGGCTGGTGGAAGAGGGCGCTGCCCATCGGCCACCGGTCGGCGACCAACGGGTATCCGTCGGCCGGGCGTTCGTGCGGCGCGATGTCCCGCAGATGCTTTCCGCGCGGGAGCCTCGTACGCCACATGGGCGTGCCGGTCTCCATCCAGACCAGCTGACCGCTGTCGGTGCGCTCGACGAGGCGCACGGGTACCGAGGCGCTCAGGTGGCCGCCGATGAAGAAGTTCCAGTGAAGTATCCGGCCAGGGGCGTCGTCCATGCCGCTGATCGTGCCCACGGCGCGGAGCGCGGACACGTGGCGCGGGTTCGCGGATGGGTGGCGCGGTACGCAAGCGGGTGGCGCCGAGCGAGGACACGTGGAGCGACGGCCGGGCGGGGTCCGGTCGTGGCACGCGTCCCATGCATCTCATGCGTCCCGTATGTCCCAGGTGATTACTTCGGGAGTCATCGCGTGGAGGCGGCGGCGCCTGTAGGAATGGTGTTCCTCTCCGCGCCGACCGGGTGCGGAGTGCCGACGTATTCGGAGGGAGCGGCCTTGTCGGTCATACCCACGACCACCCGCGCCGTGGTGGAGGAACTGCTGGGCCGCATCGGTGCCGGCGACCCCGAGCACATCGCGGAGCTGTACGCCGAGCGGGGCGACTGGAAGCTGAACTGGCCGGAGGGCGAGCACGGTCGCCGTGCCACCCCGTGGATCCGCCACCGCTCCACCCGCGCCGATGCCGTCGCCCATTACCGCGAGCTCGCCGAGCACCATGTGGCGGGGCGGGCGGCCACGGTGATCGAACGGATCCTCGTCGACGGCGACGACGCGGTCGTGCTCGGCGAGATCCGCCAGACCGTCCGCTCGACCGGACGCGCGTATCGGGCCCGGTTCGCCCTGCACCTCACGGTCGAGAACGGTCTCGTCGTCCGGCACCATGTCTACGAGGACAGCCTGGCCGTCGCCCGCGCCTTCGAAGAGGCCGACGCCGTCGATGTCCCGGACGCCGTCGACGTGCCCGGCGCCGAGGGCTCGTAGCGGACCGGAAGCGGGCGGCTCAGGGCCGGGCGGAGGCGCCGTCGTCGGCGGTCCCGTCGATGTCCTTGCCGATGCCCGTACCGGGGTCGGTGTCCGTGCCGGAGTCCGTGGCCGTGTCGGAGACCGTGGCCGTGCCGGAGTCCGTTTGGGAGTCCACGTCGTCGATGAAGTGGTCGAACTCGCCGGCCTGGACGCCCTTGGCGAAGGCATCCCATTTGGCGCGGGTGGTGGTCACGATGTTGGTGGGGTCGCCGGTCTCGCGGAGGCGGACGAGTTCGTCCGGGCCGAAGGCGATCTCGATCCAGGGGCCGGTTCCCTCGTCGTCCTCGGGGGCGGCGCGGATCCAGGTCAGGTCGGCGGGGATGTCGGTCATGGACGGGATTCTCCTTGACTATGCGTGTTGACGGCGCGTGTTGACGGTGCCGCGGGGAAGCCGGCCGGGCGCCGGGGCGTGCGCGGGGCCGTGCCGGAGCACGCGGATCTCCGCAGGACGGACCGTGCCGGGAGCGGGAGCAGGGCGGCGAAGACGGGCGCGCGGGATCCGCCCCGCCGTGGGTGCGAGGGCTCCGGCCGCGGGCGGTCCGGCCACCGCCGCGGGCGGTCCGGCGACGACCGCGGGCGAACCGGCGACCGCCGCGAGTGGTCCGGCGACCTCGTGCACGGTCCGGCGACGGGTTCTCTTCAGAGGTCCCGGGCGATGGCGTCCACTAGGTCGCGCGACTCGGCGGCGTCCAGCGCGAGGGACTCCATGCGGTCCAGCACCTGCCGGTACTTGTGCAGGTGGGCCTCCGCGTCCAGAAGGGCCATGCCGTGCGCCTGGTCCAGCTGCACGGTGTCCAGTTGCGGCACGGATCCGTGTACGTAGTGGACCGGCTGGCCGGTCCCCGGATATCCGCCGGCCCGGAACGGGATCACCCGGATCGTGACGTGATCGCGCTCGCTCATGGCCAGCAGGTGGGCCAGCTGCTGTCTGGCCACGGCCGGACCGCCGAATCGCATGTGCAGGGCCGCCTCGTGGACGACCGCCCGGTAGGGCGCGGGGTCCTCGCGGAAGATGACGGCCTGACGCTTGATCCGGAACGACAGGTGATGCTCGATCTCCGGGGGCGTGAGAGCGGGGACGACCTGGCGCAAGACCTCGCGGGCATGGTCCGTGGTCTGGAGCAGACCGGGCAGGCCGGAGACATGGGCGGTGCGCAGCGCGGTTCCGTGGTGTTCGAGTTCCGCCAGGTCCAGCAGTTCCGCGGAGAGGATTTCCCGGTACTCCTCCCACCAGCCCCGTTTCCGGTCGCCCGTCATGGCGGCCAGCGCGTTGACCAGCGCCTCGTCGGGGCAGTGGTAGTGGCAGGACAGCGTGCGCACCCGTTCGGCGCTCACGCCGTAGCGGCCGGCTTCGATGTTGCTGATGCGTGCCTGGTTGCCGCCGAGCAGGCGCGCGGCCTCGGTCGCGGTGATCCCGGCGCGTTCGCGCAGCTTGCGGAGCTCGGCCCCCAGCCGTCTGCGGCGGGCCGTCGGTGTGGTGCTGGGCGGCATCACTCACTCCCCGTCTTGGTCACCCACACGAGCGTATCTGTTACGTAATCCATGGATTTCATGGAATGTATTCCGCATCGGGCTCTAGTGTGTGACGCAGGCCACCGGTCCGGAAGTACCCCGCTCGACGGAGCGGCCTCGTCACCGGACAACCCGAAGCGCATCTTCCGACTTCCCTCCGTGAACGGAGACTTCCATGGTCAATGCCACGGTATCCCCGCCCTGGACGTACACCCTTCAACTCCCGCGAGATCCCCGTGCTCCCGGTGTGGCCCGCGCGATGCTCCGCACCGCGCTGCGCCTGCACGGCATGCCCGAACTCGTCGAGAACGCCGAACTGCTGGCGAGCGAGCTGGTCACGAACGCGTACCTGCACTCGCCGGGGCCGTACTCATTGCGTCTGCGCAAAGCCGGGCGAGGCCGGATCCGGCTCGGCGTCCGCGACACCAGCCCGCGCATTCCCGCACCGTTCCGATGGAGCGCCGGAACCCCGGCGGAGCTGGCTGAACGGGGGCGCGGGCTGTATCTGGTGACGCTCTACGCGGAGAGCTGGGGAGCGGTTCCCTTGAGCGGCGGAGGGGTCGGTGGCGGCGGGCGGCCCGAACGCGCACTGCGGGCCGCCGGGTCGCCGGACAGAAGCATCGTGTCGGGGCAGGGCGGAAAGCTGCTCTGGGTGGAGTGCGTGGCCAAGGGAGAGGGCGAGGAAACCGCGGAGGGGGCGGACGCGGAGGCGCAGCGCGAGACCCGATCAGGGCCGGGGTGAGGGGGCCTGCCGCGTCGTCCATCGCAGCGGATACCTGCCGGAAGGGATCCTGCGGGAGTCCTTCCGCTTCGGCGACGGCGGATGCCACGACGAACACCTGCATGCCCGCCTGGCCGCCGACCCGGAGCCGCCAGAGCTCGCGGACGAGCCGAGGGACTGAGGCGACTTCGCAGCCCTTGATGTCCCCGACTTTCCCAACCGCTTCCCCAGCGGCCTTCCTGCGGACCTGATTTCCCTGACGGCTCCGATTCTCAGCTCCCCGTCCCGGGAGCGGTGAGGGAACGGGCCATGGCGTCCAACCAGGCTGCGAACGAGGGAGGTCAGGGGCGTGTTCCACCCCGTCCGCCCACTCGCCGGTGTCGGCGTACCGCGCGCGGGGCTCGTCCTGTGGGTGGAGACAGACCGGTTGTCGAACGGCCTCGGATGAGGCGGGTGCAGACGCCGTGAGCGTCACCGTTTAGCCCTCGGCGGCACGGCGGAGCGTCGTCAGGCTCTCCGATATCACGGGTATCAACGGTTCGGTCCTCTACGTGAGTTGGAATCACTCCGGACGCCCACTTCGGCCACTTCGACCCGAACAGGGACGCCGTGTCGGCCGACAGTACTCCGCGTCGATCGCTTCCAGGGCATGCGGAAAGGGATCGGGGCGGAGCGATACCGAGGGGACGGAATGCGGAGATCGTTGTTTTGCCATTCCAGCGCCTATGGCATTGACGGCTGTTCTGGGAGTGGGTTTCCGATGAGTGGCAGGGAAACAGGCTCGCATGGACATGAAAGCCGCGGCGGGCCGGGCCGGCGCGCAATCCTTGCCCCCATTTCGGAGAGGTTCGTCCGGAGGCGCGCCGAGATCATTCCTCGCCCCGACGTCCACTCCACCTTCTGGTCCGCCGGTGCGCCCCGACGGGTGGCCCGTCCTCAATGCCCCGGATCCAGGCGGTCGGTGACGGTACGGGAGAGGCCGATCACCTGGGTTTTTGAGCCTGGTATTGGGCCCTGGGGCCCATGCCGCGCCCTGTAGTGCTGTGGTCGCATAACGGTACCGGGGGGAACTGTCGCTGCACCCACTCACAAAGCTGGGGAGACTCGCCGTGTCTGGCATACGAGAATTAGCGGTACCGGGCGGTGCCGGCATCGGTGCCGCCGACGTTCCTCCGGGTAGACAGCCGTTGTCGCGCCCCTTGCAGGCGGTGCTGATTCTCGTACGGCTTCTCTTCGCCGTCACCGTCATCGGTGTGATCGACGCGCTCGTCGTGGCGTCGGCCGTCGACGCGGTGGACGGGCGGCTGTTGGGCATGCTCGTGTACGCGGCCCTGCCCGGCGTGATCGGGTTCGTGCTGTCGCTGTACGTGCGGACCGGGGGCGTCTGGATCCGGCGTGGGCTCCTCGCCGTACACATCTGGCTCGCCCTGGGCGCGTTCGCGACCCTGAAGGACGGCACCGCAGGGCAGGGCCTGGCGCAGGTGGTCCTGCCGGTCGTCGTCATCGTCCTGCTCTGCCGTTCCGGTTCGCGCGAGTGGTTCCGGCTGCGGCCCGAACAGCGCGTCCAGTACCGCCCGTTCAGCTTCGCGCGGATGCTGAAGTGGCGTCGTGCCGACGCCGGGCAGACGGCGATGGAGTACCTGGGCATGATCCTCGTGGTCGTGGCCCTCATCGGGGCGCTCGTGGCCACGGGAATCGGCGCGCAGCTGACCGGGCAGATCCAGAACGCCATCTGCCAGCTGACCGGGGGCGCGTGCGCGCCGCCGGACGGCAATGTGGAGGCGGGCAAGGGCTCGGGGGCGACCGGCGGAGGGTCCGGCTCGTCGGGCGGTGCGGGCTCCGAAGGTGCGACCGTGACCGGTGGTACCGGCAGCGGCGGGTCGACCACCTCCGGTGGTGCGGACTCCGGCGGTTCGGCCGCGTCCGGCGGATCCGACGCGTCCGGTGGCACGGGCTCGTCGGGCGGCTCCGGCGGCTCCGGTGGCACGGGTGGGACCCAGGGAACCGGTGGGACCCAGGGCTCGGGCGGCACCGAGGGCTCCGGTGGCTCCGGCGAATCGACCGGCGGCAATTCTTCTTCGCCGGTTGACGCGGGTAGACAAGACGGTTCGTCGGGTTCCTCCGGCTCCTCGGAGGGCGGCTTCCTCGACGGTGTCGTCGGCGACGGCGGCCTGTGGGGCGACGTCACCGGCGTCGTCGACGCGGTCTTCCACCCCGGCGACACGGTCAAGGGCATCGCCGACCAGTACGGCCAGGCGGCACGGGGCGCGGGCAACAAGTGGGACAAGGGCCAGTACATCGCCGCCGCCTGGGACATGACCAAGGCGTCCGGCGGGGGCGGCGGCGCGGTCGCCGGACTGCCCGGCTCCGGGCCCCGGGTCGAAGCGGCGGTGCAGGGCGCGACGCGCGACTACCTCAACGACCGCATCCCGTACAACGCCTCCGCAGCCGATCGCAAGGCGTGGTGGGACGGCCTGTCGCAGCAGCAGCGCGACCAGTACCTCGACCTCTCCTCGGACAAGATCGGCTACCTGGACGGCATTCCGGCGGCGGACCGGGACAAGGCCAACCGCAAGAACCTGCCCGAGCTGATCTCGAAGCTGGAGGGCAAGACCGACTCCAAGTCGAGGGAGCAGCTGGCCGGTCTGCGGGAGATCCAGCGTCAGCTGAACGAGGGCAGTCAGCCGCCGATGTACCTGCTCGGCATCAGCGACGAGGGCAACGGGAGGGCCATCGTCTCGTACGGGAACCCCGACACGTCGAAGCACGTGTCGGCCTATGTGCCGGGCCTGAACACCTCGCTGGACGAGGATTTCGCCAAGACGGGCCTCAAGCGCGCCCGCGACACGGCGATCGGCGCCCAGGGCTACGACTCGTCGACCGCGGCGATCGTCTGGCTCGGCTACGACGCGCCGCAGTCGCCGGACGGGCTGCACAGCCTGGCCGTCGCGGGCACCAGCCGGGCGGAGAAGGGCGGAGCCGCGTACAACGACTTCATGTCGGGCATCTCGGCCACCAACCAGAACGCGGACCCGCACATCACCGCCATCGGTCACTCCTACGGTTCCCGCGCCGTGGGGGCCGCGACACAGCACCCGGGCGGTATCCCGGGGGTCGACGACATCATCCTGGTCGGCAGTCCCGGAGTCGGCGTGGACCGCGCCGTGGACCTCGGCGTCGGTGCCGGGCACGTCTTCGTCGGTGCCGCCCAGAACGACCCGGTCACCCACCTTCCGTCCAAGACACAGGTGGTCGTGGGTACGGTGGGGATGATCCTGGGAGGCCCGGCCGGCGCGTACATCGCGGGCGACCTGGCCGACAAGGGCGACGACGACCTCTGGTTCGGCAAGGACCCGGCGAGCAAGGCGTTCGGGGCCAAGCGGTTCCCGGTGGCCCCGGGGACGCCGTTCGTCAGTACCGGTGGTGTGAGCTTCGACGCGCACTCCAACTACTTCGACCCGGTACGGGACGCCATGTCGGCGGACAGCATCGCCCTGATCGTGTCCGGCAACTCCGACAGGCTCAAGATGGAGGAACAGCGATGAAGCGAAGGTTCCGGTTCGTCGCGGTGGCACTGGCCGTCGGCTTCGCGCTGACGGGCTGCGGCAACGAACACGCGGGTTCGGGCGGCGAGAGCCCGGGCAATTCCACCGAGAGCAACATGAGCACCAAGGGCACCGGCGACGAGAACACCCAGGAGACCGACGGCGTCCGGCGAGCCAAGAGGACCGACATGGACATGCAGGAGGCCGCGGAACGGTCCGACGGCATGCTCGACTCCGTGCTGGAGGCGATCGACCCCGAGGTGCAGTGGGCGCACGGCCCGACGACCACCGGCACCTGCGACGTGACCCGCAGGCGGACCGTGATGACCATCGTGTCGGCGGAACGCCGCCAGAGCTTCCTGGACCAGGTCGAGAACCACTGGCGCGAGAACGGCTACCGCATCAAGGGCAAGAACGACGACAAGGTCTTCCCTGCGGTCTACGCGCAGACCAAGGACGGCTTCGGGATCAGTGTGAGCGTCCGCGGCAAGGGCCAGGTCTTCTTCGAGGCGGACAGCCCCTGCGTGAAGGAGTCGAAGGTCGCCGAGTCCACGTCCGAGCCGAACGGACCGGCGTACAAGGGGGTCTACCCGCTCCCGCGCCCCAACGTGCGGTCCGATCACTGGTCGAGCGGCACGGCCTGACGGGGAATCGAGATGGCCTGAGGGGGTGTCGGCACGGCGTGGTCCGTGCCGACGCGCGAGGATTCCGGATCGGCACGCCCTGACTCGTGTTCAGGGCGTGCCGATCGCCGTTCGGCGCACACCCGTCGGAGTTCGGCGCACGGTGAACCCGTGGCGGCGCGGCGTGCGCCCCGTCGGGGGGCGGTGCGCCCCACCGGCCGGCGGGTGCGCCCCCTGTGTCACCCGAGGTGCGGGAGGGGCCCGTGAACGACCCCAATGACCCGGTTGATTCGTACACACCCGCGAAAGCGGCCATGAAAGCCGCCTGGATGGGGGATGGTTGAGGGGTGCGAAAATTCTGGGTGATCGGTGGGCTCGGCGTCGGCATGGCCATGTGCTTCGTGACGCTGCTCGTCGTCGGCACGTATTCCGCCGCAGCCGGACTCGCGGGTTCCGGCAGGAGCGGGTCGGTCGGGCTGGCGAAGGGCGCGGTGCCGGCGAAGTACCAGGGTCTGGTGCAGAAGTGGGGCAACCTCTGCCCGGCCATCAACCCGGCCCTCCTGGCCGCCCAGCTGTACCAGGAGAGCGGATGGAACCCCCGGGCCGAGAGCCCGGCGGCCGCCCAGGGGATCGCCCAGTTCATCCCGGGCACCTGGGCCGGGCACGGGATCGACGGCAACGGCGACGGCAGACGCGACGTGTGGGATCCGCAGGACGCGATTCCGTCCGCCGCCTCGTACGACTGCGAGCTGGCCGGGTACGTGAAGAAGGTGCCCGGCGACCAGACGGACAACATGCTCGCCGCGTACAACGCCGGGGCGTACCGGGTGATCCGCTCCGGCGGGGTCCCGAACATCGCGGAGACGAAGAACTACGTCACCATCATCCGGTCGCTGGAGAAGAGTTTCGCCCGGCCCGTGGGGCGGGTGCAGCCCTCGGAGCAGGCGGCCGGGGCCATCCACTTCGCCCAGAACAAGCTCGGCACGCCGTATCTGTGGGGTGGCAACGGCACACCGGAGCAGGGCGGGCGGTTCGACTGTTCGGGGCTGACCCAGGCCGCGTACCGCACCGTGGGGATCGACCTGCCCCGGGTGGCGAACGACCAGTACAACGCCGGGCCGCATCCCTCGCGCGACGAACTGCTCCCCGGTGACCTGGTGTTCTTCTCGGACGACCTGACCAACTCGCGGGCCATCCGGCACGTGGGGCTGTACGTGGGAGGGGGCTACATGATCAACGCGCCGTACACCGGGTCGGTGATCCGGTTCGACAAGATCGACACCCCCGATTACTTCGGCGCGACCCGCGTGACGAAGGAAGGGGCCGCGGCCCTCCCGACCGACCTTCCCGGCGACCGTCCGGAGGTCTGACGCGGCGACGGCGGTGGCCGGAACTCTCCGTAAGGCCCAGGCCCTGAGCTGCGACGATGAGTCACTCTTCGATAACGTCATAGTGATCATTCGGTGGAGAGTGGAACGCGCGCACGGACCGCGTCGTTCCCTGGATGGACTGGATGACCCGGGTGGACCGGGCGGCCCGCGGGCGGCTGTGAGCCGACCGCGCGCACGCCCTCCGGACCGGCCCTCGCCGGCAGGTCCGTACGGACGGGTCCGCACGGGCAGCGCGACCACGCGGTGATCGAACCGACACGGGGGTTCGTCAGGGCGGTGCACGGGTGTGCCCCGCGTCAGCAGACAAGACAAGGGGCCGCAGCGGATGGCTGGACTCGCAATGGATGGGTCGAACCCCGACGTCGGCCTGCTCTACGAGATCAACGGGCTCGCGAAGTCCGCCCCCGCCTGGTTCGACCGGATCATGGAGTTCGTGGGCGAGTACGGGATCATGCTCGGCATGGTCCTGGTGGTCCTGTGGTGCTGGTGGAGCGTGCGCCGGCGCGGCACGGCCGAGGACTCGGTGACGGCGGTCGCCGGGATCGTCTGGGCGCCGCTCGCCGCCGGGATCGCGCTGCTCGTCAACATCCCCATCCGCGGATTCGTGGAACGGCAGCGTCCGTTCCGGGAACACGCGGGGCTGGAGGTCCTCGTGGAGGGGAAGAACGACTTCTCCTTCGTGAGCGATCACGCCACGATGGCCATGGCCCTGGCCGTCGGACTCTTCGTGGTCAACCGGAAGTTCGGTGTCGTCGCGATCGGCCTGGCCCTCCTGGAGGGCTTCTGCCGGATCTACATGGGTGTCCATTACCCGACCGACGTCGTCGGCGGACTGGCGCTCGGCACGGCGGTCGCCCTGCTGCTCTCCCCGCTCGCGATGATGCTGCTGACGCCGTTGACGGCGGCCGTCGCCCGCTCGGACCGCCTCGGACGGCTCGTCAGGTCGCGTGGTTCGTCGTCGGCGGCGAGGCCCGGTGGCCGGGCGGGGACGATCGGGATTCCCGAGCCGCGACCGGGGGCGGTCTGCCGGGACGGCGAGAAGGACCTGGCCGCGTAGGCCGCGCTTCGAACTCGTCCGGCCCGGCCGGGGCCGGGCCGACGCGCTGCCCGTCGGGACCGGGGCCGGAGCACCGCCCCGCCGGTTCCCGGCCGCGATGTGGTGGTGCGTCAGGGGCCGGGGAATCAGAGGGCCTGCGGGAACGAGAACAGGCGCTCGGGGTCGTAGCGCTTCTTCAGGTCCGCCAGACGCTCGGCGGCCGTGCCGTAGTAGGCCCGGCGCCAGTCGCCCAGGGAGGGATCCGGGTAGTTCTGGTACGCCGCCCCGGACGCGTACCGGCGCATCGCCGTGTGGGTGTCTTTCAGCCAGTCCTGCTGTGCGCTGCCCGCCGTGCCGTGCTCCCAGGCACCGATGTACTGGGCCAGGACGCGTGAACGGCGGTGGACGAACGCCGTGGCCCGAGGGGCGACCCGGTTGATCGCGCCGCCGAGCGCGGTCAGCGTGATGGTGCCCGCGCCGCCCCCGGAGGCCGGGATGCGGGTGAACGCCTCGGCCCGGTCGAGGAGGGCGCCGACGCCCACCGGGGACAGCGAGCGGTCGTAGAAGTCGGAAGCGGCGGCGTACGTCTCCCGCTGGAGCGTGCCCTGCTCGGTGCGGCCGGGCGTCGAACCCGGCAGATGGCACTGGGCGTCGGTGATGCCCGCGCAGCCCGCGTACCCGAGCATCGCCTCCTGGTAGCCGCGGCGGCGCAGCGACACGGAGGACGCAGGGGCGCCGATCCGGTCGGCGAGACGGTCGACGGCGTTCTGCAGCTCGTCGTACGTGCCGAGACCGAACGCGGCCACCGTGACGGTCGGGCTGCCGCCGCCCGGACCGGCGGCGAGGTGCAGCGAGGACCAGATCTCGTCGGGCTGCGACGGCCCCCACTCCTGCCACGCCGTGACGGCGGAACGGGCCCGCGACCAGGGCCAGGACGTGTAGGCGGTGACGGCCTGCGGGGTCGGGCGGGTGCGGAACGTCAGCTCGGTGACCACGCCGAAGTTGCCGTTGCCCGCACCGCGCAGCGCCCAGAAGAGGTCCGGGTGGTGGTCCGCGTCCGCGGTGACGGTCCTGCCGTCGGCCGTGACGAGGGTGGCGGAGGTGAGGCTGTCGCAGGTCAGACCGTACGCGCGGGAGGCGACGCCGTGGCCGCCGCCGAGGGTGAGGCCCGCGATGCCGACCGTGGGGCAGGAGCCGCCGGGGATCGTCAGGCCGTGGCGGGCGAGGCCCTGGTAGACCTCGATGAGTCTGGCGCCCGCGCCGATCGTGCCGTTCCGTTCGACGCGCGACAGCGACGAGACGTCGATGACGAGGCGTCCGTCGCCGCTCGACCAGCCCGCGTAGGAGTGGCCGCCGCCCCGGATCGACACGGGGGTGCCCGTGCGGCGGGCGAAGGCCAGGCATTCGCGGACGTCCGCAGCGTGCCCCACGTAGGCCACGGCGGCGGGCTTCAGACCGTCGAACCGGGTGTTGTAGAGCTGACGGGCGGTCGGGTAGTCCCCGTCCCGGGGCCGTACGAGCCTGCCGTCGAGGCCCTTCGCGAGGGCGGACCAGTCGGCCGGACCGGCGGGGGAGGGCTTCGACGGGACGGATGGGTCCGGTGAGGCGGGTGAGCCGGGGGCGGTCCCGCCCGAGGCGCCCGAAGCGCCCGACGCTCCTCCCGTGCCCGCCGGATCGTCGCCGGGCACGGGGGCGTTGTCGCACGCGCTCGCGGCGCCGGCGAGCGCCGCGACGGCGCCCGCGGTGAGCACCGCGCGCCGGCCCGGCCCCGTGCGCGGTTGGGGAACGGGGGGCTGGTGGGGCGTGTCCATCGGACCTCCGGGGCAGGGGCCGGCGCGGGCCGGTCGGTGGGGGGAGAGGCCGGGCGCGAGGTGTGCGGGGGTGCGGCGTGGGGTCAGGGCGAGGCGCGGTGCTCCGAGGCGTCGGCCCGGGCCCGGTCGCGGGAGCGGCGGGCCGGTCCCGACCATCCGCAGGCGCAACGGGCGGTGCAGAACGAGCCGCGTTCCACAGTCGTGGGTTCGTGTCCGAAGGACGTGGGGGCGGGGGCGGTCGGCGGGACCTCTGGGGTGTGTTGGACGTACACCCGTCCACGGTACTGGGCGCCGCCACTCGGCGGTGTGGCGTTCGGGAACGGCGTGACGGGGGACACGGGTTGTCGTTATCCGGAACGGATGGGGGGCTCGGTCAAGCGGTACGGCGTTGGGGGTTGGCAGGCGATGGTGGTGCAGCGGCACAGGTCCGGAGGCGGGGCGCGCGCTGTCTGCGCCCTCGCCGTGGTGGGCGTGATGGCGGCGACCGCCGGATGCGGGGGTGATCGGGTCGGCGGCGACAGCGCCGTGGCCGACGAGCGGGGCGGGGGCGACTCGCTCGACGCGGTCCGCCGCGCGGCCGAGGTGCTCGGCGGGACGGTGTCCGGCACCGGAACGGGGACGGTGGCCGGAGCCGGGGGCGGGGACGTCGGGGGAAGCGCCCGGGTGCGTACGTCGATGCAGACCGCGGCGGGCGGGACGCGGGTGACGATCAGGGGCCGCGGGGCGTACGACTTCCGCAGGCGCGTCGGCCGGCTGGAGGTGGTGCTGCCCGAGGACGCCGCCGGGGCGGACGGGCACCGCCCCATCACCGAGCTGCTGGTCCCCGACGCGCTGTACATGATGAATCGCGGCGCCGGGGTGCCCGCGGACAAGTGGGTCAGGGTCGACACGACGGCACTGGTGGACGGCAATCTGGTCACCGGCGGGGTGACCGACCCCATGATCGCGGCGGAACTGCTGCGCGGGGCACGGCAGGTGGAGTACGTGGGGCAGGCGGTGCTCGCCGGGGTGAGCGTGCGGCACTACCGAGGGGTTTCGGACATCGGGCGGGCGGCCCGCGAGGCGTCACCGCAATCGCGCGGGGCGCTGGTCGCGGCGACGAAAGGATTTCGCACCCGAACCGTGCCGTTCGACGCGTACCTGGACGAACAGGGGCGGCTGCGCGAGGTGCGCCACCGGTTCACCTTCGCCGACGAGGGGCCCGCGGTGGAGGTGACGTCGACGACGTCGCTGTCCGATTTCGGGGTGCCCGTCTCCGTCCGGCTGCCGGACGACGACGACATCTACACCGGGAAGATCGAGGAGCGGTAGGCGGGGCGCGGAGCGGCTTCGGTGCGCCGGTACGTCTGTGGAGCGCGTGTCGGCACGGCGGCGGGTGCGTCCCGGCCGGGGCGGCGCGGGCGGCCGGACGGCCGGGCGGGGTCGGACGTAGGCAAGCCGGCGGAGCAGAAATGGTCCGTCCGTGCCATGCGCGGCCCGTGCTCCGCTCCCTACGCTGGGAAGTCGGCGACGGCAATGAGAGGTGAGTGGCGTGGTGACGCTCGGCACACGGACCGAATCCGACCATGTGGCTCTCGCCGAGATCGAGCTCTGCGGCGAGCTGATGATCGCAGCGTCGGCCGCGATCGGGGAGCGGCTCAGCTCCGCCCGCATCGACGAGGTGCTGAACGTGGGGGTGGTCGCCGAGCGGGCCGCCGCTCCGCGGTCCGGTGACCGCCTGGCCTGACCACTGGCCCTCCCGGCAACGTTCGCCCCGTCACGCCGCCCGGCACTTCCCCGGGCTCTCGACTTCGTTCGAGCCGAGGAGGGATCCCGTCCGAGGGCTTCCGGTCACCTTGCGATCGCACGCACCGGATGACGTTCCTTCCGGGCAGATCTTCCGGTCGCGGCACCGGCGGTGATCCGGTCCGTCCCGCGACCATCCGCCGTGACGGGCGATGCCCGGGGCCCGGTCGGCGCCCGCCGGGCGTGACCGGTCGTCGCCCGGCCCGCCCGGTCGCGGGCCGGGTCCCGTCGTCAGGTGCGGAGCAGGCGGGCGATGGCCTTGGTGGCCTCCTCGACCTTGGCGTCCACCTCGTCGCCCCCCTTGAGCGCGGCGTCCGCCACGCAGTGCCGCAGATGCTCCTCCAGCAGTTGGAGGGCGAAGGACTGGAGGGCCTTCGTGGATGCCGAGACCTGGGTGAGTATGTCGATGCAGTAGACGTCCTCGTCGACCATGCGCTGCAGGCCGCGGATCTGGCCCTCGATCCGGCGCAGCCGCTTGAGGTGCTCGGCCTTCTGGTGGTGGTAGCCGTGGATGCCCCGGTCGTGGTCGGTGACGACCGGCTCGGCCGCCCCGGTGGTGGCGGAACCGGCCACGGGGTCGGGGGCGGTCGAGGCGCCCGAGGTCGTGGCATCCGCCGTGGCGCCGGTGCTCGCGGTGCCGGCGTCCGAGGTGGTCGCGGCGGTCCCGGTGGTGGTCATGGCTGCCTCCCGTATTCCCTTTACTACTGCCGTCCATATACCCCTGGTGGGTATAGCTTAACGAATTCTGCCGAAACGTGACCGGGGGCCCGTGCTGATCTCCGCATCCCATGCGCGACACTGAAGAATGCCGGTTAGCCGTGGCCGGATGATGCGCCTAGCATCAGCCTGACCGAATCCAAAGCACCCCGAGGACCCCACGTGCGCTTTCGTCTGACCCCCAGGGAGACGAGCTTCTACGACATGTTCTCCGCCTCCGCGGACAACATCGTCACGGGCTCGAAACTCCTGATGGAAATGCTGGGGGCGGACCCTGCCTCCCGAGCCGAGATCGCGGAGCGCATGCGGGCAGCGGAGCACGCGGGGGACGATGCCACCCACGCGATCTTCCACCAGCTGAACTCCTCTTTCATCACGCCGTTCGACCGCGAGGACATCTACAGCCTCGCTTCGTCGCTCGACGACATCATGGACTTCATGGAGGAGGCCGTCGACCTGGTCGTGCTGTACCAGATCGAGGAACTCCCCAAGGGCATCGCGCAGCAGATCGAGGTGCTGGCCCGCGCGGCCGAGCTGACCGCCGAGGCGATGCCCGGGCTGCGGACCATGGACAATCTCACCGAGTACTGGATCGAGGTCAATCGTCTGGAGAACCAGGCCGACCAGATCCACCGCAAACTGCTCGCCCATCTCTTCAACGGCAAGTACGACGCCATAGAGGTGCTGAAGCTCAAGCAGATCGTGGACGTACTGGAAGAGGCGGCCGACGCGTTCGAGCACGTCGCCAATACGGTGGAGACCATCGCGGTCAAGGAGTCCTGAACCACGTGGACACCTTTGCGCTGATCGTGACCATCGGGGTCGCGCTCGGCTTCACGTATACGAACGGCTTCCACGACTCGGCGAACGCCATCGCCACCTCCGTCTCCACCCGGGCGCTCACTCCGCGTGCCGCGCTGGCGATGGCGGCGGTGATGAATCTCGCGGGCGCGTTTCTCGGCAGTGGCGTCGCCAAGACCGTCAGTGAAGGTCTGATCGCGACGCCCGAAGGCGACAAGGGGATGGGAATCCTCTTCGCCGCCCTCGTCGGTGCCATCATATGGAACCTCGTCACCTGGTATTTCGGGCTTCCGTCCTCCTCCTCGCACGCATTGTTCGGCGGCATGGTCGGCGCGGCGCTCGCCGGCGGGACGATGGTCCACTGGGACGGGGTGATCGACAAGATCGTCATCCCGATGTTCCTCTCGCCCGTCATAGGGCTGGTCGTCGGCTATCTGGTGATGGTCGTGATCATGTGGATCTTCCGGAAGACCAACCCGCACAAGGCCAAGCGCGGTTTCCGGATAGCGCAGACGGTCTCGGCGGCGGGCATGGCGCTCGGCCATGGGCTCCAGGACGCCCAGAAGACCATGGGTGTCGTGGTGATGGCCCTGGTCATCGCGGACATCGAGAGCCCGGAGGACCCGATTCCGGTCTGGGTGAAGCTGGTCTGCGCGCTGATGCTGTCGCTGGGCACGTACGCGGGCGGCTGGCGCATCATGCGCACGCTGGGCCGGAAGATCATCGAGCTGGATCCGCCGCAGGGGTTCGCGGCGGAGACCACCGGCGCGTCGATCATGTTCGGCTCGGCGTTCCTGTTCCACGCGCCGATCTCCACCACGCATGTGATCACCTCCGCGATCATGGGCGTGGGCGCCACGAAGCGGGTGAACGCGGTGCGCTGGGGCGTTGCCAAGAACATCATCCTCGGCTGGTTCATCACCATGCCGGCCGCGGCCCTGGTCGCCGCCGCCAGCTACGGGGTCGTGCTGCTGCTCTTCGGCTGACGAACGGCCGCGAGGGCCGCCGGGACGCGCCGGTACGAAAGTCGGGTCCGCCCCGCTTCCCCGTGAGGGGAGCGGGGCGGACCCTTTGCCTTACGGGTGGCACCGCCATGCAGCACCCAAAGGCCATCCTTGGGGGTCGGGGATCCGGCCCTCCGCCGGTCCGGAGGAGGGCCCGGCCTCCGCTATCCGAACCGGCCCGAGATGTAGTCCTCGGTGGCCTGGACGGACGGGTTGGAGAAGATGCGCTCCGTGTCGTCGATCTCGATCAGCTTGCCGGGCTTGCCGACGGCCGCGAGGTTGAAGAACGCCGTGCGGTCCGAGACGCGGGCCGCCTGCTGCATGTTGTGCGTCACGATGACGATCGTGAAGCGCTCCTTCAGCTCGCCGATCAGGTCCTCGACGGCGAGGGTGGAGATCGGGTCCAGGGCGGAGCACGGCTCGTCCATCAGCAGCACCTCCGGCTCGACCGCGATCGCGCGGGCTATGCACAGACGCTGCTGCTGACCGCCGGAGAGGCCGGAGCCGGGCTTGTTCAGCCGGTCCTTGACCTCGTTCCAGAGGTTGGCGCCGCGGAGCGACTTCTCGACGATGTCGGGGAGCTCGCTCTTCTTGTACGAGCCGTTCAGCTTGAGGCCCGCCGCGACGTTGTCGAAGATCGACATGGTCGGGAACGGGTTGGGGCGCTGGAAGACCATGCCGACCGTGCGGCGCACGGTGACCGGGTCGACGTTCGGTCCGTACAGGTTCTCGTCGTCCAGCAGCACCTTGCCCTCGACGCGGCCGCCGGGGGTGACCTCGTGCATGCGGTTGAGGGTGCGCAGGAAGGTGGACTTGCCGCAGCCGGAGGGGCCGATGAAGGCGGTCACGGAGCGGGGCTCCACGGTCATCGAGATGTCCTCGATGGCGAGGTGGGAGCCGTAGTAGGCGGACAGGCCGCTGACGTCGATGCGCTTGGCCATCTGAATCACTGCTTCTTTCTGTGGCCGCGTCGGCGGCCGGTCACGGGGCGGGAGCCGCACGTATCAGTGCTTCGGGGCCTTCCAGCGGGCGATGCCGCGGGCCACGAGGTTGAGGATCATGACGAAGGCGATCAGCACGAGGGCGGCGGCCCAGGCCCGGTCGTACGACTGCTCGGTGCCGACCTTGTACTGCTCCCAGATGTAGAAGGGGAGCGAGGACTGGGCGCCCGAGAACGGGTTCGTGTTGATCAGCTGGCTGCCGAAGACCAGCAGCATGATCGGTGCGGTCTCACCGGCGATGCGGGCGATCGCGAGCATCACACCGGTGGTGATGCCGCCGAGCGCGGTCGGGAGGACCACCTTCAGGATGGTGCGCCACTTCGGGACGCCGAGGGCGAGCGACGCCTCGCGCAGCTCGTTCGGGACGAGCTTGAGCATCTCCTCGGTGGAGCGGACCACGACCGGGATCATCAGGATCGTGAGCGCCAGCGCGCCCATCAGACCGGACGGGTCGGTCTGCGTCATCAGCATGATCGAGAGGATGAAGAGACCGGCGACGATCGACGGGATGCCCGTCATGACGTCGACGAAGAAGGTGACGGCCCGGGCCAGCGCGCCCCGGCCGTACTCGACCAGGTAGACGGCGCTCAGCATGCCGATGGGGGCGGCGATGAGGGTGGCGAGACCGACCTGCTCCAGGGTCCCGATCAGCGCGTGGTAGACACCGCCGCTGGCCTCGGAGCCGAGCACCCCGGCCATCGAGTGGGTCAGGAAGTACAGGTCGAGGCGTTCGGCGCCCCGCCTGATCGTCGTCCACAGCAGGGAGGCCAGCGGGGCGACGGCCAGCAGGAAGCACACCCAGACGATGCTGGTGGCGAGCCGGTCCTTGGCCTGGCGCCGGTTCTCCACGACCGAGGTCGTGATGTACGAGATGACGACGAAGAGGAGGGCGGAGAACAGCCCCCACTGGGTGCGGCTCTCCCAGCCGGCGGCGATGCCGGTGCCGACGCCCAGCACGAGCGCCACGGCCGCGAAGCCGAAGGGCGCCCAGCGGGGGAGTGACCGTGTGCCGAGGCCGGTCCGGGGAGCGACGGTCGCCGCGCGGGCGGGGACCTCCTGGACGCCGGTGTTGGCTGCGTGGCTCATGCGTTGGCCCCCGAGTACTCCTTGCGGCGGGCGATGATGAGCCGGGCCGCGCCGTTGACCAGCAGGGTGAGGACGAAGAGGACGAGGCCGGAGGCGATCAGGGCGTCACGCCCGAACTGGTCGGCCTCGTCGAACTTCGCGGCGATGTTCTGGGCGAACGTTCCGCCACCCGGGTTGAGCAGATGCCCGGAGATGACGAAGCTCGGCGACAGGACCGTGGCGACGGCCATCGTCTCGCCGAGCGCCCGGCCCAGGCCCAGCATCGACGCGGAGATCACGCCGGAGCGGCCGAACGGGAGCACCGAGAGGCGGATGACCTCCCAGCGGGTGGCGCCGAGGGCGAGGGCGGCCTCCTCGTTCATCCTCGGGACCTGGAGGAAGACCTCGCGGCTGACGCTGGTCACGATCGGCAGGATCATGATCGCGAGCAGGATGCCGACGGTGAACAGCGAGCGGGCGACGCCGACCTCGGTCTTGTCGAAGAGGTACGTCCAGCCGAAGAAGTCGTCGAGCCAGAGGTTGAGGCCCTCCAGGTACGGGACCAGGAAGAGGGCGCCCCAGATGCCGTACACGATGCTCGGCACGGCGGCGAGCAGGTCGACGACGTATCCGAGGGGCGCGGCCAGCTTGCGCGGCGCGTAGTGCGAGATGAACAGGGCGATGCCGACGGCGACCGGGACGGCGATGGCCATCGCGATGACCGAGCTGACGACCGTGCCGAAGAGAAGGACCGCGATGCCGAAGACCGGCGGGTCGCCGGCCGGGTTCCAGTCGAAGGCGGTGAAGAAGTTGCCCTCGTTCTTGGAGACGGCCAGTGCGGCGCGGTAGGTGAGGAACACGGCGATCGACGCCATGATCACGAGCAGCAGGATGCCCGAGCCCCGGGAGAGCCCCAGGAAGATCTTGTCGCCCGCGCGCCCGGTACTGGGGGCGCGGCCGGTCGCCGCCGGTGGTACCGGCGGCGTGTCTATCGGTGTGGTGGAAGCCATGGTCTTTCCGGTCTGTGTGGGGGAGCGGCATGGCTCCCCTGGCGGCGGTGCACCGGATGGGCGGGGGCGGGCCGGTCCGGAGGGGTGTACCGGACCGGCCCGCCGGGTGTTGCTGGTGTTGTCGTGTCGTGCGTCGCGCGGTACCGCGCGACGCGCTCCCGGGTTACGAGAGGGAGGCGATGGTCTCGCGGACCTTGGCGTTGATCTCGGCCGGGATCGGCGCGTAGCCGGCGTCGGTGAGGAGCTTCTGGCCCTCGTCACCGGCGGTGTAGTTCAGGAAGGACTTGACCGTCGGCAGGGTCTCGGACTTGTTGCCCTTGTCGCAGACGACCTCGTAGGTCACCAGGACGATCGGGTAGGCGCCGTCGGCCTTGGTCGCGTAGTCGAGGTCGAGGGCCAGGTCCTTGCCGGTGCCCTTGATCTTGGCGGCGGCGATGGCCTTGGAGGCGTTCTCCGGGGTGGCCTTGACCGGGGTGGCGGCACCGGTGGCGATGTCGACGGTGGGGATCGACTGCGCGGTGGCGTAGCTGAGCTCGAAGTAGCCGATCGAGCCGTCGACGGCCTTCACCTGGGAGGCGACACCGGAGGAGCCGGACGCGGCCTGGCCACCGGGGGCCGGCCACTTCTTCTCGGCCTCGTACTTCCAGTCGCTCGGCGCGGCGGCGTTCAGGTACTTGCCGAGGTTCTGCGTGGTGCCGGAGTCCTCGGAGCGGTGGAAGGGCTGGATCGCCTTGTCCGGGAGCTCGACGCCGCTGTTGAGCTTGGCGATCGCCGGGTCGTTCCACTTCTTGATCTTCGTGTCGAAGATCTTGGCGAGGGTGGGGGCGTCCAGCGTCAGGTTGTCGACGCCCTCCAGGTGGTAACCGATGGCGATCGGGCCGCCGACCATCGGGAGGTTGATGCCCTGGCCGTCCTTGCAGATCTTCTTCGAGTCGGCGACCTCTTCGGGCTTCAGCGCGGAGTCGGAACCGGCGAAGCCGACCGTGCCCTGGTTGAAGGCGATGATGCCTTCACCGGAGGAGGACGACTTGTAGTTGATCTCGACGCCCGAGCACCCGGCCATGTAGTTCTTGGCCCAGAGGTCCATGGCGTTCTTCTGCGCGCTGGAGCCGGAGGCGAGCAGCTGGCCCTTGGCGTCGTCGCACTTGATGTCCGACGCGGTGCTCGTCTTGCCGCCGCCGTTGCCGTCGGCGGACCCGTTGCTGTTGTCGTCCGAACCGCACGCCGTGAGGACCAGGGCGCCGGAGACGGCGAGGGCACCGAGCGCGGTGGCACGAAGCCGGTTCTTGCGCTGAAGCTTCACTTTTCGGGTGTTCCTTCCAGGAGCCGCCGATGCCTTTTTTGTTCTACGACGGCGCGCGATGTTGTGGGTGCCGCGGCGTTTCGCCGTGCACCGTGCACTGCCGAAGTTAGGCAGAACAGGTGAAGCGGTTTACGGGGGTGGGTGAACGGGAGGTGAACCGTGCTGGACGGTGCGGTTCTCGCCACCGGTCGCCCGGACCGGTCCGGGGGCGGTTCCGGTCCCGGACCGGGGCGCGGTCCGGGACCGACGGTGGCCCCGGACCGGGCAAGGGCCACGAGGCCGGTACGGGAGCGTCGGACGGCCGACGACGGGCGGGCGGTGCTGCCGGACACCGGCCGACGGGCCGGGCGGGGAGGTCGGACGGCCGGCAGGCTAGTGCCGGGAGGGGCAAACGTTGCCGGGAGCGGCACTGGCGAGCCAGACGTCGAGCAGGTCCCGGTCGTGGTCCTGCGTGAGGCGGGCCCGGGCGTCCGCCGGGGCGAGCCAGACCAGCCGGTCGACCTCGGATCCCGGCACGAACGTGCCGCCGGTGGCCTCGGCCGCCCAGTAGGCGACCTCCTTGGGCCGCCCGTTCACGGCGTACCGCACCGTGGGGAGCACGGTCCCCAGCGCGCAGTGGTGACCGGTCTCCTCCAGGACCTCACGGCGGGCGGCGTCCCGGGCCGACTCGCCGCGCTTCAACTTGCCCTTGGGGTGCGACCAGTCGTCGTAACGGGGCCGGTGCACCAGGCAGATCTCCACGCCGCCGGTGCGCTCCGAACGCCGCCACAGCACGCATCCGGCCGCCAGGACCGGTCCGTTCGCGGAGGGTTTGCCCGTCGGCCTCCCGGCACGGGCGGCGGCGTCGGCTCCTGCGGCCCGGGCGGCGGCGGGCCTTCCGGCGGACGCGGCGTCAGGACCGGGCGCGGGCGGCCTGCTCATGGCGTGGTCACCGCCGCCGAGGTGTACGGCCAGCTCGCCCGGAACATCCCGCGCGCCGCCCCCGCCTCGTGCCGCTGGTCCGCGTGCAGCACCCCGAGGGCGTACGCGGTCGCGGGCGCGATCCGGGGGGTGCGGGCCGCCGATGCCGCCGCCGCGGCGGCCGCCGCCGCGTCCCGGTGCAGGTCGAGGGCGCGCCCCGCCGCGGTCAGGACCGGGTCCGGGGCGCCGCGGACCACCTCGTGGGCGTACCGGTGCAGCCGCAGCAGCAGCCGGGTCCGGTGCCAGGGCGCGTCCAGTGCCTCGTTGTACGGCTCGGTCGCCCCGTCCGGCGGCAGCGCGGCCACCACGCCCAGCAGCTGTTGCTCGGCCCGCTCGGCGGGGCCGTGCAGCATCTCGTGGGCCGGGGCGGCGGCCGACGCGGCGAGCGGGACCTCGGAGGCGAGCAGCGCCACGGCGTCGGCCACCGCGTGGAAGCGGGAGGAGCCGAGTGCCTGGAGCGCGGCGGAGTGGGCGCGGGTCCGGGCCAGGGTCAGCTGGCGCTCCAGCAGGGCCCCGGCACGGGCCGCGCCGACGCCGAGGGCGGCACGGTCCTTGTCGTCGGGTCCGTGGGGTCCGGCCTCCGCTGCCTTGCGGGCGGCGGGCAGCGGTCCGCCGGACACGTGGTGCAGCGCTTCGAGGAGCCGGTTCAACCGGGTCGCGTAGGCGTGTTCCCGGGCCAGGGTGCCCGACAGCCAGGCCAGTTCGGCACGCAGATGCTCGGCCCAGGCCGGGTCCAGCACCGTCCGGAAGGTGTGCAGGGTGCCGCCGATCCGGCGTGAGGAGCGGCGCAGCGCGGCGGCGGCCTCCTCAGCGGTGCGGGTCCCGGCGTCCGAGGACGCGCCGTGCTCGCGGTGCAGGCGCAGGCCGCGGAGGAATTCGGCGGCCCGTTCCTGAAGGTAGGGCGCGAGCACCGCGCCCGCCGTAAGGTCCGCCTGCGTCGTCGTCTGGTGGTCATGGCGTCGCACGCCGGCGCCTCCGGGCGTCAATGAGCATTTCCTGTACGTGCCGCAGTGGCTGGCCGTCCGCGTCCGTGGAGTGGCGGGTCCAGTTCCCGTCGGGACCGAGGTGCCAGGAGGAGGTGGTGTCGGCCATGCCGGTCTCCAGGAGCCGGCTGAGGGCGGCGCGGTGGGCGGGGTCGGTGACCCGGACCAGTGCTTCGATCCGGCGGTCGAGGTTGCGGTGCATCATGTCGGCGCTGCCGAACCACACCTCGGGTTCGCCGCCGTTGCCGAACGCGAAGATCCGGGAGTGCTCCAGGAAGCGCCCCAGGACCGAGCGGACCCGGATGTTCTCGGAGAGGCCGGGGACGCCGGGGCGTATCGCGCAGATGCCGCGTACCCAGATGTCCACCGGGACCCCGGTCATCGCCGCCCGGTAGCAGGCGTCGATGACCGCCTCGTCGACCATGGAGTTGACCTTGATGCGCACGTAGGCGGTCCGCCCGGCCCGCTGGTGCGTGATCTCCTTGTCGATCCGGGCGATCAGCCCGTCGCGCAGCGAGCGCGGAGCCACCAGGAGGCGGCGGTAGGTCTCTCGGCGGGAGTAGCCGGAGAGCCGGTTGAACAGGTCGGAGAGGTCCGCCCCGACCTGCGGGTCCGAGGTCAGCAGGCCGAGGTCCTCGTACAGCCGGGCGGTCTTGGGGTGGTAGTTGCCGGTGCCGACGTGTGCGTAGCGGCGCAGCGTGTCGCCCTCCTGGCGGACGACGAGCGAGAGCTTGCAGTGGGTCTTGAGGCCGACGAGTCCGTAGACGACGTGGCAGCCGGCCTCCTCCAGCTTGCGCGCCCACTTGATGTTGGCCTGCTCGTCGAAGCGGGCCTTGATCTCGACGAGGACGAGGACCTGCTTGCCGGACTCGGCGGCGTCGATCAGGGCTTCGACTATCGGTGACTCGCCCGAGGTCCGGTACAGGGTCTGCTTGATGGCGAGGACGTCGGGGTCGGCGGCGGCCTGCTCCAGGAACGCCTGGACGGAGGTGGAGAACGAGTCGTACGGGTGGTGCAGCAGCACGTCGCGTTCGCGCAGCGCGGCGAAGACGTCGGGCGCGGAGGCGGACTCGACCTCCGCGAGGTCGCGGTGGGTGCCCGCGATGAACTTGGGGTACTTCAGCTCGGGCCGGTCCAGGGACGCGATGCCGAACAGCCCGGTCAGGTCGAGCGGTCCGGGCAGCGGGTAGACCTCGGAGTCGGACACCTTCAGCTCGCGCACCAGCAGGTCCAGCACGTACGGGTCGATGGATTCCTCGACCTCCAGGCGGACCGGCGGGCCGAAGCGGCGCCGCATGAGCTCCTTCTCCAGGGCCTTGAGGAGGTTCTCGGCGTCGTCCTCCTCGACCTCCAGGTCCTCGTTCCGGGTGACCCGGAACATGTGGTGGGCGAGGACCTCCATGCCCGGGAAGAGCTCTTCGAGGTGGGCGGCGATGACGTCCTCTATGGGCACGTACCGCTGCGGCGACGCCTCCAGGAAGCGGGTCAGCAGCGGCGGCACCTTGACCCGGGCGAAGTGGCGGTGCCCGCTGACCGGGTTGCGCACGACGACGGCCAGGTTGAGCGAGAGACCGGAGATGTACGGGAAGGGGTGCGCCGGGTCGACGGCCAGCGGCGTCAGCACCGGGAACACGCGCTGCCGGAAGAAGGTGAACAGACGGGCCTGCTCCTTCTCGGTCAGCTCGGGCCAGCGGATCAGCTGGATGCCCTCGTCGGACAGGGCGGGGGCCACGTCCTGCTGGTAGCAGGCGGCGTGCCGGGCCATGAGTTCGCGCGAGCGGGTCCAGATCAGGTCCAGGACCTCGCGGGGCTGGAGCCCGGAGGCGGAACGGGTGGCGACACCGGTGGCGATGCGGCGCTTGAGCCCGGCCACCCGGACCATGAAGAACTCGTCCAGGTTCGAGGCGAAGATGGCGAGGAAATTAGCCCGTTCGAGGAGGGGGGTCGCCGGGTCCTCGGCCAGTTCGAGAACCCGCTCGTTGAACGCGAGCCAGCTGCGTTCCCGGTCCAGGAACCGGTCGTGCGGCAGCTCGTCGCCGTCGATGTCGGGCTCGTACGCGTCGACGTCGCCGTCGATGTCGGGATCGAGGTCGGCGGCGGTGGACAGGGCGGCCCCGTCGCGTGAGGAAGCGGCAACGGCGTGCGGCCGGTGCGCGGCGAGCGAGCCGACCGACGGCTGCGCGGTGGACCGGGCCGGGACCTCGGAGCTGGGCTGCTGGCTCATGAACCCATTCTTCCGCGCCCGGGGCTTCGAGGGCGCGCCGGAGGACGTGGAGACCACGGGGAACACGCGGTCCGTACGGTCCGGAGCGCCGTCCGTGCGGCTCGTACGGCTCGTGGGGGCGGCGGCGTTCGCGCGCCCGGGGCGCCCGGCGCGCGCTTCGGGGACCGTACGGTTTCCGAGGCCCGTGAGGTTCGTGCGGTTCGCGTGGTTCGCCTGGTCTCCGCCGGGATGTCTCCCGTCGTGAGGCGTCGGCACAGCTGGCTGCATTCTGAGAGGGTGGCAAGCCCTTCTGAATGGCTGGTAACGGCGACATGACGTGCAGGAAGCGGTGTGCCGTGCGCGGACCGTCCCGGCCCCCTCGGAAGGGGGCCGGGACGGTCCTTGGCCGGAGCTTCAGCCGTGCCGGCGGCGCAGCGCCCGGAACGCGAGGACGACGGCGAGCGCTGCCAGGGCGAGCAGGATGCCGGTCTCGACGAGCTGGAGCGGCCAGAAGTGCGAGGCGGGGTGGTAGTCGACGTAGCCCCGCGTGACGCCCTTGTCGGCCAGGCACTGCTTGAGGTCGGCACCCCAGCTCAGACACGCGTCGTCGGGCAGCCGTTCGCCGTCGGCGGTCAGCCAGCCCGAGGACACGGCAGTGGCGCCGTCGGGCAGAACGCGCTCGGCCCCCAGAACGTGTGTGCTGTTCACGGTGGGCCACAGGTGGTTGCGCACGGCGTTCAGGGTCACTGTCAGCACCCCGTATCCGATCACGGTCGTGACCATCGCGGCCACGGTGTGCCGCAGCATCAGCCCGGCGAGCCCGCCCAGGGCCAGCATGCACAGGGCGTAGCCGACAGGAACCGTACCGATCGAACCGTACGCCGCGCGATCGTATGCGCCGATGGGGTAGTACGTCTGACCGGTCCGCGACCGGGCCCACGCGCAGACCGCCGACAGCGCGGCGACCCCGGCCAGGGTCAGTACGGCGGGCACCGCGAGCTTGACGGCCAGCCAGCGCGCGGGCGAGACGGACTGGGTCCACGCCAGCTTGTACGTGCCGCTCTCCAGCTCACGGCCGATCATCGGACCGGCGACGAACAGGCCGACGAGCGCGGGCAGGACCATCATCGCCCCGGTCGCGTAGCCGACGGCCTGACTGGTCCGGAGCTCGGAGTCGAGGAAATCGCGGACGATGTCGCCGCAGCCCCGGACCGTGTTCTCGACCGAGCAGCCGGAGTCCGCGAACGCGTCGACCGCAGGGTCTGGCCACAGAACGACGCCGACCAGTGCCGTGATCCCCACGAGTGCGAGGACGCAGACGCCCCAGAAGGTGCGGCGGTGCTGGCGTATCACGACACGGGCCGGGCCGGGCAGGGAGATCGCGCTCATGCCACCTCCTCGCAGGCATCGATCCCGGCTCCGGTTCCGACCTCGGCGCTCGGTGTCAGCAGGGTCGGCGCCTCCGGCGACCGCAGATGGGCCAGCAGCAGCTCCTCCAGCGAGGGCTCCGCCGCATCCCAGACGCCCGTGTCCACGGGGCCCTGCCTGCGCACCAGCGTGGTCTGCGTCCGCCCGGTCGTGCGGGACTCCACGACGGTGTGCGGCGCGGTGTCCCGCACCGGGCCGGTGAGCAGCGCGTGCGCGGTGAGGAGGTCGTCCGTCTCGCCGCCCAGCCGGACCCGGCCGCCGTCGACCAGCAGGAGGTAGTCGCAGGCGTTCTCCAGCTCGCCGAGGATGTGCGAGGACATCACGATGGTGGTGGAGTGCTCGGCGGCCTCCGCCATCAGCGCGCCCATCAGCTGATGGCGGGCGAGCGGGTCGAGATCCGCCATCGGTTCGTCCAGCAGGAGCAGTTCGGGCCGCTTGCCGAGGGCGAGGGCCAGCGCGAGCCGGGTGCGCTGACCGCCGGAGAGGGTACGGACCGTCGCGTCGCGCGGGAGGTCCCCGGCGATGCGTTCGGCGGTGTCCCGGTCCCAGCTGTCCGGGTTCAGCTCGGCGCCCGCCCAGAGCGTCCCGGCGACCGTCAACTGCGGGTACAGCGGCTTGTCCTGGGCCACGAACGCCACCCGCGCCCGCGCCTGGCCGGGCGCCGCGCCCAGCACCCGTATCGCCCCTTCGACGGGCCGCAGAAAGCCCGCGGCCAGGGCGAGCAGGGTGGACTTGCCCGCGCCGTTGGGCCCGACGAGGGCGCACACGCGCCCGGCGGGCAACCGGAACGAACAGCCGCGCAGCGCCCAGCCCCCGCCTCTCCCGTTCCGGTACTTCATGCCGAGGCCGACGGCCTCGATCGCGACGCCTGCCGCCGCGGCGCCCCCCGCGCCCGCCGTGCTCGTGGCTCCTGTCATCCGGGTCATCCGGGCTGATCCCCCTCGAAAGTCCTGTCCAGTACGGCGGTGAAGAGCGCGCTCACGTCGTCCTTCTCCAGGCCGGCCGCGCGGGCCCGCCGGGTCCAGTCGGCGAGTTCGGCGCGCAGCGGGGTGTCGTCGACGGCCGCCGCGCCGCCGAGCGTCCGTGTGACGAAGGTGCCGAGCCCGCGCCGGCCCTCGACCAGGCCCTCGCGTTCCAGCTCCCGGTACGCCTTGAGCACGGTGTTCGGATTGATGGCGGTGGCCTCCACGACCTCCCGCGCGGCGGGCAGCCGGTCGCCGGGCTCCAGCAGGCCGAGCCGGAGGGCCTGTTTGGTCTGCTGGACGATCTGGAGGTACGTGGCGACGCCACTGCGCCGGTCGATGCGGTACTCGATCGCTGCGGGTCCTGCCATGCTTCCCCCCTTTCACTAATCAAGTAGTGAAAGGGTGTTGCAAGAGAGGGGCGGTGTCAAGCGGACATCCGACTCCGGTGTCCGCTCGACACCGCCCCTGGTCCCGCCGGGCGGTTTCCCGCCGCGGCCCGGGCCCTCGCGCCGCGCGGCCTGCGCAGGTCTGCGGGCCGTGCGCCGGCTCAGGTCTCCGTGCGGTACATCAGGTCCACCTCGTGCGTCGCGAAGCCCATGCGCTCGTAGACGGTCAGGGCGGCCTTGTTGTCGGCGTCGACGTAGAGCATCGCGGTCGGCAGCCCCTGCGCGGCGAGGTGGCGCAGCCCGATCGCGGTGAGCGCCTTGCCGAGCCCGCCGCCCTGCGCGTCCGGCCGGATGCCGAGGACGTACACCTCGCCGAGCTGCTCCTCGGCGTGCACCTTCGTCCAGTGGAAGCCGATCAGCTCGCCGTCGCGCTCGGCGAGGAAGAAGCCCTTCGGGTCGAACCAGGGCTCCGCCTTGCGGTCGTCCAGGTCGCGCTGGGTCAGCGAGCCCTGCTCGGGGTGGTGGGCGAAGGCCGCGCGGTTCACCGAGAGCCAGGCGGCGTCGTCCTCGCCGGGGACGAAGGCGCGGATCGTGACACCGGGTGGAAGCACCGGCTCCGGGATGTCAGGCGGGGTCAACGGGCGGCGCAGCTGGCGCAGTTCACGGAAGAGCGAGAGGCCGAGGACCTGGGCCAGATGCCGGGCGGCGGACTTCCCGCCGTGCGCCCACACGCGCAGCCGCTTGCCCGTCACGGCGAGCAGCGCAGCACCGAGCGCTCGACCGTGTCCCTGCCCGCGGTACGCCGGGTGGACCACCAGCTCGGCGGCCGGTGCCTCGACGGGGTCGGTGTCCTCCAGCTGCGCGTACCCCACCAGGGTCGGTCCGCTGCTGAGCAGCAGGTGCCGCACTCCCTCGCGCCGCCCGCCCCGCAGCTGCAGCCGCCCCTGCTCGGACACGGCCTGCCTGCCGTCGGAGCGGGCCGCTTCGGAGAGCAGATCGGACACCGCCTGGGCCTGTTCGGGGGAGAGGGCGTCGAGCGTCTGGATCGCCCGCCCGGGGGCGGGCAGAGGTACGTCAGTCGTCATGTCTACGAGCGTACGGGGGCGAGGCGGCGGTTGGCGGGTGTCACGGGACCGGGAGAGCCGCAACGGCACGGGGCGGGGGGCGGCCGCGGTGCCATGGGCCGAGGCCGGGGGCGCAGCCACACACGGCTCGGTCTCCTCGGGGCTCAGTCGTCCTTTCGGCTCGGCCTCCGCAGGGGCTCGGGCGCCCTCGGGGCTCGGCCTCCGCAGGGGCTCAGTTTCCTCCGCCTCCGCGACGGAGCGCCTCGCGGGCGACCCGGGACAGGTTCTCCGAGCTGGGCATGAGCTCCCGTACACCCGGGGGCAGGGTCGCGTACGTGCGGACCGCGAGCGGCTGGTTCTGCAGCTGGAGGGCGAACTCCACGGTCGTCTCGTCCCGGCTCTGGGCGTAGAAGTCCAGCTCGAAGCGGGTCTCGCAGGAGCTCATGAGGGCGATGACGTGGCCCCAGGGCATTTGCGCCACAGCCTGTTGCGCAAATGACGCGTCCCACGTCCTGGCCATCTGCTGCATGGAGTGGAGATTGGATCGGCTGAACCCCCGCTGGTCCGGGAACTCCGTCCGCAGCTCGGTGGCGATCCGCTCGATGACCTTCGCGCCCCACTTCTCCCGTCCCTGGCTTTCCAGGATGGTCCGCCCGATCTCCCCGTACATCCGCAGCATCTCGGTGTTGACTTTGAGGCGCGCGCGGACGTGCGCGCCCCGCACGATCGACTTGAGTCCGGCGACCATCTCGTGGAAACCGGGCGGCAGTTCCGGAGCGGTCCGCTGCTGGGCCGGTACGGTCGCCCGCGTCATGGGTTCCTTTGTCATGCCGCACAGGTTTCCGGAGGCCGCACGCGCGGTGACGTTTCTGCCCTTATATGTAAGAGGGCGCGCGCATAGGTGGGGCGGCGTCGCGTGCCGATGGGCGGCGCCTGGCGGCGTTGTCGTCGGTCGACGACGCTCCGCGTCGCCTCCCTCCTCCGCCTTGCCAGGCTTGCCCCTCGCCCCGTTCCTTCTTCCGCCCCACCTATGCGCGCGACCTCTTAGGCTGGTCGCGCGGAAGGATCATGTACGCGAGAGTCGGGAGCACGACGTGGTGGTTCGAGCGGTCCGTGGAGCCGTCCAGCTGGATCAGGACGAGGCCGGGCACATGGCCGAGCGGGTCGGCGCCCTGCTCACCTCCGTCCTGGAGCGCAACAGCCTCGTCGCGGACGACCTGATCAGCATCTGGTTCACCGCCACCCCCGACCTGCACAGCGACTTCCCGGCGGCCGCGGCGCGCGGGCTCGGTATCGTCGACGTGCCGCTGATCTGCGCCCAGGAGCTGGACGTCGCAGGAGCCATGCCCCGCGTGGTGCGGATCCTCGCGCATGTCGAGACGTACCTTCCCAAGTCCGAGATCACGCACGTGTACCTCGGTGCCACCGCCGCCCTCCGCAAGGACATCGCCCAATGAGAACCGCCCTCGTCATCGGAACGGGCCTCGTCGGCACCTCCGCAGCCCTCGCCCTGGCCGGGCGCGGCATCCAGGTCCACCTCGCCGACCACGACCCCGAGTCGGCCCGCACCGCGGCGGCTCTCGGCGCCGGTACGGACGAGCCGCCCGAGGACCGTGTCGACCTGGCGGTCGTCGCCGTGCCGCCCGCCCACGTGGCCCCGGTGCTGGCGAGTGCCATGCGCGACGGCGTCGCCCGCGGCTACCTCGATGTGGCCAGCGTCAAGGGCGGGCCGCGCCGCGAGCTGGAGGCGCTCGGCGTCGACCTCGCCCCGTACATCGGTACGCACCCGATGGCGGGCAAGGAGCGGTCCGGGCCCCTCGCGGCCACCGCCGACCTCTTCGAGGGGCGCCCCTGGGTCCTCACTCCGACCCGGGACACCGACACCGAGGTCCTCAACCTCGCCCTGGAACTGGTCGCGCTGTGCCGTGCCGTCCCGGTCGTCATGGACGCCGACGCCCACGACCGGGCCGTCGCCCTGGTCTCGCACACCCCGCAGCTGATCTCGTCGATGGTCGCCGCCCGCCTGGAGGAGGCCGACGAGACCGCCGTACGCCTCTGCGGCCAGGGCATCAGGGACGTCACCCGGATCGCCGCGTCCGATCCCCGGATGTGGGTGGAGATCCTCTCCGCCAACCCCGGGCCGGTCGCCGACGTGCTGGCCGGGGTCGCCGCCGATCTCGACGAGACGGTACGGGCGCTGCGCGCCCTGGAGTCCGCCGACGGCGAGCGGCGGCGCGAGGGCACCGAGGGCATCGAGGACGTCCTGCGCCGCGGCAACGCGGGCCGGGTGCGGGTGCCCGGCAAGCACGGGGCGGCCCCCGCCTCGTACGAGATGGTGTCCGTGCTCATCAGCGACCGGCCGGGCGAGCTGGCCCGGATCTTCGCCGACGCCGAACGGGCCGGGGTCAACGTCGAGGACGTGCGCATCGAGCACGCCACCGGGCAGCAGGCGGGCCTGGTCCAGCTGATGGTCGAGCCCAGCGCCGCTCTCGGGCTGAGCGCGGCCCTGCGCGAGCGCGGCTGGGCCATACGGCAGTAGGCGTACAGGGCGGCCCGGGACGGGCCCGTCCCGGGCGGGCGGCGAGCCCGGGGACGGGCAGCCCCGGGCAGCGGTACGGGCGGCGGTCCCGGGCGGTTGTCCACAGGGGTGCGGAGGACCGTCCCGACACTCGGTAACCTTGTGCGGGGCGGGTTCGCGCGCGCCCCCGTCCGCCCACCCCGTGTACCAGGAAGGTGTCCACCGCCGTGGAAACCGCAAGCGCCGCCGCCCGGACGGCCCCGGCCGCAGTGATCGTCGCCATCGACGGACCCTCCGGCACCGGCAAGTCGAGCACGTCCAAGGCCGTCGCCGCCCAGCTCGGTCTGAGCTACCTGGACACCGGCGCCCAGTACCGGGCGATCACCTGGTGGATGCTGAACAACGGCATCGACATCGAGGACGCCGCGGAGGTGGCGACCGCCGCCGACAAGCCGGTCATCGTCTCCGGCACGGACCCCGCCGCCCCGACGATCACCGTCGACGGCGCGGACGCCTCGGGCCCGATCCGTACCCACGAGGTCACCGCCCGGGTCAGCGCCGTCAGCGCGGTCCCCGAGGTGCGTACCCGGATCACCGAGCTGCAGCGCACCATCGCCGCGGCGGCCGAGCGGGGCATAGTGGTCGAGGGCCGCGACATCGGCACCACGGTGCTGCCCGGCGCCGACCTGAAGATCTTCCTCACCGCGTCGCCGGAGGCACGTGCCGCCCGCCGCAGCAAGGAGATCAAGGGCTCCGACCTCACCACCACGAGGGAGGCGCTGATCAAGCGCGACACGGCGGACTCCGGCCGCAAGACCTCGCCGCTGGCGAAGGCGGACGACGCCGTCGAGGTGGACACCACCGAGCTGACCCTGCAGCAGGTCATCGAGTGTGTCGTCACCCTCGTCGAGGAGAAGCGGACCGCGAAGTGACCCGAGCCACCACGGGCTCGCCCTCACCGCGGGGCGCGGCGGTCGGACGCGGGATCGGGATCGGCCTGATGTACGGGCTGTGGAAGCCCCGCGTCCTCGGCGCGTGGCGGGTGCCCGCCACCGGACCCGTCATACTCGCGGTGAACCACTCCCACAACATCGACGGTCCGATGCTGATGGGCACCGCGCCCCGGCCCGTCCACTTCCTGATCAAGAAGGAGGCGTTCGTCGGCCCGCTCGACCCGTTCCTGCGCGGAATCGGTCAGCTGAAGGTGGACCGCACGACCGCCGACCGCACCGCCATCACCAACGCCCTCGGGGTGCTGGAGAACGGCGGCGCCCTCGGGATATTCCCCGAGGGCACCAGGGGCGAGGGCGACTTCGCCGCCCTGCGCGCCGGGCTCGCGTACTTCGCGGTGCGCAGCGGGGCACCGATCGTGCCGGTGGCCGTCCTGGGCAGCACCGAGCGCCGCGGTCGGCTGATACGGGCGCTGCCGCCGCTGCGCAGCCGGGTCGACGTCGTGTTCGGGGACCCCTTCGAGGCGGCGGCGGTGGGCGGCCGCCGGACCCGCGCGGCGCTGGACGAGGCGACGGCGCGGATCCAGGCCCGGTTGACCGCCCACCTGGAGGAGGCCCGGCGTTTCACCGGGCGCTGAGGGGCGTCCCGTGCGCCCGCCGAGGAGCACGGGGCTCCCTTGCGTAAGACTTGAGTAGTGGGCCGCTCGATGGCGGCCCATCGATGATGAGGCAAAGAGGAACGGACTTCATGAACGACCAGATTCACTCCGGGGGCTCGGACCACGAGCACGGAGCGCTTGGCGACGCCGAGTACGCGGAGTTCATGGAGCTCGCCGCGGAGGAGGGCTTCGACGCCGAGGAGATCGAGGGCGCGATCGACGCCGCGGGGCACGGGCCGCTGCCCGTCCTCGCCGTCGTCGGACGCCCCAATGTCGGCAAGTCGACACTGGTGAACCGGATCATCGGCCGCCGTGAGGCGGTCGTCGAGGACCGGCCCGGGGTCACCCGCGACCGCGTGACCTACGAGGCCGAGTGGGCGGGCCGCCGCTTCAAGGTCGTCGACACCGGCGGCTGGGAGCAGGACGTGCTGGGCATCGACGCCTCCGTCGCCGCCCAGGCCGAGTACGCGATCGAGGCGGCCGACGCGGTCGTCTTCGTGGTCGACGCGAAGGTCGGCGCCACCGACACCGACGAGGCCGTCGTCAAGCTGCTGCGCCGGGCCGGCAAGCCCGTCGTGCTGTGCGCCAACAAGGTCGACGGCCAGAGTGGCGAGGCGGACGCCGCCATGCTCTGGTCGCTGGGTCTCGGCGAACCGCACCCGGTCTCCTCGCTGCACGGCCGCGGCACCGGCGACCTGCTCGACGCCGTGCTCGAAGCACTGCCCGAAGCGCCGGCACAGAGCTTCGGCACCGCGGTCGGCGGCCCCCGCCGGATCGCCCTCATCGGCCGACCGAACGTCGGCAAGTCCTCGCTGCTCAACAAGGTGGCCAATGAGGACCGCGTCGTCGTCAACGAGCTCGCGGGCACCACGCGCGACCCGGTGGACGAGCTGATCGAGCTCGGCGGCGTCACCTGGAAGTTCATCGACACGGCCGGCATCCGCCGCCGCGTCCACCTCCAGGAGGGCGCGGACTACTACGCGTCGCTGCGCACCGCCGCCGCCGTGGAGAAGGCCGAGGTCGCCGTCGTCCTGATCGACGCGGGCGAGACCATCAGCGTCCAGGACCAGCGCATCATCACCATGGCCGTGGAGGCCGGGCGTGCCCTGGTGATCGCGTACAACAAGTGGGACACCCTCGACGAGGAGCGGCGCTACTACCTGGAGCGCGAGATCGAGACGGAGCTGGCGCAGGTCGGGTGGGCCCCGCGGGTCAACATCTCCGCCGCCACCGGCCGCCACATGGAGAAGCTGGTCCCCGCGATCGAGACCGCTCTCACCGGCTGGGAGACCCGTGTCCCCACCGGACGGCTGAACGCGTTCCTCGGCGAACTCGTCGCCTCCCACCCGCACCCGATCCGCGGCGGCAAGCAGCCCCGGATCCTCTTCGGCACCCAGGCCGGCACCAAGCCGCCGCGGTTCGTGCTGTTCGCCTCCGGCTTCCTGGAGCACGGCTACCGGCGCTTCGTCGAGCGTCGGCTGCGTGAGGAGTTCGGCTTCGAGGGCACGCCGATCCACATCTCGGTGCGGGTCCGCGAGAAGCGCGGCCGCAACAAGTAACGGCCCGGGGCCGACAGGGAGCGTCGTCCTGCGGCTTCGGCCGCGAGGCGGCGGAGGGAGCCGATGCGGCACATCGGCGGCCGACGACAACGCCGTGAGCGCGGCCGCAGGGCGGCATGAGCCCGCTCCTTGTCGCCCCCGGCCGCAACGTCCGGACGTGCGTGACGGAGCCCCGGACCGGTCCGTGGACGGATGCGGTCCGGGGCTCCGTCGTGCGGTTCAGACGCCGCGTGAGCCCGGCGGGAGAGCGGCCTGGGCCCGCCCGGAATGCCGCCCCACCCGCTGCCAGGCGGCGGGACCGCCGGTGTGGGAGGCCGCGCCGCCATGGCGTCCGGTGGACCCGCCGTGCGCGGAGGACGCGCTGTGTACGGACAGGCCGGTGGAGAGGCCCGCCGGGTGACCGGAGGAGTGGCCGTTCAGCGGGGCGCGCCCGCCGAGCAGTCCGAGGCCGAAGGCCACGAAGCCGAGATTCTCCTCGCCGCTACGATCGCCCGGAAGCGCCCGGAACGACCGGCGGTACTCGGAGTACAGCGCGTCGTAGATCGGGGTCTGGGACTGACCGCCCGAGGGCTCCCGCGAGGGGCGCATGGCAGGGATCGGGCTCGGGCGCTGGTGGGAGGAGTCGTATGAGTGCACGTATCTGCCAACGACCCCGGGGTCCGTCGGATGCGGGCCCGGCCGAGAATTAACTGTTCGCCGCAGCCTCGGGCCTGTCTTCGGGCCGCCGCACGCCGTGCGGCGGCCCGAAGACAGGCCCGAGGCCCGATGGGCGCGAATCAGGTCCCGGCCAGCGGCATCGCCGCGGCGACCAGGAGTCCGTTCGCGGCGGCCTTGTCCAGGGCGTCGCGCAGCAGGTCCTCGCGGGGCTGCTGGCCGATCGCCCCCGCCGGGGCGGCGTAGACGAGCACCGTCCGCGTCTTGTTGGCCGCGGTCCGCCAGCCCTCGGTGACCTGGAGCGGTGCGTGCGCCTGCCACCAGGCGACCTGGGGCCCGCCGTCAGTGCCCGGCTGGAGCACGGCGTGCAGCCGGCCCATGGCGAGCAGGATCGACCAGCCGGGCAGGGCCGCGGGCACCTGCTCCATCCGGTGGACCGGCTGGAAGCCCTGCTCCAGGAGCAGTCGGAGGAACTCGTCGCCCTGGCTGCCGTCCGTGCCCGGGCGGACGATCGCGCCCGTCGGCTCGACGACGAGCGCCGGGTGGAGATCGTCGTCGATCAGCACGAGTCCGCTGGTGATCCCGAGGACGGCCTGCTCGGCGCCGATGCCCTCCGGAAGCACCCGCCGGCCCTGCGACTCCGCCTCCCCATCGGTGATGCTGCGCACCGCGCCCTGCAACTGCTCCTCCGCGACCCTGACGACCTGCGAGGGGATGCAGCTCGCATGGGCGAAGGCGAGGACGGCGGTCTCCTCGCCGACGAAGAGGACCGTGCTGGTGCGTTCCTGTTCGGAGTCGCCGGGGGTACGGCACGAGGTGCAGTCGTAACTGCCTGGGGTGTTGTCGCCGACGAGCAGTCGGTCGGCTTCGGCGTCGCCGATCTCGGCGCGTACGTCCTCGCTGACGTCGAGCATGCGCGGCACGGGTGGCTCCTCGAACTCGGTGCGTGCGCCGGGTGCTTCCCGGCTCATGAAAGGGACAACGGGCGATCCGAGGTCGGGGTCACGCGGGAAAGGGAACGTAATCGAACCATCTGACGTAGAGAGTGAATCTCACATTCAGAGGGGTGGTTACGCCCTATGTGTGCCGATTGATGCCGGGCGAGGTGAGCCAATCTGCTGTGCAGCGGTTCACCGATACGTCGATAAATCGGGAAAACAGGTGAACGCAAAGGTGGCTGAAACTGGTCCAGGCACGGAATGAACCGATGGCCGGTCCGACCCGTCCTGGCAAGTGCGGCCCGCCGTTGACCCGCCGAACCAGGAGCCATGGCACTTCATGCACATCTCTTTCCTGCTCCACAACGCCTATGGAGTCGGGGGCACGATCCGTACGACGTTCAACCTCGCCGGGACGCTGGCCGAGCACCATGACGTGGAGATCGTGTCCGTGTTCCGGCACCGGGACGTCCCGGTGCTGGGCGCCCCGGCGGGCGTCCGCCTCGGCCACCTCGTCGACCTGCGGAAGAAGAGTCCGGCCTACGACGGCGACGCCGCCGACCACGCCCGCCCCGCGTCCGTGTTCCCGCGCGGCGACAGCAGGTACCGGCAGTACAGCAGGCTGACCGACGCCCGGGTGGCGGACCATCTGCGCTCCCTGGACGCGGACGTCGTCGTCGGCACCCGCCCCGGGCTCAACGTGCAGATCAGCAGGCAGACCCGGCGCGGGCCCGTACGGATCGGGCAGGAGCACCTCACCCTCGACAGCCACGGCTACCGGCTGCGCCGGGAGATCGGGCACCGCTACGCCCTGCTCGACGCGATCACCACCGTCACCGAGGCCGACGCCCGCGCCTACCGGGCCGGGTTCAGGCTGCCCGGCGTGCGCATCGAGGCCATCCCGAACAGCGTGCCCGTCCCGCGGATCGCACCCGCCGACGGCACCGGCAAGTGGGTCGTCGCCGCGGGCCGACTGCACCGGGTCAAGCGGTACGACCTGCTCGTCCGCGCGTTCGCCGACGTGGTCGCCGTCCGCCCGGACTGGCGGCTGCGCATCTACGGATCCGGCGACGCGACCGGGAACGAGCGCCGGGCGCTGCTCGCGCTCGTCGGCGAACTCGGCCTGCACAACCACGTGTTCCTGATGGGCGCGGTCGATCCTCTGGAGGCCGAGTGGCCCAAGGGGTCGATCGCCGCGGTCACGTCGGACCGCGAGTCCTTCGGCATGACCATCGTGGAGGCGATGCGCTGCGGCCTGCCGGTCGTCGCCACCGACTGCCCGCACGGCCCGCGCGAGATCATCGGGGACGGCATCGACGGACGGCTGGTGCCCGTCGGCGACCCGGTGGCGCTGAAGGACGCACTCCTCGGCCTGATCGAGGACGACGAGGCCCGGCGGTGCTTCGGACGCGCCGCGCTGGCCGCGTCCGAGCGCTTCGACCCGGCGCGGATCGCCGAACGCCACGAGCGGCTCTTCACCGAACTCGCCTCCCGGGTCCCGCACGACCGCTCGCACGGCGCGCTGCGCACCACCCTGCACCGGACCCGGAGCGCCGTGCTGGACGGGGCGTACGCCGTGCGCCACAAGGCCGCAGACATCATCCGCAGGAGGAAGTCCGCATGACCGTCCCCGCAGAACGTACGACCCTCGCCGCGGAGCGGCGGGCACCGCGGGCCGACTGCGTCGCGGGCCCGGACGGGTCGATCACCTTCGAACTCGACGTCCCCGCCTGTGGAACCGACGGCCCCGGCCCGGGCCGTGACGACGGGGAGGCCCCCGAGCTGCTCCTCCGGCTGCGCGGCGGCAGGGACGACGGGGCCGTTCTCCGGCTTCCCCTGGCCCCGGTGGGGGAGGGGCGGTTCCGGGCGGTGCTGCCGAGCACGGTGGAGCCCGCCGAGGGCCGCTGGGACGTCCATGTGCGACGGCCGGGCGCGGGCGACGGCGGGGAGACGGCGGTCGAGCCCGGCATCAGGGACCTGCGACTGCTGATGGACCGCGTACCGGAGGGCGGGCGGGTCGCGGTCCGTATCCCCTACCCGACCGCCGGCCGGCTCGCCCTGCGCTGCTGGATCCGCTCACCGCACGCCGAGGCCGGGCCGGTGACCCTCGAGGGGAACGGGATGACCGTCGAGGGCACCCTGTACGGGGTCGCGCTCGGCGACGGCGCCCATGTGGAGGCGAGGTGGACCGGCGCCCCCGACCGGGTGTGCCGGGTGCCCGCCGACGGGAGCGACGGGGCGTTCGCCTTCACGCTGCCGTTCGACCGGCTCGTGGACGGGCCGGTGCGCGGCGAGCGGCTGTGGTCGCTCTGGCTGGTCCCCGGGACCGGGGAACGGGCCGGAGCGGTGCGGATCTCCCGCCTCCTCGACGACGTGTGGGACCGCAAGAACATCTTCGTCTACCCGGGCCGCGACATCGGGGAAGGGGCCCGGGCCACTCCCTGCTACACGGGCGACAACGACCTCTGCGTACGGGTCGGACCCGGCCCCGGAGCCTGACCGGGGAGGCCGGGGCGGCCACCGCGGACCGGTCGCGGACCCGGGCCGGTCGCGCGCCCTCGGCCGGTCCGTGACCGGTGGGGCCGGAACACCGGAGCGATCCTCGGCCGCCGTCGGGCGGCGTACCCGTACCCGTCCGAGCTCCGCCGTCCCGGATGCCGCCGCCTCTCCCCGCGCCCCGACACGAATTTTGTGACCAGACGATAAGGGTGCCATAAGGAAGCGTGAATTCCCGGTGGCGCGAGCGTTCACGTCGGATATTGGGCGGAGAAATTCCGGCCTCTCGGAACGAGGTGATTCGCTCGATTTTCCGCGCCCTGCGCATGATTTCCCGAAGTTTTCCGATTACCCTGCGTCGGGGCGTGGACGGTGTGTTCGGGGCGCGTGACGACGCCGGAACCGATGTCGTGATCCTGTGACACAAGTGTGACCGGCAAGGGATGTGCGGATGACGTGCGACGGATCCGGTCCCGGCTTTCCCCGCGGCTCCCGGACACCTACGGTGAGGGGTATGGCGACTTCGTCGAACCGTCCCGTCCAGCCCCAGGACTCGCCCGGCACGTACGTCGGCCTCGCCGCCGACACGGCCGAACGGCGGGCCCGTACGCGCGGCTGGACCACCGTCAGATCCGTGCCGCCGGGCACGGTCATCACCATGGAGTTCCGGGCCGGGCGGATCAACTTCGAGGTCGCGGACTCGGTCGTCACCCGCTGTTGGGTGGGCTGAGCCCGGCCCCCGGCATGAGTGAGGGCCCCGACCACGTCGGGGCCCTCACGGAATGCCGGGGCGGCGGGGGGGGGAACCCCCCCACACGACCCCGGGGGGAACCCCCCGGCACCCCCCCGGCCCCCG
>NZ_JBEZVN010000034.1:0-51341 GCF_040636995.1 Streptomyces sp. NPDC032161 | reverse complement strand
CCCACGACCAGCCAGAGCTACACCGTCCACGCCACCGTCACGTTCTTCGAGCACGGACTTGCGAACCGCTCGCGGACGTAAACGCAACGGTGTTGACCCTGGACCTGTTGGACGATCTTGGGCCGCTGCCCGTCGCCATTACGGTGCACTTGGACGCCGGGTACGACTCGGACAAGACCCGCACCGAACTCACCGCCCGCAACCTGCGCGGGCGCATCGCGCACAAGGGGGAGAAGGCGCCGATCCAGGCCAGTCAGCGGTGGCATGTCGAGCGCACGCACTCCTGGCAGAACGCCTTCCACCGCCTCGCCTGTTGCTACGAGCGCCGCGTGGCCGTGATCAACGCCTTCTTCGACCTCGCCGACACGGTCATCACTGTTCGTAGCTTGATCCGTCGGGCCTGGACCACCCACCGCTGGGACAGTCGGCCCACGCGCCGCCGCTGAGCGCCTCGCCCTTTGTGCCTCCTACCCGCCAGCGGCAACTCGTGATGACCGCGCGGGCAATGCCTTCTCGTAGCACACCGACAGCGGATCCTGATCGTGCGGCGGGTAGTTCGCAATCTTGCGGTACCCGGCCCGCTCATACAGGCGCATCGCAGCGGGCTGCCGAACTCCCGTCTCCAAGAGCATCGACCGGCCCCCGAGCCTTAGGGCGAGCTGCTCGGCCTCTGCCAGCAGCATGTCAGCCACCCCCTTTCCCCGGACAGTCGGGGACACGAACATCCGTTTCAGCTCACATATCTCCGGACCAACCGGCTGCACAGCACAACACCCCACCACCTGGTCGTTCGTTCGAGCCAGTAGATACCGGGCTTCCGGAGCCAAAGGGGCCGGCTGGACATCGGGCGGAAGCTCATACACAGGAATCAGCTCCGACGTCATCGCATCGACCAATGAGCGCAAACCTGGATCATCGGCCATACAGGGGGAAACCGTAAACATCGCGCCATCTTCACACCGTCCTACGTTCTCCCGCTACAGCCAGATCTCAGACCGCTCACTGAATGCCCCAGCGCCAACGTTCCGAGCACCGTACGTAACAGCACCGCGGGATCCGAACGCGAAGGACAACAAGAATGATGCATCCTGTAGCCAACCTATTTGCGCGGCCTCTAAGAGGTCTGGACGAAGCCGGCACCCAGTGCCCTCGTGTCACCGCGAGTCAGGTCGATGTCACGGTCCAGGCGCCCGAAGATCGGGATGCCCGCGCCGAGAAGGACTGGCGCGGTGGTGATGGTGATCTCGTCGAGGATGCCTTCACGCAGGAAGGTCTGGATGATCTGGCCGCCGTCCGCGTACACGTTCTTCGCCCCCGCGGCGGCGAGTGCGTCAAGGAGACCATCCAGGGCGGGGTGGACGGTGATGTTCGGGTCGCTGGTGGTGAGCTTGGTGCTCAGAACGGCTACGCGCTTGCCCTCGTAGGGCCAGAAGCCGAAGGTGAGGACCTTCTCGTAGGTGTTGCGGCCCATCACGACGGTGTCGTCGTCCACCCCGGGCACGGGCCTTCCTTCGACGGAACCCGGCTGCGCGAGATCGCCGACGCCTACATCACCGCCCGCGCCTGACCCCGCCAACCAAACCACCCATCCCGCCTCGGCATCGAAGGACCTCCGACGGCCTCCCGGACCACCCGCGCCAGCACGTAACCGCCGTTCAGCGGCCTGGCATCGGGTGGCCCGGCTCTCTTTCCCTGGCCCCCCGAGGCCAGGCTGCTGAACGGCTCGCGAAGAAACCGAGCTACGCCCGTACCCGGCCCGGCCCCCGGCCCTCCGCCTGCACGCCGCTCCCGCCGAACGCCGACATCCGCATCCGCGATGTCCTCCCCATCTTGAGCACCCCGCCCGGCCTCGCCACCGACCGTGTGCGCCATTCCGCTCCAGACCGTGTCCCACGGAGACAACCTCACCCTCGAAGACCAACTCGGGGATGGGCCGGGGACCTGCCGCCGCAATACGGCTCCATAAAAAACGTTCTGGAACCTGCCGAAGCCTTCCTACACTCGGCCCGTGATCCGTTCTGCTGTTTCCAGAGATGCACAGGCCATCGGCGACCTGAAAGTCCGCGCGTGGCGAGAGGCGTACGACGGGTTCATGAGCCGCGAGTATCTTCGCGGGCTTGACCCTGTGAAAGAAGCTGACGAGTGGGCCGAGTATCTGGCCGATCTCCCAGATGAGCACCGTCTGTGGATCGCCCAGGAGGGCGATGCCGTAGTCGGGTTCTGCCGAACGGGCCCGGCTGATCAAGACCAGGATCCGGATCTCGGTTCTCGCGCTGCCGAGGTCTACGGTCTGTACATCGAGCCTGAGCGAATCGGCACTGGCCTGGGCAGGCAGCTTTTCGGGTACGCGACAGCCGATCTCGAGGAGAGAGGCTACGGCCCGCTGTGCGTGTACGCGTACCTTCCCAACTCTTCGGCAATACGTTTCTACGAAGGATCGGGTTTCCGACTTGATGGCACGACTCGCGCAGATGAAGAGGGCGGAATCGAACTCTTCGAAGCACGGCTGGTGAAGCGGGGCTGAGCGTGTCGAGCTGGCGCGGCGGCACGGCGTCTCGATGAGACGGAACCCGGCTGCGCGAGATCGTTGAGCCTACGTCGTCGCCCGCGCCTGCCCCGGCCGACCACCTGCCCTGTTTCGGCGCCGAAGGACCTCTGACGGCTTTCCGGGCCACCCACGCCAGCGCGTACCAGCCGCTCGACGGCCGGAACGCATACCACGGCCGTCATCAGGCTCGCGGTCATTGCGCTGCTCAGGGGGAGTGGTGCTGGCGTTCGCCAAGAAGCGGTGGGGCGGTGGCCCCTGAGCCGTACCCCAGGTGCAGACCGCCTGGAACATGACAGGCACATCGTGGACCGAGGCGAACACTGCCGCAGCCGCCCTTGGGCCTTCGACCCGGGGGGCATCATGGCACTCCTGGAGCGGCCTGTGGTGGTGCTTGGTTCAGGCGGCCGAGGTTCGCGTGATCAGCATGAACGTCAGCGCACCCTGCGCGAGAACAAGAATGAGCAGTGCGACTGGTTCGTCGGCCGGCGGCGGCCAGCCGACAAGTAACAGCGGGCCGCCGACTGCCATGACCAAGCCGGGGCGCCGGTCGGACAGCCGCCTGGCGAGGGTGACACCAGCGTCATGTCTCGCGACGATCGGCAGCCCGGCAGCCTGGCAGCTCGCGCGCTGGGGGGCGATGGTGCGAGCAGAACTCAGTTGTCATGGCCGAAGACTCGTCCGGTCCTCTGGGCTACGGCGTGCTGGAGTACACCTTCTTCGAGCAGGGCTTTGTCACCATGCTGATGGTCGCGCCCGGCACCCGCCGACGAGGTGTCGGGGCACACCTGCTCAACGCTGTCGAGGCGAGCTGTACCAGCCCGAAGCTGTTCACCTCGACGAACGTCTCCAACCAGCCCATGCAGCGCTTGCTGCAACGCGCCGGCTGGTGCCCGGTCGGTCTGCTCCACGGTCTGGACGATGGAGATCCCGAACTGTTCTTCCTCTGCCCGCGGAGGTCGAGTCGGCGGTAGCCGGACAGCCAGGGCATAGCACGCGCCGTCACACTCGACCGCTTCGACGACTACTGGGGCGCGAAGGCCAAGTCCGGCAAGGTCGTCTTCAACATCCTCACCGACCCCTCCGCACAGACCAACGCGCTGCTCAGCGGAGAGGTCGACGGCAGCTACCTCATCCCCACCGAGAGCTGCGCCCGTCTGAGGAACAGCGGCCAGGGCACGCTCTTCTTCGGTGAGGGCCTGACGACGATCAACGTCAACGTCACCAACATGAAAGGCCCCCTCGGCGACGTCCGGGTGCGCCGTGCGCTGTCGATGGCGCTGGACCGCAAAGGCTTCGTGAAGGCCGCCCTCGCCGGGGCCGCGAACGTCTCCACCTCCCTCCCCGTACGCCGCATGGGGCGCCGCCGAACCCCAGGTCAAGAAGGCCGCCTTCGACGACCTCCCCTCCGCTACGCGGGACCTCGACAAGGCCAGGGCCCTGATCAAGGACGCCGGGGCCGCCGGCAGAACGGTCATCATCGCCACCAGCCCCATCGGCCAGGACGTCTCCCTGCTCGCCACCGCGGTGCAGGCGGCCGGCACCGAGATCGGCCTGAACGTGCGGCTGAAGACCATCGCGCCGAACGCCTACACCGCGCTTTTCTCCGACCCCGAGGCACGGGCCGGCCTGGACATGTTCCCCGCGACCTACTATCTCTCCGTCACCGACCCCTTGGACCTCCTGTCCAGCTTCGAGACCGGCGCGTTCGAGCTGGCCGGGGGCGGCGCGAGCGCGCGTCGCGGTGTCCCCTCGCCGCGTCTACACCCTTGCCTCCACCGCCGCGTCCAGCCACTGGCACAGTTTGTCCAGTGTGCCCCGTGCTCGCTCGGCGTCGCCCGTGGTGAGGTAGTCCGCCTGGAGACCGGCGAACGTGGCATTCAGCATCGTCGCCGTGATCAGCGCCGTCCCCTCGGATGCACCGCGCAGCGTCAGGCACGAGGCCACGAACTCCGCCCTCCCCCGCACGAAATCCGGTACTGCCGCGGGAAGTCGGCCTGCCGCGGCGAGTCCTTCGATCTCGCGGATCAGCCGTGTCATGGGCAATTCGGCCTCGCCCAGGTTCCGCTCCCAGGCCGATCGTACGACGGCGCTGACCGGTACGGCGGGGTCCTCCCACCCCTCTGTCGTCCGTAGCGCTTCGTGCTGCCGTTCGTCCAGGCGCCGCATGACGGCGACGAGAAGCTCCTGTTTGTCCGCGAAGTGGTGCGTGAGGACGCGGGTGCTCTGACCCAATGCCGCGGCGATGCCGCGCAGGGTGAACTGGCCGATGCCGGTGAGGGCGAGATACTCGATCACGGCGTCGAGCACCTCGCGGCGGCGGTCCGGGTTGAACGGTCTGGGCACGGCGTCGGCGCTCCTTTCTCGGCGGATTCCGGGCTTCCCCAGTCCCCTCGGCGTGCGGCCACTGTTTCATACCGACCTCACACCCCGTAAAGGAAACACCTGTTACCTTAATCCGGTGACTGTGTCCTTCCGTCAAACACCCCTCTGGCTCTGTACGTTTACGCTCGCCGCCTTCGCGGTGCAGACCGACGACTTCATCATCATCGGCGTCCTCCCCGACCTCGCCCGCGACCTGCACGTCAGCGAGGGCGCTGCTGGGCAGCTGGTGACCGTGTACTCCCTCGTCTACGCGCTGGCCGCCCCTGCTTGGGCGCTGCTGCTCGCGCGGATCGACCGCAAGCGCGCGTTGTGCGGCGCGCTAGCCGTGTTCGCCGCCACCAACGTCGTGGTCCCGCTCGTCACCTCCTTCCCTGCGTTGATGTGCCTGCGCGTCTCCGCGGCGCTCGCCGCGGCTGTCGTCATGCCCGCCGCCCTCGCCGCAGCCACCGCTGCTGCCCCGCCCGACCGGCGTGGCCGCTATCTCGCCACGGTCATGACCGGACTGACTGGCGCGGTGCTGATCGGCGTCCCCGCTGGTACGTACATCGGTGACGCCGTCGGCTGGCAGGCGACCTTCGTGTTCGCCGGGGCGCTGGGCGCAGCGGCGCTGCTGCTGGCCCTCGTGACCGTGCCCCGCATCCCCACCGCAGCCGAACCGGCAGCAAACGTACGGAAGTTGCTGCGCCCCGTCTTGAACCGCGCCGTCCTCGTCGTCCTCCTCGTCACCGTGGTGACCGTGGCGGGCAACCTCGCCTTCCAGACGTACCTCGCGCCCTTCCTGTCCGACCTCGCCTCCGTGAACCGCAGGCAGCTGGCGCTCCTGCTGGTGCTCTCTGGCGCGGGCGGTCTCCTCGGCACGCGCCTGTCGGGACGCTTCGTCGACCAGTACGGATCGCTACGCGCCCTCGTCGCGGCGGGTGGGCTCTTCTGTGCCGGGATGGCTGCATTCTGCGGGCTGTGGGTGTCCCGTCCAGTCCCGCTCGTGCCCGTCGCCGCCCTGCTGCTGTGGTGGTCGGCGGCGGCCTGGGCTGTACCCCCCGCCATCCAGGCCCTGATGGTCGACCGGGTAGGCCCGGAGGCTGCCACCCAGGCGATGGCCCTGCACAGCAGCTCCGCGTACGTCGGAGCGGCGGCCGGCGGAGGTCTGGGCGGCGCCCTGGTGGCCGTTGACGCCGGTCTCCTTCCGGCGGTGGCCGCCGCCCTGGTCGGACTCGCGCTCGGGGGCGTGTGGTGGGTCGCGCGGTCCGCCCCGACCGCGAATGAACGTCCCGGACGCGTCTGCCGGGCCGGGGAGGCGGAGGCGGGTGCCGCCGAGGGCGAACACGGCGCGCGGACGGGGCGGGGCCACCGGCGGTGAGGAGCCGAGAGCGGTGAGGTGGCGGGCATGGGCGGGGAGCGGCGACGGCGCGGAGCCGTGGTCACCCGTGGGCCTCTCCGTCCCTGCCGAACTCCAGGAGATGCAACCCCTCATGGGGCGCGGCCACCGGGGGACGGCGCAGCCCGAGCCCCGCCGCCTTGCCCAGCATCCGGAACTCCTCCGCAGTGCGCTCCTTGCTACCCAGCAGGACGAGCATCGCCAAGTCCCGCTGACTGACCGGAAGCTGACCCTCTACGGCGGAGTCGTCCACCACCCGGTCGACCACGAGGACGGCACCGCCGTCGACGACGGCCTCGGCACACCGGCGCAGCAGCCGGACGCAGTCGTCGTCGCCCCAGTCGTGCAGGACGTGGGCCAGGACGAGGACGTCGTGGCCGCCGGGCAGCGGGTCGAAGAAGTTCCCGGGGCTCAAGGTCACGCGTCCCGCCAGCGCCGCGTCACCGCCCAGCTTGGCCTCGGCCCGGCTCATGGTCCCCGGCAGGTCGATCAGGGTGCCCCGCAGGTGGGGATGGCGGACCAGGACTTCGCGCAGGGTGCTGCCGGTGCCGCCGCCGACGTCCGCGACGCGGGATGCCGTGTTCCAGTTCCACGCCGTGGCCAGCCATGGTCCCACGGCGCGGGCGTGTCCCGACATGGCCGTGTCGAAGGAGGCCGCGAGCCGGGGATCGGTGGCCAGACTCTGCCAGAACGGTGCCCCAGCGATCTGGGGCCAGGCGGGTCGGCCTGTGGTGACGGCGGAGACGAGGCCGGGAACCGCCCGGTCGCCGGCCGCCGCCCATGCATCCGACTGATCGAGACCGCGCGCGAGACCGGAAGGGTGCCCGGAAGTCAGAACGGCACCCAGGGAGGTCAGCCGGTAGCCGTCCGGACCGCGGTCGAGCAGCCCGAGGTTGGTGAGATGACGCAGCAGCCGTCCCACGGCGTCCTCGTCCGCCCCGGTCCGTTCGGCGAGGAGGGCCGGGGCGCCGAGTCCTGTTCCGACGAGATCGAAGAGGCCGAGTGTGACGCCTGCGCGCAGGGCCCAGGGCGTGAAGAGGGTTGCCATCAGGGCGACGAGGTCGACGGCTTCGTCGGGTGCGGGGCCAGAGCTGGGATCAGAGTGGCACGTTGTGGTTCTGGGCGGTTTGGGGACGGGCGTCAGGTCCGATCCCGGCGCTACGGAATCGGGAACCTCAGGACCGGGTACGCCAGGCTCAGTGCTGGTCTTCGTCGTCCCGGACCCCCGCCGCGCCGCGCTGTCCGGCAGAGGGCGCGGGTCCTTGCTCCTCGCGTCCTTCGGCACCGGATTCGTCTGCACCGGATCGTCCTGCATCGGGACCTCCTCGCTGTTGTTGTGCTGACGTGGTCGTGCGGTTGGCAGTGGCTGTGGAGGCGCATGGGAAGCCGGCGGTGCTCCGCGTGGCCGGCCGGCTCATGGTTCCGGCTTGCCCGGACCAGGCGGCCGGATCTCGGCCGGAACCCCGGTCTCGCCGAGATGCTCCGGATGCCGCTCGGTCAGTTTCAGGAGCGCAGTCCCACTCAGTACGGCGCTCAGCACGACCATGCAGGCCACCGCCCACAGCGAGCCGGTCGCCGACAGGAGTCGGTCGGCCGCGGCGGGAGCGAGTGCCCCGCCGATCAGGACGCCGCTGTTGAAGACCAGTGCGACCGCGGTGAAGCGGTATCGGGTCGGGAAGACACCGGCCAACAGCGCGCCCAGCGGCCCCGAATAGATCCCGTACACCACCATGGCGAGGGCGAACGCCCAGGTGATGTGGGTGGGTTGGCCGGTACGGACCAACGCCATCAGGGGGAAAGCCCACGCTCCACAGAGCACCGCACCGGCCAGTGCCGTCCTGCGCCGTCCGATCCGGTCGGACAGTACGGCCGAGGCAAATCCGGTCGCCGTTTGCACTGCCAGCGCCACCAGGGTCGCCCGGAGCATGTCCGCCTTGGCCACCCCCAGGGTGCTGGTGCCGTAGGCGAGGGCGAAGGTGTGTGTGACGAAGTAGAGGACATTTCCTACCACCAGCGCCGCCACTCCGAGAAGCAGTGCCGCCGGCTGTGCGCCCATCACATCCAGCAGCGGCACGCGCTCCAAGCGCGCGCCGGACCGGTCGGCGACGAACACCGGAGACTCGGTGACGGAGAGACGCGCGTACAGCGACAGAGCGACCAGCGCCGCGCCAGCCAGGAACGGGATCCGCCAGCCCCACGCCTCGAACTGCGCCGGACTCAGCGCGCGGGCGAGCACGAGGAACACGGTGTTGGCCGCCAGCGACCCTAGGGAGGCGCCCGCCCCCGGGAACGCGGAGTGGAATCCCCGTTGAGAGGGCGGCGCGTGCTCGATGGCGAGCACGGTCGCACCCATCCCTTCCGCACCGAGGGCAATTCCTTGGGAGATACGCAGAATCATCAGCAGCGCAGGGGCGATCCAGCCCGCCTCCGCGTAAGAGGGCAGGAGGCCCATGAGAGTGGTGCTAAATCCCATGAGAAATAAGGAGAGAACCAGCGCTCGCTTCCGTCCCGTACGATCGGCGAAGTGGCCGAATGCGAGCGCGCCCAGAGGGCGAGCGACGAATGCCACCCCGACCGTGGAGAACGATACGAGCAGTGCGTTCGAGCCTTGCAGCGTGGGAAAGAAGACGTCCGGGAAGATCAATACGGCTGCAAGGCTGTAACTGAAGAAATCGAAGTACTGGATGCTCGTGCCCACCATGCTGAACAGGGAGATCCTGCGTGCCGTGGCATCCGAGACCAGCCGTGGCGGGTCACCTTTGAACGCCATGGAATGCCTCCGTAACGGTGCATCGCCCTGCCGGGAGTGAAACAGTCAACCGCCGTTGAAGCAATGCCGTGAGGGTGGAACAAGCCACTCTGTAGTCATGGCTTCTGCGGGTGTTGACGTTCGGTGCGATGGCCAGGCAGGGTGGATGGGGAGTCGAGGCGAAGTCACTAGCGGGTGCGGTGAGACGCAACGCATGACAAGAGAGCGTCCTCGATTTGTTTTCCTGGCGATCGGGGGTGAACTTCGGCTGCCTTTATTCGCGGCAATGCCACCTTTCGCTTAAAGGTCAACTCGCGTCTCTGCACTCGAATATCAGAACGGAGAATGCGATGGACAACATCAGCTGGGCTCCGGCCCGCACGGCGTGGGCTCCGGCCCGTACCGCGTGGGCTCCGGCCCGCACGGCGTGGGCTCCGGCCCGTACCGCGTGGGCTCCGGCCCGCACGGCGTGGGCTCCGGCCCGCACGGCGTGGGCTCCCGCCCGTACCGCGTGGGCTCCCGCCCACGCATCGACCGACGAGACGGGCGTCTACCAGCTCGCCCGGCTCTGACCTGATCCGGTTCCCGGACACCGTGTGGCCGCTGCCTCCCACCGGGGCGGCAGCGGCCACACATACTCGCCCCGAACCGTCCGTGCGGACGACGGGAGACGGGCGGCGAGAGACAGACAACGGCACCGACAACAAGGGAGCGGCATGAGCACGTACAGGAAAGTCCTGGTCACCGGCGGTGCGGGCTTCATCGGGCGCAACATGATCCAGGGCCTGCTCGACGACGGCTGCGAAGTCACCTCCATCGACAACTTCAAGATCGGAGGACAGGAGTACATCCCCGAGGGCATCCGGCGGAACGTGGAGTGGATCGAGGGCGACACCCGCGATCTCGACCTGCTGCTCAAGACCGTCCGGGGCCAGGACGCCGTGCTCCACCTCGCCGCGCCATCCTCCTTCCTGATGTACGAGGAGGACCCGGTCGACGGCGCGTCGGTCACCACCCACGGCTTCCTCAACGTTCTGGAGGCCATGCGCAGGAACGATGTCGGCAAACTCGTCTACGCCAGCACCAGCGCGGTGTACGAGGGCAACCCCGTCCCGTACACCGAGGACATGCTGCTTGCCCCGCCGGATCTGAAGGCGCTGTCGAAGAAGTGGAACGAGGAGGTGGCCCGACAGTACTCCAAGCGGTACGGGATCACCGCGATCGGCATGCGGCCCTTCAGCGTGTACGGGCACGACGAGTTCAGCAAGGGCGGATACGCCAATGTCATCTCGCTCTTCGTCTGGGCCCTGCTGCACGGAGCCACCCCTGTCCTGTGGGGAGACGGCAACCAGACCAGGGACTTCATCTACGTCGAGGACGCTGGCCGGGCCTTCCGTACCGCACTCGCCGCCGACTTGGCGACCCAGGAATTCAACGTAGGCACCGGCATCGAGACGACGTTCAACGAGGTGCTCAAGCTGATCGGCGACGAACTCGGCGTCGAGGCACGTCCCGAACACGTTGACGTTCCCATCACCATCTACGCCGAGCGGCTGTGGGCCGACGTCACACGCGCCACCGAGGTCCTCGGCTTCCGCCACGAGGTGGACGTGGCCGAGGGGGTCCGCCGCGTCGTCGCCGCCGCGCGTCAGGTCGACGAACCGCAGCAGCAACAGCGATTGAGCGGGGCACAGCGGTACTTCGAGACGCTCCGGCGCGGCTGAGCGGAGGGGAGCGGCACCCGTCATGACCACAGTCCTGGCGCTCACCGACTCGACCGAGGACATCCAGCACTTCTGTCCCGCAGGTTCGACCTTCGTCTTCCGCATCCGGCTGCTGCCGGCTCACGAGCACGCCTACGAGCACTTCGAGGAGATCTATCGGACCCTCAAGGAGTCGTGCGACCTCTCGACGATCGACGTGGTGGTCGCGGAGTACGTGGAGTCGCTCCCCTTGCTGTACTTCATGCGCCGTGACGGCTATTCCTGCCCCGCCCTGATGATCCCGCACAACAACCCCTACCCCCTGCACATCCTGTGCTACTTCCTTCTCGTCGCCGCTCACGCACACCCCGGTGACCTGGTCCTGTGCGGCTCGCGCCACGCACAGCGTGCATATGAGCACCTCACCGGCATCCCGGCTCGGGCCCTGTGCACCTTCGGCATCTCCGACGTGTACCGCCCGCTGCCGCGTGACGCGTCCCGGCAGCACCTGGGGCTGCCACTCGACCGCACCATCCTGCTGTACACGGGCCGCTTCATGAACGACAAGGGCCTTGAACCCCTCCTCGCCGTCGCACGCACCCTGCACAAGGAAGACCCGCGCGTATTGCTCGTGCTGTCGGCCACGCACATCGACCCGCCCTACTACAACCGGCTGGCGGGGCGGATGGACAACGTCGTTCTCTTCCACCGCCTGGACAAGGAGCAGACCGCGCACCTCTACAACGCGGCCGACCTCTTCGTGTCCTGCGCGACCAGCGTCTTCGAGACATACGGGAAGTCGCCGCTGGAGGCGCTGGCGTGCGGGGTGCCGGTCGTGGTGCCGCGCTGGGACGGCTTCCCGTACTACGTCGACGACACCAACGGGGCCCTGGCCGAGGTGGAGTTCCTACCGGAACCGGTGGACCCGGTCGCCAACCCGTACGAGTTCGCCCTCGTGGATGTCGACGACTGCGTGGCCGCCTGCCGCCGCGTCCTGGCCAGGCCCGGCCCGCACACCTACAAGGTGCCCGAATGGGCACGCTACGAGTACACGATGAGAATCCTGCCGGGGTTGATCGAGGACATGGCCCAAGGACACCGGCACGGGCCCGCGCCGGTGCGCCGAGAGGGTCCTCGCCCGCTCGACCTCGGACGCCACCCCAAGCCAGTGGCCGCCCTGCTGGAGCACTACGGGCTCACCGACGCCGGCACGCTCCTGCAACGAGCCGATGAGCTTGGTCTGTTGAACCAGAGCGACCCGGGAGAGCAGCGGTTGCTGCGCGATCTGCACAACGAACTGTTCACCGTGATGGACAGCGAGACCGCTCGCGTCCGGCAGAACCCGTGACACGCGAGCGACATACCCGACCCGAGGAAAGGGGGTGCCCGGATGACCGAACGGCCGACCGGTGAGTACGTGCTCTTCGAGGAAGTCGCCCACACCTACGACCAGTTGCCCGTGGAGTTCTTCGGATCCGTCGGCGAGCGGCTGGTCCGGCTCGCGGCGGTTCGCACCGGCAACCGGGTCCTGGACGTGGGGTGCGGCCGAGGCGCGGTCACCGTGCCGGCCGCGCGGGCCGCCGGGCCCACGGGCAGTGTGCTGGGTATCGACCTGTCGCCCAGCATGGTGGAGGAAACCGGACTTCTGGCACGGAGGTCGGGACTCGCATCGGTGCAGACTCTGGTCATGGACGGGCAGGCGCCCGAGCTCGCGCCCGCAGCGTTCGATGCGGTCGTGGGGAGCATGAGCGTACACATGCTCGACGACCTGCCCGCCGCGTACCGCGCGTACCGCACTCTCCTGCGGCCGGGCGGACGGCTGGGGCTCGCAGCCCCGGCCACGGACGTCGAGACGGGGCCTGACGGACACGCCCGGGTGCTCGGGCTGCGGACGATCGCCGACATGGCCCGGACATACGCCACCGGCAGCGGTGTCTATCCGAACAGTGAGTCATTCGGCGGACAGGCCCGGCTGTACACCGATCTGTGCCAGTGCGGATTCGAGGAAGTGCAGCTCACGGTGGAGAACGCGTTCATCAGAGCAGGATCGGCGTACGACGTGGTGCGCTGGACATGGACGCACGGTATGCGGCGGCTGTGGGAACGCGTCGAGCCGCCGCGCCGTGCGGCGCTGGAGGAGCGGATCGCCGGGGAGATCGCGGCGGACCACGTCGTCGACGGACAGGTAGTGATCCCGGTTCCAGTCCTGTACGCGACCGGGATGCGGCCGGAGGAGTGAACGCGGTGCGGGCATCGGTGCCGCCGGGGCGCTCGTGCGGCTGTGTCCGTGCTGTCCCCTGAACTCCCGCGTCCCTTCCCTGACGTGCTCACCCGCACCGCACGGCCCCAGAGACCGCCCGACTGAGGAGGCAGACCATCACCATCCAGCCGATTCCTCCCACCTCGCCGATTCCCCCCTCCGCTACGCACGAGCGTCCGCTCGACGCCGAGCGCTGGAAATGGGCCCGAAGTCAGTTCGAACTCGACCCGGAATACGTCCACTTGGCGCTCTCCATGCTGGCCCCGCACCCCAGACCGGTGAGGGAGGCCATCGAGCGCCACCGGCGGGCCTTGGACCGCAACCCCGCGCTGCACTTCCACGAACGCGACGGCCAAGTCCGCCAAGTCCTCAACAGTGCCGCCGCCTACCTGGGCGGACGGCCCGACGCGCTGGCCCTCACCGAGAGCACCACCGCAGGCCTTGCTGCCGTCTGCGCCGGCATGCGCCTGGAGCCGGGCGACGAGATCCTCAGTACCGACCACGAGCACTACGCAGCCACGGAGATCCTCCGTTTCAAGGCGGCGGCGACCGGGGCGACACGGCGGATTATCTCCCTGTACGAGCACGCGCCCGACGCGGACGCCAACCAGATCGTGGAGGCCGTCACGCGGGGCGTCGGTGAGCGTACCCGTCTGTTCGTCGTCACCTGGGTCCACTCGGGCACCGGCGTGAAACTGCCGCTGGCCGCCATCGGCGAAGCGGTCGCCGCGGCGAACGCCATGCGGCCGAGCCACCGCCGGATCGTGCTCTGCGTCGACGCCGTGCACGCCCTGGGCGTCGAGGACTTCGACGTCACCGCGCTCGGATGCGACTTCTTCGTCGCCGGATGCCACAAATGGCTCTTCGGACCGCGGGGAACCGGGGTGGTCTGGGGCAGCGACCAGGGCTGGTCGAGAGTCGCTCCGGTGACTACCTCCTTCGACGTGGAGGTCTTCTGGCCCTGGTACCTGGGACGCACCCCCGACGGCGAAGCGCCGCCCGCCCGCATGTGCTCACCAGGCGGCTTCCCCGCGTACGAGCACCGCTGGGCGCTGCACGAGGCCTTCCAGTTCCAGCTGGCCCTGGGGCGCGCTGCAGTCGCCGCACGGATCGCGGAACTCACCACGTACTGCCGACAACGGCTGGCGAAGGTCCCGGACGTCGTCATCCGCACCCCGCGATCCTCACACCTGCGCGCCGGAATGGTCTGCTTCGACGTCGCGGGACGCGATCCAGCGGACATCGTCGCCGCGTTGGAGAGGCGGCGGGTAATGGCGGGACAGACTCCCTACCGCAGCAGCGCCATCCGGTTCGCGCCCGGTGTACTCAACACCGCGGAAGACATCGACCGGGCGGTCGACGAACTGGAGCGGATCATCGCGGGAGGAGAGCAGTGATCAGCGGCGCCCCGGGCCCCCTCCACGAGCCGCACGCGCTCGGGCTGGCCGCCCAGGCCCCCCACCTACGAGGCGCTGCTCGACTGGTGGACCTTCCTGCGTGAGGCGGCGCCGGTCCATGACGACCAGGAGCTGGGCAACTGGCACGTGCTCCGGTACGACGACGTGGCGACAGCCCTGGCCGACCACCAGACCTTCTCCTCCGACATGCGCGACCTGATCGAGCAGCCCGACGCGTTCTCGACCGTCGCGCAGGGCGCGTTCCTGCGCTTCGACCCACCCGCCCACGACAGGCTGCGCTCACTGGTGAGCAAGGTCTTCACGCCCCCGCATGATCCAAGAACTGGCACCGAACATTGCCGGGATCAGCGAGGGACTACTGGACGCGATGGACGAGGCACGGGACATCGACTTCGTCGAGCAGTACGCGTATCCGCTGCCCCTGGCGGTCATTGCGGAAGTCCTGCAAATCCCGGTCGTGGACCGCGCACGGTTCCGTACGTGGTCCAACGCGCTGTTCTTCCAGGGCAGGGACGACACACCGGTCCTGGTGGCGACGGCGGAGATGCTCCGCTCCATCGATCCGCTGATCGCTGAGATGAACGCATACTTCCTGGACATCATCCGCAGCCGCAGGGCCCGGCCGGGCCCCGACCTCATCAGCAGGCTCGCCACCGTCGACGAGGGCGGGCAGCGGCTGCGCGACGAGGAGATCCTCGGAGTCTGCGGCTTCCTGCTTGTCGCCGGGCACATCACCACGACGATGCTGCTGACCAGCTCGGTTCTGCTACTGAACGAGCATCCGCAGGCCGCCGCCGACCTACGAACCGATCCTTCGCTGACGGCGAGCACGGTGGAGGAGGTCATGCGATACCGCGGCCAGCTGCCGGCCGCAGCGCGGCGCACGACGCGGGAAGTGGTCCTGCACGGCAGGAAGCTGCCCCGGGACAGCATCGTCCTATTGTGGCTGACGTCGGCCAATCAGGATCCGCGCGTGTTCCCGGACCCGGGCACGTTCGACATCCGCCGCACCCCAAACCGCCACCTCGCCCTGGGCCGGGGCATCCACTACTGCCTGGGCGCGCCACTGGCCCGCCTTGAACTGACCATCGCGCTGAAGGGATTGCTGAGGCGTTGGAGCCACTTCGCACCAAGCGGGCCGGTGAGGTACGAGGACCCGCGACACACGATCGGCGCGAAGGAGATCCCGCTGAGGGTGAGGTGGACGGAGAGCTGACGGGGCACGGCACTCGCAAATGAGCCGCACGGAGGAGGAAGGTTACCTGCGTGTTCAGGGGCCGGGAGAGCGGTCTCTTGCCGAAGGCTGGATTCCACCCTGGCATGGCGGGCCCGTTCGTCGTCATGCACTTCCCCGAAGCCGCCCGCGAAGTCGTGTGGGCGGAGACTATGACCAATCCCGCCGTGGAGGCGGCGGCAACTGCGTTCGGGTCGGTGTGCCGGGCGGCTACGTCCTGATCGACGACTCGCAACACCCTGAACGACAGCCCACGTCTGCACGCCGGCCGAAGCCGAGGCGTTCCTGCTGGCGCGAAGGATAACGAATTCGACTTCCTGTTCGATCTCTGATGCGACCCTGGTACTCGGGAGCCAGCCTCAGGTAGAGCCGAGGCAGGCCCCCGCTTGAATTCTGTGAGGATTCTCCCGCCTGCTCACCGCCCCACTCGTCAGCCCTCATCCGCTGCCCCCCGCGTCGGTCGCCCCGCCTTCGAGACCTACACTCCGCCCTCGTACGCCGCGCTGAGGGCTGGGGCCTGCGGCTGTCGCGGTAGGACCTGCCGGGCCCCTGACACCGTTCCGGCCCCGACCCGGGCGTACGGTGGAGACACGGCCGGGCGGATGCGCCGTTGGGCTTACACCTTCTGTTCCAGGCCGTTGCCGATCACCTCCCGCAGCGACAGGCGGTTCGAGTGCGCTCCAACTGGCTGACCCTGGTCTGCTGCGGGACCTGCTGGTCGAGTTGCCGCTGCCCCGCTTCGAGGGGCGGATCGTGCTCTCGCCTCGGCCGTGGACCACGTGTACGTGGGCGTGGCGATCGCGGCGGGGCTGGCGGTGCTGGTGCTCGCTACAGTTGCTCCGAAGCGCTTCCCTCTCGCCGAGGGGAGCTGACGGCACTTCGGGTGGAGGCGGGGCGGACGATGGCGGGGCAGGCGACCGGGCAGGCGACGGCGGGCTGGACCGAGGTCGGCGACGGGGTCTTCCAGCGGCGGTTCGACCCGTGCGACGTGACGGTCTCCGTCGTCGTCGGTGCGGACGGCCTGCTGGTCGTCGACACCCGCTGCAGCCTCGCCGAGGCGCGGGAGCTGCGCGAGCACCTGCGCGAGCTGTCGGCAGCACCGGTGCGGTGGGTGGTCAACACCCACATCCACTGGGACCACGTCTGGGGCAACGCGGAGTTCGTCGCCCCGCGCCAGTCGCCTCCGGCGGAGGTGTGGGGCAGCGCGCCCATGGCGGCGATGATGCGCGGCGCGGCGACCGACCCGGAGGCGGCGGAGTTCAAGGAGCGGATGACCGGCCGCAGCCCCGAGTGGGCGGCGAAGATGGCCGAGCTCGAGGAGTACGCCCCCGACCACGAGGTCGATGGCGCCCACGACCTCGACCTCGGCAACGGCCGGGTGGTCGCGCTGCGGCATCTCGGCCGCGGCCACACCGACGGCGACCTGGTTCTGCACGTCCCCGACGCGGGCGTGCTGGTGCTCGGCGACCTGGTCGAGCAGTCGGCGCCGCCGGCCTTCGGCCCCGAGTCCTTCCCTCTCGACTGGGCCCCCACACTCGACGCCGCGCTGGCCCTCGCCGGACCGGACGCACGGTTCGTGCCGGGGCACGGCGAGACGGTGGGTGCGGAGTTCGTGCGCGAGCAGGCGGAGGCGATTCGCGCTGTCGCGGAGCAGTGCAGAGCGTTGCACGCGGCGGGCGTCCCGTCGGAGGAGGCCCTGAAGGCAGGCGAGTGGCCGTTCCCGCCGGAGGCTCTGACCCACGCGATCCCGAGGGCGTATCAGCAGCTCCAAGGGTGAGTTGCAACATCCAGGGGTGCGGGGAACTGCACGACGAGCCACTCTGTGCGGATGGCCCTGTTCGTTGAGGACCATCCTGCTCATCGGTGGCTTGTCGCGCAGTTCCCCGCGCCTGATCCTTGATGTCCCGCTCGATCAGCGTTCACTCGTTGGGTGATTGGCGGACATGAGGGCGGCCCGGTCGTGATCCTCGCTCTGCGAGGAGATCAAGGAATGGTCACCGTCCCGCCACCGGCCCTGCGGCGAAGATGCAGGAGATCGCCCAGCGATACCCCCGCATGTTCGTGCACTGGCGCCTCACCACGGCCGCCGCGGAGGTCTGATGATCAGAGCGACAAGAGCCGTGCAACGGGAGATCGTTACGCACGGTTCTGTGAGAGCCGAGGGGTGAGATCCCCCTCGGCTACTCGACTGCAGCGTCTCGGGGGCGACGAGGCTGATGCACCGGCTCGGCTTCAGCCCACAGGTCCCCGCGCGGCGGGTCGCCGAGCGACGCGGGCCGAACCGCTCTCCCACCCGCAGCAGCGACGAGTCCAACTCGGCATCCCGCAAACCAACTTCGAAATCGCTCTCCGTCTCCATGACTGGTTCAAGCGCCCCGATCGGATGAGTCACGAACCACCACCACCCTGACAACGCGTCAGCTCGATTGACTTCAAAAGGGCCCTGTGACCAGGGCAAATGGAGAAGTGCGACTGGGCTAACGCCCTGATCCTTGGTAGTCCTACCGCCCACGGTCAGCAACGTCGGCTCGTCCCTGCTCGTCGAAAGGGTCCGCGAGACAGGCCTTCACCAGGCGATATCCGCCGCCGATCAGCTCCGGCGCCCGGACGGGCGCGCTCCGGATGCACTGCGCCGCGGCGGTCGAGGGTGACCGTGCCGAGCTCGCCCCGATGAAGGCGGTCGACGTAGACGGGGACGAGCTTGCCCGGGCCCTGGGACGGGATCGGCAGACGCTCGGAATCGGATGGTGCGGCCCCGGCTTGCGGGGCCTGTCAAAGCACTGCTCCCAGGCGGGTGGAGATCTCGCGGGCCGCCGCGGTCACCAGTGGAGCCAGCTCCGGCACCTTCGCGCGGGGCAGCCGATCCACGGGTGCCGACACGCTGAGTGCCGTCGTGCAGGCCCCCGACTGGTCGAAGACCGGGGCCGCGACGCAGCGGATGCCCTCCTCGTGCTCCACGTCGTCGACGGCGTAGCCGCTCTCCCTGATCTCGCTCAGCGCAGCCCTCAGCTCGCCGGCGGTGGTGATGGTCCGGGGGGTGTGTGCCGGCATACCGTTCTCGATCACCAGATCGACGGTTTCCGGTGAGGCGTGGGCCAGCATGGCCTTGCCGACACTGGTGCAGTATGCCGGCGCGCTGTTGCCGATCCGGGAGAACATACGGACCGGGTGCGCGGTCTCCACTTTGTGGATGTAGACAATGCTCGGGAAGTCTGCGACAACCAGGTGGACGGTCTCGCGGGTCCGCGAGGCGAGTTCCTGCAGGACGTCGTGCATACTCCTGGGCAGGTCCAGGCCCGCGAGGTAGGCATTGCCCAGTTGGGCGTTGCGTCGGCCCAATCGATAATTCCCGGACGGAAGTTGTTCGACCAGACGGGCTTCCAGCAGCGGTTGGAGCAGTCGGAGCAAAGTGCTCTTGTTGAGGCCGACTTTCTCGGCGAGTCCCGTGAGTGGGTATCCGGTCCCGTCGATCTCTTCTCCGAGCTTCAGAAGGATGCATATCGCCCGGCGTAGTGACGTCGAGTTGTTTCGAGGTCTTGGTGCAGGGCTCAGCTCCCGGATCACCTTGGGGTGCTCCTCTCTTCAATGAAAGCGCGGCAGGTGCTCACGGTGTTTCTTTTCCGTATTCGAGCATGAAAAAGAGCGGGGCGGCCCGTCTTTTTTCGGGCAAGGGTGGTCGCGCTCTCGCAGGGCGGAATGTTCTCAACAGTTCCATGGGTGCCGACATCGTGGCTCGTAGCCGGGCAGATGGGGGTGGGCACACCATACGGCCAGGTCAGGGTTTTTCAAACACCGGGCGGACTCGACTGTGTGAGGCATTGGGTATCGCCTGTCGCGGCCGACGGGCCGGGCTCGCTCGATCCGGTGGGGTGGTGGGCCAGGGCGGGGGTTTTCCCTTCCAGGGCCCCTCCGGTCGGTTTCTGCTTTCAAGATGGCCGGGCCTTGACAGCACTGTGGCACGCCAGCAAACATTCTGCAATGCATGCTGCTCGATCGCATTGCAAAACGCGATCAAATTGCAGTGCAGACCCTGCCGGAATTTGCACTGCAAAATCCGTCGTCCTCCAGCATGCCAGTGGCCCTGAAGAGAGTTCAGAGGCGCTCTGAGACCTACCCTCCTAAGAGGTCAGAGATGAAAAAGCAGCCCAGCTTTGCCTTCCGTTCCGCTGCGGGCGCGATAGCCTGCGCAACGACCGCGGTCGTCGTGGGGTGTTCGGCCCCGGCCGGCGGCACATCGGCCAACGGCATCACCGTCGCCGAGACGTCCGCGCCCTCCACGCTCGACCCTCAGGGATCGGCCCTCTACGCCGACCGTTTCGCCTGGCAGCTCTCGTACCAGTGCCTGATGACCACCACACCGGACGGGAAGATCGAGCCAGAGCTGGCCACCGGCTACGAACGGTCCCCGGACGGGCTCACGTACACCTTCGAACTCCGCAAGGGCGTCAAGTTCCACAACGGCGAGACGCTGACGGCCACGGACGTCGCCTTTACCTTCGACCGGCTCAAGAGCAGCCCCGACGGGATCGACAAGGAGTTGTTCCCCACCTTCGACCGCGCCGAGGCGGTCGGTGACTCCTCCGTCGTGTTCCAACTGAAGAGCCCCGACGCCGGCTTCATCAACAACATGGCGAACCCGTTGGTCTGGGGCTGTGCCGTCATGAGCAAGAAGGCCGCCACCTCGGGGAAGCCGGCGACCAGCATGGTCGGCACCGGGCCGTGGACCCAGGAATCGTACCGTCCCAACAGCGAGCTGAAGCTCAAGCGGTTCGACGGCTACTGGGGCAAGAAGACCGCGTCCGACCGACTCGACGTCCTCTACGTCCCCAGCTCCTCCACCCAGGTCAACAACCTCAAGGCGGGAGCCGTCGACCTCATCTTCACCGGCACCTCCAGCGCCCGGACGCTCTCGGGGTCCGACAAGATCGAGGTCAAGAACGTACCGACGGACTCCACACTCTTTCTCCAGGTCAACAACCTCACCAAGCCCTTCGACGACGTGAAGGTCCGTCAGGCCGTCGCACTCGCGCTCGACCGCACCGCCCTCGCGGAGGCCGCCTACAGCGGCGGCGGCGCGCGTGCCAGCGTCTACATACCCGATGGCGAGCCCTGGGCGCCCAAGCCCGCGGACCTGCCGAACTCGACCCAGGACCTCGCGAAGGCCAAGGCGCTCCTTACCGAAGCCGGCTTCCCCAACGGCTTCTCGACCTCCCTGATGTACATCAGCGGTTACGACCCCGGCACCAACGACCTCACCGCGGCCGTGCAGGCCCAGCTCGCCAAGGTGGGCATCAAGGTTGCGCTGGACCCCCTGGAGCGCGGGGCCTGGCTCGACAAGCTGACGAACGCCAAGCACGCCCTCAGCTGGAACTCCCAGTCCTCCTACCCCGACCCCTACCAGTACGTAGCCCCCGCCGACGGCCGTCAGGGCCCCGTCCCGCCCGCGCTGAAGAAGCTCCTCGACGAAGCCCTGCGCGCCAAGGACCAGGCGGCCTACCAGCAGGCACTCATCGCCGTGGAGAAGTGGGAGGCCGAGAACGTCTACCCGACCGTCACCCTGCTCGCGACGAACATCCTGGTCGCGCACGACAAGGGGCTGAGCGGAGTCGAGATGCCGCCGAGCCAGAGCCGCGCCTTCCTGGCCCAGGTGAGCCGTGGCTAGTACTTCCGGGAACGGGCGCGTCCCCGGCGGCGCGCCCGCGACGGCCCACGAGCCGGGGCCGCTGCTCACGGTCGACTCACTCACCGTCCGCTACGGGTCCGCGAAGCGGCCCGCCGTGGACGACGTCTCCTTCACGATCTCGCGCGGTGAACGCGTGGGACTGGTCGGGGAGTCCGGGTCCGGCAAGTCCACGCTGGCGGCGGCCGTCCTGAGGCTGCTCCCGGCGACGGCCTCGGTCAGCGGTGGCATCACCCTGGACAGCCACGATCTGGCGGCGCTCGGGCCGAGGGAACTGCGGGCCCTGCGCAGCACCCTGATGGCCCGTGTCCCACAGGACCCGCTCGGCAACCTCAACCCGGTCTTCACGATCGGAAGGCAACTGTCCGACGTGGTGTCCGCGCACCGCAAGCTCGGTCGGAGCGAGCGCACCGAGATCATCGAGGACGCGCTGCGCCGGGTCGGCATCGGTGACGCCGCGGTCAAGCGGCGCAGCTATCCGCACGAGCTGTCGGGCGGTATGCGCCAGCGCGTCATGATCGCCATGGCACTGCTCAACCACCCTGATCTACTGATCGCGGACGAGCCCACCACCGCACTGGACCTCACCGTTCAATCGCAGGTCATCGAGTTGCTGCGGGAACGCGTAGCCGGTTCGGGCATGACGCTCCTGCTGATCTCCCACGACGTCGGAGTGGTCTTCGAACTGTGCACGACCGTGATGGTGATGTACGAGGGGCGGATCGTGGAGCGGGGCACGGCCCGGGAGGTGCTGAGCAGCCCCTCCCACCCCTATACCCGGTCCCTGCTCGCCGCCGCGCACGGCGGGACCTTTGACGGTGGTCCTGATCCCCGGAAGGTGACGGCATGAGTGGCAATCAGTCTCCGCGAAGCGCCGCCGGGCGGCCGGACCTGGTACTCGAGGTCCGGGACGCCGTCAAGCACTTCCGGATGAGGCGCACCGGTCTGACGGGCGCACGTCCGCAGGTGCACGCGGTGGACGGAGTCAGCCTGCGGCTGCGCGCCGGACGCACGCTCGGCCTTGTCGGTGAGTCGGGCTGCGGGAAGTCGACGTTGGGGCGGCTGATCACCGGCCTCGACGTCCCGACCTCCGGTTCGGTGCTGGTCGGCGGCCATCTGCGGCCTGCCGGCGCCGGCACGGGTGGAAAGGTGCAGGCCGTGTTCCAGGACCCGGCGAGCGCGCTGGACCCGCGCATGACCGTGCGCGCCAGCATCGCCGAGGCCCTGCCCGGCGTGGACGTGCCCGAGCGTGAGGAACGCGTCGCCGGTGTCCTCGACGCTGTGGGCCTGCTGCCCGAGCACGGTTCCCGCTACCCCCACCAGCTCTCCGGCGGCCAGCAGCAGCGCGTCTGCATCGCCCGCGCGATGGTCGCCGGACCGGATCTCGTCCTGCTCGACGAGGCGGTCGCCTCGCTGGACGCCTCGCTCCAGGCCCAGGTCCTGGACCTGCTGGAACGGCTCCAGCACGAGAGCGGTACCGCATACGTGTTCATCTCGCACGACCTGCGCGCGGTGCGCCGGATCAGTCACTCGATGGCCGTCATGTATCTCGGTCAGATCGTCGAGGAGGCACCGGCCGAGGCGTTCGACCGGGGGCTCCTGCACCCGTACGCCGTCGCCCTTCGCTCGACCGAGCCCGGCATCTTCCAGGACGACGCGCCCGTCGAACGCATCGTGCTGAGGGGCGAGCCGCCGAGCGCGGTCGACCCGCCGGCCGGCTGCCGGTTCGCACCGCGCTGTCCGATCGCCGACGACCACTGCACCCGGGTCGCGCCCGAGCTCACGGAAGTGACGGCCGGGCACCGGGTGCGCTGTCACAGACCTGGCGGTCTGACGCTGACACAGGTCGCGGACACCCGAACCGTCACAACGGGTGCTGATCTGGGAGGAGAGTCTTGACCCTCTACCTGGCCAAGAAACTGACCAGTGCCCTCGGCGTTCTGCTGGTGCTCTCGGCACTGGTGTTCTTCGCCGGCCGGGGGCTGGTGCCGGGCAACGCCGCGGCGGTGATCGCCGGGCCCAAGGCCTCGCCCGAGACGATCGCCGCCATCGAGCACGAACTGGGCCTGGACCAGCCGCTCTACCGCCAGTACGCCGACTGGCTGTCGGATGCGGTACGCGGGGACTTCGGTCTGTCGCCGATCTCCGGGCAGGAGAACCTGGAGGTGATCTCCCAGCAGGCTCCGGTCTCCTTCCAACTGGCGCTGATGGGGCTGCTCATCGCGGTGCTGATCGGTCTGCCGGTCGGCGTGATCGCGGCAAGCCGCTCCGGCAAGGGCCTCGACTGGGGCATCCGCCTTCCCCTCCTCGTGGTGTTCGCCTTCCCCGGGTTCGTTTCCGGTTCCTTCGCGCTCTACCTGGCCGCGAACCACCTGACCAACCTCTACTCGGCGAGCTACATCCCGTTCAGCGTCAACGGCATGGGAAACCTCCAGACGATGCTGCTGCCGGCGCTGGCCGTCGGCATTCCCACGGCTCCGCTGGTCGCCCAGATGACCCGTTCCTCGATGATCGAGACCCTTGCCCAACCGCATGTCACCACGGCACGCACGAACGGCATCGCGGAGTGGCGCATCACGTACGTCTACTCGCTGCGTGCCGCTCTGCCGCCGGTACTCACACTGATCGGTTTCATCTTCGGCTTCCTCGTCGGCGGCCTGTTCATCGTGGAGGAGATCTTCAGCCTGCCGGGACTGGGGCGCGGTGTGCTCGCCTCGATCTCGGACCGAGACTTCTCCCAGCTCACCGCCCAGGCACTCGTCATCGCCGCCGCGTTCATCGTCGGCAACCTGCTCGTCGACATCGCGCTGCCGTTCGTCGACCGCCGAATCATCCACACCTAGGACACCGGAGTCAGCGTGACCAACACCGTCGCCCGCCCATCCCCTCCGGCGAGCGCCTCCAGGCGCTTCCTCCGTTGGCCGGTGCGCGGGCTCGTCGCCAACATCGCCGTGCTCCTCATCATCGGCTACATCGTCCTCGCGGTCTTCGGCTCCGTCATCACGCCGTACGAACCCAACGAGGTCGGAGTCGGGCCGCGGCTGTCGTCGCCGTCGCCGGACCACTGGCTGGGAACGGACGCGCTGGGCCGCGACCAGCTCTCCCGTATCATCGCCGCCGCCCGCCCGGCTCTGCTGTCCGCGCTGTACGCAGTGCTGTTCGCCCTGGTGATCGGCACCACCATCGGCATCGCGGCGGGCTTCCTCGGCCGGCTCTGGGACGGGGTCCTGTCCCGCTTCGTCGATCTGCTGTTCGCCATCCCCGAATACCTGCTCGCGATCCTCGTGATCGCGGTGATGGGCAGCGGTCTGATCAACGCCTCGCTGGCGATCGGCATCGTGAGCATTCCCCGGTTCGCCCGCATCGCCCGGAGTTCGACACTGGAGGTCGCGCAACGCAGCTTCGTCGACGCCGCCCGGCTGTGCGGGCGCGGCAAGTCCTGGATCATGTTCCGCCACGTCCTGCCCAACATCGCCTCCCCTATCGTCATCATGACCGCGATCAGCCTGTCGACCGCGGAAGGGGCCTACGCGGCGTTGAGCTTCCTCGGGTTCGGCGTCCGACCGCCCGACGCCGACTACGGCAGCATGATCTCCTCCTCCCAGCAGTACCTGCTCACCGATCCCTGGATCGTCGCGTTCCCGGCGATCGCCTTCGTGGTGCTCGTCCTCGCGTTCAACCTGCTCGGTGACGTCATGCGCGACCAGTTGGACCCGCATACCCGCACCGCATCCGGCGCCTGACCGTCCGGTGCCGTGACCGGACGGACGCATCGGCCCGCGACATCCGGTCACAGCACTGGCGCCCCGCCCCGCACCCGTCTTGCCCCGCCTTCGTTCCGCAGGAGAACCACCACCGTGTCAGACTTCACCGCCCCGCTCGACGAGCACGTCCCTGAAATCCTGGAGCGCCACGGCGTACCGGGCGCCGCCGTGGGCATCATGGCCGACGGCGAAACGACGCTGCTCGGCTACGGCATCACCAACGTGGCGCACAGCCTCCCCGTGGACCCGGACACCATCTTCCAGATCGGCTCGATCTCCAAGACGATGCTCGGCTTCGTCATCGGGCGGCTGGCCGACCAGCATCTGGTGGATCTGGACGGTCCCGTGGCCCCGCTCCTCCCCGCCGACACGGGCCTCGACGAGCGCATCACCCTGCGCCACCTGATCACACACACCTCGGGCATCGACGCGCAGAACATGATCGCCGACGCCCCGGCGCTGCTCGCCGGTCACGCCGACGACTCCGTCCAGGCGTCGCTCGCCCACTTCGCCCGCCGCCCGCTGCTCTTCGCCCCCGGAACGGACTACTCGTACAGCGGCCCCGGAATCATGGTGGCCGCAGCGGTGGTGGAACGGGTCACCGGACGGCACTACGCGGACGTCCTCCAGGACGAGGTCCTCGCCCCGGCCAGCATGTCCGGGACGTTCACCACGGCCGATCAGGTCGTGACCCGGCGGGTCGCAGCTCCGCACGGCCGCAACTCCGACGGCGGGCCCACGCTCCTGATCGACCAGGGATGGCAGCGGCACTGGCAGCTGCCGGGCTGGGACGTGCCGGGCGGCGGTGTCCTCAGCAGTGCGCGGGACCTCATGCAGTACGCAGCCCACGTCACACTGCCCGGCGCGCCCAGCGGTCTCTTCCACCCCCACGCGCACCGCGGCCGCGCGGGCCACGACATCGGCCTGGCCTGGATGATCGAGGAACGGGCGGGCCGGGCAGCGGCGGCGCACGACGGCCTGACCATCGGCTACGCGAGCCGGCTGGTGCTCGTCCCCTCACTGCATCTCGCGTACGCCGTCCTCACCAACTCCCTTGAGGGCGCGGCCGTGGCGGACGAGATCGAGCGACTGATCCTCACGGAGGCGACGGGCGAGCCGCCCATCCGTCAGCTGCGAGGCATCGACGGTGATCTGGCCGAGGCCCTGCTCGGCACCTACGACTGCGGGTTCTACGGCACGATCACCCTCGTCCGGGGGACGCGTGACGGCGAGCTGCGCCTGGTCGCCGAGCCGGCCCGCACGGAGCCGGGCCAGTACGTCATCGAGCTCGACGCCCCGGACCGGCTCGTCCTGGCCCCGCCGGACACCCTCGTGGCGCTCGGGGAGGACGGCGGCCCACTGGGGGACGCTCTCTCCTTCGTCCGCGAGGCGGACGGCACCGTCCGCGCACTGCGGTACCACGACCGGCTCGCGCGACGGCTCCGCTGACGACCGGGCCCCGCGCCAACGTCGTACGGGGGCGCGCTCCCTCATCGCGGTCGCGGCCGATGCTGCGCGCTCCGCCGTAGGGCATGAACCGCGTGCCGTGCCGCTTCCCGGGTCCGCAGGCCGACTCTCGCGGACCCGGGGTGCCCGGAGGGCCACAACCTCCGGCAGGTGCAGCCGGTTGCGCGGCGCGGCCGCGCCGACGAAGTCGGTTGAACGGTCCGGGAGAAGGGCACCCAGGCGGCCGAGTACCTTGGCGCGGAGGTGGCCGCGACGTCGTGCGCCGACGGGAGGACGGCCGCTGACTGGACGGCCTACGCGCCGATCGTCGTGCACCGGCCCTCTCTCTCGGGCGGCCGGAGGGGCACCGGTGCACGGCGGCGGACGGAACGAGATTCTCGGCACCGCCTACAGCAACCACGACCTGTTCGTCTTCCTCGAATGCGCCGTCATCGCCGACCCCGCAGGTGGAGGAGACCGCCGATTCTCTCGCGCTCGGTATCGGCCGTTTTCTGGCCGGCCGCTGGACGGCGTCCGGCGTACCGATGCGACGTTCTGGCGTGCGGGCACCCGCGTCCTGCCGGGCGTGGAGAGCCGGGCAAGGCGCCGTTCGTATCGGGCCGGGTGGCGGCGACTCACGGTCCGAACGGCGGTCGGGGCCGCGGTCGCCGAGGGCGGTCACCTCCTCAGCCGGGACCCCGATGCCACAGCTCGGTCCCTTCAGTCCCTGTGGGAGGACCGCGACCAGGCCCTCGCCGCGTTGGAGACGGGCGGGATCGGTGCGGCCTTCGCCCTCGCCGTCCGGTGGTGCGGCGTACGGGTGACTGACGCGTAAGTGCTGGCAGTGCATGCGCGAGTGGTTTCGCCCCCTGCACGAGGCGCTCGCCGTGCCCCCGGGCATATCGGAGCTCACCGGCCCGCGCCGCCGCCTCCACGTCCCGCACGACTTCTCCGACGATGACGCACAGATACGCATCGATACCCGGACACCTGCGGTTCAACGAGGACCTGGTCGCCGACCTCATCGTCAAGAAACTCGCCCTGGAGGACGTCTCCTTCACCTGGCGCCGCGCGGGCAAGGACACCCACGTCCTCGTCAAGAAACGCCAGACCCCGCCCAAGACGCTGCGCCTGCCGGGGTCGTGTGGCCTCCCGCAAGGGTCGTCCGAGGTTGGCCGACACGGGACGGCAGGCGGGTCTGTCTCCCTCGGTCGGCTGCCGATGTCCGATATTCGGCTTCTGTTCGACCATTGACTATGGACATCCCTATACCTACGATCTCGCTTGTCCATGGTTGTCCATATACAAATTGGTGGGTCGATGAAGATCGCGGTTGTCGGCAGTTACGGAGCCGGCCTCACCATGCGGGTCCCCAAGGCGCCTGCGGCGGGCGAGACCGTCTCGGGTGGCCTGTTCGATCCGGGCGCCGGCGGCAAAGGCAGCAACCAGGCCATCGGTGCCGCCCGGCTGGGTGCCGAGGTCTCCCTGCTCACTGCAGTGGGCGATGACGAATTCGGCAGCTCCGCACGGGAGTTGTGGCGGCGCGAGGGAGTCGGGGCCGAGCATGTGCTGACGGCCGGGGCGCCCACCATGGTCGGGTTCATCCTGGTCGAACCGTCCGGGGAGAACCGCATCGCCATCGCCCCGGGCGCGCTGGACGAACTGGACGCCGCCGCTGTCGAATCCTTCCGCGCCGAGATCACTTCCGCCGACATCCTGGTCGTCTCGATGGAGATCCCCGAGGAGGCCGTGGTCGCCGCGCTCCGCATCGGCCGCGAGACCGGTACGCGGACCCTGCTGAACCCGGCGCCCGCCCGTTCGCTCCCTGAGGAGTGCTGGCCGCTCATCGACGTACTCACGCCGAATCAGACGGAGGCACCTGTGCTCCTCGGCATCGAGGAGGGGCACGGGCTCGGCGACGAGGAATTGGCCCGCGCGCTGCACGAGCGCACTGGGGGCATCGTCGTCATCACCCGGGGCGGTGAGGGTGCACTGGTCGCCCAGGCCTCCGGTGTCACCAGCGTGCCGCCTCACCCGGCCCGGACCGTCGTCGACACCACGGGCGCCGGCGACTCCTTCACTGCCGCATTCGCCGTCGCCCTGTCCGAGGGACAGCCCGTCGAGCGGGCCGTGGAGTTCGCCGCCGTCGCAGGCTCCCACACCGTGTCGATCGCGGGCGTCGTACCCGCCCTCCCCACCAGAGCCCAGCTGAACGCCCTGATTGGAAACGCCTCGTGACCTCGACAACCTCCAAGCCGCCGGCCACCGCGGCGCCATCGCCCGACGAGTCCGCCCGGCAGTTCCCGCCCGCGCTGCGCAGGCTGCTGCACGCGCGTGAGGCCGGCGTGTTCGCCGCGCTCGTCCTGCTCTTCCTGCTGGGCACCGTGCTCTCACCGACCTTCGCCCAGTCCGACAACCTGCTCTCGGTGGGCCAGCAGATCGCGCAGATCGGGATCATGGCCGTCGGGGCGACCTTCGTCATCCTCAACGGCGAGATCGACCTCTCGGTCGGCTCCACCTACGCGCTGTCCGCGATCTCTACGGGAATGCTCATCGCGGACGGCTGGAACTGGCCCTCGGCCATGCTCGTCGGACTGGCCGTGGGAGCCGTGGCCGGGCTCTTGAACGGGCTGGCCGTGGTGATGCTGGGCGTACCATCCTTCATCGTCACCCTGGGCACGCTCAGCGTCTTCCGCGGCATCGCCCTGCTCATCTCCGACGGCGCCCCGATCTCGCTGAGTTCCTCCCAGCCCGGCGTCGCGGAGTTCAACCTCCTCGGCCAGGGGCAGCTGTTCGGCCTGGTGCCCATGCAATTCGTCTTCTTCGCGGCCGTCGCGGCCGTCGGCGTGGTCTTGCTGGCGCGTTCGCGCTTCGGCTTCAACACCTACGCGGTCGGCGGCAACCAGGAGGCCGCCCGGCTCGTCGGCGTCAACGTCAAGCGGGTCAAGCTCACCGCCTTCGTCCTCTCCGGCTTCACGGCGGGCCTCGCCGGCGTCCTCGGCCTGTCCTTCCTCTCCTACGTACAGGGCGTGACCGGCCAGGGACTGGAACTCACCGTCATCTCCGCCGTCATCATCGGTGGTGCCGCGCTCTTCGGCGGCTCGGGCACCATGTGGGGCACCGTCATCGGCGTCGCCTTCATCGGCCTGCTCCAGAACATCCTCAACATCAAGGGCATTTCGTCCTTCTGGCAGACGGTCGTCACCGGCCTCGTCATCGTCGCCGCCGTCGCGGCCGACACCTGGCAGCGAAGGCGCAAGAGCCGAGCCTGAGCACCGCGACCAGCGTCCGCCGCCCCCGCGAGCCGCTCACCCGCCGGCCGCCCACCGTCCCGCCTCTCCACTTCCTCCGGCCCCACGGACACGACGAAGGAGTCACGATGTCCCCGCGTACCGTTCTCAGATCGCTCAGCGCCGCGACGGCCGTAGCCGCGGCCCTCACCCTCACTGCGTGCGGCGCCGTCACCGCCGGCGACGCCACCGGCTCCGACGACGGCTCCTTCAAGCTCGCCCCGTACATCCAGCAGCGGATCGACGACGACAAGCCGATGCGTATCAAGCTGAGCTACCACGACCCGTCCCTCGCCTTCGCCACCCCGATCAGCTCCGGCATGAAGAAGGCCGGCAAGGAGTTCGGAGCCGACGTCTCCCTCATCGGCCCCACCGGCGGCGACGCCGCCAAGCAGGTCTCCGAGATCCAGACGCTCATCCAGCAGAAGGCCGTGGACGGACTCGCCGTCTCCTCCGCCTCCAGCGACGCACTCAAGCCGGTCATCAGCCAGGCCTACAAGGCCGGCATCCCGATCATCTCCTTCAACACCGACAACCCCGACTCCCAGCAGATGGGCTTCGTCGGCCAGGACCTCAAGGGCTCCGGCAAGGCCCAGGCCGAAGAGCTCCGCAAGAACCTGAACAAGAACGTCAAGGGCAAGTCCGTGGTGGTCTTCTCCGTCGACACCGGCGCCGGCTGGTCGCACGACCGCTTCAACGGCTTCAAGGAGGGCCTCGACGGAAGCGGCCTGAACATCGTCGGCCCGGTGAACGTCGGCAATGAACCCAGCACCGCGTACAACACCGTCGAGTCCACCATGTCCGGCCAGTCCGACGTGATCGCCGTCGCCGGTCTGGACTGCTGCTCGACCACGGCCGCCGCGAAGTGGGTGGCCCAGTCCGGCCACGCGGACGACATCACGATGGGCGGCTTCGACCTGCTCACCCAGACGGCCGAGTACATCAACCGCGGCGTCCTGGACTTCACCATCAGCCAGAACCCGTCCGAGCAGGGTTACCAGGCGGTGAAGGTGCTGCACGACTTCCTCTCCAAGGGCACCGAGATCACCGGCGTGGACACCGGCGCGCAGTTCATCACCCGCGGCAACCTCGACGACGCGACGGTGGAGGACTGATGACCGCCGCACCCCGAGACGCCTCCACAGAGGGCCCGGCCCGGCCCAAGGACCTTGGCACCACCTGCCAAGCCATCCGCATCCGCGGCCTCTCCCGCAACTTCGGTCCGGTCCGCGCCCTGCGCGATGTCTCCTTCGACGTCCCCACGGGTGAGATCACCGCACTGCTGGGCGAGAACGGAGCCGGCAAGTCGACCCTGCTGAAGATCCTGGCGGGCCTCCAGCCTCCCAGCGAGGGCAGCGTCACCGTCTTCGACGAAGAGGTCACCTCCTACGAGCCCAGCGCGATGCTCGGCCGGCACGGAGTCGCGATCGTCCCCCAGGAACTGTCACTGCTGCCCGACCGCACCGTGGCGGAGAACGTGCTCAGCGGCGTCGAGCCGGGCAACCGCTGGTTCCCCTCGCGGCGCCGGATGCTGGAGCGCACCACCGAACTCCTTGCGGAACTGGACCTCCGCCTGGACCCGAACGCCTCCGTAGGCACCCTGGACCTGGCCACCCAGCAGCTCATCGTGGTGGCGCGCTCCATCGCCCGGGGCTGTCGCGTGCTGATCCTGGACGAACCGACGGCGATGCTCACCCCCGCCGAGGCCGACCGGCTGTTCACCCTGATGGACAAGCTCAAGACGGGCGGGACGACCATGCTCTACGTCTCGCATCGCATGCCCGAGGTCTTCCGCCTGGCCGACCACATCCAGGTGCTGCGTGACGGAGCCCACGTCGCCTCCTGGCGCAGCGCGGAGACCACCCCCGACCAGGCGGTCGCCGCGATGGTCGGCCGCGAGCTGGGCCAGTTCACCCGCCGCGCGGGACGGAAGGCCGAACCGGACGCCGAACCCGCCCTGAGCGTACGGGAACTGAGCGGCAGGCGTCACAGCGGAGTCACCTTCGACCTGCGCCCCGGCGAGATCCTCGGCGTGGCCGGACTGCCCGATTCCGGCCGGGTCGAGCTGCTGCACAACGTCTTCGGCGGGGACCCCGGCACCGGCGGCACCGTGGAACTGCTGGGCAAGCCCTTCGAACGACGCAACCCCATCGCCAGTGTCGAACGCCGGCTGGCGTTCGTCCCCGGCGAGCGCCGCGCCCAGGGCCTGCTGACCACGATGAGCGTCGGCGACAACATCGGCGCGCTCACCACGAGGGCGTTCAGTCGACTCGGCCTCATCCGCCGCCGCACCTTCGACTCGGCAGCGGCCGAGCAGGCGCAGCGGCTTAGGGTGAAGACGGCCACCATGAGCCAGCCCATCACCAGCCTGTCCGGCGGCAACCAGCAAAAGGCCGTGCTGGGACGCTGGCTGGCGATCAACCCCGGGGTGCTGATCCTCGACGAACCTACGCGTGGCGTGGACATCGGCGCGAAGGCCGAGATCTACGCGCAGTTGTCCGCGCTCGCGGAAAAGGGCCTGGCGATCCTCTGCTCCTCCTCCGACCTGCCCGAACTGCTCACCCTGACCGACCGGATCGCGGTGATGAGCCAGGGCCGCCTGGTGGCCGTCGTCGACACCGCCGAGGCCACCGAGGAGTCCGTCATGACCCTCGCCACCGGAGCGGCGCCGGCCGCGGCCTGAGACCGGCCGACCATGAGCCCCGCACCCGGGCCCCACCGGCCCCCGAGGTCCGAAGGGCCACCGGGTTACGACCGCCCCAGATGAAAGGAATCCACCATGAAACGCTCCGGCATCCTCAACGCCGAACTGAGCGGGGTCCTGGCCACGCTCGGCCACACCGACCTGCTGCTCGTCGTGGACGCGGGCTTCCCCGTGCCGCGCGACGCGCACCGCATCGACCTCGCCCTGGCCGAGAACCTGCCCGACCTGCGGACGGTGCTCGGCCTGATCGCCGACGAACTCGTCGTCGAGGGCGTGGTCCGGGCCGAGGACGTCCCCACCCACAATCCCCGCCTCGACACCTGGCTGCACGAACACTTCGCCGATGCCGAGTTCACCACCCGCCCGCACGCGGAGGTGCTCCAGGACCTGGCCCGGCAGGCCAAGGCCGTCGTACGCACCGGAGCCTTCGAGCCCTGGGGCAACATCGGCCTGTACTGCGGCGTGAACGCCTCCCGGTGGTTCGGTGGAGAAGGCGTCGTCGTACCGGAGCAGTACGCGTCCAAGCTCTGAGCCGCCCCGGCCCGACCAGCGGAGCCGTGACGGCTCCCGTCATTCCGCAGCGGCCCCATGAAGAACATCCGGCGGCCGATCCGCCGGGCCCCTGCCGCTTTCGACCCTAGGGAGATCACCCCATGTCCGAAACCACTACCATCGCCGCCGAACTCACCCTCACCCCCGCCGAGTTGGCGCCGTACATCCAGCACACCAAGATCGATTCGGATGCGACGCGCGACCAGATGATTGCCCATGCCCGGGAGGCCGTCACCCACGGCTTCAACGCCGCGATGGTGCCCGCCTCCTGGCTGCCCGTCGTGGTCGCCGAACTGAGCGGCACCGGCGTGGAGGTCGCCTCCGCCCTGGACTTCCCGACCGTCGGCGTCATGACCAGCGCCGGAAAGGCCGCCGAGGCCGCGGAGATCGCCCGGCTCGGCGCGACCCAGCTCGACATGGGCGCCCAGGTCGGCTGGCTCAAGAGCGGGCGCTACGACGACTTCCGCGAGGACATCGCGGGCGTCGTCCGGGCCTCGGGCCTGCCCGTCAAGGTCATGCTGGAACTGCCGCTGCTCACCGACGACGAGAAGGAGGCCGCCGTCGAACTCGCCATGGAGGCGGGCGCCGCCTTCCTGAAGAACGCCAGCAGCGGACAGGTCGAGACTGCGAATCCGGCCAGCGTTCGTTACCTTGTTGACCGAGCGCGGGACGGGGTCCGGGTGAAGGCGTCCGGTTCGATCAAGACCTACCAGCAGGGTCTTGATCTCCTGCGCGCGGGCGCCTCCCTGCTCGGGACCAGCGCCGGCCTGGCGATCATCACCGACACTGGTGACGAGACGACCGTCAGCTACTGACCAGCCACCACAGCCGTACCCCGGCCGCCCACGGCGGCCGGGGTACGGCTCCCACGTCCGGAGCGACGCCCGTCCTCCGGATGAAACCGGAGAAGGAGATGCGACCACTGTGACGGCCGACAAAAGGGGAGTCCCGGGCATCAAGCGGGATGTCCCCACGGCGATCCACGTCCAGATCTCGGAACACATCCGACTGCGTATCGCCAGCGGCGAGTGGCCAGCGCACTACCGCCTCAAGGCCGAGCCGGAACTGGCTCAGGAGTTCGGCGTCAGTCGCGGCACCCTGCGACGCGCTCTGACCACGCTCATCGAGGAGGGCCTGCTGCGGCAGGTGCGAGGACGCGGTACCTTCGTCACCTCGACGACGATCGAACCCGCCATCGCCCAGAAGCTGAGCACTCTGTCCGAGGACTTCGCCAGCCAGGGCGTCGTGACCACTACCTCGGTGCGGGAGTGCTCGCTGATCGTCCCGCACCAGCCCGTCGCCGCTCTCCTGGACGTCGCCCCCGGTACCCGGGTGCTGCGCCTGGTGCGGGTCCGCAGGACCGACCAGGGGCCGGTTGCGCTGCTCTTCAACTTCGTACGAACCGACCTCGCGCCCGGAATCGAGAAGATGGACTTCACGTCCTCCAGCCTCTTCGGCGTCCTGGAGGGCACCTACGGACTGAAGATCGCCACGGCCCGCCGTACCTTCGGCGCCGAGGCCGCCACCACTGACGTGGCCACCGCCCTCGACCTGAGCGAGGGCGCCCCTGTGCAGTACCTCCAGCAGGTCACCTACCTCGCAGACGACCGGCCGGTGGAGTACTCGGACGTATGGATCCACAGCGGCCGACTGCGAGTCACCTCGCTGCTGCTGCGCAGATGAGCACCGCGAAGGTCTGTTCCTCCTCCGAGCAGACGAACCCGGCGCACCCGCTGCTCTGCACAGAGAAGGGTCCGGCCACAGCAGGAGAGCGACGGTCCGCCGGACGAGGACTGGTGGCCTGCGGTGCCGGCCGCGAACTGCGCGCGGTCCCCAAGGACTGCGTACACGTGCCGCTGCCGAGATCGCCCAGCGCGACCGTAAGACAGTTCGCGTCAAACTCCAGGCCCCCGCGCCGCGCGGCCCCGGCCACGCGGGAGGCCGTCTTCCACGAGCGGGACCGCCGCGTCGGATGTGTGAACCAGCGGTTCACCGTGGCGACCACGCCCTTGCCCCTGCTGACCCGCGACGGGTCCGACCGGGCGGTGTGGCGGATCACCGGCCGCGACCGGGGCGAGGAACGCCGCGCCTTGGCCGCGCTGCCGAAGGCACGGTGAGCACGGCGGGCGGACCCGGCCTCTCCCCAAGGCCGGGTCCGCCTGCCATCTCGCCCCGCGTTGATGCTTCTATTGGTGGTCAAGCGGTCTGGAGCCAGTCGCGGTAGGTGTGGGTGAGGTCGTCGAGTCGGCGGATCCCGCGTTCGCCATCGGAGATTCTGCTTGGCCGGACGCCGAGGTGTCGTGCGGCAGCGGTCAGGGTGATGTTCTTGGGCTGCCGCAAGGGACGTAGGTCCGCGATCTCGGGAACGCTGATCGTGGTGGTCGGACAGCGGAAGATCTCGTGGGCGATGGCTCGTTCCAGGAGTCGGATGATCTCCTTCGCCCTGTGGGCGCAGCACCATGAGCGACAGGAGAATGCGCTGCCGCTGAAGCAGTGCGTCGTTGACCTGGCCAGTCCCGAGCTGAGCGGCGACCAGTTGCTGGGGCCGCCCGAGATGGCGGCGCTGGCCGGCATCACCGCTTCCACGCTGCGGTCCTGCATCTCCCGCAGCAACAGCGAGGTCCCCATGCCGCAGGCCACCGTCGGCGGCCGTGCGCAGTGGTCGCGCCCGGTCGCCGAGGATCGGGCTGAGGTTCGCCGACGCTCGCCGGAAGAGGAGCGGGCTGTCATGTCGGCCGGTGACCGGGACAACCTGTCGCCCGGAGCCGCCGACGTGCACGGCCCTCATGCTCTCACCGGGGTGGTGTGTGATTCCGGATGCGGCATCGCACACCACCCCAGCGCCCTGAGCTAGTGCCGCTCCCGGCAACGTTTGCCCCGTCGCGCCGCCCGGCACTTCCCCGAGCTCTCAGCTTCGTTCGAGCAGGGGAGACCCCATTCGAGGGTTTCCGGCCGCCTTGCGATCGCACGCACCGGACGACGCTCCTTCCGGGTAAACCTTGCCGGTCACGGCGCTAGACGCCGCTCTCGTACATGACCCAGTTGGTGCGCGCGGCGACAGTGTTGTAAAGGGCCTGGGCCTGAAGGTTGTCTTCTGCGGTGACCCATTGCACGAAGGATCGTCCCTCAGCAGCGGCGAGTGCTCTCAGCCGTTGGATGAGCGCCCGTCCGACGCCCCGCCCGCGGACTGCGGGATCGGTGAACAGGTCATCGAGGAAGATGCCCGTCGTCCCGGTGTACGGGGAGGGGATGGGGCGGTGGTGCGCGAATCCGACGATGGCTCCGTCGACCTCCGCGACGAGGGCGTCGCATTCGTGCCCGGGATCCGTCAGCCAGGCCCAGGCGCGTGAGACGACCTCCTCGGACTCCTGCAGCCGGTAGAACTCGCGGTACTGGCGGAACAGCACGCGCCAGCGGGCTTCGTCCGCGGCGGCGAGGGGGCGGATGGTCGGGGCATTCGATGTCATGTGCTTCTCTTTCTGTCTTCGTGCACGGGCGGGATACAGCACGAGGACGGAGGCGCGCGAGCGGCGGCAATACGAAAGAGAGCGCGTAACGGAATAGCTCGAAATGTAGTAACGATACTATGTATTCTCATGAGCAACGATAACAGATCGAGTGAGATCGCCGAGCTGATGAGGCGGCGCATCGTGGGGATGCGCGCAGGGGAGAGGCTGCCGGGCGTGCGGGAGCTTGCTGCGGAGTTCCGGGCGAGCGCCGCGACGATCTCGTCCGCGCTGTCCTCGCTGACTGTGCTGGGGCTCGTGCGGGCCGAGCCCGGGCGAGGCACATTCGTGGCCGGGCGGGAGCGGATGCCCGAGTCTGACTTCTCCTGGCAGTCCCAGGCACTCGGGCGGGTCAGGGTCGACGCGGACCGGGCCTCGCGGCTGGGGAGCTACGGCACGCCTGAGCATCTTCCGCTCTCCTGGGGGTATCTCTCCCCGGAGCTGCAGCCGGGGGAGGAGCTGCGCCGGATCGGGTCACGGGCGGCGAGGAGTGGTCGGGGGTGGGGGATGACCCCGCCGGCGGGGTCGCCCGAACTGCGACGGATTCTCGCGGCGGAGTACGGTGCTGAGCCGAGCGACGTGCTCGTGGTCTCAGGCGGGCAGCAGGGGCTGGTCTTCGCTCTGCGCACGCTCGCCGAGCCCGGGGCCACGGTCATCACCGAGAGCCCCAGCTATCCGGGCGCGATCCTCGCGGCGCAGAGCGCGGGCCTGCGGCTCGCCGCGGTCCCCGCCGACGGCGACGGCATCCTCGTGGACCGTCTCGCCGACGAGCTCGAACGGACGAAGGCACGTGTGGTCTATCTCCAGCCGAGCTATGCGAACCCGACCGGTGCGGTGCTGAGTGCGCGGCGTCGCGCGCAGGTCCTCGCCCTCGCCTCCGCGCACGGTGCCTTCATCGTCGAGGACGACTGGGCCAGGCACCTCTGGCTCGACCGCTCCGCGCCGGCCCCGCTCTTCGCTGAGGATCCTGACGGGCACGTGGTGACGATCCTCACGCTCTCCAAGCCTGTCTCGCCCAGCCTCCGGCTCGGCGCGATCCTCGCGCGCGGGCCGGCCGGCACGCGGCTGCGGGCCTCGCGCACCGCCGATGACCTCTGCGTCTCGCCGCTCGTGCAGGAGATCGCGCTCGAGCTTCTCTCCTCCAGCGCCTGGCCCCGGCACCTGAGGCGGTTGCGGGCCGCGCTCGTCGGCAGGCGCGACACGATGGCGGATGCGATCCGGAGCACGCTGCCCGACGTGCGCCTCCCGCGGATCCCGTCTGGGGGACTCCACCTCTGGGCCCGGTTGCCGGAGGGGCTGGACAGCGCCGAGGTCAGCGCCGCCGCCTACGCGGCCGGGGTCCTCGTCGGCGACGGGCGGCACTTCTTCGTCGACGAGCCGCCCGCACCGCACCTCCGCTTCTCCTACGGTGCCGCCACAGGGCCCCAGATCGCCGAAGGCATCCGCAGGCTCGCTCAACACCTTTGACGAGCCGGTGCGTGATAGCGGGGGTGAGGGAGTCGTCGGTGGTGGGGGACATGATTCGCACGTGTCGAGCAAGGTCGATCGTGTGGTCCTCGCGCATCGGCTGTTCACCGGTGTCTCCCGGCGGCATCTGGCCTGCCTGGTGGAGGAGCTGGCTCAGCCGTGGCAGGCGTGTGTCGGAGCGGCGACGTCTCGATGCCCGTGGCGGTGCTCGGAAGCGGGCCGCGGGCGCTGGAGTCCGGCATCAACTGGTCTTCGTTGACCGGCTGGTGGCCGCTCTGATCCATCTGCGGCACGATCCTCCGCAGACGGCGGGGGAGTGTTCAGCCGTCGGGCGGCTTCCTCTTGTGCGCGACCGTTCAGTCGGCGGCGCCTGGGTGGCTGAATGGTGGCCCAGGGCGAATCCGCCCTGGCCGCGGCCGGGGGAGGTGCCCGGCCCTCTCCCGGCCGGGACGACCTGCAGGACCTGGCACCTGCCCTGCCTGTCAGCCCTTCGCGTTCCGGAAGCTGCGAGGAGATCCGGTGCAGGGCATCGCCTGTGGGATCAGGAGCACGTACCGGATGGGTGATCAGGCGCGTGCGGACCCGTGCTCGCCGGAGGCGCGGAGCGGAGGAGATGGTGCAGCCATGTGTCCGGATCTGAAGAACAACGTGATCGTTCACTGAAGGCTGCGGCAAGAGACACCCGTAATGATCCGGCCCGGGTTTCGTCCGCCCGAGCCAGGACCCCGCGGGTGCAGGTGCAGCGGGCAGGTCCGGAGCCTCTGAAGGGTGATGAACCGGTTCGGGCGCGTGTCCTCGAACCCTGTGCGAAGCCCACGGACAGGGGGGCTCTTGCAAGGGCCGTTCGGCATTCGAGCACCCGTCCTGATCGCCAGGACGAGGCCGGGTGCGCAACCGGCTTTGTCCGGGACGTCGGCGCAGGGCCTGCGTGGTTTGCGGCAGCCGTCCATGAGCGACAGGGCCAGTCCACGCGATCCGCACGACACACCCTGCGAACGGCGTTGACTGCTTCTCATGCTTGGGTTCCCGGAGGGTGCCGCGTCAGGGAGACGGTGGCCCAGACCGTCCGGCAGCCGTCGCGTCCCACGTGTGTGCCAAGTGCCCGGGTGCAGCTGGCAATGATCCCCAGGCCACGGCCGAAACCGGATTTGTCGTGCCAGTGCTTGACGGTTCGTTCCGTACCCTGGTCGCGCACCTGAATGCGCAGGTGACTTCTGTTCTGCTGCAGGTTGGTGATGATGACGGTGCTGTTGGTATGGAGAATGGCGTTCGTGGCGAGTTCCGTGGTGATCAGCAAGGTCGTGTGCCGGACACCTTCGTCCGTCAAGTGCTGCTGATCGAGCCATAAGCGGGTCAGGTATCGGCAAACAGGGACAGCTCGGTCCACCGCCGGGAGGTGCAGGGTGGTGGACCGCGATTGGAGCCATCCGGTGGTCGGCGCGCCCGCCACCGGGGTGTCAGGCCATCGTTCGACTTCTTGCGGGGTAAGCGCGATACACGCATATGCACTGGTCGTCGACATGACTCTCCTGGTGCTTGTGAGGGGCGCAGGCGGTAGACGGGCCTGGTGTCCCGGAGCGGCGCGTGGGGGCGCCGCCGACGTGTCGAGGGTGTTCCTCACGTATGCGAGAAGAAGGAGCATGGGCACTGTGCGTCCGCGGGGCTTGTACAGATGGACGGCGGTGGGTGCGAAGAAGCAAGGGCGCATACGGGGCGCCGGTTCCACGGCCCGTACGCCCCTTTCTGCCGGCGGCGTGACGCGCCTTTGCGCAGGGGGCTTTCCGGCCTCCTGGCCAGATGCATCGGCATCCACCTCTTCCGGGCCAAAGACGGCGACAACCGCCGTACCCATGCAGGACGGCGGTCTGTCGGGTGGTCTGGTAAGGGAGCGGCGTGTTCACGACGGCCTTGCCGCGACGTGCTGAGACCGGCGCTGGATCCTGAACGTCGGTCGGCGTCAGCCGGCGCCGGGTGACGCCGGCTGACGCGTCCAACTCCTCTCACGGGGCGCCCATAGTGGGGACCCTCCCTTTCAGCGGCCGGCGCGAATCAGCCGCCTGATCGGTTGGGTAGCCACCTCCCCGAGGGAGGGCGGGTGGCCAACCGTTGGACGTAACCGTTATGCGTCGAGTCTGCATATGGCGGCAATGGGTGACAGCGGAATATAACCCGAATGGCTCACTTCGGTCTGATGAAATGTTCGGGTTCTGCCTGGTTTAGAAATGGACGAACGAGCGGCTGCCCGTTACTGCACGGTGATTTTCTGACGTCTTATCAGGACCTTTCGTTTGGGGCGTTCGCCGCCCGAGGTGGCAATCGCGAACCGTCTGATGATCAATCAGTTACTTCTGAAGTCGTCACCGTGAAGGTTCGGCTCGTGATTTCGGTGGCACAGCACTGATTTTTTGTCGCCTGAATTTCGCGGGGGCGGGAAGGGCGGTGCGCACACTGTTCCGGTAGTGAATGATGTGGCGTTTGATTTTCCGCTTTGCGTGGTACTCCGATCGAGTGGTTCGGTGCTTCTTCTCTTGAGATGTCGCTAATCCGTCCCGCTTTACTGGACTATGAACCGGCGGGTCGCCCATCCCTTCCCGGGGACGTTGCTGCTACCCGTTCCGGTCTTCGCTCCCGTCACAGTGAAGTGTGCGGTGACCAGATGGTGTTCTCGCTGCCGGCGCAGGCCGTCCCTCTGGGAAGAGAAGGGCACCGCTCCGCCGACGTCGTTGCCAATGAGCGCGCACGTCATTTCTAGGGAGTGCCAGCATGTTCCGTTCCCGTCTTGCCGCCGCTACTGTCGCCGCCGCCCTGGCGGCGGGCGCCGTGGTGGGCTTCGCCCCCCTGGCCGCAGCGGCCCCCGCCGCTGTGGCCGCCTCACCCTGCGTCAACGACCTGCAGGCCGCGCAGACGTCCAACAATGCCGCCATCGCCGCCGACCAGGCCAACGACACCAAGACCGCCTTCTCCAACAACCTGAGCACCGCCACCTCGCTCGCCTCCGCGCTCGGCGACTGCGCCGGGCAGCCGTCGGTGGTGGGGGCCAATATCCTTACGGCTTCCGCGACCAACGCGACCGCCATCGTGTACAACCTGCTCGGAGCCGCCGGTTCGGCCCTGAGGTCCGAGCAGGCGACCGCTTCGTCGATCAGCCAGGCGCTCGCCAGCGCGACCTGACCGGCGTACGGCGGGTGCCTGCGGCCAGGCCCCCTCATCCCGGCCGTCGCCTGGCCCTCAGGTTCCCGGTCTGGGGACCGGTGCGCAGGCCGGCTTCCCACCGCCGCCCGGGCGGCGGTGGGAAGCCGGTGCAGCCGGTGAGAAGTCTCTCGCCCTGTCCACGCGCAGCCAAAGTGTCCGGTGTCCCGCACGGTCCGGACGTCTGGCAGCCGGCGAACCCTCACGAGACCCGCTGTCCGCTTTCTCTCCGCGCTCACGGCGCGGGCATACGTGTATGCCCGAAAAACGATTTACTTTCCCTTACCGCATGTCGAGGTCATTGTGCTGGTCACTGCTTTCTTCAATTCCCTGTGCCGCACCTGCTGTATGACTTCCCGGTTTCTGATCCCTATCCTTTCAAACCCTGCGCTCGCAGGCGAGGAACCAGGATTCCGCAGCTGCGCCCCAGGCGGATCGCCCTGGGGCGCAGCGCGCATGCGCGGAGTGTGGAATGGAGTGGATCAGTCGCCCCCTGCCCGCCGACTGACACTGGAGCTGGATTTGTCTGGCTGCGTTCGAGTCAAGCTTTCCGGAGGTCCGGACTGGGTTCCCCTTCCTGCCGTATGGGAGGTCAAGTCCGTGGAGATCGAACCAAAAGTGAAGATCCTGTGCGGCAACGCCTATGAACACTTCGATTTCTCGGGCTGTTACTGCCTCTATGAAGGCGAGCAACTGCCCATCTACCGCTGGTGCCACCGCACGTATGTGGCCGAATAGGCTCATCCCGTGATCCTGAAGGGAAAGTTTCCATGGTCAATCCACCAGCATCTGAGGGTGACTCGTGACACGGCGGACCGGAGGCCGGGCCCGGGACGCCGTGGTCACCGGCATCGGGCTGTGCCTTCCGGGTTCAGGAGCACCGGTGTTCACCGCGGACGATCTCTGGAACGTCGCGTCCACCGGAACGTCCTGCCTCATCAAGAACGGCGTCTACTACGGCAGCGTGGACCTGCCGGACGCAACGTTCGACGAACGTGTCCCCGGCATTCCCGAGTTCTTCTCACGCCACTACACAGACGCCCACCGCTTCGGACTGGTGTCGCTGGCGCAGGCGTGCGAGGACGCCGGCCTCGAGGTCCAGCACGATCTGGAAGAGGCCGCCATCCTGGTGGGCCGCGGCGGTGTGGACGCCAACATCGACAGCTATCTCGCCGTCCTCAGGGCCGACCCCGCGACCTACCCGGTCGCGGATGCGCTGGAGATGTTCGTCGCGGCCGAGCAGGCCGTCACCCCCTCGGATGTCGCACTGGTCCAAGGCGCGCTCACCCGGTCCAAGGGAGCCAATTACACCGTCTCCTGCGGCTGCGCGTCCTCAGCCCTCCAGATCGGCAACGCACAACGCCTCATCGCCGCTGGCGAGGTCGATGTCGCCGTGGTGACCGGAGTCGACGTCTTCAGCGTCACGCTCATCCGCAACATCCAGCGCCTGCTGAGCGGAGCCCAGAGGGCCTACGACGTCATGCGGTCCCAGGACATGCCCAGTCTCCTGCCGTCGTTCGACGCCCTGATGCGTCCCTACGACCGGCGTGCCGAATGCATCAACCACGGCGAGGGGTCCGCGACCCTCGTCATGGAGAGCAGGGAACACGCCTTCAGCCGGGACGCCCGCCCCTACGGGCAAGTCCTCTCGCAAGCAACCACCCGCGACGGGCTGGCCAATCCCCTGGCCAGCGACGAGAGCGGAAAAGCACTGGTCTGCGCAGTGCGGCGATGCCTCGGCGACACCTGGGAGATCAACCAGGTGCCCTACATCCACGGCGGCAGCGACGGCAACGTCGTCGTCACGGCCTTCGAGGCGAACGCCATCAAAGAACTGTACGGCCCCGCGTCGAGCGATCTGCTTATGACTTCGCAGGAGGGCTGCTTCGGCCACAACGGCGCCCCGGCCGGCTGTGTCGGGGTGGCTCTGACCCTGCTCATGATGAACCACGGCCAGGTGTGCCCCACCGCCAACTGCGAACAGCCCGCGGACCAGCTGACCTTCGATCCGGTTCCAGGAACAGCACCCCGCCGCCTCGACTTCGACTACGCCTTCAGCTTCAACTACCAGGTCGGCGGCGTGAAAAGCGCGATCCTCCTGGGAAGTCCCGACGTCTGAGCCGCCCACCGCCCGGCCGTCTCCTTGTCGACAGGCCGTCGCCCCGAGGCCGGCGACGGCTCAGTCTCAGCTCCACAGTTCCTCACGCCCCCGCAGCCCTGGCCAGGGCGCCCCCAAGCACGCACGTGCACACCGGCGCGCTCTACCGCGCGGCATATCTCCCTCTTCCCTAGCCGCACATACCGCCCCCACGTTCCTCATGAACGACAAGGAGACCCTCGTGGCCCACCGCAGGCACCCCCGCCATCCAGCGCATGCGCCCATCGCCGTCATCGGCATGGGCTGCCGACTCCCCGGAGACGCCGACTCCCCGGCCGCCTTATGGCGTCTGCTGGTCAAGGGCCGCGAAGCGGTGAGCACCCCCCCACCCGGTCGCGAGACGGCCAACCCGGCGGACAGGCCGCCCACCGAAGCACAACCCCCCTTCCACCGAGGCGGCTACCTGAAAGACGTCTCGCGGTTCGACGCGGACTTCTTCGGGGTTTCCGGACGCGAGGCCGATGTACTCGATCCCCAGCACCGGCTGCTGCTCGAGGTTGTCTGGGAGGCCCTGGAACATGCCGGGTTGCCACCCGAGCGGCTCACCGGATCCCCGACAGGCGTCTTCACGGGGCTGAGCTACAACGACTACATGGACCAGCTGGCCGGCCGGCCCCAGGAACTCGAAGGCTCCATCCTGACAAACGGGCACTGCGTCGCCGCCGGCCGTGTCTCCTACCTCCTGGGCCTGCACGGCCCCAGCATCGCCCTCGACACCGCCTGCTCGTCCTCCCTGGTCGCGTTCCACCTGGCCTGCGAGTCACTGCACCGCGAGGAGTGCGATCTCGCCCTGGCCGCCGGCGTCACGCTCATGCTCGCCCCACGCGTCACCCGCTCCTTCGCCAGGATGGGCATGTTGTCCCCGACCGGACGCTGCCATACCTTCGACGCCGCCGCGGACGGATTCGTCCGCGGCGAGGGCTGCGGCGCTGTCGTCCTCAAACGCCTGGCCGATGCCCGCAGGGACGGCGACCGCATCCTCGCCGTCGTCCGCGGATCCGCCGTGAACCAGGACGGCCGGTCCGACGGCCTCGCCGCCCCGTCCCTCACGGCCCAGCAGACCCTCTACCGCACGGCAATCGACCGAGCCGGCGTCGACCCCGCCCGGATCTCGCTGGTCGAAGCCCACGGCACGGGCACCCCCGTCGGTGACCCCGTCGAGTTCGCCGGCCTGGCCGCCGTGTACGGCAACGGCCTCTCCCCATGCGCCCTGGGCTCGGCCAAGACCATCCTCGGCCACCTGGAACCTGCCGCAGGCATCACCGGGCTGATCAAGACCGTGCTGTGCCTCCAGCACGGGATCATCCCGCCCAACCTGAACTTCACCCGATGGAACCCGGCCATCGCCGCGGACGCCACCCGCTTCTTCGTCCCGGTCGAATGCACCCCATGGCCCGGCAACCAACCGGTCAGACTTGCCGCGGTCTCCTCATTCGGCTTCTCCGGCACCAACGCCCACGTCATCCTGCAGCAAGCGCCAAAGCCCCGCCCTCGTGCCAGCCTGCCCGCCCCCCGCAGGCCTCGGCCCTTGCCGCCCGAGGTGATCCTGGTCGCGGCCGGATCCCGCCAAGCCCTCCCGGCCGCCGCCCGCCACCTGGCCGAGTGGCTGGACAACGACGGCGCCGACGCCCCGCTGCGCGACATCGCCCACACGCTGGCCCTACGCCGCAGCCCCGGTCGAGGACGCCTCGCGGTCGTCGCCCGTTCCCGCGCCGAGACGGTCGACGCGCTGCGCCAGTTCGTTGACGGTCGGCCGCATCCAGCCCTCATCTCAGGCACAACCGACGTCACCGCCCCCCGCCAGCCCGTATGGGTGTTCTCCGGCCAGGGCTCCCAATGGTCCGGCATGGGCCGCGAACTCCTCGCCCACAACAAGGCCTTCGCGAAAGCACTGACCGACGTGGACGCCCTCATCCGCAACGAGGCGGGCTTCTCCGTCCTGGAACTGATCCGGGCCGGCGAACCCGTCACAGGATGCTCAAGGGTCCAACCAGCCCTCTTCGCCCTGCAGATCGCCCTCGCCGCGACATGGCAGGCACACGGCGTCCGACCCGCCGCCGTCATCGGCCACTCCATGGGGGAAGCCGCAGCCGCAGTTGTGGCCGGAGCTCTCACCCTCGCCGACGGCGTCCGCGTCATCTGCCGCCGCTCGGCACTACTGGAGCGAATCGCCGGGACGGGAGCGATGGCCAGCGTCGGCCTGGCCCAGGCCACGATCCAAGCCACCCTCGCCGACACCCACGTCGACGCCGTGTCCGTGGCAGTCCTGGCCGCACCCGACACCACCATCATCTCCGGCGACGCCGACCAGGTCGCCCACCTGATCAGCCAATGGGACCAGCTCGGCATCCCCGCCAATGCCATCGCCGTCGACGTCGCCTCCCACAGCCCTCACGTCGATCCCCTCCTGCCCGAACTGCGCCAGGCACTCTCCGGCCTGACCCCCCGCCCGCCCCGTATCCCCTTCTACTCCACCGTGGCCGAAGAGCCCCGCCACGCCCCCCTTCTCGACGCCGCCTACTGGTGCGACAACCTGCGCCGCCCCGTCCGCTTCCACCCCGCCGTCGTCGCCGCCGCCCAGGACCGCCACCAGATCTACATCGAGATCTCACCCCACCCCGTGGTCACCCGGTCCCTCACCGACAGTCTGGCCGAACTGGTGCCCGACGCCGTGACTCTGCCCACACTGCGCCGCGCACAGGACGAACCCACCACCTTCCGCGCCCAGCTGGCAACCCTCCATTGCAACGGCGGTACGGTCGACTGGACCCCCCTGTACGGCGACGGCGACCTGGTGGATACCCCCACCATCACCTTCGACCGCACCCGCCACTGGGCCGCCGGCCGAGCGCTGCCGACCGACGCGGACGCCCTGCCCGGCCGGCACACCGAGACCCCCGGCGACCAGGTCCGCCACACCTGGAGCGCCACCGCCCCAGCCCTCCACCTGCCCTGGCTCAACGACCACCACGTCCACGGCAACCCCGTCCTCCCCGGAGCCGGCTTCTGCGCCCTCCTCCACACCACTGCCCACACCGCACTCACCGGTACGCCCACGGACATCGGCCTCACCGACATCACCTTCCAAGACCTACTGCGTCTGGACGACGACACCCAGATGAGCACCACCATCACGCTCACCACCGGCGAGCAGGCCGTCTGCGAGATCCACTCCCGAAACCCGGACGGCTCCTGGCAACTGCACGCCGCAGCCATCGCCCGCCGCGGGCTCGCACCCCACGACGTCCGTGCCACATCCGTGCCCGGCCTCAGCGACAGGCATCCCGTTCCCCTCGATCCAGCCAGGCTCTACGCCAGCCTGCGCGCCTGCGGGCTCGAGCACGGTCCCGCCTTCACCGGCATTACCACATTGCGCACGACGAGCCGCCAGGACAGCTTCTGGGCCGACATCCAGCTACCACCCGCAGCCCGCATCCCCGAACCCGCCCTCAGCGCCCACCCCGTCCTCCTCGACCTGTGCCTGCAACTACTCGTAGCCGGGCTCGGCTTCGAGAGCACACCCGCACCGATCCTGCCGGTCCAGGTTCGCGCCCTGCGGATCCTCGGCGACCCCGCGCAGGCCGCCCACGCCCACGCACGGGTGACCGAGAACAACGGCACGACGCTCACCGGAGACGTCCGCGTCCTGGATACCCAAGGCCAGCCCGTTCTCGCCCTCGACGGCGTGCGGTTCACCCGCCGCGAATCCACCGAACGCAACACCGTCGACCAGTGGTTCATGGAACTCGGCTGGCACCGAGCACCCTCACCCCGCACAGCGCCGACCCCACCCGGGAACTGGCTCATCATGGACGAGGGCGACGGCCAGGCCGAACACCTGGCCGCACTCCTGCGCGCCGCCGGAGCCGAGACACACGTGCGGCAATGCCCGCCGGACGTGGAGGAACTCCCACCCCTGGCCGACACCTTCGGCCAGCACCTGGCCACCAGTACGGACCCTTGGCGCGCCGTAGTCCTGCTGTTCGCAGCACCGCCCGCCCCCGACACCGACCCCGTTCAGGGCGCACAGCAACGGGCCCGACTACTGCTCGCCCTCGCCCAGGCCGCCGACGAGCACCGCGGGGCACCGCGCGTGTACGCCGTCACCCGCCACGCGTACGCCGTCGCCGCAGACGAGACCGGTCACCCGGCCCACAGCACCGTACGCGGCGTGGCACGCGTCATGGCCGTCGAGCAGCCCCGCATGCGGCCCACCCTCATCGACACCGACCCCGGCGAGAACGGGCTGCGAGCTCTTGCCGCCGAACTCCTCGCCGACGCACCCGAGGACGAGGTCGCACTACGCGGTGACACCCGACACGTCGCGCGCATCGACCGCGCCCCCATCACCCCCACCGAACGCGCCGCCTGCACCACCCGAACCGTCCGATTCGGGCAGGACGGGTTCCGCCTGCGCGTCGGACAACTCGGCGATCTCGACAGTCTCGAACTGGCCGCGACCGGCCGCCGCCAGCCCGGCGAAGGCGAAGTCGAAGTACGCGTCGATGCCACGGGCCTCAACTTCCGCGACGTCCTGACCTCCCTCGGCATGCTCGGCTCCGAGCCGGCCACCCCCTACCGCATCGGCTTCGAGTGCGCAGGCGAAGTCAGCGCCGTAGGACCCGGCGTACACCACGTCCACCCTGGAGACCTGGTGCTTGCCGCCCAGTTCGAAGGAGGCGCCTTCGGCTCCTTCATTACTCTTCCCGCCACTGCCGTCACCCCCATGCCACCGGCCTTGGCACCCACCACGGCTGCAGCGCTGCCCACGGCGTTCCTCACCGCCTGGTACGCCCTGCGGCACGTCGCCCAGCTCGCCCCGGGCGAGCGCGTACTGATCCACTCCGCCACCGGAGGCACCGGCCTGGCCGCGATCGCCGTGGCCCACCTCCTGGGCGCGGACGTCCTGGCGACGGCCGGCAGCGAAGACAAACGCCGCCACCTGCGCGGCATGGGGATCCGCTGTGTCATGGACTCGCGCACCCTGGACTTCGCCGAACAGACCCGCCGAGCCACCGACGGCCAGGGAGTCGATGTCGTCCTCAACTCCCTGGCCGGCCCCGCGGTCCGAGCCGGCCTCGAAAGCCTGCGCCCGTTCGGCAGGTTCATCGAACTCGGTGTACGCGACATCCTGGCTGACGCCCCCCTCGGGCTCGCCCCCCTGCGCCACAACATCACTTTCAGCACGGTCGACCTCATCGAACTCCAGCAGCGGCGCCCGGAGCTGTTCGCCACGGTGTTCCGCGAGGTCATGGACCATATCGCCGCCCAGCGGCTCAAACCGCTCCTGTGCACCGAGTACCCGCTCGACCGGGCAGCCGACGCCTTCCACCTGATGGCCCGTGCCGGGCACATCGGCAAGATCGTGCTGACCGTCCCCGACTGGGGAGAGGCCACGGCTGTTCTGCCCGACGGACCACCCGTCGTCCGCGCCGACGGCGCCTACATCATCACCGGCGGTCTGGGAGGCCTGGGACTGGCAACCGCCCGCTGGCTGGCTGAACAGGGCGCCAGCCGCATCATTCTCAACGGCCGCCGGCCCGCCTCACTCGAAACCGCGCGAACCATCAACACCCTCACCTCCAGTACCACGGTCGTCCTCGGCGACATCTCCCGCCCCGGCACCGCCCAGCGACTGGTCACGGCCGCCACCCACGGGGGAGTGCCCCTGCGCGGGATCGTGCATTGCGCCATGGTCCTCGACGACGCGGCGCTGGCCACCGTCCGGGACCACCAGCTCAAACGGGTGTGGGCCCCCAAGGTCACCGGCGCCTGGAACCTTCACCAGGCCACTGCGGCCCACTCGCTGGACTGGTTCGTTCTGTACTCGTCGATGAGTTCCCTTCTGGGCAACGCCGGACAAGGAACATACGCGGCAGCCAACGCCTGGCTCGACGCCTTCGCCGCCTGGCGCACCCGCAACGGCCTGCCCACGTTGGCCGTCGACTGGGGCCCCTGGGGCGAAACGGGGCAGGCCATCGACTTTGCCGAGCGCGGTTACGAGACAATCCCCACCCGCAAGGGCCTGGAGGCTCTGCATTCCCTCCTCGCCCACCAGCGGGTCCAGACGGCCGTCATCCCGGGCCCGGCTCGGACCTGGATCCCCAGCGCCGCCGCGCACTCCAGCCTCTTCGAGCTCCTCGCTCCGGCTCCGGCCGAAGGCGCCGAACTCGCCGCGGATGAGGGCAATGCCCTGAAACGCCCCCAGGGCGGCATCCGTCCCCAGCTCGAGGCACTGCCCGCCGGCATCGCCCGCCAGACCGCCCTGGAGAGCTACCTGGCCGACCATATCCGCGCCATCCTGCGCACCGGCAGCAGCACGCTTGACCCGCATACCCCCCTCAAGTCCCTCGGGTTCGACTCGCTCCTGGCCACGGAACTGCGCATCCGCCTCGATACCGACCTCGACGTCCGCCTGGCCGGCAACTTCGTCTGGCAGCATCCCACCGTCGCCTCCCTTGCTGCGGCCTTGGCCATCCACATGGGCCTGGCTCCACGGGACGAACCGCCCCTTTCCGGTACCAGCTCGTAGCGCCCGGGCAGGCCGCTGTGCGCTCTGGTGTGCTGCGATGACTGAGGGAAGCAGTGCGTGACGTTGATGGCGCCGGCGCCATCAACTCCGTTCGTGTCGTCGCCGACTGGGGAGCACTCCTGGCTGCCGCGATCGCCACACTGGTTGGTGATCCCCCTGGCCCCCGAGACGGTGCTGGACGCGCATCATCTCCTGATGAAGTACGGCGCCTTGTGCCCTCGGGGAAGGCAAGGGTATCGAGGAGCATGCACGGGAGCTGTTCCTCGCCGACAAGTCCGTCCGCGATTCGTCAGCTTCACTAAATTGCGGATACGAGGCCGGACCGCCCCAGCGGCGAGGGTCGCGAAGCGGAAAGGTCCCCTGCGGTTGTAGGGGCCGGCGTCGCTGCCGAGGCTGAGCGAGAAGCAGTTCACTTGACTGGAGGCGGAGCTGGGCAAGGGGCCGGCTGCGCACGGGTGGGAAGACCAGCGCTGGACCCTGAGCCGTGTGAAGACGGTGATCGGCCGACGCTTCCACCTGACCCGCACGGTCCGGGGTGTGCGAAGGCTGCTGGTGCGCAACGGCTGGTCCTGCCAGGTCCCGGCCCGTCGGGCGATGGGGCGGGACGACGAGGCGGTGGCCGGGTGGGGGGAAGGAGGCCCTGCGCGGAAGGCTCGCGGCGGCCTGGCCGGACTCCGGTGGTGCGGGTCCGCGACCGTTCCCGCAGACGGATCTCCATCGTCGCACTGACCTGTAACAAGCCCGGCCGCTGGCCCGCTGATCTACCGGCCACGCAGATACAACGGCCGCCGCGACGGGCGCAAGAGCTTTCCTGGCGGGACTACCGGGACCCTCTGATCGCAGCCCACCAGCAGCTCGGCGGCCCGATCGTGCTCGTCTGGGACAACCTCGACGTCCACAAGGCGCTGGCCCGCGGGAGTTCGCCGGCTCCCGGGAGTGGCTGACCATCTACTACCTGCTGCACCCGACCTCAACCCCGTCGAAGGAACCTGGTCCCTCCTGCGGCGCAGCTGGCTCCTCAACGTCGCCTTCACCACCCCCGAACACCTCGTCCAGCGCATCCGACGCGGACTACGGCACATCCAGTACCGCAGGGACCTCATAGACGGCTGCCCTACCGAGACTGGCCTGACCATCAGACCCGCCTGAGCAACGACGCGACCGCTTAGGACTTGTCCGGTCGATCATGTGACTGCCTTGCGCCTGGATCGTTGATGCGGGCATGGGGCGGGGTGATCTGAGTGATGCCGAGTGGGAACGGCTGCGGCCGTTCCTTCCTGTCAGCAACGGGCGCTGTGGCCGGTGGCGGGACCATCGGCAGGTGATCAACGGGATTCTGCACCGGGTTCGGACCGGTGTGCAGTGGCGTGACCTGCCGGAACGG
>NZ_JBEZVN010000033.1:0-55954 GCF_040636995.1 Streptomyces sp. NPDC032161 | reverse complement strand
CACCCGTCGAGTACGAGACCAACTACTACACGGAACTGACAAAACCCCAGGTCACAACCACAATCTGAGATCTCTACCGAACCCGGGGCGGTTCAGTGGACACCCGCGACAAGTCGAATTCCTCACCGCCGCCCCTCACGATCGTTTCGCCGACGAGCTCGACACGTCGGCCGAGGAACCCAGCACGCGGTACGCATCATCCTCGATGACGGCGCACCAGTCGCACAGCCCGACCCGGCAGGGACCACCACAGTGCCCGGCGCGCGGTCAGCTCTCGTGGCCGTCCGGGTCGGTGAGCTAGTTGGCGACGTCGGCGTCGGTCATCCAGATCGCCTGCGTCTCGTGGGTGCCGTACGAGCACAAGGAGGGCGCGTTCCCGCTGGGGACCTGGGTCGCGGAGCAGCGACGGGCGTACGGGGCCGGGCAGATGAACGGCCGGCGCGCGGCGCGGCTGGAGAAGCTGGGCATGGCCTGGACTGCGGCCGATGCGCGGTTCCAGGAGAACCTGGCAGCGGCCCGGGTGTACTACGCGGAGCACTGGACGCTGTGCGCTCCCCGGTCGGCGGCGGCGCTGGACAAGCCGATCGGGCAGTGGCTGTCCAACCTGCGCCGTCCCGGTGCGCTGGCCGAACACCCGGAGTGGGAGGCCGCGTTGAAGGAGGTCGACGAGGACTGGAACCCGTCGTGGCCCACCGAGTGGCAGCGGCACTACGCCGCGCTGCGCGAGCTGGTGCGCGACGAGGAAGGCCCGGCGGAGGTCCTGCCCGGCTTCACCGTGCACGGCATGGACATCGGCAAGTGGCTGACCCGGCAGCGCAAGCCCGAGGCGTGGGCCGCCCTGGCCGACGGGCAGCGCGAACGCCTGGCGGCCGTCGGCGTCACCCCGCCCGCCCCGGCGCCGGCCCCGGTGGAGCCGGACGCGTCCGCGGAGCCTTCCACGGCGCCCGTGAGCGCCTTCGACAGGGGCGTTGCGGCCCTGTCGCAATACAAGGCCCGCACGGGCTCTGTGAAGGTCCCCAGGGCCCACGTAGAGGCGCTGCCGGACGGCACGGAAGTCAAGCTCGGAGTGTTCCTGTCCAACACCAAGACCAGGCGCGCCAAGCTCAGCACGGACAAGCTCGCCGCACTCGCCAACCTCGGGCTGGCGTGGGCGGCGTGAGCGAGCCCGAGATCGTGGCGGAACTCCGGCCGATGCGCGGCAGTGACGGCCAGGTCTACTTCCGGGCTCCGGAGGTCGCTGCTCTGCTGCGGAGCGTCGCGGCCTCCTGGGACGACTCCGCGGCCGGCGGCGATCCGGCATGGGCGCCGCCCGGAGGTGACACGACGCTGCTCGACGCGGGCACCGTGGGCACCCTCGCCGATGTCTTGCGCGTCCAGGCCGACGAGATCGACCTTCAGTCCATCACCCTGACTAGCAACGGAGCTGTCCCGGCGGCGTCTGTGCCGAAGCCGTCCAGCCTGGTGGAGACATCTGAGGCGGAGAAGGTCGCCCTGCTGCTGTCCGACCCGGGGGTGCAGGCGGCGCGGGCCCGGGTGGAGGCGGCAGAGACGGAGCTCGGCATGGAGCTGTGCGCCCGCCTCCAGCCGTTCCAGGACCGCTACGACCAGGCCGTGGCAGAGGGCGACGCGGCACCGCTCATCGGGGCCTGTGCGGGCAAGCACGGCCGCTGGGGGCGGATCTGCGTCCTGCCCGACGGGCACGAGACCTCGATGGAGGAACCGCACTGGGGCCGCACCAGCGAAGGCCGGCCGATCGCGTGGGTGGGCAGCGCACCCGACGACCGGTGAGCAGCGACGACACCGGCGACAGGACCCCGGGGCACACGAGCGGCCCTCTTTATGCAAGATCTGGTGTGAGCCGACCAGTCCAACGCTGATGTCAGCCGCTTCTGCGTTGGCTCGTGGCCTCTCTCCCCGCCCAGCCAGAAGGACGGCTGTACCTCCCTCAGTCGTCCGCGTGGCGCGCGAGCATGTGGTTGAGAGCCAGGCCGTGGGCAGCGTCGGAACTGCGGACGTAGGAGCACACCAGGCAGACGCCCGGGCCGTAGCCGACACCGAAGTCGTCGACGCCGGATACGGCGAGGGTTTCCCGTCCGCAGACAGGGCAATCCGTCACATCCATGCCGTCGCTCAGCTCATCGGGGTGCGTAGGCCGGTGGTCAGCTGCCAACGCGATGCGTCGGTCGGCTTCCACCTCACCGATCACGTCCAGGTAGTCCTGAGCGCGCAGCCGCTCGTACCGGTCCTGGATCTGGTGTTTGACCCAGTCGGACTCCCGGCGTTCCTCACTGACCTGGCGCAGGCAGGAGTGGTAGTCGAGATCGAGCAGGGCCGTAACGTGCCGCTTCTCGATCTCACCCACGCCACGTGCATGTCGCACGCGTTGGGTCTGCTCCAGGGCCTCGCTCAGAGCCGCTACATCTACTGCGATCTTCGACTCGTCATCTGTGTCTGGGACGAGTCGTATGCCCTTCTGATCTTCATCACATCGTTCTGTGATGACCTTCAGTAGCTGCGACGCCGCTTTCAGCCGGTGATCACCGTTCCTGCGATTCTCGCTCTCCTCCCCCTGCCAGTTGTGAGCGACGATGGCCGCCAGCCCGTTCGTCAACGCCTGATCGAAAATCGCAGCCGCACCAGGGACCTGAAAGTCGACGTCCAGAACCGCGGCGCACCGACCGTACTCTTCTGCTCGCTTCTCCTGCATCACCTCATCTTCACCCACGGGCACCGGAAGTCGGACCTTGTCTTCCAAGGAACGGGACGGGATACGGTCAGCGGGCGGGCAAATGCTGCTTGGCTGTCCGACCGATCGCGTGGGTGTTCAGCACACCTGACGACTGGTGAGCAGTGGCGGTGAGACCGGCGACAGGACCCCGGGGGCGCAGGGCGGCCCGGGGTCCTTCGCTGTCCGGGGCCAGCGGCACCGCTCCCAGGCCCTACACGCCCTGAGGTGCGATGCCCGGGGGTTCCGAGCTGCGGCATCGCACTGGCGTGCGTGTAGGCCCTGGGATCTCGGGCCGCTCCCCCGGCGAACTACGTGGCGGCCGGGGCGGGTTCAGTGAGGCGGTCCAGCCGGGTACAGAGGGCCTGGCTCCCTCAATCCCACAAGGCACCGAACGCGAATGGGGTTCTGTGCCGGAGCCGGCACAGAACCCCATTCGCTGCGCCTGCTGGCGAGTGTCGCTCTACAGGCTCTGGATCCCCTGCTCCACCGCGTCAATGGCGAGGCGCTGGACATCGGGTGAGTGGACAAGCCTGCGGAGGGTGGCAATAACGCGACCGCCGAGACGCTGCAGCGTCCCCCGGTCCGATGCCGGGTCGTTGGCAGCCGCCTGGAGGTCCCCGGCCTGGGAGCAGAGTTCTTCCTGCTCGTCGGCGTCCGGGGTCAGGGACGGGGCCAGCTGCTGGAGGAGGCTGACCGCTGCCAGGATCTTCGCCGGATCGAACTCGCTCTGCGTCACCGCGTTCTGAGTGACACCGCTGCTGTTGCTCGCGATGTTGCCCGAGTTCCGCTCGATGTTCCACGTTGTATTGCCGCCGGCGTTCCGGCGTTCGTAGGCGCTGATGTCGCCATCGTACTGCTCCACGCAGTCCTGCCCTTCTGACGTGATGTCTGCCAGCACGGGGCCCTCGGTCTGTCCCGTCATGGTCCCGGTGATCAGTCCTTTGGACCGGAGAGTGGCGCCAGCGCGGTCGATCTCCCCGGGTGCCAGCCGCTCGCCCTCGAAGAGCGAGAGCGGAGAGCGGAGCACTCCTTCGACCGCAGGGGAGGTCACTCCTTCGTGCTTCTGGTGCCACAGCCACATCAGCAGGCCCTTGCGTGCGGCCACGGCGCGCTTCACGGGGTCAGCACGTCGGCGCAGGCGTCCTTGTACCCACTGCAGTCCGCGGGGGGTCAGGTTTGCCGCCGGATCGCCAAGCGTGGCGAAGCGGTCGTCCACCAGGCCCCCTGCCTTGCACGCCTGCAGCAGCCGGTGGCACTGCTGCTCCGTCAGGTCGTGCAGTTCACCGAAGGCGGTGATCGACACGTACTCCTCCGCCGGGTTCTGGGAGGTCTGCTCGAAGACCCACTCCACGAGCGGCTCATGCAAAGCTACGAAATCGGCGGCCATGGGCACCCCACCTTCCAGGGCTAAAGAAGTCCTGAGCATAGAGCCCGCTACCGACAATGGGCCCCGAGCAACCGCCGCCTCCCGGCGGGGGATTCTATCCGGGTTCACCGTGCACGGCATGGATGTGGGGAAGTGGCTGGCCCGGCAGCGGAAACCCGAGGTGTGGGCGGCCCTGGCCGACGGGCAGCGCGAGCGCCTGGCGGCCGTCGGCGTTACCCCGCCCACCGCGGCCCCGGCCCCGGCCCCGATGGAGCCGGACGTGTCCACAGAGCCGTCCGCAGTGCCCGTGAGCGCCTTCGAGCGGGGCGTTGCGGCCCCTGGCAGTAACCAAGGGGCCGCACGGGCTCTGTGACGGTCCCCAGGGCCCACGTAGAGGCGTTGCCGGACGGGACGGAGGTCAAGCTCGGGGTGTTCCTGTCCAACGGCAAGAGCCGCCGGACCAAGCTGACCGTCGACAAGATCGCCGCGCTCGCCGACCTCGGGCTGGAGTGGGCGGCCACGGAAGGAGCGGCGTGATGAGCGCGAGCGACCAGGAGGCCGCGGAGCAGCGGGTGCAGGACGCTGTGCGCCGGCACGCCCGCACCAGGGCCTTCGCGGAGGCGGAGGACGTCATCTCGGCTGTGCTGTCCGACCTGGGGGTGCAGGCGGCACGGGCCCGGGTGGAGGCGGCGGAGACGGAGCTCGGGCTGGAGCTGTGCGCCCGTCTCCAGCCGTTCCAGGACCGCTACGACCAGGCCGTGGCGGGTGGCGACGCGGCCCGGCTCACCGAGGTCTGCGCGGGCAAGCACGGCCGCTGGGGGCGGATCTGCGTCCTGCCCGACGGGCACGAGACCTTGATGGAGGAACCGCACTGGGGCCACAACAGCGAGGGCCAGCCGATCGCGTGGGTAGGCAGTGCACCTGACGACTGGTGAGCGGCGGCGGTGACACCGGCGACAGGGCACCGGGGCGCAGGCTTGCGTTCTATTGGACGCCGTCGCCGCCGAACTCGACAGCCGACCACGCAAAACGCTCGGCTGGGACACCCCAGCCGAGCGCCTCGCAAAGCTCCTGGAGACAGCCAGTTGATCACTGTGACGCGACGACCGCCGGAATGCGCCTCTCGGCGGTGGGAGGTGTCACGCGGGTAGCGTCACCCCCAACAACCTGACGCGGTATAGCCCGCGTAGTTGTCGTTGTAGACGTAGAACCAACCGTTGCCGTTCGATGTCCCGCAAGCGGTATACCGGCCGCCCAGGATGACGCTATTTGCACCACAGGCCCACGTCTGCCCCTTCAGGGCAGTGGTCACCAGAGCGGCACTGGTACTGGTACTGGTGCGGATGGCCACGTTCTCCAATGCTGTCGCCTTGCCGTCGTTACAGGCCGTGTTGGACCTGAGCTGGGTCGAGCCATCCGCCGCACCGGCAACTCCCGGAAGTGCAAGGCCGACGACGGCGGCAACCGCCAGCGTGACAGTCAGCCTCGATCGCCTGATCTTTCCCATTGAGCCCCCATTGATCGGCATTTATGCAGTGAGCACCGACAAGTAGCGCCCGAGCTCCGCACCCTGTCAAGCGCCCTGTATGAGGTTGACCTGTTTTCAACGTGAGCTCGTGGTTGAGGAACTGGAGACTCGTCGGCCGGGTGCAGCCGCCAGGAGCCGGACGCTGCTGCCGCCGAACTCAACAACGGCCCACTCAAAACGCTCGGCTGGGGTTTCCCAGCTGAGCGCCTGCATACACTGCTCGCCACCACACGTCAGTGATCACGTGTTGCGACGATCCCCGGAATCCGCCAGGGCGGCCCGGGGTCCTTCGCTGTCCGGGGCCAGCGGCACCGCTCCCAGGCCCTACACGCACTGAGGTGCGATGCCCGGGGGCTCTGAGCTGCGGCATCGCACTGGTGTGCGTGTAGGCCCTGGGATCTCGGGCCGCTCCCCCGGCGAACTACGTTGCAGCGGGGGCGGGATCGGTGAACGAAATCGGCTTGCCGGTGGCGTGGGCATAGTCGATTTCCCTGCGCGTGGACTCGCCGATGTAGCCGCCAGGGTTGACGACCAGAACTCGGTCTGCCAGGTCGATCTTGCGTAGATGGAGGGCGTCCAGAGCCGTCTTCTGCTTGTCGGTGATCAACTCGTCTGCTTCGCCTGGCGCGACAACAATGATCCCGGCGAAGGTCAGATCACGATTCACCGCACGCATCTCGTCCACGAACCGGGTGGAGCCGCAGATGCAGACGATTTCAGGTCGGTCGGGCACAGCTCAGCCCTTCGCTCGAACGGGATACCGCCGGCGTGCACGTTTGGTACTGCGTCGGCAGGAGGTTAGTGGGTGGCACTACATCAGTGAGGGCCGGTCAGCCGTCGGCTCGTTCCTTCTCGATCGCATTCATCTTGCGGACCATGTCAATCTGCGCGCGGATCATCGTGTCGAACAGGGCCTCCGGATCGCCGTCGGGTCCGGCGTTCGCAGCCAGCAGCGAGGCGACTTGGCTGGCGAGGACCGTGACCACGTCGGCCGTCCCCACCGGGCCGCGGACCTCGATCAGTTTGCGCACGGCGTCGTCGATGCGGTCCATGGCCTCCTCGCCCTGGAGGAACAACCCGAGCCGGTCGGCGAGGAACATGCGGACGACCGCCACACCGTCGGCCAGGGCGGTGTCCACGTTGAAGTCGGCGCGGGCCTTCTCCGACTCCTTGAGCACGGCCGGAATCGTGTACGTCCGCTGCTCGGGGATGAGGCCCTCCTTTCGCCACTTCGCGTACGGGATGGGGCCGACGGCGTCACGGCGCGCACGGTGTTCGTTGGTCGGGCGGCCGCCCGCGGTGCGGCAGGCCCGCCCTGCGGCCGCCTTGCAGGTCGGGCATTCGACACGGCGCTTCCACGAGCGCACGAGATCCATCTCGGCATCGGAGCGGAGGTGTCGTCGCCACTCGCCGCCCCACGGGATGCTCTGCGGTCCGTTCTCCACGCCCATTGGCCCCCCTGGGTCCGGTGGTGTGTGCCGTCTTGCCTGCCGTGAAGCTGACCGTACCTGCGGTGGCGCCCCTCAGCGGTCGATCGGGGGAATGCCGTCCAGGCCGCTCTCGGAGAGGATCTGTTGGACCGTGTCGTCCAGGGTGCTGGCCGCGTCGATGACGGTCTCCAGGCCGTTGGGGAGCAGGTCCTTGTCTCGGTACCAGTCGCGTAGGTGGCCCTCGTTGACGTGCGCGAGGCACTCGGCGTCTGGTTTCGTCGCGTGCCGGAGCACTGTCTCCTCGAAGGGCACGTGGAGGTAGTAGCACCGTGTGACGCCCTGGTGGGCGCGCACCAGGTCCTGGAGCATCGTGCCGTAGCGGTCAGCGTACAGGATGCCTTCGACGACGACGTGGAAGCCGTGGTCCAGGGCGTAGCGGGCGGTGAGGTCGATCAGGCCGATGTTAGCGCCGCCGGGCCGTTCGCGTTCGCGCAGCACGATGCGGCGCAGGTTGTCCTGGGCGACGATGGCGAGGTTGCGGCCGAACTTTTCGCGCAGGCCGGACGCGACGGAGGACTTGCCCGAGGCGCTGTTGCCTCGGAGCACGATCAGGCGCGTGTCGCTGGTCCCCACGGTGCCGTGCGCGGCCTCAGTCACCGCGGCTGACCTGGATGCGGTTCTCGTGGAAGTGCTCCCAGTCCATGACCAGACGGAAGCGGCGGTGGGCCTCCAGGCGCTCCGCGTCGGCCGGCTCCTCGCCGCGCTGAACAAGGGCGTCGCCGGATTTCACGAGTTCCGCGAGAGCGAGCCGGACGTCGTCGACGTCCTGGCCTGTGGCTGCCGCCAGCCGGTCCAGGGAGGTGAGGGTCTCTGCCGGTTCACCCAGATCGTTGACCAGGTGGTCGATGAGGGTGTCGAGGAGCGGGCCGGTGCGCATCGTCCAGCGGATCCCGTTGAGGCGCTCGGTGAGTTCGGGGTCCAGGGGCAGCAGGTCGCCCGGCAGTGGCAGCACGGCGGGCATGGACCATCGGGTGCCGTCCGGCGTCTCTTCGCGGCGGGCCAGGCCCCACGTCAGGTAGAGCTCGGACAGGTCCCGCACGGTGGCGGGCACCGGGTAGCCGGCTGTCGTCAGCATGGTGCTGAACTGCTCCCAGCGGGCTGCCTCGCATGCCTCGCGGCCCTCCGGCGCGGCCTCGTAGTCCCATTCCTCATCGGGCCAGGAGAAGGTGAGGGGACCGTCGAGGTCGCCGCCGATCATGTCCCAGTGCCCGTCGAAGATCTCGTGCACCAGGTCGTCCAGGGAGCCGGTGAAACCGGGCTGGCACGCCGTCCCGATCAGCATGGTCAGCGGGAAGCCCTGACGGGGCAGGACGTGCTCCCAGCCCGACACCCACCAGTCGTTGTGCATCGCCATGTCTCGGCGCGGCCCGGGAACAGACGTCTTCTCAGTCATCCTCAGCTCTTCCTCGAAAACACCTCGATGCTCGCAGCGTACGCAGCGAGACGGGGCAGGTTCTCACGGACGTCCCACCCACGCCTGGTGGCGCGGGGCGACGCGCAGCTGCTCGCGGAGGCGGCCGCGCAGCACTCCGACGCGGGTGCGGCCCTCCAGGACCTGCAGTCCGCTGTCCGCCGGGTCCAGGAGGCGCCGGTCGATGAGGAGCGGCGGGCGCAGCCACGTCCCGTAGTCTTCCCAGTGCCTGCCGGCTTCGGGGACTTTCACTGAGGCCCAGTACACGGGGTTCTGTGCGAAATGCTCGATCAGTCCGGCTTCGCTCTCGCCGGTCGTCTTGGTGTGGAAGTCCGTGGCTGGGATCGCCTCCAGCGTCCAGGTGATCGCGCTCAGGTCGAGGTGACCGTAGTCGACCGCGAAGGGGCCGTGGTCGCCGTGTTCGAAGAGGAAGTCCTGCAGCACGTCGTCCGGCCACTGCAGGGCGGCCAGGACCGGGTCGGCGCGGAAGCGGTCGAGGCTAACGATCACGGGGACAATTGAGATCGGGACGTGCTGGCCTGGGGGTTTGGCTGTCGGGTGATCAGCAGGTCGTCGTGCGGACGGACACCAGCTCGGTACTCGTCCTGCGGCGGGTTGCCCTGCGGGCGGAGCGGTCGGAGACCAGACCGGCGATGGCACGGTGGGTCTCATCGTAGTTCTCACGCCGTCCGGTGTAGCGCTGGAGCGGGCGCCACTGCTTGTACTCGGCATTGGTGTGCTCCACACAGATCCGAGCCGAGGACTGCCGGCGTCGCTGTTCGCGCCAGGCCCGCCTCTCGCCGTCACACACATCGTCCTTCGGCTTCCTCGGCGGAGCGTTGACCTGGTGTGGGAATTCGTTGGCCAAGCCGCAGTAGCCCTCGTCCACCTCGACTTTCACATTTGGGCGGAGGCGCAATTGCTCGGCGATGCCCTCGGTGCGCACGGCGGTCTGGTCGTGCACGCGGCCCGGCCGCGTCACGCCGGAGAACAGGGTACGGCCTTGGTGATCGCTGAACGTAGTCGTCTTGATGGTGTTCTGCTTCTTCTTGCCGGAGACGAACGCCTTACGTCCGGCGCGCCCGGCCTTGGGACGTCTGACCTGGACTTCCGTGCCATCCATGCGGAGGTCGACGCCTTCGGCTTCGGCGTAGGCGAAGACATCCTCCAAGGTCCGCAGGCGCAGGCCGGGCCGGTCGGGGACGGCGAAGCCACGGGCCGCGAGCAGCGGCCGGACCTCGCGGATCGCAGTGGAGATGGTGGAGCGATCGACATCGAACAGCTCGGCCAGGGCGGCATGCGGAAGCCCGAGCCGCAGGTGGACGAGGGTGGCCAGCAGCCGGTCGGGGAAGACCAGCTTCTGCTTACGGCCCGCCCCAGCCGCCCGGCGCCGGGCACCCCCGCGCCGCTCATGCAACGCGGACTCGCGGGCCGCTGTCCACCTGGGCGCGAGTTCTTGGAGTAAATCGCCGAAATGCGCGCGGGAGACCCCGGACAGGGCAGGATGGGAGCAGGCTGTACGGGCCCAGGTCAGCTTCACAACTCACCTAACCCGTACGGCCCTTCCTCTGTCACGGCCTGATCTGACCCGCTCGCATTCGCCCGCGACGCTCGCGCGGATTCATCTCACGCGATGGGCCTGCTGCGCGCTACACCGTGACACCCTGATGTACCACACCAGGCGACGTGACGGCTGCCCTCCAGGGCACCATGCGAGGATCGAACGATGAGGAATCCCCGCCGCGAGTTACTGCGCTGGCAGTTCGACATGCCCTGGTCACTGTTCGAGTACCACCTGGAGCGGCTCACACCCGAGGCCTTTCTGTGGGAGCCCACTGACCTGACCTGGACAGTGCGCCCGGACGCCGCCGGGAACTGGCTGCCGGACTGGGCCAACACCGAGCCCGACCCCGTTCCCGTTCCCACCATCGGCTGGGTGAGTTGGCACATCGGCTGGTGGTGGAGCACTGCCATCGATCACGCACAGGGACGTACGCCCCGGGAGCGTACCGACATCACCTGGCCCGGCAACGGACCGGCGACCGTCGCCTGGCTACAGGATCTGCGTACCCAGTGGCTGGCGGTCCTCGACAAACTCACCGACGCCGATCTGGACGCAGCCTCCACGCTGCCGTGGCAGACCCCTCCGGACAACACCATCGGACACATGATCGCCTGGCTGAACGCCGAGCTGATGAAGAACGTCGCTGAGATCGGGCAACTGCAGCTGATCTGGGCGGCCTCGAAGTCGCGACCCAAGAAGCAATGAGCACTGTGCATCGTGAAGTTGCAGGTCACGGGTCTGGTGTGCGCGAGGTTCGGGATGCTCGTGCTGGTCACGGGCGGATGACTTCGGCGAAGATCGTCGGTCACCTGGAGACTTCACGGTTCGTCAGTACCAGCAGAGCCCTCACCAGGGCGGTCTCCCACCTCGGGTCGGTGCGTACTTTGCCGAGGACCCGCCAGTTCTTCAGGTGGGCGAAGCCGTGCTCGACCGGCGCCCGGACGGCTGCCAACGCCTTGTTGGACAGCTTCTGCCCTCGCGTGAGCGGCCGGTTCCGGGCGGCCTTGTAGCCGGTGATCACCGCCGGGTCAGCGTCAGGCCCGCTGTCGCCAAGCCCCACGAATCCCAGGTCGGCGATCGCTCCGAGCCCGGCCGCCCGCAACTTCTGCGTGAGTGGTCACTTGCTGCGTGACTCCTGGCTGCGGGGCGGGACGATGTCGAGGACGGTCATCATGCCCATGTCCTCGTGGTTGAGGATGTGGCAGTGCAGGACGGTCTTGCCGGTGAAGTCGGTGAAGTGGATGCGGATGACGATCTTGCTGCGCGTGGGCACGTTCACTGTGTCGTACCAGCCGTGGGAGGGCTCGTGGGCCTTCCCGTTCGTGCTCATCAGCTGGAAGTCGTTGGTGTGGATGTGGAAGCTGTGGTCCTCGTCCGTGTCGTTGCGGATGGTCCACTCCTCAACCGTGCCGAGGACGGAGGTGAAGTCGATGCGCTGGGGGTCGTACATCCGGCCGTTGATGTAGAACTTCGTGCCCGCCTTGTTTTCCGTGTAGACCACGGCTTTGCGTGCCGCGATCGTTGCGCTGCTCAGGTCCTCGTGCGGGGCGAAGCCGGTCGGGACAGTGGCCTGCTTCATGCGTGTGCCGCCGGTGACCACGGTCGCGAGGGGCGCTTGGGGAAATTGGTTTCCGGCCGGGCCGGTGTTGTACGGGAGGGTTTCGAGCGGGGTGGTGCCGGGACTGCCACCCTGGACGAGAACGTCGAAGCGGGCGCCTGCGGAGACGACCAGCGTGTCCTGGGTGTAGACCTTCCGGACGGGAATGCCGTCCTGGGCGATCACGTGGAAGCGGGTGCCCGGGAGATGGAGCTTGTAGTAGATGTTGGCGCCGATGTTGGCCAGCCGCCACAACTGTGTCTCGCCCGGCCGGATGTTGATGACGGGGTTCGTCTGGCCGTTGACGGTGCGGTTGGTGGGTGCGCCGATGCTCAGGGGGTGGGTCTTGATCGAGTCGCCCTGGACCTGGAAGTCCTTGAGCGCGATCGTGTGCTCGGTGATGCCGTGCAACGACGGGGGCAGGTAGTGCCGCAGACCGTCGACGATGACGACGCCGGACTCGCCGCCTGCGACCTGGGCAGCGGACTTCATGTCGGCGTGTGAGTGGTACCAATAGGTGCCGGTGGGCTGATGGCGCGGCAGCTGGTACGAGTAGTGGTACGAGTGGTTGTACTTGATGGCGATGAAGATGTCGTCGGCAGGGGCGCGCGGCGAGACGTGGAGCCCGTGCGTGTGCACGTTGGTGTCCTCGTCGATGCGGTTGATCATGGTGAGGTCGATGCGATCGCCGGGTCGTACGTGCAAGGTGGGAGGCATGTACGCCCCGTTGTAGGTCGTCGCGTACAATTGGTGATCGCCGACCCGGACCTTGCGCCGTTCCACCACGATGGTCGCCTTGAGCGCGCCGTTGCGGCTGACCAGTTCCGGCGGGTCCTGCAGTTGCGGGCCCGGGCCCGGGCCCGTCGGCGCGGCGCCGCCCTCCGCGGCGGGTTGGTTTCCCATCGGTGCGTGGCCCGCGCAGCCGGCCAGCCAAGCTGAGGCGAGGACCAGGCCGATGACCATCCGGGCCGGCGCAGAACGGGTATTGGACCGGGTCACGTCTCTCCCCAAAGAAGTTGTACGGCCGGGCGGGATGATGCCCGGCTGAAGTCACGAGGAAGGCCGGCGGCCTGTCAGCCGGAGCGTAGGCATGCGCATTTCACGAGCCCCACGGCCACGCGCCGACGACAGTGGCATCCGCCCGAACGGTGGACGCTGTGCACCAGAGTGGCGGAGCGGAGGGCCAGGAGGGAGGGAGAGCCCGTCGGGCGGATCGGCGGATGTCGTGGCAGCAGATGCCAGGGACGGCGCCGAGTACCTCACCGCTATGGAGGCCACGGGCCAAGCCCTCCTGAACGTCCCGCGCCGCGTTTCCCGCCTCCGAGCGGCCAGCAGTGGTGGAAGCCGTATTCACCTCATCCACCTTGGGAGCAATCCGTCAGTGCATGCACGTCCTGGCCGACGTACGCATCGCTGCGGACACGCTTCTTCCGGATGCCACGCCAGCGCCAGGAAGGGCCGCGGGCGAGCTGCTCGGTCTGTGCGGGGGTGAGTGCCGGTATCCAGTGCGACCGTTGCCCACACGAGGAAGAAGTGCCTGCGGGGGACCGGGACACCGTCCATCTGTTCGGTCTCATCGAGGTCCCAGCCCAACACCCGGGCATGGTGAAGCAACCACCGGTAGAACTCACTCACTATCGTTCGCGTTGCTGTGCATAGCCGTCTCCCTGGTCAGGGGCAGCTTGTCCTTGCCCGGCGGCCGCGTGATGCGTAACCAGCGGGCCCCCGGCGGCAGTTGAGTTTGGTGTGAAGAAAAACAACCATGTCGTCGAGGGCCGTGACGGCCTTGTCTACACCGCCCGCCTCCCGCTGTCGAGTGCCACCCTGAACTGGCTCGCCGGCCTGATACGCGGCCACTGCAAGAAGATCGGCTCGCGGTGGCGGGCCTTGCCCGCCGGGAAGATCGCCGCCATCGTGCTGGCAGTGCTGCGCTGTGACCAGCGGCCGGGTGACCTGGCCGGCGGCAACGGGATACACCGCACCACCGTGACACGGTGGGTCAGGGAGGTCGTCGGCCTGCTGGCCGTCCGCGCCCCGCGCCTGGACAGGGCCCTGAAGAAGATCGCCCGAACGGGTGGCGGGGTGGTCCTGCTGGACGGCTCGCTGATCCGCACCCGGCGGCGCACCGGGAAGGAAAACCGGAAGAACTGTTGAGTCGGCACGGAGCGCGGTGCCGGTGTTGCCACCGGCCCGTTTCTCCGTGCCGCTCGCCGAACCCGGCGTGCGGCTCTCACCGCACCGGGCTCTCCACGGTTTCTGCCGTTCAAGCGTGGTTGAGGACCCAGGGGTTGGGGATCGTGTTGCCCCGGTAGCGATAGCGGGTGACCGCGATCGTGACCATGGGGAACAGTTCGATCCCGTCCGCCGAGAGCCTGTGCCACCGGCCATTGCGGTCGGTGAAGCGTCGGCGGACGTCCTTCCGCCTCCAGCGATGCAGCACCATCCACCAGCTGGTCACCCGTCGCCATACGAAGTGGTCCAGGGCTTTCAGCGTGGTCTTGCATACCGCGTGCTTGAAGTAGTTGACCCAGCCGCGCAGAATCGAGTTGATCCTCTTCAGTACGGTCCCCGGGTCCTGCTGCGACGTTCTGTTCGTCAGGGTACGGATCTTGTCCTTCAGCTGCCGGATGGGCCTCGCGGCGATGAAGGTGTAGACGTACCACTTGTTCGAACCTCGCTTGCGGCGCCACTGGATGTGGAACCCCAGGAAGTCGAACCCTTCCGACATGTGCACGATCTGAGTCTTGGCCGGTGACAGCCTCAGCCCGAGAGGGTGCAGTACGTCGGCGATGTCCTCGCGCAGGCGGGCGACATCGTCGCGGCTGCCGTCGACCAGGACGACGAAGTCGTCCGCGTAGCGGACGATGCGCCAGTTCGGGCGGCCGTGGTGACGGTGGTGTGCCCGCCTGCCCCTGGTGGACATCCTCCCGCCCGGCTCCCACGGCTCCATCACGTGCTCGTCGAGCGCGGACAGGGCGATGTTCGCCAGCAGCGGGGAGAGGATGCCGCCCTGCGGGGTGCCGGTGAAGGTCTCCTCTCGGCCGCCGCCCTCAGTGAGGACGCCGGCCTTGAGGAACGCCTTGACCAGCCGCAGCACGCGCTTGTCCTTGACCCGCGCTCGCACCCGGTCCATCAGGGCCGCGTGGTCGATGGAGTCGAAGCACGCCTCGATGTCCGCGTCCAGCACCCAGCGATAGCCGTTGGTGCCCTAGCGGTGGATCTCGGCGATCGCGTCGTGTGCGCGCCGCATAGGCCGGAAACCGTAGGAGACCGGCAGGAAGTCGGCCTCGAAGATCGGCTCCAACACCAGCTTGAGGGCCGCCTGGACCACCCGGTCGGAGACGGTCGGGATGCCGAGCTTGCGCACCTTCCCGCTCCCGCCGGGCTTGGGGATCTTACGTTCGCGTACCGGCAGCGGGCGGAATTCACCCGTCTTCAGTACGCGTTGCAGGTCCTCCAGGTAGCCCGGGAGACCGAGTTCCCGCTCGACGTTGACGACCGTGAGGCCGTCGACGCCCGGGGTTCGGGCTCCCTTGTTGCCCGCGACCCGTTCGAACGCCACGAGCAGCGTCGCCGGGTCGCATACGAGGTTGAACAGATCGTCGAACCTGCGGCCGTGGTCGGCCGCCGCCCAACGGTGAAGCTTGGTCTGCATCCCCGATACCCGCTGGTGAGACCCCACCGGGGCCTCGGGAGCACCACTGTTCAGCGGTGCGTCTTTCGGCATTGCAGCCTCCTTCCCTTCTCGAAACCGCTGCCGCCCTTCCCCATGTGCCGGGCTCTCCCCGGCTCGGAGTACTACGGCGGCTCCGCCCCGTCCCGGCCCGATCGGCCGACGATGGACCCAGCCCTCCGCCCGCGCTGGACGCGCGGCAGGAGGGCGGAACCGGGACGGTTCCCGTGTTCACTCGCTGTTCGATCGTCGGAGTAGGAGCCCGGCTATGCCCCCGCGGCCTCGCCACGGCTACCCCGCAGCACTTCACCGTGGCCTCCCCGCACGACCGAAATAGACCGCCCGGGAAGTTCCCTGCCAGCCGAATATCCTGCAGGGACGCACCGCATCCAGCCCTGATCCACCAGGTTCGAGCTGGCGTGCCTTAAGGAGGCGTAGACACCGGTTCCTCGCGTACTCCTCTCCGTCTCGCTTGCCGGACCCGCACCATCTGGCAGTACTGGCACGTCCCGGCTTTGTCGGGGCTGCTTCCCGCCCTCCCCGGCACCTCCCGGTTCAGGCTGCCCCCAGCTTCAACCGCCCTGCTGCGACAGGGCGATGGTGGTGGTCTTTCACCTCCACTCGAACAACAAGCGCCTCACGGCGCACACTCGGGCAAGCACAAACACCATGGCCTGCTCGTGATCGCGCTCACCGACGACAAGGGCCGACTGCTCTGGGTCTCGGCGGCCCGGCCAGGACGGACCTCGGAGATCACCGCCTGTCGTCGCGACAAACTCACGCAGAAGTTGCGGGCGGCCGGGCTCGGAGCGATCGCCGACCTGGGATTCGTGGGGCTTGACGACAGCGGGCCTGACGCTGACCCGGCGGTGATCACCGGCTACAAGGCCGCCCGGAACCGGCCGCTCACGCGAGGGCAGAAGCTGTCCAACAAGGCGTTGGCAGCCGTCCGGGCGCCGGTCGAGCACGGCTTCGCCCACCTGAAGAACTGGCGGGTCCTCGGCAAAGTACGCACCGACCCGAGGTGGGCGACCGCCCTGGTGAGGGCTCTGCTGGTACTGACGAACCGTGAAGTCTCCAGGTGACCGACGATCTTCGCCGAAGTCATCCGCCCGTGACCAGCACGAGCATCCCGAACCTCGCGCACACCAGACCCGTGACCTGCAACTTCACGATGCACAGTGCTCAGTGGACTTCAACAGCCTGGTGCCCTTGTCGATGGCTCTCGCGAGATTGTTCTGGGCAGATCTGGAGCATCACCATCCCGGCATCGACTCCTTGCGTCTGCCTCGTGAGGTGAGTGACGCCTGGAAGGCCCGCATCGCGGTCAAGTCCGTTTCCCGGCGGCGGCCGGACGGGACGACTGTGGTGGTCACCGAGCCGCGGGAGAGTGCGGCTTCCGTCAAGAGCCTCGTTCGGACCTTCTACCTGGACATTGCCCAGTGGGCTGTCGACGAGCCGGAACGTTGGGGCCTCTGGGCAGCCCCGAGCCCGCTCACGGAAGCGGACTGCTCGGTCAAAAAGATGGAGCAGGAGCAGAAGATCAGGACGGACCGGCGGACCCGGGAACGTCTGCCTGTCCTACCTGCGCTCATTCGCACGGCCAGGGAGCAGTTGAAGGCTGCCAAGGCTCGTTTGGACGCTATGGAGAACACGGCCCTCGGCGCCGACTTCACCCTGCTCGGGGAGACGTTTACGCTTCCTCGCTCCTCTGCCCGATCTGATGGGAAGCCCTCCTCCGTCATCGACGGAGCCGGGCGGAGCCGCAACCTCCGGGCGGAGGAGAAGAGGGCGTTCTGGGGCTGGGCAACGGTCGAGATCCTCAGGCACACGGGCATCAGGATCGAAGAGCTCCTGGAGCTCGGACACCACAGCATCATCAGTTACAAACTCCCCAGCACCGGGGAAGTTGTTCCTCTGCTGCAGATCGCACCGTCGAAAACCGACCAGGAGCGTCTGCTGTTGGTCACCCCGGAGCTTGCCGATGTCCTCAGCATCCTCCGTTCGGTTTCCTCGTACGCGGGCCCCTCGAGGAACTCGGTCGTGCGCAGACCTCGCACCTCGATCTCAGGAAAACCCGCGACGACCCTCATCGCCTCGTTCGTGCGCAGCACCCTTGCGTCACAGTCGTACACAGCGAGCGCCATCGACTGCTGGTCGAACAACCACTCCATGAGCACGTCGTCCACTGGCGCGTCCACCTCCGTGGCCGAGTCCATTGTCACCAGGAAGGTCTCGCGCCCTTCTGCATCGAGCAGCGGGTGGAAGCGCGGCCTGATGCCGAGCCGGCGCCCGTCACGGTGCCGGAACTCCGATCCGTCGGCATCGAAGAGATCGGCCAACGGCATGCCGATCACGTCGCTCGGGACGTATCCCGTCAGGCGCTGCGCCTCGCGGCTCCAGTGGGCCACACACGACCCCCGGCGTCCGTCACGGCGACAGCCACGGACGTGTGGGGCCCCTCGTTCAGCGGAAGCGGGCTGTTAGCCAGCCCGTCGGATGGGTTCATGCTGGTCACCCTGACCTCCCGTCCCGTGAAAGGCCATCTCCAGGATCGGCCGAGAAATCAGCGAAGGCAAGGTGAAACGGGACCGCCACGCTGTCGGCTCTGCGTCAATCTTGTGGTGGGAGTAGCGACAGGAGCACAACCTACGTAACGTTCGATAGACTGTCGATGCTCTATCGGCGTACACGGAAGGGATAGGTGGGTAGGGGCCATGGCGGCTGGTAAGTCGGGCGAGGACTCGGCTTCGGATCTTGGGACACGAGTCGACGACTGGCGGGCGTTCCCCCCGCGCGCTCTTACTCCCATTCTGCTGTCAGCCCTCGAGCAGTTCCGCGAGCATGGCTACCACGGGACCTCGGTGCGGGACGTAGCACGCCAGGCTGAGGTGAGCCTGCCCATGATCTACTACCGGTACGAGAACAAGCAGGGACTGCTTGTCGCACTGCTTGAGGTCGGGATGGGCGAGGTCCTGCAGCGCGCCAGGCTGGCAGACGCGGAGGCCGAAGGCCGCACGCTCGACCGATTCGCCAACGTCATCGAGGCCATCGTGCTGCACATGACGCATCGGTCAGCGACGGCCGGACTCGACTCCGAGCTGCGCTACTTGGATCCCGCCAACCGGAAGAAATACGCAGCACAGCGCAAGGAACTGGAACAGCTGCTGCTCGAGATCATCGAAGACGGAGTGTCCCAAGGGCTGTTCGAAGTGGAGAGTGCCCCGGACACCACACGAGCCCTGCTCGGAATGTGCCAAGCGGTAACGAGCTGGTACCGCGCCGAGGGTCCCTTGCGGCCGGAGGAGATCGCCGATCGCTATGTGGCGATCACGCTGCGCGCCGTGGGGGCGAGGGTGCGGCCAGCGCCCCGTGACCAGGCACGGTAGGCCTCTTCGCCTCGCCCTCAAATCGCCGACGCGTCACGCAGCCGCTGCGGCTTCTCGGCCGGCGTACACGGGCCCAGAAGCCGCAGCGGCTCGATTCACTACTACTCCCTCACCGCGCTGAGCAGCATCAACAGGGAGTGTTTCGCACTCGATGGTGCAACGACCTCAGATCAGCCCTTGCGGGTCTTGACCTCTTCGGTCAGCTGCGGGACGACGTCGAAGAGGTCGCCGACCACGCCGTAGTCGACGAGGTCGAAGATCGGGGCCTCGGCGTCCTTATTGATCGCGACGATGGTCTTCGAGGTCTGCATGCCCGCGCGGTGCTGGATCGCGCCGGAGATGCCGGAGGCGATGTACAGCTGCGGCGAGACCGACTTGCCGGTCTGGCCGACCTGGTTGGAGTGCGGGTACCAGCCGGCGTCGACGGCGGCACGCGAGGCACCGACGGCCGCGCCAAGGGAGTCGGCGAGCGCCTCGATGAGTCCGAAGTTCTCGGCGCCGTTGACGCCACGGCCGCCGGAGACGACGATCGCGGCCTCGGTCAGCTCCGGGCGGCCGGTGGACTCGCGCGGGGTGCGGGAGACGACCTTGGTGCCGTGGGCCTTCTCCGAGAAGGAGACGGCGAGCGCCTCGACGGTGCCGGCGGCCGGGGCGGCCTCCACGGGGGCCGAGTTCGGCTTGACCGTGATGACCGGGGTGCCCTTGGAGACACGGGACTTGGTGGTGAAGGAGGCGGCGAACGCGGACTGCGTCGCGACCGGGCCCTCGTCACCGGCCTCCAGGTCCACGGCGTCGGTGATGATGCCGGAGCCGATGCGCACCGCGAGGCGGGCGGCGATCTCCTTGCCCTCGGCGGAGGACGGGACGAGCACGGCGGCCAGGGAGCCCCCGGCGGACACCGACTCGTACGCGGCCTGCAGGGCCTCCACCTTGGGGACGACGAGGTACTCGGTGAACTCGGGGGCGTCGGCGGTCAGGACCTTCACGGCACCGTGCTCGGCCAGGGCCGCAGCGGTGTCGGCGGCGCCGTTGCCGAGCGCGACGGCGACGGGCTCGCCGAGGCGGCGGGCCAGGGTCAGCAGCTCCAGGGTGGGCTTGCGGACGGCTCCGTCGACGTGGTCGACGTAGACGAGAATCTCAGCCATGGGGATTCAATCTCCTGCGAACGAAAAGGGGGCGGACTTCAGCGGCTCGCGCGAGCCTTAAATGAGCTTCTGGCTCGCGAGGAACTCGGCCAGCTGCTTGCCGCCCTCGCCCTCGTCCTTGACGATCGTGCCGGCCGTGCGGGCCGGACGCTCGGTAGCCGAGTCGACCGCGGTCCACGAACCCTCGAGACCCACCTCGTCGGCCTCGATCTCGAGGTCCTCCAGGTCCAGGGACTCCACCGGCTTCTTCTTGGCGGCCATGATGCCCTTGAAGGACGGGTAGCGCGCCTCGCCCGACTGGTCCGTCACCGACACGACGGCCGGAAGCGAAGCCTCCAGCTGCTCGGACGCGGTGTCGCCGTCACGACGGCCGGTCACCTTGCCGTCCTCGACCTTGACCTCGGAGAGCAGCGTGACCTGCGGGACACCCAGGCGCTCGGCGAGGATGGCCGGGAGGACACCCATGGTGCCGTCGGTGGAGGCCATACCGGCGATGACCAGGTCGTAACCGGCCTTCTCGATCGCCTTCGCCAGCACCAGCGAGGTGCCCATGACGTCGGTGCCGCGGAGGTCGTCGTCCTCGACGTGGACGGCCTTGTCGGCACCCATGGACAGCGCCTTGCGCAGCGCGTCTTTGGCGTCCTCGGGGCCGACGGTCAGGACGGTGACCTCGGCGTCGTCGGCCTCTTCCGCGATCTGTAGCGCCTGCTCGACCGCGTACTCGTCGAGCTCCGACAGCAGGCCGTCGACGTCGTCGCGGTCGACGGTCAGGTCATCGGCGAAGTGCCGGTCGCCCGTGGCGTCCGGCACGTACTTCACACAGACAACGATCCTCATGGTGCTCATTTCCTGTCTTCCTACCTGCCGTTGGGTGTTGCGGTGCGGGAGTCAGCGGCCGGCGACGCCAGCCGCTTGCGGTTGGGAGTCAACGAAGCGGTTGCGTGCGCGCACAGCTGCCCCGATCCGTCGGTGACGGTGCCTCTCACCAACGTGCGCTGGCGACCGTTCCGCAGCACGGTCCCGATCAGGTGGTACCGCTGCCCAGGCAAGAGGGGGCGAATGTAGTCCACGTTCAGGCTCATGGTCACGACGGGAGTGGCCGGCTCGCTGGCGCTCACGGCGGCGACCCCGCAGACCTCGTCCAGGGCCACCGCGATGTAGCCACCGTGTACGACGCCCTCGCGGTTCAGGGCCGACTCCCCAGGAAGCCACTCCATCTCGACCGTGCCCTTTTCGGCGGCTGCGACGCGGATGCCGAGCAGGTCGTATGGCCTCGTCGGCGCCGCGTCCACGAGTCTCCGCAACCACGAAACGTGGTCGAGTCCCGAATCGACGCCCCAACCGGTGTACATGACGATGCTCTCCTCGCAGTTCGGGCAGGAACGCTGGCTGCAAATCGACGATGGCTCGATGTGCCTGCGGCTACGCGGGTGGTAGGTGCGCCATCACCCGGTCGCATGCTCTGGGAGCAGCCCTTCTGACCGCGGCCATGATCGCTCGCACTCCACGAGCCGATACTTACTTATCGATCGTTAAGCACGCTAAGCGAGGAAAGCAGGGCCGGTCAAGGGCGGCAGCCAGGTGTACGCAGCTGCCACGCCAGCACGGCCGGCCAAACGGTATTGACCTCCCCTCTCCAAGACGCCTAACGTACTGAACGAACGCTAAGTAGATCCACTGATCGCGACCTGCCTCAAGGAGCCGACCGTGCAGCGCACCCTTTACGACCGGGACCACGAGGACTTCCGAAACGTCGTGCGGGAGTTTCTCGCCCGGGAGGTGTCTCCTCACCAGCAGCGCTGGGAGGAGGAGCACCTCATCGACCGACGCGTATGGACGGCTGCCGGCAAGCAGGGACTGCTGGGGCTGGCCGCACCCGAGGAGTACGGAGGCGCGGGGCAGGACGACTTCCGATACCGATGCGTGATGATGGAGGAATTTGCCAGAGCCGGCGCGGCCTCGCTCGACTCAGGCTTCGGCGTCCATGACGACATCGTCCTGCACTACCTGCTGGATCTGGGCACAGAAAGCCAGAAGCAGCGCTGGATCCCCGGTATGTGCAGCGGCGACGCCATCGGCGCGATCGCCATGACGGAGCCCGGCGCGGGCAGCGATCTTCAGGGAATCCGCACCACCGCCGTCCGCAACGGGGACGAATGGGTCATCGAGGGCGCCAAGACCTTCATCAGCAACGGGATCCACGCCGACCTCGCCATCGTTCTGGCCCGCACGGATCCCGCCGCCGGAGCGCGCGGGATGAGCCTGTTCGTCGTGGAGCGGGACACCCCTGGCTTCACGCGCGGCCGTAAGCTCGACAAGATCGGACTGAACGGCCAGGACACCGCGGAGCTGTTCTTCGACTCTGTCCGCGTGCCGACGTCCAACCTCCTCGGCACCGAAGGTCGCGGCTTCATGCACCTCATGGAGCGCCTGCCGCGCGAGCGCATGTCGATCGCCGTCACCGCGCAGTGCGTCACGGAGACCACATTGGAACAGACCATCGACTACTGCGCTTCGCGCACCGCCTTCGGCAGCACCGTCCTGGACTTCCAACACAACCGCTTCCTGCTCGCGGAACTGACGACGAAGGCCGAAGTTACCCGCTCCTACGTAGACTGGGCGATCGAGGCGCTGAACGATGGCTCGCTGTCCGCCGTCGACGCGGCAAAGGCCAAGTGGTGGACGACCGAGCTCCAGACCAAGACCGTGGACCGCTGCCTCCAGCTGCACGGTGGTTACGGCTACATGCTCGAGTACCCCATCGCCCGGGCCTTCATCGACTCGCGCATCCAGACCATCTACGGAGGCACGACCGAGATCATGAAGGAGATCATCGGTAGGGACCTCGCCGCTGGCAGGAAGACTGCTCGCTGACGCGCGGCACCGCCCGGCGCTCGCCCGCCTCTCACGCGTCAGTCACCGCCGGGCCCGACTGGGGTCCGGCAGCGACACCGAGGGCACGCAGCAGGTACGCGGTGGCGCAGCGGCAGGACGAAGGCCGCGGTCAATGCGTCGGCGGGGATCGAGTTGTGTGCCGCCTCGCCCAGAACGGCGCGCAACTGGCGCCCGCCGGGGCCGCGGAGGAAAACCGCATCGTGGCGCAGGACTGGCCGGAGGCTCCGGCCAGGGCGCCCGTGCCGACCGCCTGGACGAGCTCGAATCGGGCCGCCCATGGGCGACGTGTGCAATCGGCCAGCTTCCAGGGTGAGGGTCGTCATGACATCACCCTCTTCGAAAACGACATTGTTTCGTTTCGAAGAGGGTGATGAATGTGACGTGCTGAACAGATTTCGTCAGGCGATCACTCCGGCGCTTCGGCTTGCTCAGACGCCCGGCTGACGGGTGTGGCCGAAGTACATCAGCTCCCACAAGGCGTCCTGGGTCGCCGAGTCGACCAGGGCACCGTCGCGCTCGTGAGTGATCTCCAGGTCACCGACGAAGCGCAGGTACGCGCCGTCGAACCCAGCTGCCAGGGCGGCCTGCCGCTGTTCGGGCGCCATGGTGTCCACCATGGGCTGCACCAGGACGGTCTTGTCCCTGGTGAAAGTGGTCGTGTACTTTTCGGCACCCTCGGCGGAGACGTATCGGGTGATGTCCGCCACCGGCTTCCCGCTCCGAGGATCGGCATCGACCCGCCCCGTCGAGAACTCCACAGAGGACTTCACGTTGTCGGTGATGATCTCGCCGCCCTTGGCGAGCATGAAGTAGGTCGTCGGGGCGTACCCGTACTCTTCTTCACCGACGATGTAGGCGGTGATCGTGGTGTAGTCGCCGGCATCGCCACGGCCCCAGTACCAGTCGTGCATGAGGCTGCCCATGGGTGCGTCGCCCCAGTTGTGGTCGTGGTAGCCGTTACCGCCGGTCACACTGTGCTCCACTCCGTCGACGGAGTAGCTACCGGTGACACGGCCCTTCGGGACCGACGGCAGCCACGCGAAGAGGCGGCGCTCCTCCCCTTCCCCGAAGTACAGATGCCCCGAGCCGGGCCGCCAGGCGGGAACCTCGCCCTCCAGGCGGAGGTCGACCGCCACCTCGCCAACCTGAGCCTTGATCGTGTAGGTGTGGAGATCACCTTCGAAGACGCCGTCCCCGATGCGTACGTCGCAGCGGTCCTTGGCCGCGTGGAACTCGTCGGGCGAGAACGTGAGCTGGCGAACGAACGACCGACCGTCCGGAAGGTCCAGGTCGATCTCGATCATGGGCGTCACCGGAGCGTCGGGGATGGTGTAGTGCTTCGTGGAGAAGACCACGACCACCTTGGCTCCGTCGTCGAGGTGCGCGTCGAAGTACCACCACTCGTAGGTACCGGGCTCACCGTCGGTACGCATCCCGTCCTCGAACTGCGCTATCTCGCCGGGCTTGATGCCGAGTCGCTCGTAGTCCTCGGGTGCGTTGGCTTCGTACACAGGCTTGGCCGTCATCGCGGATTCCTCCCTGGTCGGCGGGTTTCGTACAACCCACACTCTGCGCGCCGCCCAAGGCCTCGTTCATCAAGGATGCAGCGAAGAAGAGACCGGGATTCTTGTGGAATCCACGAAACGCAGGACCGCCTCGTCGTGCGACGCTGAACGTTGTGGAGAGTGAGACGAGACGCCGAATCGCAACGCTGTGCGACGAAGTCGCCACCAGGCGCATGTCGGAGTTGGTGCAGCGCATCCTGCGGATCCTCTGGCAGGGCCACCCGGACCACACAGTGGCTCCCGAAGAAACCCAACGGGAGTGGGTGCGCCGCTTGGTAAGTGACCTGCTGGCAGGCGTCGCGGAACGCCAGCCTCCCAACTCCGACCAGGTCACCGCAGCTCGGGAGCTCGGCGCGGCTCAGGCCCGTATAGGTACGCCATTGCCCCTGCTGTTCGACGTCTGCCACATCGCCCACAGGGAAACCTGGGAGACGCTGCTGAAAGAGGTGGCGAGCCATGACCCTGAGGTGGCCGGCCCGCTTGCTCACGAGGCAGGACTGCTGTGGGGGTGGGTGCGCATCATCGCCGGCGCGATCGCCGACGCGCACGGCGAGGAGAGCAGCAGAGGGCGGGCGGCCCGCATCACCCTGAGCCACCGCTTCCTCGACGCGCTCGCCGCGGGCGAGCCCGACACGGAGGCCGCCCGTGCCTTCGCCCGTGCCCTGGGTTTCCAGCCGGACGGCCGCTTCCAGGCGCACTGCATGTCCGCCGACGACTGGCCCGACGAGCTGGTCGAAACCCTTCAGCGCAGACTGGCCTCGATCGCGGGCGTCAGCCACTGCGTCACTCGCGGGGCCTCTGTCGTCGTGCTCGCACAACGCGCCCCGGCGGAGCGGGTCCTGAACATCATCCGAGCCACGGAGAAGCCCGCGCCCGGAACGGTAGGGATCGGCCTGACCCGCGAAGGGCTGGACGGGGCAAGCGACAGCATCCGCGACGCGGCGGCCGCGCTGAGCACAGCGGGAACCCGGGGAGACACCGTTCGGTACTCCGAGGACTGGCTGACGATCACCCTGGCACCCCAGGTCCCGCGACTGGCACCCCTCCTCGCCCGCGCCATGGAGACGGCGCGCAGGTCGCCCCACCTCACCGAAGCCGTCCGCGCCTTTGGCGAGAATGGCCTCTCGAACGCCGCAGCCGGCCGTGCGCTGAACCTTCATCCCAACTCAGTCGCGTACCGCCTCGATCGGTGGCACGAAGCGACAGGCTGGGACCCGCGGACGGGTGAAGGGCTGGTCTCCAGCCTGGTGGCGCTGCGCCTACTCGGCACCTCCACCGCGCAGGGCAGAGGAGCGCCCACCGACCGCGGTGACAGAAGGAGGCAGGAGAAGAAAACGCCGTGATCCGGAGACCACAGGCGAACCGGCCCTGCAGGTCCCGTACCGCTCCGCTGGAGGCTACGCCGCGGAATCCGCGCGCCGCGCGGGACGCACCCGAGCACCCACCGCCCGGAGCGAGATCGAGACGTACCTGTCGGCGATCTCCTGCGGCGACAAAGACCCCTCGTCGTGGTACCAGGTCGCGACCGCCTGCCACATGCCGAGCAACGCCCGCGTGGTGTCCGCAGCGTGATCCACCTCGAACAGCCCCTGAGCGACGCCCTCATCGAGGATGCCGCGCACCAGGTCTTCGAGCTCCTTTCGCAGCACTGCGTACCGCTTGCGGTTAGCGGGTTCCAGGTAGCGAAGTTCCGCGTCGAGTCCCGCAGTCGCCACCCGGTGGGTCATGTGCAACACGATGCACTCGGCGACATTGGCGAACCTCTCCAGCACCCGTCCCTCGGCTGCGACGTCGGCCAGGCGGGCTCGCGCCAGCACCTCCCCCATGGCCCGCTCCAGCAGCGCGACGAGCATGGCCTGCTTGTTCTCGTGGTGGTAGTAGAGCGCCGGTACGGTCACTCCGACCCGTCGAGCGATGTCACGCACGGCGGTGCCGTGATATCCGTGCTCGCGGAACGCATCGAGCGCGCCGGCGAGCGTCGCCGGCAGATCGAGCGGGGCGAACGTCCGCCAGTCACCGATCCGTGCCGCCATCTCCTGAACCGCGCGTTCAGAGGAATCCACGGACTCCTGCGTCGCCATGTACTCGCTCCCCCTGTCAAACAGACCCGTCTAACCAACCCTAGGAGTTTAGCGAGCGCTAAGTCGGGATCAAGAGGTACCGGGACACCAGTGCATAGGAGGTCAGGCCGACACCCGCTCGAAGACGGCAGCCAGCCCCTGCCCACCGCCGATGCACATGGTCTCTAGACCGTAGCGGACTTCCCGACGGTGCAGCTCACGGCACAGCGTCCCCAGCATCCGCCCCCCGGTAGCCCCGACCGGATGGCCGAGGGAGATACCGGAGCCGTGGACGTTCGTGCGCTCCAAGTCCTCGTCGCCGAACTTCCACTCGCGCATGACGGCGAGCGCCTGAGCCGCGAAGGCTTCATTGAGCTCGATCACGTCCATGTCGTTCAGAGTGAGCCCGGCACGCTGGAGAGCGGCGGCAGTGGCGGGAACGGGTCCGGTGCCCATGGTCTTGGGAGTGACGCCGGCGACACCCCACGACACGAGGCGGGCCAGCGGCCGCAGTCCGAGCCGTTCGGCGCGCTCGGGCATGGTGACCAGGCACATGGCAGCCGCGTCGTTCTGCCCGCTGGAGTTGCCGGCCGTGACGGTCGCTTCCGGGTCGGAGGCGGCCAGGATCGGCCTGAGCCTGCTCAGGGACTCCAGCGAGGTGTCGGCGCGTGGGTGCTCGTCGGTGTCGATCACGAGCTCGCCGCTCCTGGTCTTCACCGTGGTCGGCACGATCTCCTCGGCCAGGATTCCTTCGGTCTGTGCCGTGACCGCCCGCTGGTGCGAGAGGAACGCCAGCCGGTCCTGCTCCTCGCGCGGGATCCCGTACTCGCGCCGCAGGTTCTCGGCCGTTTCGAGCATGCCGCCAGGCACGGGGTGGCTCTTGCCGCCCGCAGTCTCGCGGGCACGCACGAGCCCGTCATGGATCGCTATGCCGCTCCTCGCGCCCCACCGCATGTCGACGGAGTAGAACGCGGCGTTGCTCATGCTCTCGGTGCCGCCGGCGACGACGACCTCGTGCACCCCGCTCTGCACCTGAAGGGCGGCGTAAATGACTGCTTGCAGGCCCGACCCGCAGCGGCGGTCGACGTGCAGGCCGGGCACGGTGACAGGCAGACCAGCGTCGAGCGCGACGACCCGGCCGATCGCCGGCGCCTCGCTGTTGCCGTTGGCATGGCCGAGGATGACGTCCTCGATCGCCTCGGGTGCGATGCCGGTGCGATCGATCAGTCCCTTGAGGGCGGTCACTCCGAGGTCGACCGCCGTCAGGCTCTTGAACATGCCGCCGTAGCGGCCTATGGGGGTGCGGACGGGCTCGCAGACAACAGCTTCACGCATGGGTCGGTGCCTTCCTGGCGAGGGTGGAAGTAAACGTTGTAGGGGGTGTGGCGACGTCGTCGCGCCGGATCCGATCGAACGGGCCGGAGGTCTCGAGGTGCCAGTGGACGGTCCGCGGCCGTCTGAGGCCGCGGACCGTGACCGGTGGAGCCCCGAGGCGGATGCCGGCCTAACCGTGCGCGGTGTACTTGGTCCGCTGGAAGGCCGCGATGCCCTCGACACCGCCCTCGATCCCGATGCCGCTGTCGTCGTAACCGCCGAAGGGCGTCTCCGGGATCGACGCCTGCCACCGGTTGACGACGACGGAGCCGGCGTTGATCTCGTCCATGCAGCGGGCCGCGTCGGCCAGGCTGTCGGTCCAGACGTACGAGGCCAGTCCGACCGGCAGCCGATTCGCCCGGGAGATCGCCTCGTCCAGCGTCGCGAACGGGAACGTAGCCGCCAGCGGACCGAAGGGTTCCTCGTTGGCGATGAGCGACTCGTCGCCGGCGTCGACGATCAGAGTGGGAGCCCAGAAGGTGCCCGGGCCGTCGATCCGCTCGCCCCCCACCGGAATGTCGAGCCCGCGCTCACGTGCGTCACGGATGAAACCGTCCATCGCCTGGATGCGGGACTCGTTGGCGACCGGGCCCATCTGGGTCCGCTCGTCGAGGCCGTTCCCGACGACCAAAGACGAGGCGGCCTTCGTGAAGGCGTCGACGAACTCGCCGTGCACACTCTCGTGCACGAAGAAGCGACTGGGAGACACGCAGATCTGTCCGGAATTGCGGTAGGTGGCCACAACGGCGGACCTGGCGACGGCGAGGATGTCGGCGTCGGCCGTCACGATGACGGGAGCGTGCCCGCCCAGCTCGAGCGTCAGCCGCTTCATCGAGGGTGCCGCCAGCCCGGCCAGGATGCGCCCCACAGCCGTGGACCCGGTGAACGTCACGCCCTTGATACGCGGGTCGCCGAGCAGTCGAGCGCTGATGCGAGTCGGCTCTCCGAACACGATGTTCAGCACGCCAGGCGGCAGACCCGCCTCCTCGAGTGCCCTGGCAAGGAGCACCGCGCACGCGGGCGTCTCCTCCGAGGGCTTGAGCACCAGCGTGCAGCCGGCGGCGAGCACGTAGGCGATCTTGCGCGCCGGAGTGATGAGGGGCGCGTTCCAGGGCGCGAATCCGGCGATGGGGCCGAGGGGTTCACGACGACTCGCCTGCATGACGCCGGGGGCTCGGGCCGGGATGATCCGCCCGTAGCCGCGGCGTGCCTCCTCGGCCGCCCACTCCAGATGCTCGGCCGCGATGGACACCTCCATCAGGGACTCGCGCAACGGCTTGCCCAGCTCGAGGGTGGTGAGCCGGGCTACGTCGTCGACGTCCCGACGGAGAATCGCCGCGGCGCTCCGCAGGATGTCGGCCCGCTCGGTCGGCGAGGTGGCACGCCAAGTGTCCTGAGCCGCGCAGGCGGCCTCCAGAGCCGCGGCGATGTCCTGTTCGGCACCCAGCGGCACCTCCCCCAGGACTTCACCGGTGGCCGGGTTGAGGACGCCGAGCGTCTCAGTGCCGTTGCCGGAGGTCCACTCGCCGGCGATGTACATCGCTGGCTGGGGATAGCGAATGATCTCTTCCGTCATGGCTTCACTCCCTGGTCAGCAGTGACAGGTCACCGGGGACGAAGCCGTGCCCCGTCGCGGTGGCGAGTTCGTCGAGCCGGCCGAGGAGTTCCTGCGGGTCCTGCCACCGGGACCAGAAGGCCGGGCCGCCCTGGTGACGGGGGAACCCGTAGCCGAGGGTGAGCATGAGGTCCACGTCAGAGGCTCGGGTAGCGATGCCTTCGCCCAGGACCAGCGCCGCCTCGTTGGCCATGGCGAGCACGGCTCGCTGTACGATCTCGTCGCCCGAGAACGGTCGGCGCTCAATGCCAGCCCGAGCCGACTCGCCCTCGACCAGCGCCTCGACCTCGGGGTCCCGTACCGGCGTGGTGGAGCCGGCCGGGTAGGCGTACCAGCCCTTCCCGGTCTTCTGGCCGAGCCGCCCCTCCTCGCACAGCAGGTCGGCGATACGGACGTACCGTGCCCTGGGGTCTCGGGTCGCGGCCTGGCCCTTGCGCATCCTCCAGGCGATATCGAGACCGGACATGTCGGCGACGGCGAACGGCCCCATCGCGAACCCGAAGCCCTGCAACGCCTGGTCGACCTGCCAGGGCTGAGCGCCTTCCTCGAGCATCAGCTCGCACTGGCGACGGTAGGCGTTGAAGATACGGTTGCCGATGAATCCGAAGCCCACTCCCGCCACGATCGGTACCTTGCGCAGAGCTCGGCCCACGGCGATGGCGGTCGCCACGGCCGCGTCGGTGCTCGCCGTGCCCCGGACGACTTCGACGACCTTGGTGGCGTGGGCGGGGCTGAAGAAGTGCATGCCCACGACGCGCGTCGGGTCGGCGGTCGATGCCGCCAACTCGTCGAGGTCGAGGTACGAGGTGTTCGACGCCACGACGGTGTCGGGCCGGACGACGGCGTCGATCTGAGCCAGCACGGAGCACTTGACGTCCGGCTCTTCGAAGACGGCCTCGATGACCAGGTCGCACGCGGCCAGGTCGGCGTACGTCAGCGAGCTGGTAAGTCGGTCCAGCCGATCGCGTCGGGCCTCGTCAGACAGGTGCTGCCGGCTGACGGCGCGTGCGTAGCCCTCGGCGATGCGCTGTGAACCGGCGGCGAGTGCCTGCGCGTCGGCTTCCACGAGGACGACGGTGTACCCCGCGTCGAGGGCGGCCCGGGCGATTCCGGAGCCCATGGTGCCGGCGCCGACCACGCCGACGCGACGGACCTCGCGGGTTCCGGTTCGGCGGTACTCGCGAGCGGTGGCCCGCTCGGCGAAGAACAGGTGACGCAGGGCGGATGCCTCAGAGCCGAGCCGGAGCCTGTTGAACTCGGCCCGCTCGTGTCGGAGCGCCTCCGGCGCCCCGACCGCCGAGGCGAGCAGTACGGCTCCCACCGCGGCAACCACGTGGGGCCGCCCCTTCCCGCGGGAGAGGGCGGTCTGCGCGGTTGCGTCGACGGCATCGGCCGGGCCCGACGGCACGGGCTGGGAGATGAGGACCCGCTTGGTGGCTGTGGTCGCCGCGTAGGAGACGGCGAAGTCGCGCAGGTCGCCGTCGGCGAGTGCGTCGACGATGCCGAGTTCGAGTGCTTCGGCGGCCTTTACCCGTCGGGTGCCGCAGACCAGCTCGATCGCGCGTGCCGTTCCGACGATGCGTGGCAGTCGCTGAGTGCCGCCGGCACCGGGGATCATGCCGAGGCTGACCTCCGGAAGGCCGACCAGTGCAGAGTGGGCTGCGACGCGCGCGTCGCAGCCCAATGCGAGCTCGAACCCGCCGCCCAGGGCGGCCCCGGCCAGGGCGGCCACCACGGGCTTGGGGCAGGCTTCGACGGCGGCGATCACCTGGGGAAGCTGCGGCTCCGGCAGCGGCCCGTCGAACTCTCGCAGGTCGGAACCCGAAATGAAGGCGCGGTCGTTCCCGATCAGCACGATGGCAACGACGTCGTCGTCGTTCGCGGCCTGGGTGACGCCGGCAAGCAATCCCGCGCGGACCGCGGCCGTGCTGGCGTTGACGGGAGGGTTGTCGATGGTCAGTACGGCGACCCGGTGCTCAACCTCGTACCGGACGGGCACGGTGACCGCGTTCTGGGTGGTGGTTTTGCTCATCAGTCCGCCGCCTCGATCCGGTCGAGCACCGGGGCCAGGTAGCTCATGAACAGCGCGTGGTCCTCGCTCATCGGGAAGTGGCCGAGACCGGACATGATGACCGCCTCGGTGCCCGCGATCTTCTTGGCCAGCACCTCGGTATCCGCCGGCATGCACGAGTAGTCGTACTCGCCGGTGAGCAGGTACAGCGGGCAACGCGTGGTGTCGATGAGCGCCAGCGCCTCGTCGTCGTCGCTCTCGTCCTTGTAGAAGTGCAGGTCGCCCTTGAACACGCCGGGGCCGCCCTGGGCGTAGTGCCACAGCGTCTCGTCGCGGTCGGCCTCGGGCGCATCCGGACCGATCAGGCCCGACATCAACGCCGCGCACAGCTCTCCGCCGTGCACGTCGGGCCGGTGAAGGTACTCGCGGTCGTAGTACGGCGCGACCTTCGCGCCAGACTGCAGCCCGATGAGGGCCCGGAACCTCTCCGGGGTGTCCCGCGCCAGCTTGAGCACGATGCGGCCGCCGATGGAACAACCCATCAGCACGGGCCGGTCGAGTAGGAGCGTGTCGATCACGGTGTGGATCACGGCCGCATAGGAGTCGGCCGTGAGCTCGTATTCGGTGTCACGCCAGCCAGGCGCAGGGGAGGACTTGCCGTGCCAAGGCATGTCGAAGGAGATCACCCGGAACCGATCGGTCACGGAAGCGTCGTTCATCAGGTGCCGGTACTGGCGCCCGTCGGATCCGGCGGTGTGCAGGCACATGAGGGGAATGCCGCGGCCGGCTTCCTCGACGTAGACCCGGTGCTCCACGCCCTCGATGGCGACGCGGAGGTAACGGCCGGTGATCGGCTCGAACGTGGCACTCATCGGGTACCTTCCTTCCGGCGCAGCGTGGCGAGGACGTCTTTGAAGTAGCGGAGGTTGGCCATGAAGGGGTGCAGGTCGCCCTCGGCGGTCATGACCTGCCGGCGCATGAGCGCCATGATGTCGTGCGAGCCGGGCGCGGGGCGCGGGGCCCAGAACTGGTCCCACTCCTCGCGGGGTGCGCGCAGCGCGAAGGTCCACACCGGCATCACCCGGCCCTTGGGCTCGACGGCGATGATCCGGCCCTCCTGAATGTGGACCAGGTAGCTCGCGTCACCGAGGTCGAGCAGCATGGTGGCGGTGACGTATCGGCCGCAGTGGGTCAGCGCGGCATCGATGTTGACGAGGTCGGGCAGTCGTTCAGGCATGGGCGGCTCGCCCCTCTTTCTTTGCGTCATCGTTGGGGACCGACTCGGCTCGGAAGCGCACCACACCGTCGACGGCGGTGACGCCCTCTCCGTGTGCACGGACGAGCAGAGGGTTGACTTCGGCTTCCACGACGTCGGCGTGGTGTGCCAGCTGGGACATGCGTACGACGACGTCGGCGAGCGCGCCGAGGTCGCCGGGGGGCGCTCCCCGGAAACCGCGCAGGGACTTGAGGGCCACGATTTCCTCAAGCATGTCATGGGCGGTCGCGAAGTCGACGGGTGCCATGCGGATGCTGCGGTCGGCGTAGACCTCGGCCAGAGTGCCGCCGGCTGCCACCAGGACCAGGGGGCCGCAGTGCGGGTCGATCCGGTAGCCGACGAGGACTTCCCCGATGCCGGAGGCCATCTCCTGTACCAGCACCTGCTCGATGGTCACGTCGGCCAGCCGGGCAACGTCGGACCGGATCCGTTCGGCGGTGGCGACGAGCTCGTCGGGCGAGGTGACACCGAGTGCGACGCCGCCCACGTCACTCTTGTGGGCCAATCGATCGGACAGGGCCTTGACCGCGACCGGGTAGGTGACCTCTGTCGGCAGCCTGTTGACTGCGAGGTCTCCGAGATTCACGACCCAGTGGGGCGTCACGGGTACGCCGGCGGCAGCCAGAACGCTGTAGGACTCGGCCTCATCGGCCAGGACGGTGGACTCCGCCCCGGACACGGCGAGATGGCCGGGCCGGGCGGGCCTCCGATTCAGGGCGGCGGCGATGCCGTCGGCACAGGACTCTGGAGACCGGAACGCAGGGACCCCAGCTGCGGTCAGCATGCCGTGCGCCGCCGGGGCGTCCGGGACGATGAAAGCGGCGATCGGGTGGCCGTTGCCGCTCTTCGCGACCTCGATGATGGGCGCCACAGCGAGCTCGGGTGCGTGGCGTGCGGACGAGCCGACGACGGCGAGCAGCAGGTCGAACTCCGGCGCCGTCGACAACACCTCCAGAGCGGCCCCCATCACGTCTGGGCGGGTGCCCGCGAGGGTCAGGTCGGTGATGAGCCCCGGCTCGGCGACCGCCCCCGCGTCCGACATCCGGCGCAAGGTCTCCTCGGACGCGCCGGCCACCTTGATGCTGGCAAGGCCCAACTGGTCGACCACCATGGCGGCGCCGCCGCCGGTGGTGGTGACCACCCCGACCCGGCGCGGCCTGCCCACGGAGGCAGCGGCGGTCTTGCCGACCAGCGGAACGGCCTCCAGCAGTCCGTCGAGGGTGTTGACCCGGGGGATGCCGAGATCGGCGAGGAAGGCCGTGGCGACGTCGTCCTCGCCCGCGAGGGCACCCGTGTGCGAGGCGGCCAGTTGCGCGGCCATGTCCGAGCGGCCCAGCTTGTACGCGATGACGGGCTTGCCACGTTCGGCGGCACCCTGGGCGAAGCGGCGCAGGTCCTCAGGGTGCCGGGTGGTCTCGAGGAAGAGCAGGTAGCCGGTGACCGCGTCGTCGTCGAGGGTCGCAGAGCACAGCTCGCCGATGCTCAGGTCCATCTCCGCGCCGACCGAGACCAGGCGGGAGAACCCGATGCCCTTGGCCGCGCCGCGTGAGAGTAGGGCCCCGATCATGCTCCCGGACTGCGAAGCCACGAACAGGCCGCCGTGCGGCAGATCGGGCTCGGCGAAGGCGGCGTTGGCCGTCAGCAGCAGCCCGTTATGCGGGTTGGCGATGCCCAGGCTGTTCGGCCCCAGCAACCGGATGCCCAGTGTCCGCGCCGCCTTGAGGACCTCATCTTGCCGAGCGGCACCTTCCTCGCCTACCTCGGCGAATCCGCCGGACAGGATGGTCGCTACCTTGACGCCGGCCCGGCCACAGGCGACGACCGTGTCGAGGACCGATGCGGTGGGCGTCATGACGAAGGCGTGCTCGGGCACTTCCGGAAGCTCTTCAAGGGACTGGTAAACCGGCTGTCCGCCGACGGTGCCACCGCGCCGATTGATCGGGTACACGGCACCGGCGTAGCCGGACTCGCGCAGGAAGCCGAGGGGCCGTGAGGACGCCTTGAGCGGGTCGGCCGAGGCGCCGATCAGCGCGATCGACCGGGGCGCGTACAGCGAGGTGGCGAGCTCCGGTGTCGTGGTCGTGGTCATGCTCGGCCCCGCTGGCTGAACCGGCGGCCGAAGACGGACTCGGCGATGCGGTTCTTGAGGATCTCGGTGGAACCACCGGCGATCATCCAGCCCCGGGTGCGACGCATGCAGTACTCGACCAGCGACTCGGTGCTGTAGCCCATGGCACCCATGGCCTGCATCGCGGTGTTGGCGGCGAGGAAGCCCGCCTCGTTCGCGGCCAGCTTGGCCACGGCCGTGTCGTACGCCGACGGAAGGCCGTTCACGGCGTTGTTCACCGCGCGCTCCAGCAGCAACTGGGCGGAGTCGAGGGCGACGGCGGCCTCGGCGAACTTCCATTGCAGGCCCTGGAACTCGCACAGCGGACGGCCGAACTGCTCTCGCTGGAGAACGTGTTCACGAGCCAGGTTGAAGGCGTGGCGGCCGATCGCGATCGAGCGGGAGGAGTTGCCGATCCGCTCGACGTTGAATCCGCTCATCTGCTTCTTGAAGCCACCGGGCCCGAGCAGGATGTTCTCCTTGGGGATCCGGCAGTCCTCGAAGTAGAGCTGCGACCACGCCTCGCCGCTCATGTAGGCGCTCGGCTCACCGACGGTGAGACCGGGGGTGCCGCGATCGACGAGCACCGAGCCGATCCCGTCGGTGCCGGAGCCGAAGCGCACGTAGACCAGGTAGACCGTGGCGTCCGAGCTGTGGGTCGACCAGATCTTGCTTCCGTTGATGACGTATTCGTCGCCGTCCTCGGTGGCCGTCGTCCCAAGCTCGGTCACCGCAGAGCCGGCCTCGGGCTCGCTCATGGCGAGCGCGATCAGTTCGCGGCCCTCGAGTAGCGCGGGCAGGTAGCGCTCCTTCTGCTCCTGGGTCGCGAACTCGGCGAGGGTCCGTATGGCTCCGAAGTTCCCGGCCTGGACGATGTCGGCGCTCTTGGGGCAGATGAGGGCGAGCTCCTGGATCGCGATCACGGCGTCCATGAGGCTCGCACCCTGACCGCCATCGGCCTCGGGAATCGTGAGACCGAGGAGCCCCTGGCTTGCGAGAAGCTTCGCCGTGTCCCAGGAGTAATGCGGGTCGTGCGCTCGCTCGAGAGCGCCGTCGGCCAGGTACTTGGCAGCAAATGCGCGGATCGAATCCGCGAAGGCCTTCTGTTCCTCAGTTCGCTCGGGCATGCTTTGCCTCCTCTTGTATACAGCGGCATGGTGCAGTATACAGATCGCCTTGCGCGACACAGTCGCCACCGAATCGGGCCGCTGCCCTGCCTGTGCAGGGCTAGTTCGTCAGGAGAGATCCATGTCAGCGAGCACAACCCATCGCCCCATGTCGCCGGGCAGAGTCGCCGCCGCCACGCTCATCGGCTCAGCCGTGGAGTGGTACGACTTCTTCATCTACGGAACGGCGGCGGCGCTGGTCTTCACGACGCTGTACTTCCCGGACTTCTCGCCGGTCGCCAGCACGCTGCTCAGCTTCGGCACGTTCGCGATCGGATGGCTGGCACGTCCGCTCGGCGGGGTAATAGCCGGGCACTTCGGCGATCGAGTGGGCCGGAAGCAGATGCTCGTGCTCACCCTGCTGCTCATGGGGATCTCGACAACCCTGATCGGCGTCCTGCCCACCTACGAGCAGATCGGCATCTGGGCGCCGGTCCTGCTCGTCGTCCTGCGCATCGTCCAGGGCTTCGCGGTCGGCGGGGAGTACGGCGGCGGCATCGTCATGGCCGTGGAACACGCCCCGGCGGGCCGGCGCGGCCTGTGGGGCTGCTGGCCCCAGATGGGCGTGCCGATCGGACTCGTCCTGGGCACCCTCGTCTTCCTGGCCATCAGCCGACTGTCCGACGCGGCCTTCATGGCCTGGGGCTGGCGCGTGCCGTTCCTGCTGAGCATCGTGCTCGTCCTGGTCGGCATGTTCATCCGCCTGAAGGTGACGGAGAGCCCCGAGTTCGCCGACAAGGCCGACAGAGGCGACGTCGCGAAAGCACCACTCGCCGAGGTCGTGCGCCGGCACCCCAAGCAGGTTCTCGTGCTGATCGGCTCGCACATGGCGCCGAACACGTTCTTCTACACCTTCGCGACGTTCATCCTCACCTACGCGACCACCAATCTCAGCTACGACCGGCAGACCGTGTTGATCGCCGTCGCCGTGGGCGCATCGGTCGAGGTCGTGGCCATGCCGTACTTCGCGGCCCTCACCGACCGCGTGGGGCGCCGGCCGGTCTACATCGGCGGCCTGGTGGCGCTCGCACTCATGGCCGCCCCCTTCTTCTGGATAGTCGATCAGGAGAATGCCGTACTCCTCACCGTCGCGCTGGCCGTGGCGTTCGGACTCGGCCACGGATCCGTGTACGGTGCCCAGCCGAGCCTGTTCGCCGAGCTCTTCCCAGCCCGGGTGCGCTACACCGGCCTGTCACTCGGCGTCCAGGTCGCAGGTGCCTGCTTCGGCGGGCCGCTGCCCGTCATCGCGACGGCGCTGGTCGCGGCCGGCAGCGGAAAGCCGTGGATCTTCGTCGGCTACATGATCGGCACCGCGGTGATCAGCGCTGTCGCCGCGGCGTTCGCGCGATCCGTGGACGAGGAGGCGGACAGCCGTCCCTCGGAGGATGCTCGGCAGCCCATCCACTAGGCTCGTTGTTCGAGGTCAGGCTGATGATCTGGAGGCACGCGCCCCATGGCGGCGAAGAAGGAAGCAGCGGCACGCGCGGGCGGGTCGCTCGCTCTCTACACACAGATGAGCGAGGACATCCTGCACGGCAGACTCACGGACAGTGACCGGTGGTCGGAGCTCGCGCTCAGCGAGCGGTACGGCGTGAGCCGGACGCCGATCCGTGAGGCCCTGACCCGGCTAGAGCAGGACGGCATCGTGGTCCGCCAAGGCACCATGGCCCGCATGCGGGAGCGGACGGCGGACGAGATCAACGACATCTACCGGGCGCGCACCTGGCTGGAACGCGCCATCGCCGAGGACGCCGCGACTCGCCGCGGAGAGGTCGACCTACTCCGACTACGGGCCGCGTGGGACCGTGAGGACAAGCTGGATCCCGAATCCAGCACCCCTCTTGAGCTCATGCTCGCGAACCGGGACTTTCATGACGCCCTAGCCAAGGCCGCACACAATGAGGCCCTGGCCGACCTGCAGTCCCGGCTGACCCTCCAGGTCGCCCAGCTCCCCGCGACCACACTCAGCGCGCCGGGCCGTTGGGCCCACGCGCACGAACAGCACCGACAGCTCATCGAGCACGTCGCCAACCGTGACGCGAACACCGCCGGCCGACTGGCCGAGCTGCACATGTCCGAGGCTCGCGACATCCGGCTCGCCCTTCACGCCGAGTCCTGAGAGCGGCGGCGGCGTCCCAGACGCGCTGCGCGATCTGCTGGTGATCGGGATGACCGGCAGGGCCGACCCGCAACGGCGAGTCGGCCCTCGAGCGGGTTTTGTCATCCCTGCGTGCTGCTTTCTGACGGACGCACGGCAGCTGCCGCGGGCACTGTCGGCGGCGGGTGAACCGTGACCCAGTTTGGCCGGTTGAAAAGTGACCCGGTGGTGCGGTCAGTCGTTGCTTCTGTCGGTTGGGACGCGGCCGAGTTCACGGCCGCGCATGCGGTAGGAGTCGCCCTTGAGGGAGTGGACTTCGGCGTGGTGGACCAGGCGGTCGATCATGGCTGCGGCCACCGTCTCGTCGCCGAAGACCCCTCCCCAGCGCCCGAAGGGCTTGTTGCTGGTGACGATCACCGAAGCGCGTTCGTAGCGGTTCGAGATCAGCTGGAAAAACAGGTTCGCGGCCTCCGATTCGAAGGGGATGTAGCCCACCTCGTCCACCACGATCAGCGAATAGCGGCCCAACCGGGTGAGCTCGGCGGCGAGGTTCCCGGCCTGGTGGGCGGCGGCGAGCCGGTCGACCCACTCCGCCGCGGTGGCGAACGCGACACGGTGGCCGGCCTGGCAGGCCCGGATGCCCAGGCCGATGGCCAGGTGTGTCTTGCCCGTGCCTGGCGGCCCCAAGAAAACGACGTTCTCCTTGCCCGCGATGAAATCCAAGGTTCCCAGGTGGGACAGCTGTTCGCGCGTCAGGCCGCGCAAATAGGCGACATCGAGTTCCTCGATCGTCTTGATCGCGGGGAAACGGGCGGCGCGTACTCGTGCCTCACCGCCGTGCGATTCGCGTGCGGCGACCTCGCGCTGGAGGCAGGCGACGAGGTACTCCGGGTGGGTCCAGGACTCGCTGCGGGCCCGTTCAGCGAGGCGGTCGGCGGCGTCCAGCAGAGCAGGGGCCTTCAGGGCCCGGGCGAGGAAGGCGAGGTCGGAGGTGGTCTGCTGGCTGGTGCGCCGGCCGGCGGCCGGGGGCTTGTCGACGGGCTGGGCCAGCACGGACTCGCCGTCAACGGTGGGGGTGCGGGCCATTTTATGAGTCCGGTGCGATGAGCCTGCGGGAGATCGCCAGGGAGACCGGGCTGAACCGTCGGACGGTCAGCAAGTACTTGAAGGACCCGGCTTCAGCCGCGCCGCCGAAGCGAGGAGTGGCCGGTCAGCGGTATCGGCGGGTGGTGGACGAGGTCGCGCCGCTGATCGACGCGATGCTCAGGTCCGAGGTCCTGCTCAAGGCGTCGGTGATTCATGAACGTCTGGTCCAGGAATACGCGGTCAGCATCAACTACCAGCGGGTGAAGCTCTAGAAGGGGCAGCAGCCCTTCCCCGTACCGCAGGCGATGACCACCGCACAGGCGCAGGAGACCCTGGAGGACCTCGTCACCGCGGCCCGCCGGGCCGTCGAGGCGGGAATGGACGGCGTGGAGATCCACAGCGCCAACGGCTACCTGCTCCAGCAGTTCCTCTCCCCTGCGGCCAACCAGCGAACCGACGAGTACGGCGGTTCTCCCCAGAACCGGGCTCGCTACGTCGTCGATGTGGTCAGGGCAGTCGCGAATGTCGTGGGGGCCGACCGGGTCGGGCTGCGGATCTCGCCGGAGAACAACATCCAGGACGTCAACGAGACCGACCGTGACGATGTCCTGGCCACATACGGCAGCCTTCTCGACGAGCTGCGCCCGCTGGGCCTGGCCTACCTCTCCGTGCTGCACAGCGAGCCGGGGGGCGAGTTGGTCCGGGAGCTGCGCCGGCGCTTCAACGGCAAGCTGATCGTCAACAGCGGCTTCCTCGGGGCGAGCACCACGCGCGAGGAGGCGGTGCAGCGGATCGAGGCCGACGAGGCCGACGCCGTGGCCGTGGGGCGGGCGCTCATCGCCAATCCCGACCTGGTCGAGCGCTGGCAGGGCGGCCACCCGGAGAACGAGCCGCGACCGGAGCTGTTCTACGCGCCGGGCGGCGAGGGCTACACCGACTACCCGTTCTTCCAGACGGCCTGAGAAGCACGGTCACGCCTGCCCTCTGCGAAATGCCCGGCACACCTGCAGGCGTCCATCTCCAGGCACCGCGTACACGCCCGCCGGCGAGCATCGATGCAGCGGTGAGCTCCGCCGCTCACTGGCCGGAGAACCGGGGCGTTCGCTTCTCCTGGAAAGCGGCGACTCCTTCCGCGAAGTCGGCGGAGTGGAACAGTTCGGACTGCCCCGCCCGCTCGGTCCCCAGCGCTTCGGGAAGAGAGGCGAGGCTGGCGGCGTTGACGGCGTGCTTCGTGTGCGCGTACGCCACGGTCGGTCCTACAGCGAGGCGATGCGCGAGCCGGTCGGCCTCGGCCTCGAAGTCCGCGTCCGGATAGGCGGCTGCGATGAGACCCCATTCGGCGGCGAGCGGCGCCGGAATACGTTCGGCGAGCAGCGCCATACGTAGGGCGCGGGCCCGGCCAATCGCTGCCGGGATGAGAGCGGTGGCACCGCCGTCGGGCATCAGCCCCGCGTTGGCGAAGGCAAGGAGGAAGTAGGCCGACTCCTTCGCAACCGTCACGTCGGCGGCGATGGCGAACGAGCAGCCGACTCCGACGGCTGGGCCGTTCACCGCGGCGATGACGGGCTTGGGGACCTGCCGTACGGCCATGGTCAGGCGATTGGCCGCGTCGATCATGGCGGCACCCGTCGCTTCCCGCTCTCCCGGTTCAGCGCTTCCGGCGAGGTCGGCGCCGGCACTGAAGGCGCGTCCGGAGCCGGTGAGGACGATCGCGCGCACACTCGGGTCTCCGGCGCCGCTCTCCACGGCTTCGACCGCGGTGTTCAGCATGGGGACGGTGAACGCGTTGAGGCTGCCCGGCCGATTGAACGTCACCCGGAGTATCGCGCCGGTACGAGCGACGATCACATCGACCTCATGCTGCGTGGACATGGTGGTGCCTTTCTCGTATGACGATTGCGTCGTGCGTTTCGATGGCGCGACGGCGACTGGCGTTGCCGCCGCCACGGCGAAGCCGTTGGCGGCGGCAACGAACAGCGCTCGATTTCCTCCATCCCTCACGCGAGGAGGCCGACGAGCCGGCCCTTGATCAGCTCGGCCGCTTCGGTCACGATCCGAGTGATCAGGTCGTGGACGGTCGGGATGTCGTGGATGAGCCCCTGCACCACGCCGGCAGTCCAGATGCCCAGATCGACATCACCGAGCTCGTACACCTTCCGGCCGCGCGCGCCGGCCACGAGTTCGCGGATGTCCTCGAACTTCCCGCCCGCGTCCAGAATCGAGACGACCTGGTCGCTGACCGCATTGCGCGCCACCCGCGCCGTGTTATGCAGTGGGCGGAAGATGAGGTCCGTGTCCCGCTCCGTCGCCTCCACGAGTCGCTTCTTCACGTTCTCGTGCACGGGCGCTTCGGCGGTGGCCAGGAACCTGGTGCCCATGTTGATCCCGTCCGCTCCCAGGGCGAGCGCCGCGACCAGCCCGCGGGCGTCGGCGAAGCCGCCGGAGGCGACCACGGGGATGGTGATCTCCTTGGCAGCCGCAGGAATCAGTACCAGGCCGGGGATGTCGTCCTCCCCCGGATGTCCGGCGCACTCGAAGCCGTCGATCGAGATCCCGTCGACGCCCAGTTCCTGCGCCTTGACGGCGTGCCGCACACTGGTGCACTTGTGCAGGACCTTGACCCCGCTGGCCCGGAACGCCGGCATGTGCTCGACGGGGTTGGATCCTGCCGTCTCCACCACGGGTACGCCCAAGTCGACGATGACGTCCCGGTACTCCGCGTACGGCGGCGGGTTGATCGACGGGAGGACGGTCAGGTTCACTCCGAAGGGCTTGTCGGTCATCTCGCGGCAGCGGATGATCTCCTTGGCCAGGTCCTCGGGCGTCGGCTGCGTCAGCGCCGTGACGAAGCCCAGACCTCCCGCGTTGGCCACAGCCGACACGAGCTCGGCCCGACCCACCCACTGCATCCCGCCCTGGACGATGGGGTACTGCACACCGAACACGTCACAGAACCGTGTATGCACCATGGCAGGTTCCTTTCGTTTGGCACGTATCTCTTTCGCACACTAACCGCGTCCTTAACGAACGATAGATAAGCGTGATGAATCTGACAGGGGCGAGCTGCGGTGTGCCCTGAGGCCGTACGACGGCCGCACCCGCCCCGGCTCTCAGATGACCATCTCGACCGAGGTGGTCTCGGCGGCGGCGATGCGCCGGGCGTAGCGCCCCCGCAGCCCGGCGATGCACGCGAGGGAGATCACCGCGAGCATCATGATGTAGGCGGATATCGCCATGGACGTCTCGAACGTGTCGTACATCAGGACCATGATGAACGGAGCCACCGCGCCACCCGCGATGGATGCGATCTGGTAAGCCAGCGACACACCCGAGTAGCGCACGTCCGCGGCGAACAGCTCTTTGAACAGGGGGACCTGAGGTCCCGACATGATGTTGATGACGATGATCGCGCCGCCGATCCCGAGGAAGACTCCCAGAGGGGTCCCGGTGTCGATCAGAAGGAACATCGGGATCGCCCACATCAGCGTCGCGACGGCGCCGATGGTGTAGATCCGCATGCGGCCGAACCGGTCGGAGAGCCAGGCGAAGAACGGCAGCGTGAGCAGCGCGACGGACGAGGCGCCGGTCACCAGCAGCAGGATGGTGTTCATCCGCAGGTCGAGTTGCTTGACCGCGTACGTCAGGATGCCCGCGACCGCTATGTAATAGACAGCCGTGACGACGACGTAGGAGAGGCCGGCCAGGAGCACCGTGCCGAGGTCGGTCTTGATCAGCGTCGCCACGGGCGACCCCGTGCCGCCGCTGGCGCGAGCCGCCGCGGCCCGCTGGAACTCGGGCGTCTCCTCCACGGTCACGTGTACCCGCCAGGCGAGCAGGACAGCCACCGCGCCCAACAGGAACGGGATGCGCCAGGCCCAGGCCGCGAAGCCATCGGCTCCGACCAGCGAGGAAACCCCCATGAACACCAGGTTGGCGGTGATCAGGCCGATCGGAACGCCCAGAGTCACTGCGCTGCCGAAGATCCCGATCCGGCCCTTGGGTGCGTGCTCGGTGGCCAACAGCGCCGAGGCCCCGTACATGGCGCCTACGGCAAGACCCTGCACGATCCGCAGCAGCACCAGCAATGCGGGGGCGATGATACCGGCGGTGTGATAGGTCGGCAGCAGCCCGATGGCGGCGGTGCCAACGCCGATGGTCACCAGCGACCACACCAGCATGGGCTTGCGGCCCTTCCGGTCCCCGAGGTGGCCGGCAACGATGCCGCCGATCGGACGGGCGCCGAAACCGACCGCGAAGACGGCGAACGATGCGAGGACACCGCCCATTCCACCGAGGGGGCCGAAGAACACCGATGCGAAGATCAGTGCCGAGGCGTTGCCGAAGGTGAAGTACTCGTACCACTCGATGGCAGCAGCGGCCGCGGCCATGCGGGCTGCGGCTCTGGGGTGCTTGTCCTGCTCGGTTGTTTCGTTCATGGAGTCTCCTCATCGAGATTCCTGCAAGGTGAACCCATCGCGCTCGGGCCGTCGGCAGCCGGGCGCGGTAGGCGAGAGGGTGCCGATATCGGCGACCGCGGGCGCCGCGCAGGGACCGTTTTCAGTCCACGACGGCGCACATCAGCCACATCGGCAGCGGCGAGGGCGGGGTCCCCGAATGCTTGTGCTGATGAACGTGCCCCCCTGAGACCCGGCCGGTGTTATCAGGGCGCGCGCCCCACCAGGGCGAGTCCGGCCGTCACCAGATCCGGAACGGAGGAGCCGACGCTCGATCGGGGCTTCCTCGGTCCGACTCCCTGGAGTTGGCGGGCGTGGGCTCCTTCCGCCATCACGGCGATCTTGAAGTACGCCAGCGCCTGGTAGAACGGCAGCAGGGTGATGTCACGCCCGCTGACCAGGGCGTATTGCTCGGCGAGGTCCAGTTGGCTCGGGAAGCCGGGGTCGGTCGCAGCGGGCGAGTCGAGGAACGCGTCGACGACCGGGTGCCGGTAGGCGAGGAAGGTGCCGAGATCGGCAAGGGGGTCGCCAAGGGTGGCCAGCTCCCAGTCCACGACGGCTCGCACCCGACTGAGGTCGGCCGGATCAAGGATGGTGTGGTCGACCCGGAAATCCCCGTGCAGGATCGACGCGCCGCTCTCGTTCGGGACGGCGTCTTCCAACGCCTCGTACAGCCGGAGCAGTTCGGGCATCGGGCGGGTGGCGACTACGTCCCACTGGGTGCGCCAGTGTTCAAGCTGGCGCCTCAGGTATCCCTGGGGTTTGCCCCAGCCGGCGAGTCCAGCTTCGAGGTACGGGACGGCGTGCAGCCGGGCCAGCTGTTCAACGAGGCCGGTGGAACAGCGCAGCAGCTCGAAAGGGGTGAGACCGACCGTGTCCGCGCGGGAGCGCAGGACTCGTCCCTCGACGTACGCCACGACCGTGAACGGGGCGCCGATCACTTCCTCGTCGGAGCAGTGCACGAGGGGCTCGGGCACGGCGACGCCCCGGTCACGCAGAGCGGACATCACCCGGAACTCGCAACCGAGGGCGTGCTCCGTGAGGGTGCCCCCTGCGAGCGGCGGCCGGCGCACGACCCACGAGGAGTGGCCGTCGGTGACCCGGTAGGTGAGGTCGGAGCGGCCACCGTGAAGCACGGTCGACGTCAGAGGGCCCTGACAGCCTGGGACGTGCTTGTCGAACCAGCGGCTGAGGGCAGCAAGGTCAACCCCGGCAGGGCTCGCTATGTCGACAACGGTCGTCATGGGGTCTTCCCCTCTGGTGTTGCGCGGTCGGCCGCACCGCCCTCGTGCGGGACGGGGCAGGTGCCCGGCGGGAACGTGCCGAGTTCGGAGATCCGGTAGCCGTTCTTGTAGCCGCGCACGTTGGGCGACTGCCGGGCGAAGAACGGCTCGCGACGCGCTGGCATCAGGCTCAGCAGGCGGGCTCGTACGTGAAGACCGCCGCGTACCACCGCCCGCACGACCGGATTCGGTCGGCGGTAGCCGAAGGCCTTCAGCAACGGGTCGTCCATCAAGCAGACCGTCACCGTGCGCATGACCGATCCGCACGGGCCGGGATACCAGGAGGCCAGCAAGTCAAGGGTGGCGTCGGACACGGCCGCACCTCCCTTGTCGTACGCGAAGTGCTGCCGCTCGTAGTCATCGAGGAGCCGCTCGAACTCCCCGTACGTCTCCGGGATGTCCTGGATGTTCATGTGCTTGCCCAGCGCCCGGTAGTAGTTGGTGACGGCGCGCACCTCATTGGGGCTGTACGAGCGCCAGGCGTAGGTGTCCATCCAACGCTTGGGAACGACGACGAAGGTGGCCAGCACATAGAGGAAGTCGTCGTTGGAGATGTCGTAGCGCTTGTGCATCTGGTTCATACGGCGCACCGCGTCGTGCCCCTGCCGCGAGCCGAGACCGTGTTCGGCGACGGCGTCGAGGATGAGGATGGTGTCGTCGTACCGCTTCTGCGAACGCTCGGTGAGCTCCCCGGTCTTGGCGAGCAGTCCGCCGATGCTGGGCACGGCGTAGGTGCGGTAGAGGGCGAACCCGAGGGCCTGCACGGTGTCCCAGGGGAATTCGTGGTAGGCCGCCATGCGGTGGATCTCCTCGAAGTCCCGTTCGGGATCGAGCTGCTCGATGTGCCTGAGCCAGTGGTCGCGCCTCATCGGCCGGCCGCCTTTCCGCTGGTTGTCAGGGACCGGCCGATGATCTCCTTCATGATCTCGGTGGTCCCGCCGTAGATGGTCTGGATTCGGGCGTCGAGGAAGGCGCGCCCGATGGGGTATTCCACCGTGTAGCCGTAGCCGCCGTGGAGCTGGAGGCAGCGGTCGAGGGTCTTCGTCTGAAGTTCGGTAGCCCACCACTTCGCCTTGGCCGCATCTACGGCGGACAGGGTTCCGTCATTGATCGCCTCGATGGCACGGTCCAGGTAGATGCGAGTGACATCCGCCTCCGTGGTCAGTTCGGCCAGCAGGAAGCGGCTGTGCTGGAAGTCGGCGACGGGCTTTCCGAAGGCGGTGCGACTGGTGCAGTACTCCAGGGTCTGCTGCAGGGCGGTCTCCGTGACGCACTGGGCCCATACCGCGATCGCCATGCGCTCGCGTGGCAGGCGCTCCATGAGGTGCATGAAGCCGCGACCTTCGGTGCCGAGGAGGTTGGACGCCGGCACCCGGACCGAGTCGAAGAACAGCTCCGCGGTGTCCTGACCGTGCAGTCCGATCTTGTCCAGCTTGCGCCCCCGGGTGAAGCCGGGCATGCCCCGCTCGAGGACGAACAGGCTCATGCCGCGGGCCCCGGCGGCCGGGTCGGTGCGGGCGAGCACGATGACCAGGTCGGACAGGATGCCGCTGGTGATGAAGGTCTTGGAGCCGTGGATGATCCAGTCGTCGCCGTCGCGGACGGCGGTGGTGCGGATCCCCTGCAGGTCGCTGCCCGCGCCGGGTTCCGTCATGGCGATCGCGGTGATGGTCTCGCCCGTGCAGATGCCGGGGATCCAGCGGCGCTTCTGCTCCGCGGTGCCGAGGTCGAGCAGGTACGGCAGCACGATGTCGTCCTGGACGCTGATGCCGGACTCGAACGACGCGGCGCCGATCCTGGCGAACTCCTCCATCATGACGGTGCGGTAGCGGAAGTCCGCCTGCCCGCCTCCGCCGTACTCTTCGGGGGCGGCAAGGCCAAGCAGGCCCTGCTTGCCGGCGGCGATCCACGCGCTGCGGTCGATGAGGCGCTCGCTCTCCCAGCGCTCCTGGTGCGGGACGACCTCACGGGCGAGAAACTCCCGCACGACGTCCCGGAAGTCCTCGTGATCCTGGTCGTAGAGGGTGCGCTGCACGGTGACTCTCCTCAGATGTTCGCGCGGTGGAGTGCTTCGGCGACGGCGGCCAAGGCGGCCGCCTTCTCCTCATAGGTGTCGCCGTAGGGGGTGATGGACAGGGTGGTAACGCCACTGGCGGCGAAGGCGGCAAGGCGGTCGGCGATCCGGTCCACGGGGCCGAGCAGGCTGGTCTCGTCGATCAGCCCGAATGGCACTGCGGCCGCCGCCCCCTCCGTGTCGCCGTACAGGTAGAGGTCCTGGACGAACCGGGCCTCCTTCTCATAACCCAGCGCACGGGCCTTTGCGTTGTAGGAGTTCTTGTCGCGGGGCCCCATGCCGCCGACGTAGAGCGCCACGTAGTCGCGGACCCGGTCGGCGCAGGCTTCGAGGTCGTCCCCGACCGACACGGGGACGGTCGCCACGATGTCGAATCCCGTCAATCCTCGCTCGCCACGGCCGGCGCGGAGTTGGGCAAGGTTCTCGTCAGCGTGGGAGGGAGCGTAGAAAATGGCGAGCCAGCCGTCCGCGATCTCGCCGGCCAGGCGGACGTTGCGCGGGCCGACGGCCGCCAGATAGACGGGGATCTCCGCTCGCACAGATTGGATGATCAGCTTCAGCGGCTTCCCCGGACGGCCGTCCGGGCCCGGCAGGGGCAACGGGTAGTGCTCACCGTCGTGGCGGACGAGTTCGCGTCGTACGACGGACCGTACGACCTCGATGTACTCCCGTGTGCGGCCCAGGGGCTTGCCGAACTCGACGCCGTGCCAGCCTGCCGAGACCTGAGGCCCGGAGACCCCCAGTCCCAGCTGAAAGCGCCCCTCCGACAGGGTGTCCAGGGTGGCGGCGGTCATGCCGGTCATCGCCGGTGTGCGGGCGGGGATCTGCATGACCGCCGACCCGAGTCCGAGGCGCGTGGTGCGGGCTGCGAGCCACGAGAGCACCGTGACGGCGTCCGATCCGTAGGCCTCGGCAGCCCAGACGACGTCGTATCCGAGACGTTCCGCTTCCAAGGCCAGCCGCAGCGGTTCGGCTCCCCCGTCGCGGCCCCAGTAGCCCATGTTCAGGCCGAGTCTCATCGGATCTCTCCCGCGTGCGGGTGCTGGACAACGGCCTCCGCCGCGAGCAGACGATCGGCGTCTGAGTCGTCGACTCCCCAGTCGGAGAGAGCGATACGGCTGTCCTGCCCCGCGACCGGCGGGGGGCACTGGATGGCGCCCGGGGTACGGTCGAAGCGGGGCGCCGGCCCCGGCTGGCGTACGCCGTCCGTCTCCGCGAAGACGGAACGCGACACGTTATGCGGATGCTCGTGGGCCTCCCACGGACTGAGTACCGGAGCGACGCAGGCGTCGGTCGGCTCGAAGAGGGCGGTCCACTCGTCGCGGGTGTGCTCCTTGAACGCGGCGGCCAGCCGCTGCCGCAGCTCGGGCCAGCGCTCGCGGTCGTGTTGCGCGGGGAGGTCGGGCTCGTCGGCCAGGCCGAGGCCGTCCAGGAGCTGGGCGTAGAACCGCTCTTCGATCGGGCCCACCGCCATGAACTCGCCATCGGCGGTCTCGTACGTCGTGTAGAAGGGGGCCGCTCCGTCGAGGATGTTCTCGCCGCGGCCGCCGGGCCATTGGCCCGCCGCCCGCATGCCGTGCAGTGCCGCGGTGAGCAACGCGGCTCCGTCGACCATGGCCGCGTCGACGACCTGGCCTTGGCCCGAGCGCTGCCGTTCGTACAGCGCGGCCAGGATGCCGACCACCAGCAGCATGCCACCACCGCCGAAGTCGCCGACCAGGTTCACCGGCGCCACCGGGGGCCCGTCGGCCGGGCCTACCAGGCCCAGTGCACCGGACACGGCGATGTAGTTGATGTCGTGGCCGGCCCGGGCGGCGAGCGGACCGCTCTGGCCCCATCCCGTCATGCGCCCGTACACCAAGCGCGGGTTGATGGCCAGGACGTCCTCGGGACCGATGCCCAGGCGTTCGGCCACTCCGGGCCGGAAGCCCTCCACCAGCACGTCCGCGCGCGAGGCGAGCCGGCGCACAAGCGCGGCGCCGTCGGGGTGCTTGAGGTCGACGGCGATCGAACGCCGCCCCCGGGCGAGGGGATCGGTTGAGCGGATCGTCTTCGGGTCGACGTCGGAGGCGCGATCCACGCGCAGCACCTCGGCGCCGAGATCGGCCAGGAGGGTGCAGGCGAAGGGACCCGGGGCCATGCTGGCTATCTCCAGGACGCGCAGTCCGGCCAGCGGGCCGGTTCCGTTGAGGTTCACGCGTCCGTACCGCCCTTCTCCACGTGCATCTCCCCGCCCTGGTACATCCGTCGGACGGCCCGCTTGTCGTACTTGCCGACGCTGGTCTTGGGAACCTCGTCAAGGAACGTCCAGCGCTCGGGAATCCACCAGCGCGCGACACGTCCCTCCAGGAACTGACGGAGTTCGGCCGACGTGACGGAGGCACCCTCGGCCAGCGCGACACAGGCCAGGGGGCGCTCGTCCCACTTCGGGTCGGGAACTCCGACAACGGTCGCCTCGATGACCGCCGGGTGCTCGGCGATGGCGTTCTCCAGTTCGACCGTGGAGATCCACTCGCCGCCGCTCTTGATGCCGTCCTTGAGCCGGTCGCGCACGACGATCCAGCCGCCGGGCTCGACAGTGCCGAGGTCGCCGGTGCGCAGCCAGCCGTCGGTGAACTTGTCAGGGGTGATCTCGGTGTGCAGGTACGAACCGGTGACCCAAGGGCCGCGCAGTTGCAGTTCGCCGACCGACTTCCCGTCCCAGGGCTGCTCGGTGCCGTCCATACCCATCACGCGGACCTGGACCATGGGCGCCACCCGGCCGCTCTTGATCATCCAGTCGACGTCCTCGTCGTCGGAGGTGTCGCGCGGCGGTGCCGACCAGCTGGCCAGCGGGCTGGTCTCGGTCATGCCCCAGGCCTGCTTGAGCTGGACTCCGTACTGCTCCTTGAACCCGACGACCAGGGCACGCGACGGGCGAGAACCGCCACAGCCGGCCAGGCGAACGGAGGACAGGTCCAGCGGGTGATGCTCGCCGTGGTGGAGCAGGCCGTTCCAGAGGGTGGGCACGGCGGCGACCGCGGTGGGCCGTTCCTCGTTGATGATGCGAGCGAGGTCGGGTATGTGCAGGTTCCGGCCGTTCATGATCAGATCGGAGCCCGCCAGCCAGGCGCAGTACGGCCATCCCCACGCGTTGGCGTGGAACATCGGCACGATCGGCAGGACACGGTCCCGATCCGTCATGCCCGAGATCGCGCCGCCGAGCATGCCGAGCGTGTGCAGGACGATCGAGCGGTGGCTGTAGGCGACGCCCTTCGGGTCACCGGTGGTACCGGTGGTGTAGCAGAGGGCGGCGGCCGAGCGTTCGTCGACCTCGGGCCAGGAGAAGCCCGGCGGTTCCGCGGCGAGGAGGTCGTCCCAGCGGTGGACGGCGACCTGGCCGGGCAGCTCGGGGAGCTCGCCCTCACCGATGACCACGACGTGGCGGACGGTGCCGAGCCGCTCGCGCACCTGTCCGAGCATGTCGAGCAGGGTGGAGTCCACCAGCAGCACACGGTCCTCGGCGTGCTCGATGACGTAGCCGAGCTGGTCGGGGTGCAGCCGCAGGTTCAGGGTGTGGAGCACGGCCCCCATAGATGGGACGGCCAGGTAGGCGACCACGTGCTCAGGAGTGTTCCAGCACAGGGTGGCCACGCGATCGCCCCGCTCGACGCCGAGCCGCGTCAGGGCCGCCGCCAGCTGCTCGGCGCGCTCGCCCGTCTCGGCGAAGGACCAGTGGCCTCCTCCGTCCTGGGAGCACCGGACTACACGGCTTCTCCCGTGGGCCCGCTGCCCGTGCCTCAGCAGATCGGCTATCTGCAGGTCACAGTCCATCATCGTGCTCTTCATCGGTTCGGCTCCTTTGTCGCGGCGTCCCTCAGGGCCCGTCGGGCGATCGACCAGCAGTGGGTGCGGGACGGACCGTCGCAGGAGCGAAAGGGCCACGTTTCCCGCGGGTGGGCGGAGACGGCGCAGTCCGGGGCGAACCGCCCCGGGAGGCTGGGTGCGGCTTGCTCCAGCGTCAGGCGCCAGGCATCCGGCTCCGCTGGCACGGCCGGAGCGTGGGCCCCGGCGCACCGAGCAGCCTGCTGAAGGGTGCGGCGTCGGATTCCCTCCGTCGCGCCGGGCCAGCGGAGCGTGTCGAGCCCGGACGGACGCGTGACCGTCCGCACGAGAGCAGCGGTCCGGTCGCGAAGTTCGGCCGGCCGGCGCTCGGGGGTGAGATCGATAGCCATGCGGGTCCTCGCGGCTCTGGAGGGAGGCTATTTAGCGTTCGTTCGGCATCTTGGGAGAACTTCTGGCAGCGGTCAAGTGCCTGGCCTCAGAATTCTTGGTCGCATGAGCCTATTTTGACCGGTTTAGCGGTGATTGGGAACGCGTTCGACAACGGGCCCTTGACGCCATCAAGACACTCGGCCTAACGTCCGCCTCTAACGAACGTTAAGTAGCTCCCCCTGGGGCAGTCAAGGAGACAGCACATGGCGGACGTACAGTCGGACGGACACGCACCGGCGGCCACACTGGAGCGGCGCGACGGCATCGCTCTGATCACGCTCAACCGGCCCAGCGCCCTGAACTCGGTGGACTCGAACCTCTCGGCGGCCGTCGGAGCGGCGCTGGAGGAATTCGCCACGGATGACAGCCTGCGCGTCGCCGTCCTCACTGGGGCGGGACGCGCCTTTTGCGCCGGCATGGACCTCAAGGAAGCCGCGGCCGGCCGCGATGTGATGGATCCCCTGCATCCCGAGTGGGGCTTCGCGGGCCTCGTCCGGCACCCACTCGGCAAGCCCGTGATCGCCGCAGTGAACGGCCTTGCCCTGGGCGGCGGCGTTGAGATCGTTCTCGCCTGCGATCTCGTCGTCGCCGACGAGAACGCCACCTTCGGGCTGCCCGAGGTACGCCACGGTCTGTTCCCGGCGGCTGGCGGAGTGCTGCGGCTCCAGCAGCGCCTCCCGCGCAACGTCGCCCTGGAGATCGCACTCACCGGCGCACCCGTCAACGCCTCCACGGTCGCCGCCTGGGGACTGGTCAACCGAGTCGCCACGGCCGGCAAGTCCGTGGACATCGCCCTGGAACTGGCAGAGCAGGTCGCGGCCGGTGCCCCGCTGGCCCTGCGGGCCGTGAAGCACCTGATGACGTACGCCGAGACCGCCGGCGAGGCGGCGGCGTGGGCCGAGAACGACCGCACCTGGCAGGAGATCAACGCGAGCGACGACGCCAAGGAAGGGCCACGCGCGTTCGCCGAGAAGCGCACACCGCGATGGACCGGCCGCTGAGCTCGCGATTTCAGCCGCCTTCAAACGACTTGAGCAGAGAAGGAACCCAGATGCCCAGCAAGAACGACGCCGTCATCGTCGATGTGATCCGTACCGCGTCCGGCAGGGGGAAGCCCGGCGGGGCCCTGTCCGGCCACCACCCCGTCGACCTCCTGGCCACCGTGCTCAGCGCGCTCGTCGAGCGCAACAACCTCGACCCCGCCCTGGTGGACGACGTCATCGGCGGCTGCGTCTCGCAGTCCGGCGAGCAGGCCCTCAACATCACCCGCACCGCGCTGCTGGCCGCGGGGTTCCCCGAGTCCGTGGCCGCGACGACCATCGACCGCCAGTGTGGCTCCAGCCAGCAGGCCGGGCATTTCGCCGCGCAGGGCGTGCTGGCGGGGGCGTACGACGTCGTCATCGCGTGCGGCGTGGAGTCGATGAGCCGCGTGCCGATGGGCTCCAGCGCCTCCGGCGGGGACACCGTCGGCATGCGCGTGCGTGAGCGCTACCCCGAGGGTCTGGTGCCCCAGGGGCTGTCGGCGGAGATCCTCGCCGCACGCTGGAAGCTGGACCGCGAGGAGCTGGACGCCTTCGCGGCCCGCTCGCACCAGCTCGCCCAGGCCACCACGCAGGCCGGCGGTTTCGAGAACGAGATCGTCCCGGTCGACGGTCACCGCGTGGACGAGACGATCCGCCCGACGACCACGGCCGAGGGCCTTGCCGGCCTCAAGCCCGCCTTTCAGGGAGTTCCGGGTGCCGAGCGCTTCCCCGAGATCGGCTGGCGGATCACGCCTGGCAACTCCTCCCCGCTCACGGACGGCGCCTCCGCCGCCCTCATCATGAGCGCCGCCACCGCCGGGCGGCTCGGCCTGCGCCCGCGCGCCCGCTTCCGCTCCTTCTCCGTCACCGGCTCCGACCCGCTGCTGATGCTCGACGGCGTCGTGCCCGCCACCCGCAAGGTCCTGGCGCGGTCCGGCCTGTCCCTCGACAACATCGACGCGTACGAGGTCAACGAGGCCTTCGCGCCGGTCCCGCTGCTGTGGCAGCGGGAGTTCGACGCCGACCCGGAGCGGCTGAACCCCCGCGGCGGCGCCATCGCCCTGGGCCACCCGCTCGGCGCCTCCGGCACCCGGCTGCTCGCCACCCTGGTCAACCACCTGGAGGCGACCGGCGGCCGCTACGGCCTGCAGACCATGTGCGAGGGCGGCGGCATGTCCAACGCCACGATCATCGAACGCCTCTGACGATACGTCACCCATTCTCACAACCCAGGAGATACCCAGAATGAACATCGCAGGCAGCGTCGCGCTCGTCACCGGTGGGGCCTCGGGCCTCGGTCTCGCCACCGCCAAGCAGCTCCTCGACGCGGGTGCCTCGGTGGTCCTCGCCGACCTCGCCTCATCCGACGGCAAGGCCGTGGCCACCGAACTGGGCGACCGGGCCGTCTTCGCGCCCACCGACGTCACCAGCGAGGCCGACGTGACGGCTGCGCTCGACGCCGCGGCGGACCTCGGCGAGCTGCGGATCGCAGTCAACTGCGCGGGCATCGGCAACGCCGTCCGCACGCTCAGCAAGTCGGGCCCGCTGCCGCTGTCCGACTTCAACCGCATCGTCCAGGTCAACCTCATCGGCACGTTCAACGTGATCCGGCTGGCGGCAGCCCGCATGGCCGCGCAGGAGCCGACGGCCGACAGCGAGGAGCGCGGCGTGATCGTCAACACCGCGTCCGTCGCCGCGTACGAGGGGCAGATCGGGCAGGCCTCGTACGCCGCCTCCAAGGCCGGAGTCGTCGGTCTCACCCTGCCCGTCGCGCGGGACCTGGCCGGCAGCCGCATCCGCGTCATGACCATCGCCCCGGGCCTGTTCGAGACGCCGATGCTCGCCTCGCTGCCCGAGGAGGCCAAGGCGTCGCTCGGCGCCCAGGTCCCCCACCCCAGCCGCCTGGGCCGCCCCGCCGAGTACGCCGCGCTGGTCCAGCACATCGTCGAGAACCCCATGCTCAACGGCGAGGTCATCCGGCTCGACGGCGCGATCCGCATGGCACCCCGGTAGGACCCACGTTCTCCCCGCTCTCTCCCCCGAGCCGATCACAGGGACCCGACATGGACACATACAGGGAACACACCTCCCTCTACATCGACGGCAGCCTGCAGCAGCCGCTCAGCACGACCACACACACCGTCGTCTCGCCCTCCACCGAGCAGGAGATCGGTCGGATCCCCATCGCCGGTGCCAAGGACGTCGACGTCGCGGCTACCGCCGCCCGCCGGGCCCTCGACGCCCCGGGCGCGCCGTGGGCCGCCGCGAGCCCGGCCGAGCGAGCCGACGCCATGGAGCGGTTCGCCGCCGCCATCGAGGCCCGCGCGGATGAACTGGGACGCCTGGTCACCCGCCAGAACGGCATGCCCATCGCCATGTCCCCGCTGGTCAATGCGTACGGGCCGGCCGCCGTTCTGCGCTACTACGCAGGCCTCGCCCGCACTCTGGAGTGGGAGGAGCGACGGCCCTCGTTCACCGGCGCCACCACGCTCGTGCGCCGGGAACCGGTCGGTGTGGTCGCGGCCATCGTGCCGTGGAACTACCCGCAGGTCCTCGGGATGATGAAGATCGCCCCGGCCCTCGCCGCGGGCTGCACGGTCGTGCTCAAGCCGGCGCTGGAGACGTCCCTGGACGCCTACGTCATTGCCGAGGCAGCCGACGAAGCGGGCCTGCCGCCCGGCGTGCTGAACATCGTGCCCGGCGGACTTGAGGTCGGCGAGGCTCTCGTGGCCCACCCCGGCGTCGACAAGGTCGCCTTCACCGGCTCCACACCCGCCGGCCGCGCCATTGCCGAGGTCTGCGGACGGCTGCTGCGGCCCGTCACCCTGGAGCTGGGCGGCAAATCCGCGGCCATCGTGCTGGACGACGCGGATCTCGAGGCCACCATGGCGGGCCTGGTGGGCGCCTCGTTCGCCAACAACGGCCAGACGTGTTACCTCAGCACCCGCATTCTGGCCCCCGCCGCCCGCTACGACGAGGTCCTGGCCGCGGTGTCGACCCTCGCCTCCGGGCTGCCGGTCGGCGACCCGCTGGACCCGGCCACGGCCGTCGGTCCGCTGATCTCCGCCCGGCAACGCGAGCGCGTCGAAGGCTACATCTCCTCCGCGCGCTCAGAGGGTGCCACGCTCACCGCTGGCGGCGGTCGCCCCGCCAACCTGGACCGCGGCTGGTACCTCGCGCCGACGGTGCTCGGCGACGTGCGGCCGGAGATGAGCGTCTTCCGCGAGGAGATCTTCGGCCCCGTTCTCGTGGTCACCCCCTACAATTCGGACGACGAAGCCGTGGCTCTCGCCAACGATTCCGAATTCGGCCTCGGGGGTTCCGTCTGGACCACCGACGAGGAGCGGGGCACGGCAATCGCTCGCCGGGTCCGCACGGGCACCATCGGGATCAACGGTTACGACCTCGACTTCAACTCTCCCTTCGGCGGGCGGGGCGCCAGCGGCCTGGGCCGCGAGCTCGGCCCCGAGGGCCTGAACGCCTACCTGGAGTGGAAGTCGGTCTACCTGCCGGCCTGATTCTCCTACGTCAGTCGGAAGCTCCTGGCCGCCCATCCTGGCGGCCAGGAGCTTCCGACTGACGCCTTGCGCGGCAAGGTTCGAGTGGACAGTCATATCAGGCCGCGCTTAGAGCTCAACGCCGTTGCGTTTGAGTCTTGAGTCGCAGGTCAAGTCCTGGTGGATGACGCAACGGGACGTCCTGATAGATCAACTTGTGTCGAGC
>NZ_JBEZVN010000032.1:0-67094 GCF_040636995.1 Streptomyces sp. NPDC032161 | reverse complement strand
TCTTCGTTTGTCCACACACCAACCGATGATCACGCGGTGGCCGTACCCGTTCCCGGCCGGGTACGGCCACAAGATCGCGAAACCAGACTGGAGTACTAAACAGGTTCGAGTCCCGTTACTCACCCTGAACGGTCAAGGGCCGACCCGTGAAAACGGGTCAGCCCTTCTTCATGTTCCCGCACTCGGGAACGGGCGGGCGGAAACGCGGGGTTCACGAATCCGGGGCCACGCCCGCACCTGGGGCCACGTCCCCGCGGGGACGGCACCCGGAGTCCGGGCGTCCACGGTCAGGCACCCGGGTCGGGCAGGGTCTCGGGCTGGTCGACGGCGAACTCGTAGGCGATCTCCCAGCGCACATCGGGAACGATGATGTCCGCGGTCTCGACCGGTTGCCCGTCGGTGTCGTAGTAGGTCCGCTCCACCACCGTGATCAGGTCGCCCACGCTTACGCCCAGCAGGTTGGCCTGCTCCTGCGAGGCGCGGGCCGGACGGGGCACCTCGACGGCACCCCCGATGACGACGCCGATCGACCGCATCCGCGCGATGACGCCGGCACCGGCGTGCGGGCCCATCTCGGGCAGGACGATCGGGGTGCCGTCGGTGATGGCCATGGGCTCCCACGACTCGGAGAGCTGAGCGGGAAGCCCGTCGGCGAGGAACTCGTAATGGGTGACGACACAGAGATCACCGGGCTCGATGGCCAGCCGTTCGGCGATGTGGACCGGGGCCGGGGTGCGGGCGGCGCTGCGGGACTCCCACGTTCCGGTGCGGACCTGCTTGTGCATGTCGGCGTGGAACGTCGCCCCGCCGCCCTCGCGGTTCCGGCAGCGGACCATGCGCAGCCGCTCGCGCGGTCGGCGTACGTAGGTGCCGGATCCGGCACGCCCTTCGAGGATGCCCTCGATGATCAGGCGCTCCATGGCGCGCTGGGCGACGGACTGGCCCACGCCGTATTCCTCGGCGATCCGGGCCCGGGACGGGAGCTTGTCGCCCACGACCCATTCACCCGCTTCGATACGGGCGCGCAGAGCGGCGGCCACTCGCAGATAGGGCGCTTCACGTGGCATGTGCGCGAACTCCGAACGTTGTACGGCGACATTGACAAAGCTAACCCATCAGGTCGAAGCTGAATATTCAGCCTCACGAACCGTGACGGCCGACCGTCAGGGGATGTCTATGTCTGTCGCGCTTCCACATGTCGTCGCGCTCGCTTCGCTGCTCTCCGCGGCGACCAACAGCGAGCCGCGCATCACGGAGACGGCCGACGCGATCCGGATCGAGGCCGACCTCCCCGCCGATCTGAGCCCCGACACCCGGTCCGCCATCCTCCGCACTCTCGGCACCGCCGACCGGTACGGCCACGACCGCACCGGGAACGGCGACGTCGTCTGGGCCGAGATCTACAGAGAAGAGACGCAGTGACCACCACCGCCTCCGCCCGCCCCCTTCCCGACCCGAGGACGCTGACGTGGGACCAGGCCGCCGGCCGCGCCTGTGTCTGGTGCAGGACGCCCCTCACCACCGGCACGGTCCGCGTCGGTGTCATCCCCGACCGGCTCGGCGCCCACGTCCTCGACACCGAGGTGTGGACCGGGCCCTGCTGCGCCGACGCACGACCGCGGTAACCCGGCGGCCCCGCCGCGAGCCGTCCCGGTGTCTCCCGGCCGCCATGGCAGCGGCACCTCCGACCGCCCCGGCAGCCCGGTGCCGTCAGCCCCGGGCGAACGGGCGCGCGCGGCACGACACGTTCCTGAAATCCCCAAGAGCCCGGAGCTCCCGCAACCGGCCGACCCGCCCCGGCCGGACCCCGTACGGAGCCGCGCGGGAGGCCCCATGGCACACCGGCCGCCGTCATGTCCCCACTGCCCGGACCGTCGGGCGCTCTGGCGGGACACCAGTCGCACCTCTCCGGCGGCCCCGGACACGTGGCACTGGCACTGCACCGGATGCCTGCGGGGGTGGGAGCCCAGCCCGACCATAAGGCGAGGTACCCCCATGGGACACCAGGAAGATCACGCCATACCGTGTGACTCCACGCCGGGGTGCCCCGGCGCCAGGAGCGTCGTCCACGAATACGACGACCACGGCAACTGCGTCAGCCAGACCGCCTGTCCGTGCGGCGTCCGCGGTTCGTGACGCCTGTGCCGTGTCGCGAAGTGCCGCCTGGCGTGCGACGCCTGGCGCACACGCTCGCGGCGTCGCCGGACTCGTCCTCGTCGCCCGGTGCGACGTCGGCCCTCCACTCGCGATTGATGGGGCCTTCCCTGTTCGAGCGAAGCCGGGAACTCGGGGAAGCGCCGGACGCCGCACGGCCCGGCCCCGGCCGAACGACGACGCCTCGACGACACTTCGACGACACGGCCTACGCCGACCTCAACCGGGCCAGCGTGGCCTCCAGTTCGGCCTGGGCGGCCCGTCCCGCGGACTCCGCGTCGCCGGCCACCACGGCCCGCACCAGCGCGTCATGGGTGGCGTCGCCGTGGTCCGGGTCCTCGCGACGCAGCCCCAGCAGGTCCACGAGGTCGATGAGCCCCTGCCGCAGCGCGGGGGCGAACTCGCCGAACAGATCGGTGAGTACGGGGTTGTGGGCGGCGGCCACCACCGCCGCGTGCAGCGCGATGTCCGCGTCCACGAACTCCGCGTCCGCCCCGCCGCCCGCCGCTCGCCGCGCGGCGAGCGCCGCGTCCAGGGCGACCAGGTCCTCGTCCGTGCGGCGGCGGGCGGCCAGCCGGGCTGCCTGGACCTCGATCAGCATGCGCACCTCGTAGACGTCGGCGACCGAGGCGCGGCGCAGCCTGGTCGGCCAGTCCTCCGTCACCCGGTCCGCGACGACGAAGACGCCCGCGCCCTGGCGGGACTGGAGCAGGCCGAGGGTGGCCAGGGTGCGGACCGCCTCACGGACGGTGGAACGGCCCACGCCGAGCGTCTTGGCGAGGCTGGTCTCGCCGGGGATCTTCGTACCGACCGGCCAGTGCCCCCCGGTGATCTGCTCGCGCAGACGGTGCGTGGCCTGTTCGACCAGGGGGCTGGGGCGGAGCGGACCGAGCGAGGACACCGAATTCACCTGTCAGGTTGTCTGAGGACTTGCTTTCTGGCTACTGTACCGGCATGACGCACAGCGGTCTCCTTCTTCTCGGCTGCCGCGGCGGGGCCTGAAGCGACCGGCACCCCGCCGTGGGTGCCGTGCGTTGTGCCGGTCGCATCCGGCGATGCGAGAAGAGACCGTTTCCATGTCCGAGAGCCCCGTTTCCCCGACCGCCGACCGCCCCGTTCCGGCGCCGGTGCACCGCTTCCCGACGATCCGCACCCCGCGCGGCCCCGTGCCCGCCGACGCGCCCCACTGGAACCGGCAGCGTTCCAGCTCCATGCCCTCCCACCGCTACCGCTCGGCGTTCGACCGCGTCGAGGTACCGCTGACCGACCGCACCTGGCCGCAGGCCCGCATCGAACAGGCCCCGCTCTGGGTGCCCGTGGATCTGCGGGACGGCAACCAGGCGCTGGCCGAACCGATGGACACCCCGCGCAAGCGCCGGATGTTCGACCTGCTCGTCGCCATGGGCTACAAGGAGATCGAGATCGGCTACCCGTCCGCGAGCCGCACGGACTTCGACTTCGTACGGCACCTGGTCGAGACCGACGCCGTGCCGGACGACGTCACCGTCGTCGTCTTCACCCCGGCCAAGCCGGATCTGATCGACCGGACCTTCGAGTCCGTCGAGGGGCTGGACCGCGCGGTCGTCCACCTGTACACGCCGACCGCGCCGGTCTGGCGGGATGTCGTGCTCGGCCGCAGCCGCGCCGAGGTGCGCGCCCTGGTGACGGACGCGGCGGCCCGAATGGACCGGCTGGCGCGGGCCCTGCCCGGGACGGACATCCGCTTCGAGTTCTCCCCCGAGGTCTTCATCCTCACCGAGCCGGACTTCGTCCTGGAGCTGTGCAACGGCCTCACCGAGCTGTGGGACGCCTCTCCGGACCGGCCGGTCATCCACAACCTGCCCGCCACGGTGGAGATCGCGACGCCGAACGTGTACGCCGACCAGATCGAGTACATGCACCGCCACCTGGCCCGGCGGGACGCGGTGATCCTCTCCGTCCACCCGCACAACGACCGCGGCACCGGCACCGCCTGCGCCGAACTCGCCGTCCTGGCGGGCGCGCAGCGCGTGGAGGGCTGCCTGTTCGGCAACGGCGAACGCACCGGCAACGTGGACCTGGTCAACCTGGCCCTCAACCTGCACGCCCAGGGCGTGGACCCGATGATCGACTTCTCCGACATCGACGAGATCCGCCGCACGGTCGAGCACTGCAACCGGCTGCCGGTACCGCCCCGCCACCCCTACGCCGGCGAGCTCGTCCACACCGCGTTCTCCGGCACCCACCAGGACGCCATCAGCAAGGGGTTCGCCCATCGCGCACGTGGCGACGAGGAGCGCTGGGAGGTGCCGTACCTGCCGATCGACCCGGCGGACCTGGGGCGTACGTACGAGGCGGTCATCCGCGTCAACAGCCAGTCGGGGAAGGGCGGCATCGCCCATCTGCTGCGGAGCAGCCACGGCGTGGACCTGCCGCCCCGGATGCGCGCCGACTTCTCCCGCACGGTGCAGACCGCGACCGACGACAGCGGCCTGGAGGCCACGCCGAAGGACCTCTGGGAGCTGTTCGAGGCGACGTACCTGGTCCCCGGACGGGACGGGGACGTGGTCCTGACGTCCTGGTCCACGGACCGGAACCCGGCCGGTGAGCACCGGTTCGTCTGCACCCTGCGAGTGGGTGAGCGGGAGGGCGACTACGAGGGCACGGGCAACGGCCCGGTCTCGGCGTTCGCCCACGCCCTGGCGGCGGCCGGGATCGAGGTGGACGTCCTCGACTTCACCGAACACGCGACGACGTCGGGACAGGGCAGTCCCGCGGTGGCGTACGCGGAGTGCCGGGTGGGCACCGACGGGAAGCGGTGCTGGGGCGCGGGCCGGGACACGTCCGTCCTCACGGCGTCGATCCTGGCGGTGCTGTCGGCGGTGAACCGGGCGGGGTAGCGCGGCACGGCCCGGCGCGGCCGGACGCTGCCCGTCCGCCCGTACGCGGGGACGGCGCGCAGGCCCGTCCCGGCCGCCCGCACGCGGGTCCGTGCGGGGCGTGTCGACGCGGGAGGTACGGGGGCGGGCGGGCCCGGTGCGGTCGTCCCCGTACCGCCGTCCCCGTGCCGCCGCCGCGCCCGTTCGGTGAGCGGGCGCTGTCGGCAGGCGCTGTCGGCAGCCGCTGATATTACGTGGCTGATGGCCGTCTTTCGTGATTTCAACTTCAAACTGCTGGTCGTCGAGCAGCTGATGTACATCGACGAGACGCTGACGCCCCGGTTCAGCGTCGAGGACCACATGCGTGCCCGAGGGATCGATGATCTCCACGCCTACGTGGAGGAGAACGACCTGGAGTACCAGGTGCTCGACGAGGCACGCGCGTACTTCGGGCGGCTGGAGATCGGCGACGACCTGCTGGCGAGCGTGAAGCAGCTGACGTTCGACGGCGGGAACCAGGCTTTCATGGAGTGCGCGCCCGTCTGGGACGGTGAGGACGATCTCTTCGACGTCCGCTCGTTGGACGATCTGGAGCTCGTACCGAACCTGAAGCGGTTCCTCGGAGCACGCTCCCTCACCCTGACCGTCCCGGACGCGATCGAGACCCTCAGGGCCCGGGGCATCGAGACCATCGCCTGAGAAAGCGGCCCGGCCGGATCCGGTGCCACCGGCCGGTCGGTGAACGGGCACTGCCGGTGAACGGGTGCGGTCCGCCGTAGGTGTCAGCCGAACGCCGACGGCGGTGGCGCCGGGGAGGGTCTGGCGTCCGCGTCGGTCACCGCCGCCGCGCCGCCGGTGAAGTCGGCGAGCACCCGCCCGTGTTCGACGCGTCCGGGGTGCGGATCGGTCGCGACCCGGCGGGTCAGTTGCGCGAGTTTCGGCGGCAGGTCCGAGGCGAGCAGCACGGCGTTGCCGAAGCGACGGCCGCGCCAGACGGCCGGGTCGGCGGCGAGCGCCAGTTCGGGGAAGACGGCGGCCGCGGTGGCGATCTGGCCGCGCAGATGGGCCAGCGGCGGGCCGTCCGCGAGGTTGGCCACGTAACTCCCGCCGGGCTTCAGGACCCGTCGCACCTCGGTGAGGAATTCCGTACTGGTGAGGTGCGCCGGGGTGCGGGCACCGCTGAAGACGTCCGCGATGACCAGATCCGCCCAGCCGTCGTGGACCTTCCCGAGCCCGGCGCGGGCATCGGCGGCACGGACCCGGACCCTGGCCTGCGGGTCCAACGGCAGCTCGCGGCGCACCAGTCGGACGAGCGCCTCGTCCGTCTCGACGATCTGCTGGGTGGAGCGCGGCCGGGTCGCTGCGATGTAGCGGGCCAGGGTGAAGGCGCCACCGCCCAGGTGCACGACGTGCAGGGGCTGCCCGGGCGGTGCGACGAGGTCCGCGATGTGGCCGATCCTGCGCTGGTATTCGAAGGACAGGTACGTGGGATCGTCGAGGTCCACATGGGACTGAGGGGCACCGTCGAGGGTCAGCGTCCAGGCGTGGGGGCGCTCCCGGTCGGGCACCAGCTCGGCGAGACCACCGTCCACCTGCTCGGCGACGGACTCCGCGCCGCGCCCGCCGCGCCCGGATCCTCGCCCGGCCTCGTGCCCGGTACCGCTGTCGGCCTTGCGGCCGGATCGTTTGCGGGCGGTCGCGCCCCCGCTCGACGCTCCTCGACGTGCCACTGCCGCTCGTGCCTGCTCACCGCTCATCGCTCCGGACCGGTGCGCGACCGGCCGTGCCGGGGAACCCCGGCCACCGGCCCATTATGGGCGCCCTTGCCGGACGCCCGTGGCGGCCGACCCCGTAGCGAGGAGGAGGAGGTCCGTGGGGACCCGCACGGGCGCGGGCGCGGTCACGGGCACAAGCGCCGGCACGATCAGGGGCACGGGCGCGCGGGCGCCGGTCAGCGGCAGTTGTCGGCCGCCTCGATCAGCCGGGCCGCCTGGTCGAGGGCGGCCCGCAGCACGGCCGGGTCGGTGACGGGGGCCTCGTCCCCTGGCGGCAGCAGCCAGCCGCTGTCGCCGGTCGGCGGCTCGGCGGGGACGCTCAGCCCGCGGCCGTCGGTCCGCGTACAGGCGCTGCCCGGGACGTCCCACGCCTCGGCCGTGCCCGGCGGCACCAGGAAGCCGAGGGTGTCACAGGCTCCGTCGTGCAGGACCGGGCCCACGGCCTCCTGGTCGGCGCCCCGGCGCAGGATGTCCACGGCCTCCAGTCCCTGACGGGCCGGAACGGTCACCAGATCGCAGGGTTCGGTGTCGTGGCCCCCCGTGGACGCGGCGGGTGGTGCGGCATCCGTCGCGTCCGTCACAGCCTTCGCGGTCGGGGTCGTCGCACTCGTCCGCGAGCCGGTCTCCGTGTCGAGATGCAACAAGGGACCTCTCCTCTCATCGCCGGATCTCATCACTGGGCGCATCACCGCCGGATCTCATCACCGGGCGAAGCCGGATTCCGTCTTCCGAAGGGTCCAACGCGCCGACCGCGTCAAGGGCTACGGCGCCGCGCCGCCGCAATGGGTGGCAGTTCATGGCAGATCGCGGGTGAGATGCACCTTTTATCAGCAAACACTCCCTGTGCGACCGGTCACAGCCGCTACGTTCGTGCACCGCCGGGACACACCGGGGCACCGGAAGCAGGAACCCGGCTGCAGAAGAGAGGTCCTGGTCCATGGTGTCGACAGGGGCAGTTCCCAACCTCGCCTTCCGACGGCTGCGCGGACAGCGCTCCGCCGGGGAGTTCGCCGCCGCGGTACGCAGATCCGCCCGCGAGATCGGCGAACGGGTCGCGTGCGACGCCCGGTACATCGGACGCGTGGAGTCCGGCGAGATCCGCTGTCCCAACTACGCGTACGAGCGGGTCTTCCTGCACATGTTCCCCGGGATGTCCCTGGTGGACCTGGGCTTCTCGCCGCGCGAGACGGTACGCGGCCGGGCCGCGCGGGCCACCACCGAAATCCCCCCACCCCTTGTGTTCCACAGCGAATCCCCTGTGCTCCACAGCGACACCGACGAGGAGAGCGACGTGCTGCGTCGCGTATTCATGACGAGCGGCACCACCGTGCTGGCGGCCGCACCCCTGGGTCCCGGTCCCGGCGGCGCACCCGCCGCCAGGGCCACCGCACCCGAACGGCACCGGGTCGGCGAGGCCGAGGTCAGTGCCGTGGAGAGCGCGGTACGCCGGATCCGGCTGCTCGACGACCGGCACGGCGGCGACGGACTGTACCGCGATGCGTCGCGGCCGTTGCGGACGGCGTACGCGCTGCTCGACTCCGGTACCGCCGCCAGGCGCTCCACCGCCGACCGGCTCCACGCCGGGGCGGGCGAACTGGCCATCTCGGTGGGCTGGCTGGCCCATGACTCCGGCCGGTTCGAGGACGCCCGCTCGCACTACGCGGAGGCGCTCGCCACGGCACGGGTGGCGGGCGACGCGGCGCTGGAGGCGCACGCGTTCTGCAACGCGTCGTTCCTGGCCAGGGACACGGGGCGGCCCCGCGAGTCCGTACGTGCCGCCGAGGCCGGGCAGCGGGCGGCGCGACCGCTGGGCTCGCCGCGGCTGCTGGCCCTGCTCGCGCTGCGGGAGGCGGGCGGGCGGGCCGGGTCCGGGGACCGGACGGGCTGCGAACGGGCGATCGGCCGGGCCCGCACCGCGTTCGACCGCGGGCCGTGCGACGCCGATCCGGAGTGGATGACGTTCTTCCGGGAGGCGGAACTGGAGATGCTGGAGGCGCAGTGCTGGTCGGCGCTGGGCGACTGGTCGCGGGCGGCCCGCCACGCACGGCGGGCGATCCGGCTCCAGGACCCGCACTTCACCCGGAACCTGGCGCTGTACCGGGCCGAGCTGGCCTGGGACCTCGCCCGGGCCGGCCGGGCCGAGGAGGCGGCGACGGCGGGCCACCGGGTGCTGGACCTGCTGGACGGCGTCCGGTCCTCGCGCATCCGGACGATGCTGGCGGGCACGACGCAGGTGCTCGCCCTGCGCCGGGACGCGACGGACGAGGTACGGGGATATCTGGAGCGGTACGCGGCCGTGTCGGGGGTCTCCACGTAGGCGCCCCGAAGGGCTCGAAGGCCCCGGGGACCGGGGCCGGAGGACCGGGGCCGGAGGACCGGGGGCCGGGGGCGCGCCCGGTCCCGTCCGGCTACCGCCCCGGACGCTCCAAGTGGCCCGTGTCGTTCCAGCGTTCCATCGCCGGTGCCCCGTACGCCCAGCCCAGTACCGAGAGGGACGTCGGGTCGAGCCTGATGCGCGCCGCGAACGACACGTCCTCGCCGAGCCACCGCGCGCCCAGCGCCCGCAGGATGTGACCGTGGGCGAAGACCAGCACGTCGCGGTCGGCCGAGCGGGCCCATTCGACGATCCGGTCGGCGCGTGCGGACAGCTCGGCCAGGGACTCCCCCTCGGGCACCCCGTCGCGCCAGATGAACCAGTCGGGCCGGATCGCCTTGATCTGCGCCGGGGTCATCCCCTCGTACGCCCCGTAGTCCCATTCCAGGAGCGCGTCCCACGGCTCGGCCCGGTCCGCGAAGCCCGCGATGTCGCAGGTCTCCCTGGCCCGCAGCAACGGGCTGGTGCGCACTTCGAGACCCGGCAGCTCCGCCCACGGTCCGCCGTGCAGCCGTTCGCCGAGCAGCTTGGCGCCGGCCCGGCCCGAGTCGAGCAGGGGGATGTCCGTCCTGCCGGTGTGGTTGCCCCTGACGGACCATTCCGTCTGGCCGTGCCGGGCGAGCAGGATACGCGGTGCCATGACGGCTCTCTCCCTGAACTGGACTGAGATCTGGGCCGATTCCCCGAGAAGGGGTCCGAGGCCGGAGATCAAGGCGAAAACGAGTCGAAGAGGAGTCGGCATCGGCTCGACACCCACTCGACATGGGTCCGGCGTCGACTCGACATTGAGTCGACGCGGATCTTCCGTTTCTCCATCATCGCGCACCGCCCCGGAAGGCAACCCGCGGGGCGGAACAGGCGTCCCTCCCTGCGCAGAAGAATCCGCGCGCACGGGGGTCCGACGGGCACCCCAGGGGTGATCGCGGCCGACCCGCGCCTTACGGTTGAACGCCCGCCGTCGGCCGCTTGAACACATGATGGAGAGCAACCGGATGCAGCATGCCAGCACCGTGCCCGAGCCTCGCCCGCGGCCCCGTTGGTGGACCGAGCTGCCTCTGCTCGCCCTGGTGTACGCGGCCTACTCGGCGGGCCGGCTCCTGGCGCGCGGCGACGTGTCCACGGCCGTCGATCACGGCCTGGCGATCCTGCGCCTGGAGAAGACGCTCCACATCAACGCCGAGCACCCGCTCAACCGGCTGTTCACCGCCCACCCCGCCCTCGGCATACCCTCCGACTTCGCGTACGCCTCGCTGCACTATCTGGTCACCCCGGCCGTCCTGGTCTGGCTCTTCCGCCGCCGCGCGACCCTGTACCGCAGGGCCCGCACCTGGCTGATGACGTCCACCGTCCTCGGTCTCGTCGGCTTCACGCTGATGCCGACCTGCCCGCCCCGGCTGCTGGACGCCGCGCACGGCTTCGTCGACACGATGGCGCAGTACAGCTCGTACGGCTGGTGGGGCGCGGAGGCGAGCGCCCCGCGCGGTCTGGGTGGGATGACGAACCAGTACGCCGCGATGCCCAGCCTGCACGTCGGCTGGTCGCTCTGGTGCGGGATCGTGCTGTGGCGTCACGCCCGGCACCCGCTCGTCCGGGCCGCCGCCGTCGCGTACCCCCTGGTCACCACGCTCGTGGTGATGGGCACGGCCAACCACTACTTCCTCGACGCGGTGGCGGGCGCCGCCGTGATGGGCGTCGGAGCCCTGCTGACCACCCCGGTGATGCGCGTCACCGACCGGATCGGGGCCCGGCTCTCCACCCGCTTCCCGCGGCTCGCGCCGACCGCGAAGTCCGCCGAGTCCGCGATTGTCAGTGCCGGATGCGAGACTTCGGCGGGTGAGCGAATCCCTGGCCAGCGGACCACCTCCGCAGACTCCCCCCATGCCGGAACGGCGGGCGCCCCGGGCGCTCCGGCCCACCCCGTCCCCCGGGCCGAAGCCGCCGCACGAGCGGGAGCCGGAGCGGCGGGGGACGACGCTTCGACAGCGGCTCGCTGAGCTGCGCGGGCCGGATGTCGCGCCACGTCCGTTGGACGCCCGCGCGCTGGCCGCCCTCGCCGCCAACCCCGGCTGCCGGCGCCGCGCCCTGCTGGACGGCGCCGGGGTGGACAAGGCGGCGCTGGCCGAGGCGCTCGGCTCACCGGCGCCCTTCGGGCAGTCGCAGTTCGCTCTCGTCCGGGGCAACTCCTTCGAGGCCAAGGTCAAGGCCGACGGCGGTACGGAGCTGATGCGGCTGCTGCACGAGCACCTCGGCGCCGGCGGTCCGGCACCCCACGAGGTGCTGGTGCCCGATCTGGCCGCCGCCGGCCCCCAGGGCCGCTCCGCGCGGACGGCGCTCGCGCTGCGGGAGGCGACCGGGGCCGGCTGCTGGGCCCTGCTGGACCACCCGATGCTGACCCTGGACGTGGCGGGCTCCCCGGTCCATCTGGAGCCGGACGCGGTGGTGGTGCACCCCGACGGCACGTGGACGGTCATCGAGATCAAGTCCTTCCCCATGGTCGACGGCTCCGCCGACGCGGCGAAGGTCGGGGCGGCGGCCCGGCAGTCCGCCGTCTACGTGCTGGCGCTGGAGCGGCTCGCGGAGCTGACCGAGGGTGCCGAGGCCGGTCACCGGGTGCTGCTGGTCTGCCCGAAGGACTTCTCCAACCTGCCCACCGCGTCGGTCGTCGACGTGCGCAAGCAGCGCGCGGTCACGCGGCGCCAGCTGACCAGGCTGACCCGGATCGAGGACATCGCCGCGGCGCTGCCGGAGGGCACGACCTTCGATCCGGCGTGCTCGGCACCGGAGTTGGACGCGGCGGTCGAGTCGGTCGGCGCGGCATACGCTCCGGAGTGCCTGTCCACGTGCGAGCTGGCCTTCCACTGCCGGGCGAAGGCCCGTGCGGCGGGTGCGGTGGAGGCGCTGGGGCGCAGCGTGCGCGGGGAGCTCGGCGGACTGACCACGGTCGGCGCGGTGCTGGCCGCCGCCGCGGGCGAGGAGGGCGATCCGGCGGATCCGACGGTCGCGGCCCTGCGGCGCGCGGCGGCGTTGCGCGCGGCGGCGCTGGAGTGCGTCGGCGCGTTCCCGACGGGCGGCGCGGGTGCGCCGGGGAACGGCGCGGCGATACGGAACGGCGGCGCGGGTGTGCCGGGGAGCGGCACCGGAGTACCGGCGGCGGGCGGGGTGGCCTCGGGGAGCGGTGCGGCATGTCGCTGATCAGTACCCTGGCCCGGCTGGAGGCCGTGGAGAGCGGCCGGGCGCGACCGCTGGCGACGGTCCGGCACCGCCATCTCACCGACCGGCCGCTGGTCCTGGTGCCGTTGACGACCGCCGGTGAGGCGGGCGCGCCGCTGGGTGCGCTGGTCGGCACCGACCGGGACGCGCCCCGGCTGCTGGCGGTCCCGCAGCCGCGCGACCGGGACCTGCGGTTCTCCTTCCTCGCCGACCTGGCCGACGCGGTGCTGCCGCACATCGAGGCGTACGAGGACGTCGTCGAGCCCGCGGAACGCAACGAGACCGACCCGGCGACCGGGAAGCGGACCAAGGTCGAGGTCGAACTGTGCGCGGACGCACCGCAGTTGATCGTGCCGAGCCGGGCGGGCATCGATTTCGCGCGGCTGCTCGGCCGCTCCATGCGGTTCCGGCGCACGGCCGAGGACGAACCCGACGCCCCGTACCCCGCCCCGCCCCGCGTCCCGTTGCTGGGCCGCTGGCTGACGCATTACGGGGAACGGGCCCGGGTGCCGGGTTCCTCACTGCTGCTCGCCGCCACGGACCTGCTGAACCGGCACTGGGCGACGGGGCAGAGCAGCCTGGAGGACCAGCATCTGGGCGCGCTGCTGGCCTGGATCGACGCCCCGGCGGGCGAGTCCGGGGCGTCGGCGGCGCTGCGCGCGGAGTCGGCGCGGGACGGCGAGGGCCAGTTGCTGTGTCCGCCGGCCGGTCCGGCCACGGATCCGGCGTTCGACAACCGGCTGCTGGCGCCCGCCATCGAGCGGTACGACCGGGCGCGCACCGCGCTCGCGGCGGCCGAGGACGGTCTGTCGGCCGATGCCCGGCTGGCCGGACTGACCGCCGCCGAGCGGGAGATCAGGGCGTTGCTGGCCGGGGTGATGCGGCCGACGTGGGACGCGGTGTGGCGCGGGCTCGACCTCTTGTGGGAGCTGCCCGCGGGGGCCAGGACGCAGGAGCGCTGGACGCGGGACCGCTGGTCGTTCACCGGTCACCGGGACCGGGTGCGGTCGGGTGAGCCGCCGCAGCCGCGCCGGGACGACGCGGTGACGGCGGCACAGAAGCTGGCCTCGCGCGAGACGGCTCAGGCGCAGCTGGAGGCGCAGGAGGCGCTGGACGATCCGCTGGTGCTGGCCGGGCGGCGGCTGGCCGGTGAGGCGTTCGTGGGCGAGGTGACGGAGGTGGTGATGGCGTACAGCGAGTCGAAGCGCCCGTCGCCGCGTCCGCTGGTCACGGTCCGCACGGACGAGCGCCCGCATCTCGGTGAGCGTGTCAAGGTGTATCGCTCGCTGGACGGCAGACCGCAGACCGCCGAGTTCGTGGAGTACGTGGCGGAGCCGGAGGACGGGAACACGGGTGGGGGCGTGGCCGGGGACGGGCGCGGACCCGCGCTGGTGCTGCGGATCACCGACCGGATGGGGCGGAGCAAGGAGCCGGCCCCCGGTTCGGTGCCCGAGCCGGGTGACCGGATCGTCTGGACGCTGTTCGAGCACGACCAGCGCGGCGGCCCGAAGCTGCCGGACCCGGAGGAGACGCCTTGGACGCACGGCGGGCCGCCGGGCGCGGCGGCGGGGCACGCCGAGCATCCCGACCCCGTGACCGCGGAGGATCTGCTGTGACGCGAGAGTGCGGCGGGCTTTGCTGTGATACGGAGACGCTCGGCCCGGTCGTCGAAGTGCCGCCTGCCGTGCGGCACGTGGCACTTCCCCGAGTTCTCGGCTCCACTCGGGCGGGGGAGCCTCCATCGCTCGCGACGTTGTCGGGGTGGTCCGCGTACGTCCGGTACGAGGACGGTCCTCCGCCTCGCGCTCGCACGCACCTGACGCCGCACGGCCCGGCCTCCGGCCGAACGACGATGCTTCGACGACAGAACCCAGGAGAACCACGTGGTGACGCGTGACCCCGAAGGAGTCGCCATGACGGCCGGATCCGACCCGGGCGTCCAGGCCGCGCGGGCGACCGAAGCGATCCTCGCCGATACCTTGGGCGGTGCATCGCGCGGGATCGTGGTGGACTCCCCGCCGGGCGCGGGCAAGTCGACGCTCGTGGTGCGCGCCGCGCTCGAACTGGCGGCGGCGGGCCGCCCGTTGATGGTGGTGGCGCAGACCAACGCCCAGGTCGACGACCTGGTGGTGCGGCTGGCCGAGAAGGCCCCGGACCTGCCGGTGGGCCGTCTGCACAGCAACGACTCCGACCCGTACGACCCGGTGCTGGACGGCCTGGACAACGTGCGGAAGTCGGCCAAGGCGGCCGACCTCGCGGGGCTCGACATCGTCATCTCGACGGCCGCGAAGTGGGCGCATGTGAAGAACGTCGAGCCGTGGGGCCACGCGATCGTCGACGAGGCGTACCAGATGCGTTCGGACGCGCTGCTCGCCGTGGCGGGGCTGTTCGAGCGGGCGCTGTTCGTCGGTGACCCGGGCCAGTTGGACCCGTTCTCGATCGTCGGCGCGGAGCAGTGGGCGGGGCTGTCCTACGACCCGTCCGCGAGCGCGGTATCCACGCTCCTGGCGCACAATCCCGGGCTTCCCCAGCACCGGCTTCCGGTGTCGTGGCGGCTGCCGGCCTCGGCCGCGCCACTGGTCTCGGACGCGTTCTACCCGTACACGCCGTTCCGCAGCGGTACGGACCACGGGGACCGGCGGCTGTCGTTCGGGATCGCGTCCGACGGTTCGGCGCCGGACCGAGTGCTGGACGAGGCCGCGGAGTCCGGCTGGGGCCTGCTCGAACTCCCGGCCCGGCACACCCCCCGCACCGACCCCGAGGCGGTACGGGCGGTGGCCGTGGTGGTCCGTCGGCTCCTCGACCGGGGCGCTGCGGCGACGAGCGAGCGCTCCCCCGGCCCGGTCCCGGTGACGGCGGACCGGGTCGCCGTCGGCACCGCCCACCGCGACCAGGCGGCGGCGGTCCGGGCGGCCCTCGCGGACCTGGGCGTGACGGGCGTGGCCGTGGACACGGCGAACCGGCTCCAGGGTCGCGAGTTCGACGTGACGGTGGTACTGCACCCGCTCTCCGGCCGCCCGGACGCCACGGCGTTCCACCTGGAGACGGGCCGCCTGTGCGTCCTGGCCTCGCGCCACCGGCACGCCTGCGTCGTGGTGTGCCGGGCGGGCGTCGCGGAACTGCTGGACGAGCACCCGTCGACGGAGCCGGTGCGACTGGGCGTCACGGTGAAGTTCCCGGACGGCTGGGAGGCCAACCACGCGGTGCTGTCCCACCTGTCGGAACACCGGGTCTCCTGGCGGCCGTGAGCGCCCGACCGCCGGTGGTTCTCGGCGCCGCGGGCCGTGCCGTCGAAGTGCCGTCGGCCGGAGGCCGGGCCGTGCGGCGTCAGGTGCGTACGCCCGCGAGGCGGAGGACCGTCCGCGCCACACGATGCGCACGCTCCGGGCCCTGTACGTACTCGCCGACACCGGCTTCCCCGCCCGCCGTGACGGAGGTCCGCTCCTGCGAGTGGTCCGTCCCGACCCGCTCAAGGCGCGGCTCGCGGAGGTTCTGGCGCCCGTGTTCGACGCCGCCTGCTCGGTGGGGTGAGCCGGGTGCGGCCCGCCGGCGGAGCCGTTCTCCCGCCCCCGCCCCGGAGCCGTCTTCCTGGCCTCCCGCCCCGGAACCCCCTCCCGGATTTCACGATTCCGACGAGTCCACTCGCGCGGCGTTGGACAATGGAGGGTGGCCCACCGGGGCCCGAGGGAGTCGGATCCTGCGGGGCCCGCCGAAGGAGGAATCACCACATGCCACAACCCGAGCGGAACGAGCAGCAGCGGCTGCGCCCCGCACCCCTGATCTTCGAGCCGACGGCCGCGGTCGCCGACCCCGAGCACTTCTTCGACCTGGAGTCGATGGAGGATCCGCGGGAGCTGCTGGCCCGGGCCACCGAGCTGACGCTGGCCTTCCGCGCCGCGACCGATCGCGCGGTCGAGTTCCAGGCGATCGCGGCCGCGCAGCTCGCCGATCCGCGTCGGTTCGACCGGCTGACGACCGCGGACATCGCGGAGCGTGCCGAGTGGACCGAGGACTACGCCAAGAAGATGGTCGAGTTCGGCCGGAGCCTGCTGGGCGGTTCGGCCCCCTGAGGGTCGGAGGCAGCCGCCGACCGGGTGGGAGCAGCCGCCCGAGGAGCCGGGCTACGGCCACTGGCATATGCCGGGGCGCAAGATACTCCTTCCCACCTCACTCTGTCCCGATTTCCGGCAACTCTCGGAATCCGATTGATCACGCCCGGTAGACATGGGCGCATGAGCGCATGCCTGCCAGACGAAACGACCCTGCATCACGGCGACACCCCCCACCGGGGCCCCCGGTACGGCGACGCCGGCATCCTCGCCGTTCTGCAGGACCGGTCCACGAGCCAGACGGCCCAGGTCACGGCGGCCGGTGCCGCATGGCTCGCCGGCGCCTCCGCCTATCCGCGCAGCACGCTCACGCAGTGGGAGGCGCGTCCCGACTCCCCCGCGGTGCTGCCGTGCGGATCGGCCTTCGACGTCGTGAACGTACCCACGCTCTTCGGGCGCCGGATGCTGGAGCAGCTGTGGTCCGACGGCCCCGGCTCGGGACCGGTCGCCACGCACCGCGGCCGGATGCTGCTGTTCGCCTCCCCCGGCACCGCGCAGCGACTGCCGTCGCTGCTCGACTGGGAGGAGTGGGGCGGCGGCCTCGAACCGCGCGGCGCCGCGGAGGACGACACCAGGGTCCCGCCCGTGCTCTGCCACGGCACCGGGGACGCGGTGACCGTCCCGCCGCTGACCTGCGCCCCCACCACGTCCGGCCCCCGCTGGGTGGTCGCCCCGGACACCCGCAACCCCTGGCTGCCGGGTCCGGACGTCCTGCTGTGGGCCTGTGTGCGGGTGACCAGATCAGCACCGTCGGCAGCGGCCCGGAATCCGATTTTTCCCACCGCCGATCAGGGTGCTAATGTCTACGACGTCAGCAGGCGCCGCTAGCTCAGTTGGTTAGAGCAGCTGACTCTTAATCAGCGGGTCCGGGGTTCGAGTCCCTGGCGGCGCACAGACGGAGGAAGCCCCTCTCGCGAGAGCGAGGGGGGCTTCTTCGTGCTCGGGACGGATCCGTGCGACGCCTCTCCCGGTCCGGCCCGTGCGATGTCCACGGCCGAGGTCGGCCGCCCGGCCCGCGTCACGCATCCGGCCGACGCCGCCCGCGCCACGTTCCCGTTCAGGGCCGCGCCCCCGTGGTGATCCGGACGTTCCAGGAGCCCGACGGTCTTCGGCCCAGGACCTCGACCCTGGTGTGCGCCTCCGGGATGCTGAAGCTCTCGCCGACGCGCAGCGGGGCGTCCGCGAGCGGCGCGTAGACGGACCGGCCCCAGCAGGCCCCGGAGCGGGGATGGGTGTCGACGACGTCGACCGGGCCGCCGCCGGACGGGGTGGCGTTGCGCACCCGGTAGATCAGGACACCTTCGGTGCAGGTCGTCCGGTCGTTTCCGGTGGCGCCGCGCGCCTCGACGGCCACGGCGCTCCCTTCGCCGGTTCGGATCACCGCGAGCCGGGTGCCGAGCGGGGCACCGGCCGCCGGCACCGCCGCGACCGGTTCCAGGGTGATGTTCCGGGTGCCCTGGACACAGATCACCTGCTCGCGTTCCAGCCATCCCAGCTTCCATTTGTGCCAGCCGAAGAAATCGGCGGCGAGCCCGAACTGGCTGCCCATCACATCCCAGTCGCCCACGTAGGTGTCCCAGTCGCCCTTGTTGTCGGACGGCCGGTGGTAGAGGTCGGGCAGGTCGAAGAGATGCCCGGTCTCGTGGGCCAGCACGTTGCGGTCCGGGGGGTGCTGTTCGAAGACGGTGACGATGCGCCGGATGTCCGTACCGTCCATGCGCAGCGGACGGCCGAAGTTGACGACCTTGGTGGCATCGGAGTCGACGCCCGGGGCATCCGGGTCGGCGACCAGGTAGACGAGGTCGAACCGCGAGAAGTCCACCTTCGGGTCGATCACATCGATGGCGTCGCGCAGATAGGCGGCGCGCCGTTCGCTGTCCCAGTCGCGCTGCATGCCGTACCAGTCCGACGGCCTGGGCATCCGGATCCACTGCCGCAGCGGGTGCGGTCTCAGGGTGAACTTCCCGTACGAGGAACGCTGGAAGAAGTGGGTGGTGGCGGGGAAGTGGTCGGCGGCGAGTTCGGCGGGGGTGGTGGTGGGACTGTGGTCGGGGAAGGACAGGAAGATCATGACCGCGTCGAGAGGATGGTCGGGGCGGGGGTACGTCTCGTTCCAGCCGTCCACACCGAGCGAGTGGTGGGCCTCGGTCCGGGGCAGCGCGCACGGTCCCTGCTCCCCCGTGGCGGCCGCGGCCGGCCCGGCTACGAGGGAGGTGGCCACGAGCGCCAGGAGCGAGGTCGTGGCCGCGGTCACACCGCGCAGACTCGGCCTCTCCACTCCCCCGGTTCTGCGCTGACGCGGCACAACTACCTCCGGGTGCGAGATCCGATCACGCACCACCCTGTGGTGGTTCGAGGCTTTCGTCCTGTTGAGCTGCCCCAGTCGAGTCAGCAGCCCGTCGAGGTCTTCACCCTCACGGACAGTCACAATCAATCACGGCCACGCCACCAGGGAGCGGAACTGGACTCGAACCGCTCACAAAAGATCAGTCATGGGCAAATCGGATCCATGCGGGACTGACCCATGCGGGGCGAACGCGTGGCGCGGAAGGGTCGGACGCTGGAACGGCCGACGCGCCAGCCTCTATGCTTCACCAGGCCTTCCCCCCACGGTTGCCGCCTCCGACGGGCGGTGCGCCGAGCGGCGGGCCGGCCCGGCCACACCTGTTCAGGACCGAACTGCACGGCAGGAGCGAACGGTGAGCGGAACCTCCGAAGGGCCGAGGCCCGCGGCGGGCACACACTCCCACTCCGCAGGACCGCCGGTCACGGAGCGTGACACCTCATGGCCTCCTGCCGGTGGCCATGGATCCGAGCCGCACGGCTATCGGGCGGCCTTTCGGGCCGCCACGCTGCCGATGGCGGTGGTCGACCACGAGGGCCTGGTGGTCGCCGCCAACGACGCGTTCGGCGGTCTCCTCGGCTCCCGCCCCTCGGATCTGACCACGCAGTCGGCGGCCGACCTCCTCGATCTCGCGGCGGACGGACGCACCTGGCACGCGTACCGCGAGGTGCTGCACGGACGGCGCGCGCGGTTCCACTGCACCCGCAGGCTCAAGCATCCGGACGGCCGGTCGCTGTGGGCCGAGGTCACCGTCGTACCGATGCCCGAACCGGAGAGCGGTCCGGAGCCCGGCCCGGGGAGCCACGCGGAGACCCGCCCGGCGCCGGTGCCCCACCCGGAGAACGGCCGGGGGCACGACGCGGAGGTCGGTTCGGGACACGGCGCGCAGGGCGGTCCGGAGCGCGGCGGGGCCGGTCGTTCCGGGCCCGGCCGGGTGCTGCTCTCCGTCGCCGACATCAGCGACCGGCGCGAGCTCCAGAAGCGGCTGCGCCATCTCCAGATGCACGACCCGGTGACCCGGCTGCCCAACCGGGCCCTGTTCTTCGAACGGCTCTCGGCCATTCTGGAGACTCCTCCGTACCAGGACGACCGGATGGCCCCCGGGCGCGGCCGGATCGGGCTCTGTTATCTCGATCTCGACGGCTTCAAGGCCGTCAACGACACGCTGGGCCACCGGATCGGCGATCAGTTGCTGGAAGCCGTCGCCGCACGGCTCACCGACTGCGCGGCCCAGGAGGACCCGCACGTGCGGGACGGACGGCACCGCCACGGGCCCCATCTCGTGGCGCGGCTGGGCGGCGACGAGTTCGCGGTCCTGGTCGAGGACTCGGCGGGCACGCAGCAGCTCACCGATCTGGCCCGCCGCTTGCTGACGGCGTTGCAGAAGCCGTTCGACCTGGGCGGGCGGCGGCTCTCCGTCTCGGCCTCGATCGGAGTGGTGGAACGGCCGGTCGCCGGTACCTCGGCCACCGGTCTGGTGCAGGCCGCCGACACCACGCTGTACTGGGCCAAGGCGGATGGCAAGGCCCGTTGGACGGTCTTCGACCCGGAACGCAACGCCCACCGGATGACCCGGCAGACGCTCTCCTCCAACCTGCGGCCGGCCGTCGAACGCGGCGAGTTCACCATCGAGTACCAGCCATTGGTCGGCATGGCGGACGGGATGGTGCGCGGGGTGGAGGCCCTGGTCCGCTGGAACCACCCCCAATTCGGCATGCTCTCGCCGAATCGGTTCGTCGCGATCGCCGAGGAGGACGGTTCGATCGTCCAGCTGGGCCGGTGGGTACTGCGGTCCGCCTGCCGCCAGGCACGACGCTGGCAGCTCGACCATCCGTCCGAGCCACCGCTGTTCATCAGCGTCAACGTCGCCGTGCGGCAGGTCTGGGACTCCGACCTGGTCACCGATGTCGCGGAGATCCTCGCCGAGACCGGTCTCGAACCGGGCCTGTTGCAGCTGGAGCTGACCGAGTCCGCGGTGATGGGCTCGGCGGGCCGCCCGCTCCAGGCCCTCCAGCAGCTCAGCGACATGGGCGTGCGGATCGCCATCGACGACTTCGGGACGGGCTACTCCAACCTCGCCTATCTGAGCCGGCTGCCGGTCTCCGTACTGAAGCTGGACGGCTCGTTCGTACGCGGCTTCCGCCATGACGACGGCGCCCACGCGAGCCCGGCCGACGAGACGATCGTCGAGGCGATGGTGCACCTGGCGCACCGCCTGGGCCTGACCGTCACCGCGGAGTGCGTGGAGACGGCGGGCCAGGCGGAGCGGCTGCGCAGGATCGGCTGCGACACCGGACAGGGCTGGCTGTACTCGCGCGCGGTGGCCCCGGAGCGGATCGCCGAACTGATCGGCCGCCGGAGACTGACCGTGTGAGAGCCGGGCCGTCCCCAGCGGCCGGGGTCAGGCGGTCGGCAGACCCGGCAGGCTCGACGAGCCCGGCAGGCCGTACGCGTCCGCGATCAGTTCGTAGCTGCGCAGACGGGCCTCCCCGCCATGGGCGTTGGCGGTGATCATCAGCTCGTCGGCGCCGGTGCGCTCGGCCAGGGCGTCGAGGCCGGAACGGACCTCGTCCGGCGTGCCGTGGACGACGTCGGACAGCCAGTTGTCGACGAACTCGCGCTCCATGGGCGTGAAGGCGTACGCCTCCGCCTCCTCCGGCGTCGGGACCAGGCCCGGGCGGCCGGTGCGCAGGCGGACCATGGACAGCGCGCCGGTGAGCACCTGGCGGCGGGCCTCGCGTTCGTCGTCGGCGGCCAGGGCCGAGACACCGATCAGCGCGTACGGGGCGTCGAGCACCCCGGACGGCCGGAACGAATCCCGGTACAGGTCGAGGGCCGGGATCGTGTTCCGCGCCGAGAAGTGGTGGGCGAAGGCGAACGGCAGACCGAGCACACCGGCCAGCCGCGCGCTGAACCCGGAGGAACCGAGCAGCCAGATCGGCGGCCGGGCCGGGGACTGCACGCCGCCCTCGGCGGTGGCCTGGACCGGCCCGGGCACGGCATGGATACGGGAGTAGGGGTGGCCGTCCGGGAAGTCGTCGTCCAGGAACCGGGTCAGCTCGGCGAGCTGCTGCGGGAAGTGGTCGGAGCCCTCGTCCGGCCGGTCCGTACGCCGCAGGGCGGCGGCCGTGGCGCCGTCGGTGCCGGGAGCCCGTCCGAGCCCGAGGTCGATGCGGCCCGGGGCCATGGCGTGGAGGGTGCCGAACTGCTCGGCGATGACCAGCGGGGCGTGGTTGGGCAGCATCACTCCGCCGGACCCGAGCCTGATGCGCTCGGTACGGGCGGTGAGGTGGGCGAGGATCACGGCCGGCGAGGAGGAGGCGACGCCGGGCATGGAGTGGTGCTCGGCGACCCAGTAGCGGTGGAAGCCGCGGCGCTCGGCGAGCCGCACGATGTCCACGGCGGTGCGCAGCGCCTGGGTGGCGGTGCGGCCCTGGCCCACGGTCACCAGGTCCAGCACGGAGAGGGGGACGGGGGCCGTGCCCTCCGCCCTGCCGCGGATCCCGTCGTCCCGGTGCCCGTCGCCCCGTACCTCGTTCCCGTGGGCCTCGTTCCCACGGCCTCCGTCGACCCGGCTCTCGTCGCCCCGGTTCTCGTTCACGTCCCCGCCTCTCCTGGTGATGCGCCCGGCCGTCTGTACGGCCGCGGCTGCGGCACGGCTGCGGCTCACACGTCCGCGCCAACCTAACAGGAGGAGACCTCCGGTTATTCCGGCCGCTCCCCCTCCGGAGGCCCGTGGCCGATGGTCCGCGACCGGTTCATTCCCCCCGCCGGCCGGGCTCGGCGCGCCCTCCGGAATGCCCCTTCCTGCCACTGTGCGCCCAGGCGCGGCCCTCGCCCCATCTGGCGACCGGGGCCGGGGGCGCCTCGCGGGCCGCGAAGATCCTGCCCAGCCTCGGGGACCAGGCGCGGCGGTCCGCCAGCCGCAGCCCCTCCCTGGCCGTGACCTGGTTCCCGGTGAGGACCGGTTTGCCGAGGAGTGCCTCCAGTTCCGGCACGTACGAGACGGTGTGCAGGGCCGTGTCGGGCAGCAGCACCGCCTCCGCGTCCGGCCGGTCCGCCGCTTCGGCGAGTTCCTTCACCTGGTCCGAACCCCAGCGGGCGGCCTCGGCGGCCGAGGCGAGAGCGGCGGTGCGGGTGGCCGTCACCTCGATGCCCGCGGCGTGCAGGAAGGAGGTGAACAGTGCGGCGATGTGCTCGGGGTAGGTCGTGGCGACGGCGACACGGGCGGCGCCCAGTTCCCGTACCGCGTGGACGAAGCCGAAGGACGTGCTGGACGCGGACACCCCGGCGGCCCGGGCCAGGGCGGCGATCTGCTCGTGGCCGCCCTCCCAGCCGTACAGGAAGCTGCCCGCGCCGCTCGCCCACACGACGCACTCGACACCGGCCCGCTGGAGCTCCGCCACCCCGGCGGCCAGCCGTTCGGGCGCACCGGTCCTCATCAGCGCGTCGGTCCGGTAGGCGTCCTCGTCCACGGCGGTGTGGTTCACGACGAGGCGGACCGCGTCGAGCAGGATCTCCATCCGGGGGAAGTCGTCCTCCGCGGAGTGTCCCGGGTAGAGGATGCCGAGGGTCGTCATGGCCGCCCTTTCCTTTCCCGTCCGTCTCTTCTCGTGCCCGTTCCCGCCTGTCCCCGCACGGCGCCCCCCCCGCCCGCCCGTCTCCTCTGCGGCACGACATTCGATTTCATCCACTTCCTCCCAGTTTCCCCCATTCATCGAGGACCGGCCGGGTCCGGCCGGCCGGGGGTCTCGGCCGGCCTCCGCGCCCGTCGTGTGCTGTTGACGAAGACGGACGCGGGTGCGAGCGTGGTCAATCCGCACATCCCAGACGCATCAGACGCAGCGGAGCGACCGCCTCTCATGCCCGAGCCCACCCTGCTCGTCCTGGACACCGACCCGTCGCCGCGTCTCGGCCGGCTGATCGGACGCGCCGACGTCCGGTACACGGACGGGGCCGGGCTCGCCGCGCGGCTCCCGGAGGCCGATGTGCTGCTGGTGTGGGACGCCGCCTCCGACGCGGTGCGCGCCGCGTGGCCCGGCGACGGGCCGCGTCCGGCGTGGGTGCACACCGCGAGCGCGGGTGTGGACCGGCTGCTCTGCCCCGAGCTGTTGGCTTCCGACACGGTGGTGACCAACGCGCGCGGCGTCTTCGAGCGGCCGGTCGCCGAGTACGTGACCGGGCTGGTGCTGGCGTTCGCCAAGGATCTTCCGCGCACCCTGGACCTCCAGCACCGACGGGTGTGGCGGCACCGGGAGAGCGCGCCGGTGGCGGGCAGTCGCGCGGTCGTCGTCGGCGCGGGCCCGATCGGCCGGGAGATCACCCGGCTGCTGATCGCCCTCGGCGTCCAGGTGGCGCTCGTGGGCCGCACGGCCCGGCGTACCGTCCACGGCGTGGCGGACCTGGACCGGCTGGCCGCCCAGGCCGACTGGGTGATCTGCGCGGCGCCGCTGACGGAGACGACCCGTGCCATGTTCGACGCGCGGTTCTTCGGACTGATGCAGCCGTCGGCCCGGTTCATCAACGTGGGGCGCGGCCCCTTGGTCGTCGAGGAGGACCTGGCGCAGGCGCTGCGCGATCGCTGGATCGCGGGCGCGGCGCTCGACGTGTTCAGCCAGGAACCGCTGGATCCCCGGAGCCCGTTGTGGGACGTACCGGATCTGATCGTGTCACCGCACATGGGCGGCGACACGGCCGGCTGGCGGGACCGGCTCGCCGAGCAGTTCGTGAGGATGTACGAACTCTGGGCGGCCGGGCAGCCGTTGCCGAACGTGGTGGACAAGCGTCGCGGATACGTCCCCGATCGCGACCGCGACCAAGACGACAACTGACCTCGATCCGAACCCGTCGCACCCGGCAGGCTGCACGCTCACCGACGCGTATGACGCGCCATCACAAGGTCTGATACGCACCGGAATGGACGTGAACACGTCGCCAACTCCCCCTCTCTGGCGGGATACAGAAAGGTCACCCTCCGGTCACGGTTCGGCCACAGGCGGGCGCTTCCTGCATAGACGTACGGGATCGGGCAGGCGCTCCACCTGTCCGAACCGCCCGATCCCTCCAGGAGTTCAGGAACCATGGCCGACTTTCCCCACCTGTCCCGCAGGGGCTTCCTCAACCGATCGGCGGTCGTGGGCGGCCTGCTCGTCGTTCCCGGTCTGCTCTCCGCGTGCAGCAAGACCGACGCCGGTGCGGCGGACGGCGCCGGAGCCCTGGACAAGCTGCGCGAGCAGGGCTTCGTGCGGGTCGCGTACGCGAACGAGGCCCCGTACGGCTACCTGGAGGGCAAGCAGCTCAAGGGCGAGGCGCCCACCCTGCACCGCGAGATCTTCAAGGCGCTCGGGGTGGACGAGCTGAAGCCCACCCTCTCCGAGTGGGACGGCCTGATCCCCGGCCTCCAGGCGGGCAAGTACGACGTGGTGAGCGCCGGCATGGCGATCACGCCCGAGCGATGCGCCAACGCCCTTTTCTCGGAGCCCGAGTTCATCTCCCCGACCGCGCTGATGGTGAAGAAGGGCAATCCGAGGAAGGTCACCGACCTGGCATCGGCGAAGGCCGCCGGGATCACCGTCGGCGTGATGTCGGGTGCCGTCGAGGGCACGTACGCCGAGGGCGCGGGCATCGCGAAGGACAGGATCAAGACGCTCCAGAAGCCGCAGGACGGCGCCGACGCGGTGAAGGGCGGCCGGATCGACGCGTTCCTGCTCACCGGCATCTCGCTGCGCTGGCTGGCGAAGACCAACCCGGAGACCGAGGTCACCGAGCCGTTCGTACCGGAGCTCGACGGGAAGAAGCAGTACAGCCCCGGCGGTGCCGTGTTCCGCAAGGGCAACGAGGACCTGCGGGACGCCTTCAACCGCGAGCTGAAGAAGATCGTCTCGGACCGTTCACGGTATGTGGGCCTGCTCCAGGAGTACGGCTTCGGAGCCAGCGAGCTCCCGCCGGCCACGCTGAAGACGGCCGATCTGTGCGCGGGCTGACGGGGACGGGACGGAACGCACCGCATGAGTGATTTCTTCACCGCCCTCCTCGACGACCTGCCGCACCTGCGCTCAGGGCTGTGGGTGACCGTCCAGGCCACCGTCCTGGGCGCGTCGCTCGCCCTGGTCCTGTCGTTCGTCCTCGGCCTGATGTCGGTCGGCCGGCTGCTGGTGGCGCGTGGTGTGTCGCGCGTGGTCGTGGAGTTCTTCCGCGGCACCTCGCTCTACATCCAGCTGTTCTGGCTCTACTACGCGATGCCACCGCTGACGGGGTACGAACTGACACCGCTGCTCTGCGGGGTCGTCGCCTTCGGCCTCAACTACGGTGCGTACGGCGCCGAGGTGGTGCGCGGCGCGATCAACTCCGTTCCGCGTGCCCAGTACGAGGCGGCCATCGCGCTGAACATGACGCCCACGCAGCGGATGTGGCGGGTGATCCTCCCGCAGGCATGGGTGCAGATGATCCCGTCGTTCACGAATCTGCTGATCCAGTTGCTCAAGTGCACCCCGCTGCTGTGGCTGATCTCCGCCGCCGATCTGATGACCGTGGTCCAGCAACTGCGCGACCGCACCGGTGAGACGCTCACCGCGTATCTGACCCTGCTGGTCGCCTACTTCGTCCTCGCCTACGCGCTCACGCTGCTGATGAACCTGCTGGAGCGCGGTGCCAAGCGGCGTCTCGGGCTGTCGGCCGGCGCGGATTCGGCACCGCGCGACGGTGGTCCCGTCCCGGCCGTCGCGTCGACCTCCGGAGGTGCCCGGTGAACGGCTCCACGGCAAGCGGTGTCGACTGGGACGCCGTCGGGGACGCCCTGCCCCTGCTGCTCGAAGGCTTCCGGGTCACCCTGCTCGCGACGGTGCTCGGCACACTGGTCGCGGCAGTGCTCGGACTCGCCGTCGCGATCGCCGGGCGGGCGCCGAGCAGGTTCGTGACGGTGCCGGTGCGGTTTCTGACGGAGTTCGTCCGGTCCACCCCGCTGCTCGTCCAACTCGTTGGCGCCGCAGCCCTGTTCCCCTCGGTGGAGCCGCTCACGACCGGCATCGTGGTGCTCGGCATCCACTACGCCGCGTACACCTCCGAGGTGTACCGGGCCGGGATCGACAGCGTGCCGAAGGGGCAGTGGGAGGCCTGCCGGGCGCTCTCGCTCACCCCGCGCCGGACCTGGCAGGCCGTGATCCTGCCGCAAGCGGTGCGCAACGTCCTGCCCGCCCTCGGCAACTACGCGATCTCGATGTTCAAGGAGACGCCCTTCCTCGCCGTGATCACGGTGCAGGAAATGGTCTTCGAGGCCCGCAAGTACGGCGCCGACCACTTCGCCTACACCGAGGCGTTCACCCTCGCCGGACTGATCTTCCTGATCGCGAGCTGTCCCACCTCGCTGCTGATGAGAAAGCTGGAGAAGCGCCTTGGCCACTGAACCCTTCCCCCTGCAGAAGCACGCGGCCCCGACCTCCGAGGACGCCGTACCGACGCCCGGCGGCGCCGCACCGGCCCTCGGCGGCGCCGTGCCGGCCTCCGCGCTCGCCGGGACCGGTCAGCCCCTGGTCCGCTTCGACGACGTCGTGAAGCGGTACGGCGACCGCGTCGTCCTGGACCGGCTGAACTTCTCGGTGCGCCGCGGGGAGCACGTCACCCTGATCGGGCCCAGCGGATCGGGAAAGACCACCATCCTGCGGCTGCTGATGACGCTGGAGAAGGTCAGCGACGGTGTCATCTGGGTGGACGGCGATCCGCTGTCCCACGTCCGGGCGTCCGACGGATCGCTGAAGCCCGCGACCGAACGGCATCTGCGCGAGGCGCGGAAGAAGATCGGCATGGTGTTCCAGCAGTTCAACCTCTTCCCCAACATGAGCGTGCTGCGGAACATCACCGAGGCTCCGGTCAACGTCCTGGGCATGGACCGCGACGAGGCCGAGTCCCGCGCCCGCGAGCTGCTCGACATGGTCGGACTCGCGGGCAGGGCCGACGCGCATCCCTCCCAGCTGTCGGGCGGACAGCAGCAGCGGGTGGCGATCGCCCGCGCGCTGGCGATGCGGCCCGAGATCCTGCTGCTGGACGAGGTGACCTCCGCGCTCGACCCGGAACTGGTCGCGGGAGTACTGGAGTTGCTGAGCGACATCGCCCGGAACACCGACATCACCATGCTCTGCGTGACCCATGAGATGAACTTCGCCCGCGACGTCTCGGAGACGGTACTCATGTTCGATTCTGGACGCGTGATCGAATCCGGATCACCGGAGAAGATCTTCTCGGATCCGGAGCACGAACGTACGCGCGAATTCCTGGCCGCGGTGCTGTGACCTCGCCACTCGCCGTACGCCAACGACTCTGGCATATGCCTTACGAATGAGCCCCAGCTCGGGGAGCCGGGGCACCTCGTCGCTTCGTCAACAACCGCCCCTAACAGCCTGTTGGCGGCTATCGTGAGGCCAAAGCTCGCGGTCACAACCTGATAGGGGAAACCGTGGCGTTGAAGCCCGAACCGACGGCGCCGTTCCACTCGGTGCAGCACGCCCTTCGCGTTCTCGAAACGGTCTCGAAGCACGGTGACGGCGTGGCGGACGCCCAGATCTCCCGGGAGACGGGACTGCCCGCCGAGCACCTCACCCCCCTGCTGCTGACGCTGCGCCGCGAGGGATATGTCGAGCAGATCACCGACGGTGCGTACGTCATCGGCTCCTCGCTGCTGCTCCTCGGTTCCGGCACGGCCCGCAGGGAGGCCCTGGAGGCGAAGCTCCAGCGGTCGCTGGCGCAGCTGCGCGATTCGGTCGGCGCGGCGGTCTACATCAGCCGGTACGTCGACGGCGAGGTCCGGATCACGCAGTACGCCGACGGCCCGCGCACCCCCGCGGTCAACGAGTGGGTCGACTTCCGGTCGTCCGCGCACGCCTCGGCGGCGGGCAAGTGCCTGCTGGCCCAGCTCGACCTGAACGGCCGCCGCGACCACCTCTCGCGCCACAAGACGCCCCGGCTGACCTCGCGGACGATCACCAACGAGAAGGCGCTCTTCTCGAAGCTCGACAGCCAGCCGGCCACCGTCCCGGTGCTCGACCTCCAGGAGTACGCCGTCGGCACGGTCTGCGCGGCGGTGCCGCTGACGGCCGGTTCGTCGGCGGGGTGCCTGGCACTCTCCCTCCCGGTCGAGGACGCGCACCGCCTGCGCTCGGCGGCGGACACCCTGAACCGGCGGGCGGCACCCGTGCTGCTGTCGCTGGCGCTCTGAGGGCCGCCCCCGAGCCGCTACCGCTGGGTAATCGCCCCTTTTCATTCCGGTTTTCTGCGATTTGCCCCCGGTGGCATCGACACCATCCAGGAGCGGGTATGATTTTCCTGTCAGCAGGCGCCGCTAGCTCAGTTGGTTAGAGCAGCTGACTCTTAATCAGCGGGTCCGGGGTTCGAGTCCCTGGCGGCGCACAGACAACGCACTGGGCGGTTCACGTACACACGTGAACCGCCCAGTGCGTTTTTTGCTGCCCATCGGGCGCCCACCAGGACGTACGAACGTTTTACACAGACGTACTAGACAGATGTTTTAGACGCTCGTACATTTTCTGGCATGACGAACGCCACGCGCACCACCGCCGAGCGCGGCCACCTCGCCGGCCGCCGGGAATGGACCGCCTTCGTGGTTCTCCTGCTGCCCCTTCTCCTCGTGTCGATGGACATCTCCGTCCTCTTCTTCGCGATCCCGTCCATCGACCGGGACCTCGCCCCCAGCGCCACCCAGCAGCTCTGGATCTTCGACGTGTACGCCTTCGCCCTGGCGGGCCTGCTCATCACGATGGGTTCGCTCGGCGACCGCATCGGGCGGCGCAGGCTGCTGCTCATCGGCGCGTTCGCGTTCAGCGCCGCGTCCGTGGCCGCCGCGTACGCCACCAGCCCCGAAATGCTGATCGCGGCCCGCGCCCTGCTCGGGGTCGGCGGTGCGACGCTGATGCCGTCGACGATGGGGCTCGTGCGGAACATGTTCCGCGACGAGCGGCAGCGCGGCCGCGCCATCGGCATCTGGTCCGGCGCCATGGCAGGCGGGATCGCGCTCGGCTCGGTGCTCAGCGGGGTCATGCTGCAGCACTTCTGGTGGGGCTCGGTCTTCCTGATCAACGTGCCGGCGATGGTGCTGCTGCTCGTCCTGGTGCCGGTGCTGGTCCCGGAGTTCAAGGACCCCGTCCCCGGACGGTTCGACTTCCTGAGCGTGCCGCTGTCGATGGGGGCCGTGCTGCCCGTCGTCTACGGGGTGAAGGAGAGCGCCGCCCACGGGCTCGACGTGCCGCGCGGGCTGATCATCGCCGCCGGGCTTCTCGTCGGCGTGGTCTTCGTCCGCCGGCAGCGCTCCCGCGACGACGCGCTGATCAGCCGGGAGCTGTTCCGCGACCGCGGCTTCGCGGCCGGGGTCGGCCTGAACGCCCTGGCGTCCTTCGCCATGATGGGCTCCTCGTACTTCACCACGCAGTACCTGCAGTCGGTGCTCGGCATGAGCACGCTGGAGGCCGCGCTGTGGAGCCTGGCACCGTCGCTCGCCGTGGGTGCCGCGGCGCCGACGGCCACGGCGATCGCCCAGCGGACCGACCGCGCACGCGTCGTCCGCGCCGGATTCGTGATCGCCGCCGCGGGGTTCGCCGTGCTCTCCCTCACCGGTACGGACTCGTTGTGGCTGCTGCTCGTCGGCTGCGCCGTGCTGAGCTGCGGCATCGTCACCGTGATGGCACTCGTCTCCGACCTGGCGCTGTCCACCGCCCCGCCCCGGAAGGCGAGTTCGGCGGCCTCGCTGCTGGAGACCGGGCAGGAGTTCGGCGGCGCGATGGGGATGGCCCTGCTGGGCGCGGTGGCCACGGCGGTCTACACCGCGGACATGCCGGGATCGGCGCCGGAGGACGCCCGCAAGACCCTGGCGGGCGCGGTGGCCACCGGGGACGGCTCGCTGATCGCCGCCGCTCGGGACGCCTTCGTCCACAGCATGCGGTACGCCTCGGTGACGGGTGCCGTCCTGCTGCTGGCGGGGGCGGTGCTCACCACGACGCTGCTGCGGCGGAGGCCCGCGGCGGCACAGCGGGGCGAGCCGGCCCCGACCGGCTGAGGGCCGTCCCGTGAGCCCCGTCGAAGTGCCCCCATCGGGTCCGCCCGGAGTGCGGCCGGTCCGGCTGCGCCCCGGGCGGACCCGATGGGGGTCGTCGGTGCCTCAGCGCATCAAGTGCCTCGCGTCAGAACTGCACGTCGGAGCAGGCGTAGAACGCGTTCGTCGTGTCGGCGACGTTCCAGACGCTCAGGATCATGTGCTTTCCGGTCTTCTGGGTGGGGATGGTGCCCTGCTGGGTCAGGGTCGCCGGGGGCTGCTTGCCGCCGTAGGGCACCGTCATGAACGGCTGGGGCTCCAGGTCGGCCCGGGTGAGCGGCTTGGTGGGGTCCCAGCCGTCCTTGGTGATGTAGTAGCGGAAGTCCGAGGTGGCGTGGCGTGCGGTGAACTGCCAGCGGAAGCTGAAGCCCTGACCGGCCGTCACCTTGGTGGCGGGCCAGTTGCCGCCACGCGGGTCGTCGAGCTGGGCGAAGACGGAGTTGCCGCCGGAGCAGATCTTCCCGTCGGCCGGACCGGCCGCCGGGAAGCCCTTCGGCCCCTCGACACTCTGCGGCTCCCACTGGATGTTGCCGCACCCCGTCACGGTGCCGTTGGCACAGAGCTTCTGGCGGCTGATGGGGTTGTCGGTGTAGCCGTGGCTGCTGGCGCTGCTCGTCGCGAACAACGAGGCGCCCGCGATCGCCAGGCCGACTACGGCCGCACTTGCCCTTTTACGCATTGCTGTCGCTCCTCGAGAACGTGGGGGAGGTTCCATGAGCCCTGCTGCGCGCGTACTGCGGTCTAGACCAAGTCTTAGATTATTGACGGGACATGAACATGTCCAGACCAATGGGAGCGGGATTCCGCTTCGCCGCCCGAGCGGTCTCCCGGCCCCCTCAGACCCCTTCGCCCCCGCTGCGTCCCGTGTAGAACGCCACCGTCAAGTCCTTGACCAGCACCTTCCGTTCGTAGTCGTCCAGCTCCACGATGCCTCGCTCGGTCAGCCGGTTGACGGTGTCGTCGACCGCGTCGACCACCGAAGTCAGGACACTGTCACGGTGCTTGGCGTCGATGGCGGCGATCCGGCGACGCTGCATGGCCGCGGCGATCTCCGGCGCGTACTCGATCCCGGTCGGCTGCGCCGAGTACACCTCGATGCCGACGGGCACGCAGTCCGCCTTCAGCATCCGGGTCAGCGCGTCGCCGACGGCCTCCGCGTCACGCAGGGTGGGCGCGTCCTCGTGGAAGGCGTCGGCGGGGAGCTGGGAGAGGACCCGGGCCATCGCCGCCTCGACCTGCTCGCGCAGATACGTTTCATGGTCCTCGACCCCGAGCAGCGCCCGCGCGGTGTCGCGGACCCGCCACACCACCAGGACGACGACGCGCAGGGCGGTGCCGTTGGCGTCCACGGCCGGCAGCGGTTCACTGCGCCAGTGCCGCAGGCGTACGTCGACCCGGCGGCGCAGCAGCAGCGGACTGATCCACATCAGCCCGGTCCGCCGCACGCTCCCCCGGTACTTGCCGAACAGCGTGAGCACCCACGCGTATCCGACCCGCCCCCGGCTCAGTCCGCCGAGCGCGAAGAGCACCAGTGTCGCCAGCGCGGCGAGGGCCGCCCAGGCGCCGATGCCGATCCCCTCGTACGGCCGCGGCGCGACCCCGAACCGGGCGAGCGCGGCCACCGGCAGCGCTCCGATCCACCAGAGGACCGCCCCGGCTCCAGCGATCCCGCACAGCGCGGCGAGCAGGGCCACCCAGCCGGGCAGCGCGGGCCCCGAACGTTCGGCGAGTTCCGGGTCACCGGCCGGCGCGGGCCGGGTCGAGGGCCGCACCTGCGGTCCGCGCGGCGCGGGCGGGCGCCGGCCCCCGGGCACGGCACCCCCGCCACCGGTCCCCCGCCGCAACGCGCTGGTGGGGAGCCCGGTGGTGCCGGTGTTCCCGGGGTCGTCGCGGAAGAGCAGGTGGACGGGGATGGTCGCGGTCGACTCGCTGCCGATGACCGCGTGGCGCCGCCCGGTGCCCGACGGCGCGGCGACGGGCCGTTCGCCCCCGCCGCGGGCGCGGTCGACGACATCCCGCTGCCGGGCGGCGTCCCGGTGCCGGGAGGGGGACGGCAGCGGTGACGCGAGCGCGGACGGGAACGTGGACGGAGCCGAGGCCGGGGGCGAGGTCCGGGCCGGGCGCGGGGTGCCGCGCACGGGTGCGGGACGGGTGCCGGCCGCGACCGGTACGGCTTCCTCGTCGGCCGCCGGGCCCGCGGCGGAGTCATCACTCGGCCGGGGCGCCGGCTCCACGGCGGGTGCGACGCCCTCCGCGAGAGGCGCACCCCCCGGCAGGACTCCCCGCTTCCCCGTGGTCCCACCGTCCGCCACGAGCTCCGGCTTCGCGGCGGCCACGCCGTTCGGCAGGAATCCGGGCTTCATGGCGGGCGCGGCACCGAGCAGGAGTCCGGGCCCTTCGGCGGGCACGACGTCCGACGCCACGACCGGGCCGGATGCGACGCCCACGGACGGCACCGACACCGAGGCCGAGGTCACGCCCAGCGAGGAGGAACCGTCCGGCACCGTGCCCGCGTCCTCCCCCGGGACCAGGTCCAGCACCAGGTCGACCACGGCGTCGGATCCGGTCACCGGACCGTTCGCCGGTGCGTCCGGGCCGTGACCGGGCCCCGGGCGCACATCGGCCCCGGTCCCCGGGCCCATGCGTGTGTCCGCATCCCGACCCGTCGCCTCGACGGGCGTGCCGACGCCCGCGGCCGGGGTGGTGGCACCGCCCGGGTCCACCGCGCCCTCGGTCCGCACGTCCCCGCCGGGACCGCCCGCACTCGACGGGGCACGCTCCCGCATCCGCGCCTCTCCCCGATCCGCCCGGGCCTCCGGCGCTCCGGCACTGTCCGACGCCGTGGATCCCATTCCCGCCTCCGTCATGTCCGTTTCCTCACGAGAAGAGCCGCCGCCAGGTCTCCGGTCCCGGGTAGCCGTCCGCCTCCGCGCCCCGCCAGCCCTGGGCGCGCTGGAAGGCTTCGACATTGCGCCGGTCCGCCTCGCTCCACCGGGGGCCGGGGCCCGACTGGTAGTGCTTGCCGTAGCCCTTCTTCACCAACTGCCTGCCGAGCTTCTCGACATGGGCGTTGGACTGGCCGGGCCGGAAATGGCCGCGCCCGGGGAACGCCGAGTCCGCGTTCGGCCCGCTCGCGCCGCCGCTGCCGGATCCGCTGCCACCGGATCCCGAACCGGGTATGTCGCTGCCGGTTCCGTTGTCCAGGAGGCGCCACGTGTGGGGGCCCGGGAAGCCGTCCGCCTCGCCGCCCTTCCAGCCCTGGGCCTTCTGGAACGCCTGCGTGGCGCGCCGGTCCGCATCGCCCCAGACCGGGCCGGGGCCGGACGAGTAGAAGCGCCTTCCGCCCCGCTCCACCAGCATCTTCCCGAGCTGGGTGACGTACTTGTTGTTGGCCCCGGGGCCGAACTTCCCGATGCCCGGGAACGAGACCGACGAACCGCCGCCGTCGTCGCTCCCCCCGCTCAGCCCCTTGTAGCGGTACGCGACGTACGAGCCGGAGTGGCTCCAGTACGCCATGGGCGTCGTCTGCTTGCGGGTGTGCGGCCTCGTCTGCTCGTACGCCGTGTAGTGGGTGTGCGTGTAGTCGGTCCAGCCGCCGAAGATCGTGACGTGCGATCCCTTGTTGGGGTCCGAGGGGTTGTGGAAGAGCAGGATGTCGCCCGGCTGCAGGTCCTTCCGCGCGATCCTGGTGCCGTACCGGGCGAGGCTGCCGGTCCACTCGTTGCCGGGCAGGTTCCAGGCCATCGAGACGAAGCCGGAGCAGTCCTGCCGGTAGCCGTCGGACCAGTACCTCGACATGCTGTACGGCACCTGCGCGGAGACCCACTTCTTCGCCCGGTTGATGATCGCGGCCCGGCTGGTCTTGCGCAGTGTGAGCGAGGCGTTCGTGTACGACGGGCCGGCCGCACCGGTGCCCTGCACGGGACCCGGCCTGCCCTGCGGAGTGTCCGGGCTCACTCCGGTCCCGGCGAGCAGATCGCCCTCCCCGTCCGGAGCCGACGGATCGGACGCGTCCGACACGTCCAGTGCGTCCAGCTCGTCCGCCGGTACCGTCGTCTCGTCCGAACGGGGGGCACCGGCCGTCCCCGCCGAACCGGTCGCGTCGGCCGCCCGGCCGCCCGGCGCCTTCAGCGCCTCGGCCGCCCCGGTGCTCAGCACCACGCCGGCCGCGGTGGCCAGCACCAGCACGCGGCGCGCGCCGCGGGCACCTGGATGGCCCCCGTCCCGTACGGCCAGGGCCCCGGCGGCCCGCCGCTGCGCGGCACACCCCTCACAGGCGCAGTCGACGGCGGGCATGTACTCCTCGAAAGCCGGCACAGTCATGCGATTCCCCTCCGCGTTCTCAAGATCTTTGGGCGCATCTGCACGGGCGTCAGTGTCTCAACCCTTATGACATATTGCATTTTGACGGATAGGAGAGAAAAAACGACCATCCGACAGGCCGTGCCGGACAGGAAATGGTGAGGAGCACCCTTCTCCTTCGGGTAGAATTCTCCAGGTCAGCAGGCGCCGCTAGCTCAGTTGGTTAGAGCAGCTGACTCTTAATCAGCGGGTCCGGGGTTCGAGTCCCTGGCGGCGCACGCAGAGTCAAGGCCCCCTCACCGAACGTGAGGGGGCCTTGTTCGTGCACGTCGGCCGGGCGGAACGATCACGCCGCAACCCTCCGGATTCACAGGCAACACACAGGCAACACCGGGCGACGGCGCGGCAATCGGCACCTCACACGATCACTTCACACAGTGATGACACGGTCACGCTACGCATCCGAAAAGTGGTGTGCGCGCCCTCGCATGAGCGCCCGGCGCCAATCGGGCCGCCCCGGCTCGCAGTTGGCGGACGCGACGGAAGGGCCGCCGCGCGAGATTGATCACACGCGGACCCGACCGACTCACGCCACCCGGGCCGAGAGGGGCGGGGAGAACTTCGAGCGCCGTGACGAGAGTCACACCCGCCGCCGGTCGCGGATCGCCGACGGCCGACGGTCACGGATGAGTTGATCTTCCATCAGAACGACGTGGGACAACGGCGGTTCACGACAGGACCGGCGATCCGAGCCGAGCGGGCCGGCCGACGGGCCTCGGCGGGGACGGTGCGGGCCGGGTCAGCTCCCGCCGTTCCCCTTCCGCCTCTCGCCGGTCAGGTAGGCCGACACGACCACGTTGGCGTCGTAGGAGTGGGACGCCCGGTCGTAGGTGCCGCCGCAGGTGATCAGGCGGAGTTCGGCGCGGCCCTTCCTGCGGGGGCCGTACGCCTTGTCGGCGTTGAAGCGTTCACGGGTGAGGACCTGGACGTCGTCCACGGTGAACTCGGCGACGGTGCCGTCCGTGCGGGTCACCTCGACCTTGGCTCCGGGGCGGGCCGCGCTCAGTCCGTAGAAGACGGCCGGTCTGGTCTCGGTGTCGACATGACCGACGAAGAGCGCGGGGCCCTTCGCGCCGGGCTCGGTGCCGTTCCCGTACCAGCCGACGGTCCGGGGCGCGTCGAACGGCGGTGGCTCGATCGCGCCGTCCTCGTCCAGGCCACGGGCGACCACGGGAGCGTCGACGCCGATCGACGGGACCTCGATCCGTCGTGGCGCGGCGCCCTCGATCGGGTCGTGGGGCGAGGGCAGCGGGACGCCGAGCGGGCGGCCGACCGCGGCGATGTCGCCGGTGGTCGGGGCGGAACCGGCTCCGGAGCCGTCAGTGAGGTCGCGGCCCCAGACCCACAGGCCCAGGAGCAGGACGGCCCAGGCCGTCCCGGCGAGCAGCCGGCCATGACCGGCGGGGTCGTCCGCGGCGGACATGTCAGTCCGCCGCCGGGCGGCGGCGCCGCGCCGCGCCGCGGAACACGACGGCGACGACCGCGACGGCGGTCAGCGCCAGGCCGATCACGGCGTGCGCGATGCCGGGGCCGCTCCGCCGGGCCTCCTCGTCGGTGAGGGCGGCGGCGCCGCCGCCGCCCGCGCGGACCGGGGCCAGAGGAGTGGCCGCCGCGTCCCGTCCGGCGACGGTGACCGTGACCGTTCCGGCGGCCCTTTCGCCACCGTCGGCGCAGACGGCCTGGACGCCGTGGTCGCCCGGTGAGGCTTCGGTGCCGATCCGGGCCCGTGCGAACAGGCCCCCGTCGGCGGCGGGGGCGAAACGCGCCTTCGAGACGAAGACGTCGGAGCTGCCTTCGGCGCTCCCGCCCGCGCAGCCGTCCAGCCGAAGGGCCACCTCGGCGCCCGGGGCGGCGGAGCGCGGGGTCACGGAGAGGGAGGCACCCGATCCACCGTCCGGGCCGGCGCGGGAAGCGGTGCCCGGACCGGAGCCGGCGCGGGAACCGGCGGCGGGGTCCGGTTCGGCCAGTGCGACGGGGGCCGGCACCAGGGTGGCCGCCACGACCGCCACAGCACAGAGCGTGAGGGGTATGGAACGCATGGTGAACCTCCTCTGTGAAGGTTCACGCCTGCTCCGTCGTTCCGCATCCGCAGGAGGCCCGAGCGGGCGGCGGGCACCGGACCGGTCCCCGCACGGATCCCGTCGAATCCCGTCGTGGTCCCGCCTGGGTCCGACGGGGTTCTCACCGGATCCGGTCGGGGATCTCACCGGATCCCGCGCCGCCCGTCGGGCTCCCGCCCCGCTCCTGCCCCGGCCGCCGCCGGGCTCAGCCCTCGGGGACGACGTCGACCAGGTCGATCAGGTCGGCGATGGAGTCGACGACCTTGGACGGCCGGAAGGGGTACTTGTCGATGTCCGCGACCGCGGTGAGACCCGTGAGGACCAGGAACGTCTGCATGCCCGCCTCCAGACCGGCCAGCACATCGGTGTCCATCCGGTCGCCGATCATGGCGCTGGACTCGGAGTGGGCGCCGATCGCGTTCAGCCCGGTGCGCATCATCAGCGGATTGGGCTTGCCCGCGAAGTACGGTTCCTTGCCGGTCGCCTTGGTGATCAGGGCGGCGACGGACCCGGTGGCGGGCAGCGGCCCCTCGGTGGACGGACCGGTCTCGTCCGGGTTGGTGCAGATGAAACGGGCGCCGCCGTTGATCAGCCGGATCGCCTTGGTGAGCGCCTCGAAGCTGTAGGTACGGGTCTCGCCGAGGACCACGTAGTCGGGATCGTGGTCGGTGAGGACGTAGCCGATGTCGTGCAGGGCCGTGGTGAGCCCGGCCTCGCCGATGACGTACGCCGTGCCGCCGGGCCGCTGGTCGTCCAGGAACTTGGCGGTGGCCAGGGCGGAGGTCCAGATGTTCGCCACGGGCACGTCGAGGCCCATGCGCAGCAGGCGGGCGTGCAGGTCGCGGGCGGTGTAGATCGAGTTGTTGGTGAGGACCAGGAAGGGCAGTCCCGAGTCCCGCAGCCGCTTGATGAAGGCATCTGCCCCGGGGATCGGCGTCCCCTCGTGGATCAGGACTCCGTCCATGTCGGTGAGCCAGGACGAGATCGGCTTGCGCTCTGCCATGCGTGGGACTCCTGCCGTACGCGTGTGCGGGGACGCCGGCGGCACCGCCTTGTGCAGCGCCGACGCCCCCGAGTTTAGAGCGTGCGTTCGCCCCGTCGGCCGGACGGCCGACCGCGTCAGCTGCCGGTGGCCGACTTCCAGGCTCCGACGTACGTCTCCAGGTTGCCGCCGATGTCCGACCAGTCGGGCTGGAAGACCTCCACACCCTCCATCAGCTCGGCGAGCTCGACGGCGTTGGCGTCGGCGGCCCCGACGTCCTTGCGGGCCGCGAAGCCGCCGCCGACCGCGCTGACGTCCTTCTGGGCCTGCTCGGAGAGCATGAAGCCGAGCAGCTTCTTGCCGTTCTCGCTGTGCGGGGCCTTGTCGACCAGACCTGCCGCGTACGGCAGGGCGAAGGTGGTGGCCTCGCCGCCCTCCTTCGCGGGGAACCAGATCCCGAGGTTGGGCATGTCCTTGGACTGGGCGAAGTTCATCTGCACATCGCCGTTGGCGGCGAGAAGTTCGCCCTTGTCGACCTTGGGCGCGAGCTTGCCGGTGGAGGCGGACGGGCCGACGTTGTTGGCCTGGAGCTTCTTCAGGTACTCCATGGCCTGGTCCTTGCCGCCGAAGTCGTGCATGGCCTTGATGAGCACGGCCGTGCCGTCGCCGGCGACTCCGGGAGTGGAGTACTGGATCTTGTTCTTGAACTTTCCGTCGAGCAGCTCCTCCCAGGTGGTGGGCGCCGACTTCAGCTCCTTCTTGTTGTAGATGAAGCCGAAGTAGTTGTTGACGACCGAGGTCCACTTGCCGTCGGACGCCTTGTCGCCGGCGTCGACCTTGTCGGCGCCGGCCGGCGCGTACGCCGCCAGCAGGCCCTTGCCGTCGGCCTGCTGGATGAACGGCGGCAGCGTGACCAGCACATCGGCCTGGGTGTTGGACTTCTCGCGGACGGCGCGCTGCACCATCTCCCCGGAGCCGCCCTCCACGTACTCGACCTTGATACCGGTCTTCTTCTCGAAGTCCTTGAAGACCTTGTCGTACCAGCCGTCGCCGTTCTCGCCCTTGAGGCCGTCCGCGCTGTAGACGGTGACGACCTTCTCGTCGGAGGCGGCGGAGGAGCCGCCGCAGGCGGAGAGGGTGGCGGCGAGGGCCAGGGCGCCGGTGACGACGGCTATCGGCTTGAGGTGGGTCTTGCGCATGGCTGTCGGATCTCCTGGGAGTCGGCCGGGGAGCCGGCCGGAGTCGGTACGGGGGTGTTTCGGTGTGGTTCGGGGTGCCGGTGGCGCCACGGCGGCCGCGGGCGGGTCACCGGTACGAGGCCCTGGTGCGGATGCGGGAGACCCCGAGCAGTACGAGCAGCGTCGTACCCATCAGGACCACGGCGACGGCCGCGCCGGTGAAGAGCGAGCCGCGGTCGGTGGCAGCGAAGATCTGCACCGGGAGCGGCGTCCAGTCCGGCGGGTAGAGCATCATCGTGGCGCTCAACTCGCCCATGGACAGGGCGAAGCAGAGACCCGCCGCCGCCGTGAGGGACGGCAGCAGGAGCGGCAGCCTGACGCGCCACAGGACGTACGACGGTCGGGCGCCGAGACTGGCCGCCGCCTGTTCGTACATCGGGTCGAGACGCACTATCGCCGCCGAAACCGACGCATAGGCAAACGCCGTGACAAGAATGGTGTGCGCCAGGATCACGATCCAGCGCGTCCCGTTCAGCAGCACCGGCGGCTTGCTGAACGCCACCAGCACGGCGAGGCCCACGACGACGGACGGCACCGCGACCGGCAGCATGAACAGCGCGTCCAGGAACCTCTTCCCGCGCCGTCGCAGCGAGGCGGCTGCCAGCGCGGCCCAGGACCCGATGGTGAGGGCGAGCAGGCTGGCGGCGACGGCGGTGACCAGGCTGGTGGTCAGGGCCTGGAGGGAGTCGCCGCCGGTCGCGGCCGTGTAGTGCTCGGTGGTCGGGCCCGAGGGGAAGGCGCCGGACCAGTTGGTGGAGAACGACGCGGCGACGACGACCAGCAGCGGCAGCGCGAACAGCGGGACGAAGAGCACGAAGAACACGGCCCAGGCGGCCCACTTCCCGGTACGGCTATGCACCAACACGGCGGCTCACCATCCGATACAGACTGTAGAGACCCACGGAGATCGCGATACTGACGACGGCGACGACACAGGCGGCCGGGTAGTCGGACTCCAGGATCGCCTTGCCGTAGACGAGCATCGGCAGGGTCGTGACCCCCTTCGCGCCGGTGAACAGCACGATGCCGAACTCGTTGAGGCACATCACGAGGACGAGGCTGCCGCCCGCGGCGAGCGCCGGGAGCGCCTCGGGGAGGATCACCTGCCGCACGATCCGGGCCGGCTTCGCCCCCAGTGAGGACGCCACCTCCAGTTGCGCGCTGTCCAGTTGCGAGAACGCGGCGAGCAGCGGCCGCATGACGAACGGGGTGAAGTACGTGATCTCGGCGAGGAGCACGCCCCACGGGGTGGTGAGGAAGTCGAAGGGGCCGCTCGACGCGCCGGTGACGTCCGTCCAGACGCCGTTGGCCATGCCGACGCTGCCGTAGATGAACAGCAGGGCGAGCGTGATCAGGAACGACGGGAAGGAGAGGAAGACATCGATGAACCGGGAGACGGCCCGCCCGCCGGGGAACGGCACGAACGCGATGACCATGGCCAGGACGAAGCCCAGTACCAGGCAGCCGACGGTCGAGGCGACCGCCAGCCACACGGTGGTCGTCAGCGCGGAACGGAACGCCTCGGAGGCGAACACGTCGGCGTACGGGGCGAGCGAGGTGCCGCCCTCGTCCGGGCTGACGGACTGCTGGACGACGAGGGCCAGTGGGTAGAGGAAGACGAGCGCGAGCACGGCGACGGGCGGCAGTGCCCAGACGAAGCGCGGGATGCCCCGCGCTCCGCGCCCGCTGCGGGCCGGGCCGCCGCCCGTCGGCGCGCCCCGTCCGGTGCCGGCACCTTCGCGGAGGCCGTCGGCCGGTCCGGGGCGGTCGCCGGACGCCGCGGCCGGATTCCCGGACCGTCCGGGGCGGCTCCCGGGCGAACCGGGGCGGATGTCGGCGGTCACCGCGCTAGTGCCCCTCCCGGCACTAGACATGGGCTCCCCCTCCGGTTCCGGGCGCCGTGCCCGCGGGCAGCAGCACCGCGTCCTCGGTGGCGAAGTGCAGGGTGACCTTGTCGCCGAGCGCGGGCGTCTCGCGCAGCTCGCGCAGGTCCGCCTTGACCCGGTGCCCGTCGATGTCCACGTACAGCCGGTGGGTGGAACCGCGCCACTGCACCTCGGCGATGGTGCCGTGCAGTGCGTTGGGGCCGTCGCCGAGCCCGACCAGGTGGGGACGGACGCAGAGGGTGGCGGTGGCGCCGCGCGCCGCGTCGCCGGTCGGCACGCCCAGGGCCCGGCCCGCGAAGTCGACGGTGTCGGTGGAGTCGGCCACGGTGACCGGCAGCAGGTTGGCATTGCCGACGAACGAGGCGGTGAACTGCGTGCGCGGGCGCCGGTACAGGTCCTGCGGGGTGCCGCAGTCCTGGAGCCGGGCCTTGTCCATGACGGCGATCCGGTCGGCCAGGGTGAGTGCCTCGACCTGGTCGTGGGTCACGTACAGGATGGACACGTCGGGCAACTCACGATGCAGCCGCGCCAGTTCGGCGAGCATTCCAGAGCGCAGCTGGGCGTCGAGCGCGGAGAGCGGTTCGTCGAGCAGCAGGACGTCGGGGCGGATCGCGAGCGCGCGGGCGATGGCGACGCGCTGCTGCTGACCGCCGGAGAGTTCGCGCGGGTAGCGCTCGGCGTACGCGGCCATGCCGACGAGTGCGAGCGCCTCGGCGACCCGCTCGGGGATCTCGCCCTTCGCCGCCTTGCGGGCCTTGAGACCGAAGGCGACGTTGTCGCGGACCCGCATGTGCGGGAAGAGGGCGTACTGCTGGACGACCATGCCGATGCCGCGCTTGTGCGGCGGCAGGGCGGTGACGTCGCGGTCGCCGATGTACACCCGGCCCGAGGCGGGCCGGACGAATCCGGCGACGGCGCGCAGGGCGGTGGTCTTGCCGGAACCGGACGGTCCGAGCAGGGCCATGACCTCGCCGGGTTCGACGGTCAGGTCGAGCCGGTCGAGGACGGTGTTCCCGCCGTACGCGACGCTGACCTGGTCGAACCTGATGCCGCTGCGGACGGGTGCGCGGCCGCCGCTCTGCTCCGCCCCGTCGCCCCCGGCCACCGCGCTCCGGCCCGTCGTGCCCGCGCTATTCATGCCTCGGCCCGCGCGATCAGATCGGGGAGTTCGGCGACCGAGCCGAGCACGTGGCCGGCCCCGTTCCGGGTCAGCTGGTCCCGGTCGTGGGCGCCGGTGAGCACGCCCGCGACGATCCCGGCGCCGGAGCGGACGCCGCTGAGCATGTCGTACGAGGTGTCGCCCGCGACGACGGTCTGCCGCACGCCGTCGACGGCGCCGGTGCGCAGGAACGCGGCGAGCACCATGTCGGGGTAGGGCCGCCCGCGCCCGCCCGCGTCGGCGGGGCACAAGGTCAGGTCGGCCAGGTCCCGCCAGCCGAGCGCGTCCAGGATGGCGTCCTGGGTGACGCGGGCGAAACCGGTGGTCAGGACCACGGTGCGGCCCTCGGCCCGGAGTCGTTCGATGGCGTCACGGGCACCGGGGACCGGCGCGATGCGACCGCCGTCGACGAGTTCGCCGTACGCCCGCTCGAAGGCGGCGTTGCCCTGCTGGGCAAGGTCCTCGTCACCGAGGAGATGGCGGAAGACGGAGATCTTGGACTCGCCCATCGTGGCACGTACGTAGTCGAGCTTCTCGGCGTGGTCGGCGGAGCCGGGCTCCACCCCGAGGCGTTCGGCGGCGGCGGAGAACGCCTGCTCGACGAGCCCGCCGTCGGCGACGGTGGTGCCGGCCATGTCGAGGACGATCAGCTTGAGGGGACTCTGCGGGGTCGTGTTCGAACGGCTCTGCACGGTCGGGTCCAGGGGGTTCTGCACGGTCGGGTTCGAGGGATTCTGCGCGGTCAACTTCTTCACCAGCCCAGTTCGTCGGCGGTCGTTTCGGCGATGGCGGGCGAGCACGTCATGCCCCGGCCGCCCGGCCCGGTGACCAGCCACACGCCGTCGCTCACCTGCTGGCGGTGGACGACCCGGCTGGTGTCGGTGCACTGCGCGTACACGCCGGCCCAGCGGTGGCGGATCCTCGGCAGCGGCCGGCCGAGCAGGGCCTCGACGACGCCGGTGAGGTGCTCGTACGGCTCCTCGACGGTGTCGAAGGCGAAGGGGTACTCGTACTCGTGGGTGTCCCCGATGGTCAGCCCGCCGTCGCGGCGCTGCACCATCAGCAGCTGCATCCTGTGCGCCGCGGCGGTGGGCGCCTGCGCCTGTCCGGCGTTGAGCGCGTCCAGCGCCTCGCTCCGGTACGCGGGGTAGTAGCGGAAGCTGTCGGCGTCGGCGACGGACGTGGTGAGCGGTTCGCCGAGCGGGTCGGTCTGCATCATCTGGAGGCGGACGCGGCGGACCGGCAGGTCGGGACCGGCGAGCTCGCGGACGAGGCCGCCGAGCCAGGCGCCGGTGGCCAGGATCACGGCGTCACCGGTGTGGACGTCGCCGTGGTCGTCGCGGACGGAGGCGGAGCCCACGACCTCGCGGACCTCGCGCCCGCCCAGGAAGGTGTACCGGCCGGACTTCAGCAGTTCGTTCTTCAGCGCGACCTGGGCGGTGCGCGGCTCGACCGCGGCGTCCCGCTCGCACCACAGGGCGGCGGCGAAGTCACCGCGCAGCGCCGGGTTGATCGCGCGGGCCTCGTCGGCGGTGAGCAGCTTGTAGCCGCGCGCCGCCGCATCGAGGCGGGCAACGGCCGCCTCGGCGACGGCGATCTCCAGCTCGGTGCGGATCGGGGTGAGCGAGCCGCAGGACCGGAACCCGAGCCCGGGAACCCGGGCCCCGACCTCCTCCCACAGCTCCCGGGCACGCAGCGCGGTCTCCAACTCCTCGCCACCGGCACGGCCGCTGACCCATATCTGTCCGAAATTGCGGAGCGATGCCCCGCGCGCCTCGCTCTCGCGCTCGATCTGTACGACCTCGTGGCCGCGGTTCACTGCGTGCCAGGCGTGCATGGTTCCCACCACGCCGGCTCCTACGACGATGACTCTCACGACGGCAACGCTCGTGGGGGCCGGTGTCCCGGAAGGATCGGCTCGGCAACGGGACGGTGAACCGGACCCCAAAGTTGGCCTAGACCCGTTACGTTTCCGTGACCTTGAGAGGCGGGTGCGCCCGGGGGCCTGCCGGGCGTCGCACCGCCGACGACAGTGCGAGGACAGACCCCGGGGCCGTCGCTGGGGGCTTCTCAGTACCCGTGCTGCGGGTCAGTACCCGTGCTGCGGGCCGAGGTGCGCGGTGAACGAGAACCGGTCCCCGCGGAAGAGGGTCCGGACGCGCTCCAGCGGCGCCCCGGCCGCGTCGCGCGAGACCCGGTGCATGAGCAGCATGGGCAGCGCGGGCGGCGTACCGATGAGCAACGCCTCGCGCGGTGTCGCCAGCACGGTCTCGATCCGCTCGTCCGCGGCACCGAAGACGATCCCGAGCCGGTCGCGCAGGTACGCGTAGAAGGACGAGTCGGGGTCGAACTCCGTGTCCAGGTCGGGTACCCGGGCGACGGACACGTACGTGCTCTCCAGGCCGACCCGGTCGTCGTCGGCGAGCAGCACCCGCTCCAGGTGCCAGACCGGGTCTCCGCGCCCCACCCCGATGTCGGCGGCCAGCCGCTCGGGGCAGGGGAACCGTTCCAGCTCGATGAGATGGCGGCCGGGCGTACGGCCCTGGCGCCGGACCCCCTCCGTGTAGCTGGCCAGCGAGAGCGGCTGCTCCAGCTTGGGGCCCGCGACGACGGTGCCGCGTCCCTGGCGGGCGAGCCGCCCCTCCAGCAGGAGTTCGCGCAGCGCCTGCCGCACGGTCTCGCGCGAGACCTCGTAGCGCTCGGCGAGGTCGCGTTCGGTGGGCAGCATGCCGCCCTCGCCCAACTCCTCTATGAGGACGGATACGCGTGCCTTGACCGCGTAGTACTTGGGGATACGGCCGTGCTCCGGGATACCGGAGCGGATGGGTGCGCCAGGTGTCTGGTCGTGCGGGTAGTCCACGCCGGGATGGTGGCAGACGGACATGAACACTTGTGGACGGACCTGCGGGACGGGCCGGGTCAGGAGCCGGAACAAGGATCGGGGTCGGGGGCGGAACCGGGCTCGGGGCGGGGTCCGGGGCCGGGGTCGGGACTGCGGCCGGGTCAGGAGCTGGAACGAGGACGGGGGCCGGGCTCGGGTCCGGGACCGAGGCCGGGGCGGGCGCGCCGCATCCGTCGGGACCGGACCACCGCGGCCCCGCCGCCGATCAGGAACCCGGCGACGGTGACGCCGGAATACGGAACGGTGGCGGGACCGGTCGCGGCCGGCTCGGGAGGCCGGTGCTGCGGGTGCTCGCGCGCCGGGGTGCGGCCGGGCGAGGGCGGGGTCGAAGGCCGGGTCGAGATCGGGTGTCCTCCTTCACCGGTCCCGCCGCCCCCACGGGATGTGCCGGTCCCACGGGATGTGCCGGTCCCACTGGTCCTGCCGCTGTCACGGGTTCCGCCGTTGTCACGGGGCCTGCCGGTCCCATCGATTCTTCCGCTGTCACGAGGCCTGCCGGCCTTGTCGGTCTTACGGGAGGCACCGGTACCGGTGCAGGACGCGTGCGTCCCGCCCGCCCTCCCTCCGCCGCCGTAGCCCTCGACGTCCTCGACGACGGCGAAGACGTAGTCGCCGGACTCGCCGACCCACGCTCCGTCGTCCTTGTCGGCCCCGCCGCGCTTGCCCGCCTCTCCGTTCGACGCGCGCAGGCGCTGGACGATCGCCGCTCCGGCGGTGATCCGCCCCGGGCTGGTGTCCGAGGTGAACGCCATCCTGACCCGGACGGTGACGGTGCGCCCCGCCGGAACGGTGAAGCCCTCGAAGGCTTCGGCGCCGCCGTCCTCGGCCTCGCCGTCGCCACCGTCACCGCCGCCGAAGACGCCGATGTGTTCGTCCTGGTCGGTGGTCTCCCAGGTGACGCGGTGCTCCACATCGGGGCGGCTCTGCTCGGAGAACACCAGCTGGATCTGTTCCGAGGTCAGCTTCCGGTCCTCGTCGACGAGAACGAGGACCGGGTGAACGGCCCGGCACACCTCGTCCGTGGTGTTGGTCAGGTCCAGGAACCAGGTCCGGTAGCCGCCACCGGACGCGTACGTGCCCGGACCACCATGGATACGGGTGCGGATCGGGAACTCGCTCGCCTTCGGATCACCGCAGCCGGACTGCTCGTCGTCGGTGGCGGCGCCCGGCTTCGCGACGGCGGTGGCCGACGACGCGGCGACGGCGGGCGCACCGGACGTGCCGCCGAGGACGGCGGGGACCACGCTCGCGGCCGCCAGCCCGAGCGCCAGTCCGTGCCGCGTCCGCCCGGTGGGCGGGGAGGCCGCGGTTGCGGCGGATGTGGCGGGTGTGCCGGATGCGGCGGGTGTGCCGGACGGGGACGGCGTGTGGGACATGCGGGGGCTCACCTTCGCTGCTCACCGGACGGGCGGTCCCGCTCGCCCGAACGGCCGGTCCTGCTCACCGAGCGGTCGGTCCTGCCTCACCGAACACCCGGGTGTCGCTCGCGTCGCACGGCCCGTGTCGAACCGGCCCGCTCGCTCGCCGGACACTCCCCCGGCACCCTTCACCGGCGGCCTGCCCGGCCAGGAGGGCCGCCGGGCCGACCCGGGCATCGGGTGAAGGGCGGGGCACGGGCCGGGCGAGCATTGAAGATCTTGGCCGGGTCCGGAGCGGCGGCCGGCACGTACAGCTACAAGGCGCCGGAGATGTGCGCGTCGGCCGCCGCGGGATCCGGCCAAGATCTTCAGCACCCGCCCGGCCTGTGCGCCGGAGTTCACGGTTCTGGACACGCGACACTGCCACGCACGCGCGAGGCGACCGGCACCGACGTGCCGGAATGCCCTCCGGCCGGCCGCCGGGACCGCTCGTTCGGCCCAGCCCCGGACACCGCCCCCGTACCCGTACCGCGCCCCCAGCGCCGAACCCGGCCGGCTCTCGCACTTCGGCGACGGCGTTGCTTAAGTGACGTGTATGACTGGCAACGCGACTCCCGGGACGCCTGTGGTGTCCGAGACCTTCCCGCCCGCCCTGCGTGTCGGACTGATCGGCTACGGACTGGCGGGTTCCGTGTTCCACGCCCCGCTGATCGCCGCGGCCGAGGGACTCGTCCTCGACACGGTCGTCACCTCGGACGAGGAGCGGCGGGCGCGGGCCCGGGCCGAGTTCCCCGCCGCGCGGCTCGCCGCGTCGCCCGAGGAGCTGTGGCAGAGGGCGGACGAACTCGATCTGGTCGTGATCGCGTCACCGAACCGGACCCATGTCCCGCTCGCCACCACAGCGATCGAGGCCGGTCTGCCGGTCGTCGTGGACAAGCCGATCGCCGGTACGGCCGCCGAGGCTCGGCGGCTCGCGGCACTCGCGCGGGAGCGCGGGCTGTTGCTGTCGGTCTTCCAGAACCGTCGCTGGGACAACGACTTCCGCACCCTCACCCAACTGCTCGCGGACGGCGAGCTGGGCACCGTACAACGCTTCGAGTCCCGTTTCGAGCGCTGGCGTCCACAGCTCAAGGGCGGCTGGCGCGAGTCGGGTGATCCGCAGGAGATCGGCGGGCTGCTGTACGACCTGGGCAGCCATGTCGTCGACCAGGCGCTCGTGCTGTTCGGGCCGGTGGCGCGGGTGTACGCGGAGTCCGACGTACGCCGTCCGGGCGCAGCCGCCGACGACGACACGTTCCTCGCGCTCACCCATGCGAACGGGGTCCGCTCGCATCTGTACGTCAGCGCCACCGCCGCCCAGCTCGGCCCCCGCTTCCGGGTGCTCGGTACGGCCGCCGGCTATGTGAAGTACGGCCTCGACCCGCAGGAGGCCGCCCTGCGCACGGGCGCCCGCCCGACGGACGACCAGCCGTGGGGCGAGGAACCGGAGAGCCTGTGGGGGCGGATCGGCTCGGGCGAGTCCCCGCTGACGGGCGGCGGCGCCCCGGTCCCCACCGTGCCGGGCGACTACCGCGCCTACTACGCGGCGGTCACCGACGCGCTGCGCGGCAGGGGCGACAACCCCGTGACCGCTCTCCAGGCCGCCGCCACCCTGGACGTGCTGGAGGCCGCCCGCCGCTCGGCCCGCGAGGGCGTCACCGTTTCCCTGCCGCCCGCCACGGACACGACGACCGACGCCTGACGGGCCCGGCCCGGGCGGGACACGCCCCCGCCCCGCGTCCTACGGCTCCCCTCTCCCACCCGTCCGTCAGGCCCGTCAGGCCCTGAACCTCGCGTCCCAGGCCCTGGACACGGCCGCGGTCAGGCCGTGGTGGCGGCTGCCGTGCCGGCGACGGGCATGTCGCGGTAGAGGACGGCCCGCTCGACCGCCGTCCAGGTGGTGCTGGTGACGACGTACAGGGCGGCGGCCAGCGGCACCACGGCGACGGTGAAGAGGGTGGCGAACGACAACAGCGGCATCAGCTTCGTCATGGCGCCCATGCCCGGAACGGGCTCGCCGTCGGGCCCGGTCGCGGGGACGACCGGGTTGGCGGCCATCTGCCGCTTCGTACGCCGGAAGTTGAACGTGGCCACGGCCGCGACGATCGCGAACAGTCCGAGGTAGACGAGCCCCTGCGCCCCGAACGGCCCGCCGTGCGCCAGCGCATCGTGCCAGCGCCCGCCGAGCGGGGCGTCGAACAGCTGGTGGCCGAGCAGCTCGTTGGGCCCGTCGCCGATGCTCCGGCTGGAGAACAGGTGGTAGAGGAGGAAGAACGCGGGCATCTGGAGCAGGCTCGGCAGACAGCCGGACAGCGGCGAGACCTTCTCCTCCCGGTGCAGGTCCATGAGCGCCCGCTGCATGCGCTCGGGGTCCTTGCCGTGCTTCTTCCGCAGTTCGGCGATCTGCGGCTGGAGCCTGGTGCGGGCCTTCTGCCCGCGTGCCGCGGCCCGCGACAGGGGGTGTACGGCGAGCCGCACGAGCGCCGTGAACAGCACGATGGCGGCGGCGGTGGAAGCGCTCTGGAAGAGCGGGTGCAGTACATCGGCCAGCGCGCCGACCAGGGCGGCGAACGCGGACATGAGGACGGACATCGGTGAGCCCTCCGAGGGATCTCGTCGTGCCGGGAATACCGGAAGTGCCGGGAGTACCGGGGTCCTGGAAGTACTGGACGTACCGGAGCACCGGAGTACCGGGGGTGAGTAACGGACTCGGCATGACGAACCGCGAGGAGGACACCCGTGGCCGGGCGCCCAGGCGCACCTGCCACGGGCGCACCGCGCGTACACGCGCCGTGTGTACACATGCTGTGTCGGCATCCGCATGCGGACACGAGTGCGCACGCACACACGCACCGCCCACGCGTCGGACCGGCCCACGCACGGAACAGGGCGGAGGACGGACCGGACGGGCCCCTACGCGGTCGTCGGGAGGGCGTGCCCGGGGGCCCGGGGGCGTCTGCGGCCCCTGGCGTCCGGGTCCCGCTGCGGCAGGAACGCGGTGCGCTGCTCCCGGTCGCGTATCGCCGTGCGGACACGGGTCCGGGGCACGGGCGCGGCACAGCGGGCGCTGATGACCGCGGCGGCGACGAGTGCGGAGCCGGCGGCCGCGGTGGCGGCGAGGGCTACGGCGGCGGAAAGGCTGCCGCCCTCGGCGAGCAGGATCGCCGCGAACAGCTCGGTGACGAGGAGGAGCAGCAGCGCCACGGGGCGGGGCAGGCCGGTGACGCCGTCACGCGGACTGCGCGTGTCACCACTCATCGGCCCCTCCCCTCGTCGCTGTCATGCGCGGACTGTCACGGCACGGCTTTCGCGCACCTGTGCGTGCGCCATACTCTCCAGCCGTTATACACGACGGCTCGGACAGAGCGGCCGTTCCCCGTACCCCAGCCCCCCTCACCCCGAGGCGGGGATCTCTCCGGAGGCAGGGACCCCGGAGGCGGGAGCCCCGGGAGCGGGGACCTTCCCCGACGCACCGGTCCTCCCCGGGCCGCCGGTCTTCCCCGGACCGCCGGCCGGGCCGTCGGCCCCCTCCGGAACGCCGATCTCGTCCCGTGCGAGCACCTCGTCGTCCGGCCGGTCGTCGCGCACGCGCGGTCCCGCGCAGGTCACGGCGAGGGCGACCAGCAGGTTGGCACCGAGCGCCACGACCCCCGCGTTCACCCCCCACACCGGATCGTTCCCCGTGAACACGAAACCGCATACCGCCCCCACCCCGACGACCAGCCCGCTCACCGCCCCGGCCGACGTCAGCCGCCGCCACACCAGTCCCAGCAGCACCATCGGAAGCAGTTGCGCCATTCCCTCGTACGAGATGAGCGAGAGCCGCACCAGTGTGTTGGGCGCGGTGTAGGTGAGCACGAGCGCTATCACGCCCGCGGCCACCACGACGCTCTGCGCGGCACCCTTCTGCCGCCGCTCCCAGCGCGGCACCAGGGACAGCACACTGCGCCCCCACATCGTGCCGATGACCAGCATGAACACGGCCATCGGCACGATCGACGACAGCGCCGCCGCCACACCGACGACCCCGACCACCCACGCGGGCAGCGAGTCCACGACGAGCTTGAAGAGCGCCAGGTTGGACTCGGCGCCGACGAGTCCCGGCACGACGAAGAGGGCCGCCATGCCGAGCAGCATCGGCACGAAGAGCAGCACGTTGTACGCGGGCAGCAACATCGCGTTGCGGCGCAGCACGTCGGCGTTCTTCGCGCCCAGGTACCCCGCGACGGTGGTCGGGAAGATCACCACGGTGAGGGAGTTGAGGAACGAGGTGGTGATGAACCACGCCTGTCCGAGCCCGCTGTCCCCGTGCCCGGGGAAGGTCAGCCACTCGCTCTTCTCGGTGACGAGCCGGTCGAGGAAGGCCCCGTACCCGTCGAAGTAGTGCAGCGGCACGTAGACGACGAGGAAGCCGAGCGTGGCGATCACGAGGACGTCCTTGAGCACGGACACCCACGCGCTGCCGCGCAGCCCGCTCACCACGACGAAGCCGGTGGTGACGGCGAAGGCGATGAAGTAGGCCCAGTTCAGGCTGATGGCGCCGTAGGAGATGGTCGAGACGACCACCCCCATGCCGGTGATCTGGAGCTGGATGTACGGGAGCAGGAACACGGTCGCGAGAACGGCGACCAGCGCGCCGAGCCAGGGCCGCCCGAAGCGATGGGCCACCATGTCGGTGATCCCGACGAGTCCGTGCCTGCGCGCGTACGCCCAGAGCATCGGCCCGACGACGTAGCCGAGGGCGTAACCGCACGACATGTACGCCACCACGTAGAGCACGGGGGCGCCGTAGTTGTACCCCCATCCCGCGGCGCCCAGGTAGCTGAAGCTGGTGTAGCCCTCGCCGGCCATCAGCACCCAGATGAACACGGTCCCCAGGCTGCGCCCGCCCACGGACCACTCCGCGAGCCCGCCGCCGTCCGTTCCGTGCCCCTTCCGCGGCCCGCGCGCCGCGAGCAGCCCCAGGGCGACGGTGAGCACCATGAAGACCCCGAGGACGGAGGTCGCGACCGCCGCGTTCACCGGCGGTCCCCCCGCCTGGTCAGCCATACGGCGACGGGTGTCAGCAGGGTCGCCCCGAGCAGCCAGACGAAGAGGAACGGCAGCCCGAGAACCACCGGCGTCACCCGGTTCACGAGCGGCAGCATCCCGAGGTACAGCACATAGGGAACCAGCAACCACAACAACTGCGGACGTCGTCTCAGCACGTCGGGCCACCCTAGTTCCCCTCCCCGGCAACGTCTGCCCCGTCGCGCCGCCCGGCACTTCCCGAGCTCTCAGCCTCGTTCGAGCAGGGGAGACCCCAGCGGCCGGCCCACAGGGTTCGACAAGACGGTCTACCGCCGACGCAACGAAGTCGAGCGGACCATCAATCGGCTCAAGCACGGTCCGTTGCACCCGGACAGTGGCGACGAAGTTCGCTGAGTACGCGCCCGTCGACAGCCCTGACGTCCCACAACGAGCTGTCCACTTCGGTCAGGACGACCATCACCCCGTCCTCGGCGGACCCACGTGCTTCGGCGTCGATCAGACGGAGGAAGGGGGTCGTCAGCGACAACAGCGTCAACGTGTCCATGCTGGCGTCGGCAGACCGCGGGAGCGCCCCGCGGCGCGTGGCCGCGGGGCGCCTTGTGGGGTTTAGTCGATCTGCTCCCCGTCGTGCATACCCCCCTTGCAGCGGTTGTCCGCCAGATCGGGCATTCCGCCGCCCTGCTTGCACTCAGAAGGGGTGACGTAGGACGGGTCACCCTGTGCGGTGGCGGTGGCGGTGGCGGCGCCTGTGAGGCCGAGTCCGGCGAGGGCTGCCGTGGCGATGACGGCGGTGAGGATTCGTCGAATGCGCATGTGGTTCCCCTTTCACGGATTGCCTCGGTCGGGGCACTAGTCAGCTTGATCCACACCCCTGTGGGAGGCACGTCATGTCGCGCCATTCAGGTGACAGTGCCGGCGGGTGCGGGGTCGGTGACGCGACCCGTCGGACAGGCCCTGGTTGCACCGCCCCCGGAGGCCCACAGGTCCACGCCCCCCGTTCCCGCCCCCGGCTCCCCTCCACTCCGTGCACCGAACCGGACGCCTCCTACCGAACCCGGACATCGGCGAGCCTCCCCCACACCACGAGCCGGTACCGGGAGGTGAACTCGGGCGTGCAGGTGGTGAGCGTCACATAGGAGCCGGCCGCGGTGTATCCGGCGCCCGGCTTCACCCCGCTGCGCGGAACGGGCGCGATGACACCGCTGTCGCGAGGACTGGTCCGCGCGAGCGTCCGGTCGACGGTGTACGTGTACACGGCGTCCCGGGTCTCGATGCCGATCACGTCGCCGCGGCGCAGGCGGTCGATGCGCCGGAAGGGCTCGCCGTGGGTGTTGCGGTGTCCGGCGAGTGCGAAGTTGCCCGCCTCGCCGGGCTGCGCGGTTTGCGGGTAGTGCCCGACGTACCCCTTGTCGAGGACGCCGCGCTTGCCGATGCCCTGGGCGACGGGGGCCACGAGCCCGATCCTGGGAATGCGGATGACGGCGTACGCCTGGTCCCACCGGGGCTCGGCGGGCGCGGTGCGCCCCTGGGGCGTACGCCCTCCGGAGCCCGCGCCACGGTCCGGCCCGTCACCGCTCCCGGTGTCCCGGTCTCCCGCTCCGCCCGTCGTCCCCGCTCCGTGTCCTCTCTCCCCCTCCGGCTCCTGCCACGTCTTCCGCAGGGCCCGCACCTCGTGTTCGGCGTCGGTGCGGGCCTGCCGGTTGGTCCACCACAGCTGATGAACAACGAGCAACAACAGGACGACGCCGAGGGTCACCACCGCCTCGGCCGCCGTCCAGAGAACGCGCGCCACGGCCCTGCGTCCCCGTGCGCCGTGCTGCACCACCACCGGTATCCGCTCCCGCACGGCCCGCACGATAGGGCCCGGCCCCGTAACTCTCCAGGGCCGGAACAACTCTCCGTCCATGCGGCGCGCCGCAGTACCGTGTGGTTCATGCGTCCCGACACGCCTGCCGACCACACCACCGAAGCCGAACGACTGCTGCGCACCGCGGAGCGCTATCCCGAGGACCGTGAACCGCTTCTCCTCCAGGCCGCGGCCCATCTGGAACTCGCCGGCGACCGCGCCCGTGCCACCACCCTCTACGAGGACCTGCTCGGCTCCCCCGGCCTCGACCACCCGCACCTGGTCAAGGCGCTGAACGCGGCCAACCTGTGGGAGTACGGCCACGAGGCGGAGGCCCGCGCGATCCTGGAGGGTGTCCGTACCGCGAAACCGCTCGACCCGGCACCGTGGGAGATCGCGGCGGAGACCTTCGAGTCCCACGACGAACTGGACGCGGCCCACGACTGCTTCACGACCGCGCTGACCCTCCTGCTGACACCGGGCGAGGAGGTGCCGTACGCCACACAGTCGCTGCTGATCGGCCGCCACCGCGTCCGCCGGCTGATGGGCGTCGACCACGATGTCTGGGACGACCTGGCGGACGCCGTCCACACGGCCTCCGTACCGCTGGACGAGCTCCACGACCCGAAGCGGCTGTGGGCGCTGGGCTCCTCCGACCCCGGCGAGCTCCGGGCCGAGATCACCCGCCTCCGCGCAGAACTGGGCACCTACCGCACCGCACTGTCCCGCCCGTTCCCGGTGGCGATGCTGCACTGGCCGGCCCACGAACTCGACGAACTCCTCGCCGCGTACCCGAACCTGCGCTCCGAGTACCCCTCCCACGCCGACCACCTCGCCCGTCTGGAGGCCGCCCTCCGCGACCTCCACCAGGCCGGCACCCCGAACCTGGGCATCGTGACCGGCACGGTCCCCTCGTACGAGGCTTTCGCCGCGTCGGAGGCCGCCTCCCCGGCCGACCCGGACCTCCTCCCCCAGTACGCCACCACCCTCGCCGCCCGCGGCCGCGCCGTCCCCTGGCCCCCGGCCCGCAACGCCCCCTGCTGGTGCGGCTCGGACCGCCCCTACCGCAAGTGCCACGGGGCCGAATGACCGGAGAGGGGCCGTGCCCCGTCGCCCCTGCGGCGGGGCAGGGAATCCGCGGGCTTCCCGGACGCGGGGCCACGTACCCTCCCCCCATGCCCGAACTCCGACGTCTCCGCCCCGTCCATGCCCCGGCCGTCCTCGCCTTCGAGCGGGAGAACCGCGCCTACTTCGCCGCCTCGGTGCCGGATCGCGGCGACGACTACTTCACCCACTTCGACACCCGCCACGCCGCCCTGCTCGCCGAACAGGCCGCGGGAACCTGCCACTTCCACGTCCTGGTGTCCACCGACCCCCTCACCCGCGGGGAGATCCTGGGCCGCTTCAACCTGGTCGACGTGGCCGACGGCTCCGCCGAACTCGGCTACCGCGTAGCCGAGAAGGCCACCGGCCGCGGCCTCGCCACGACCACCCTCCGCCACCTGTGCACCCTGGCCGCCGAGGAGTACGGCCTCACCACCCTCCGCGCCGCCACCACCCTCGACAACCCCGCCTCCCGAGCGGTCCTCACCCGCGCCGGCTTCACCCCGACCGGCGAGGAACTCCTGCTGGGTGGTCGGCGGGGGCTGGGGTACGTGCGGGACTTGAATCGGGGTTCCGAGGTCAGGAGCCGGGGCTAAGAACCCCGTAATCGCATGGCGGAATGCGGGAAACGCTGCTTCTTCACCTTCTTCGCCCCAAAGCGGCAAGGTGCCTGGTCCTGTGTCTCGCGGTCGGTGGCGCCCCCAGCTGACCGCCAGCCGCGCGATCGCCCCGCCATCTGATCGACGGCTTCCTCCCTGATCGCGCCCAAGCCGTCGACCGACTGGAGACAGCCTGGTGCGCTTCCGAACCATCGATTCGGGGAGAAGCGACTTCGCCTTCATCGGTCGAGAGACCGACAGGTAGTAGGAGACTTGACAGTGATGAACATCGCGAAGCCTTCCTCCCCCGGCGTCTCTGCCCGCATGAGCCGCCAGCCGAGCCGCGACACAACACCGGAGGTGGCGGTCCGGAAGTTGCTGCACGCCTCCGGATACCGCTACCGGATCAATGCGCGGGTGCCAGGCATGTCCCGTCGGACGATGGACATCGCCTTCACCCGGGCTAAGGTGGCGATTTTTCTGGACGGCTGCTTCTGGCACGGGTGCCCTGTTCACGCCACGCAACCGAAATCGAACGCTGAGTGGTGGCGGCAGAAACTCGACCGCAACATGGCGCGGGACAAGGAGACAACCACCCATCTTGAGTCCCAAGGATGGACGGTCCTGAGGTTTTGGGAACACGAGTCGGTCGAGGACGTCATGGGCAAGGTCACCGCGACAGTGGGGCCACCGTCCCTGGGCAGGGCGGGATGTGCCGCGCCCAAGTCGTGACTGTGAGTGGCGCGACGGTCGCACGCACACGACGTGCAGGGTCGGTACCTCATCGATTCCCTGGCCGCCCGCGCCTGCCAGGACGGGTGACACTGTCGAAGTTCTGGTAACACGCATCGGCGCTCATCTCACCCAATAGGGTGTAGAGGCCGTACGGGGGCCTGGCGACCGCCGTCCCCTCGGCATGCCTGTGATCCGCGAATGCGGAGGGTTCGAGGTGGCGGCTTCAGTGGACAAGAACGGGGAACGGTCGACTCTCATGACCGATGAATTCGACGCGATGTACGACACGTTCAAGGCTCTGTTGGAATCGTTCCCTCCCACGGAGGCGGTCAAGCGACTCGAGCAGTTCGGCGTCGGCCGTGACATCGTCGAGCGGATTCGGGAGAGGCACGAGCAGGAGGCCCTCCGCATCAAGGAACTCGAGGAGCCGCAAGCGGTCGTTCGAGACAATCGCATCACCTGGTACACGGGTCCCCAGTCGAAGGACAAGTGCTGGCCGGCGATCGTCTCGCTGCTCCGCAAGGACGGCTGGCCCGAAGAACCTGCAATCAAGAGCCTCGACGACTCCTCCAGTCGCGTCGTGTCACTGCTGAACCACCCGAAGGAAAAGTCGTTCGCCACGCGGGGCCTCGTGGTCGGCTACGTACAGTCGGGCAAAACGACCAACTTCACGTCTGTCATGGCCAAGGCCGCCGACCGCGGCTACAAGTTGTTCATCGTTCTGGCCGGCGTCCATAACGGCCTCCGCCGTCAGACGCAAGCCCGCCTCGTCCAGCAGCTCGTGGAGCCGAACCCCTCGCTTTGGTCCCAGCTGACGGGCCTCGACCACGATTTCACCCCGCACGAGAACCCTGCCTCGTACTTCGGCAAGAACAACAAGACACATGTGCTGTGTGTCGTAAAGAAGAACGCGACAGTCCTCCGCAAACTGGCCAAGTGGCTCGACAAAGCGTCGGCCTACCTGGCCGACTGCCCCGCGCTGATCATCGATGATGAGGCCGACCAGGCGACAGTGGCCACCAAGTCGATCAACCCGCTGATCCTCGACATCATGAGCAGCCTGCCGCGATCCGCATACGTCGGCTACACCGCCTCTCCATTCGCGAACCTGCTGATCGATCCGAGCTCCGAGAACCTGTATCCCAAGGACTTCGTCGTCAATCTCCCCAAGCCGGAAGGTCACTTCGGCACCGAGGTGCTCTTCGGGCGCTACGCGCTCGACGGAGACGACCCGGAGGACATCGACGACGGATACGACATGATCAGGTCCGTTCCCGACGAGGATGTGCTAGCGGTGCGCCCGGGAACACGAGCCGAAATCGATGGTTTCGAGCCGGTCATCACCGACACCTTGCAGAGGTCTGTCCAGTACTTCTGGATGGTGACCGCTGCCCGACGGTGGCGCGGCGTCGGCAATCCGCACAACACCATGCTGATCCACACAAGCGTCAACACGACAGTGCACAACAGCTTCAGAAGACCGCTGGAATATCTTCGTGACTGTGCCTCGCGGTCCCTGACGGACGCGAAGTTCATGTCCCACCTGCGAGACCTGTGGGATGAGGAGACTGCGCGTGTCCCCGCCAAGGACTTCGGCGAGACCAAGGTGCCGTTCGACCGGCTTGCTCCCGAGCTGGCCGGGGTGCTCAACAGCTGCCGGATCATCATGGACAACTCCAGCAGTGAGGACCGCCTCGACTACGAGAACGGTCCGGTCGTGGCCATCGCGGTGGGCGGGAACACGCTCTCACGCGGACTGACGCTGGAGGGCCTGTCCGTAAGCTACTTCGTCCGAGCAGTGTCGGCCTACGACACCTTGCTCCAGATGGGGCGGTGGTTCGGTTTCCGTAACGGTTACGCAGACCTGCCGCGCATCTGGATGACCGACGAGTTGGCCGAGTGGTTCCGGCACCTCGCTACTGTCGAAACCGAGATGCGCCGTGACATCGACGTCTACCTGACCGAGGCCGAAAGTCCACTCACATTCGCGGTGCGCCTGCGCACGCACCCCGCCCTGCGCGTGACCGCAGCCGCCAAGATGCGCGACGCCGTCACAGCAGCCTCCTCGTACGGCGGCAAGCGGGTCCAGACCCACTTCTTCCACACCGATACCGATTGGTTGCGCAGGAACATTGACGCCGCGAAAGCTCTGGTTGCCAGCTCCGCCGCGAACGCGAATCAAGTGGATGAGCACCTGTCGGCGGGCCGGTACCTGTTCCGCGATGTGCCGCACGACGTCGTTACCGCGTTCCTGACGGCATACCAGTTCCACGAGAAGTCCCAGGAGAACAATGCCGATCTGATCACCGGCTACATCCGAAAGCGAGTCAGGGCTGGCTCGCTGCGACGATGGAACGTCGCGATCGTCGGCACCCCCAAGGGAAAGGGGGAGGACTTCAGCTTCACACCCATCGTTACCATCGGACGTGTCAACCGTGCCCGCCTGGATCTACCCAACCCCGGACCGGACTTCGCCGACATCAAGACGCTGATGAGCCGTCGCGACGCCGCGATCGATCTGGCAGGAAACACGGCGAAGCTGACGGAAAAGGAGATCATGGTCGAGCGTCGGAAGCAGTTGCCCGACACCGGTTTGCTTGTCCTGTACCCGATCGACAAGGTGTCCGAGCCGAATCCTTCGAAGAAACTGCGCGCGCCATTGAACGCCGAGGAGCATGTAATCGGCGTAGGTCTGGTCTTCCCCGCGCCGAGGGACCGTGACAGCGAGGTGGAGGGCTACATTGCCGCCAACTTGACCAACGTCCGAATCGAGGAGGAGGACTACAGCATCCTCGACGGCGAGGACGCATGAGCGACGAGACGCTCCGCAGGGTCGTCGGAGACAGATGGACGGCGCTTGAGGTCGAGCACGCGTCGGGGGAACACCGCCTGCGGGTGTCTCCGCTGCCGGTCGGCACCGAGCAGGGTCCGCTGATGGCGGCTGTCGACCACCACGGATACCGCCATCTTCTTGTGCCGATACCCGTTCACGGGAAGGTTCGCCCTGGCCTCGACGGCCCCGTGCTGCAACTGCGCAAGCGCGCGCTGGAGGACGAGGAGAGCTACCAGACGTACGCCGACCTCGGCTGTCTCCGCGACGGCTTCGGAGACCTGTTCACAGAACTCTGCGTGGATGTACTGGGCGCAACAGAGGAGATGTCCGCGAACCCCCTCAAGGCTCTCTACACCGTCCTCGACCGGTGGAAGGCGCTCTTCCGTTCGCAAAGGGATTCCCTGAGTCCGGAGCAGCTTGCGGGCCTGTTCGGCGAGTTGATGGTTCTGCAGCGGCTCCTCGACAAGGACCCCAGCGCACATCGACTGTGGCACGGCCCGAGCGGGTATCGCCACGACTTCTGGGCCGGGACGACTGCCGTGGAGGTGAAGACGAGTACTTCAACGGAAGGGCGGAAACCGAGGATCCACGGTCTGGACCAGTTGGAGGCTCCTGAAGAGGGAGAGCTCTGGCTCACCTGGTTCCGGCTCCAGAGGACCACCGCGGCCGGTGTGGGCACCGGCTTGGTGGAGCTGATCGGTCGGACACTACGCCTGTGCGACGACGAACGTGCGCTTCTCGACCTTCTTGCCGGGGCTGGATATCGTCCAACTGACGTCGACCGCTACCGGGATGTTCGCTTCGTCGTCAGCGAGGAGCGTTGGTACCGGGTCGGCCCCGACTTCCCCGGCCTCACGGGTGCAGCCCTTGCCGCAGCAGGCGTCCCGGTATCGGCCCTGAATGTCGAGTACACGATCGACCTGTCCGGTGAATCTCCTGCTCCGTTGGAGATCGGCCACGTGACCCGGGCGGTCAACCGCTTGATCCAGGAGTCGGTGTGACGAAGCCCAGTTGGTTCTCCCAGGCCTACCCTCCGGAGGGTGCGAGCGCTGCCGAAGGGATTCGCAATCAGCTCGGGCGTCCGCAGCTCGACCTGCTCACCATCCTGGTGCGGGAGTCGGCACAGAACAGTTGGGATGCTCGCATTCAGAACTCCTCCGCTCCCGTCGACTACCGCATCGATATGTGGACGGTCGGCCCGGCCCATGCCGGTGCGTGGCGTGAACTGCTACTCAGCGGCGCGCCTGCCGAGCGGGACAGCTTCCCACTGCGCGAGATCCTCAGACGCAATTCAATCCGAGTCATGGCTGTGTCCGACCGTGGCACCCGCGGGCTCGGAGGGCCCACGCGGGCCGACGCTTTCGAACCCGAACATGACTTCGTGTCGTTCGTCCGCAACATAGGTGAACCTCGGGACAACGCTCTGGGAGGCGGTACGTACGGCTTCGGCAAGGGCATCTTCTACCTGTTGTCCAACGCCGGGACGATCCTTGTGCACTCACGCTGCCGCACCACGCAAGGCGGCTACGAGACCAGGCTCATCGGCTGCACGCTCTGGAAGAGCTACGTCGCGAACGAGTCCGGCGGGAATCGCCGCCACACCGGCCGGCATTGGTGGGGTGACATCTCGGATGACGTTGTCGAACCACTGACCGGTCAGGACGCGGACATCGTGGCCCGGCGTCTCGGGCTCCGTCCCTTCGGACCCGAGGAGACTGGAACGATGGTCGTCGTCATCGATCCGATTCTTGACGAGCTCAGACCGGTTGAGGCAGCCGACTATCTGGCCGACACCATCGCCTGGCACCTTTGGCCCAAGATGATATCCACGGCCGGAAAGCCCGCCGATATGCGGTTCTCCGTCACGTGCGACGGGGTCGAACACCCCGTGCCCGACCCCAGGGAGACCCGTCCACTCAACATGTTCGTTGCTGCCTACGAGAAGATGAGCAGCCGGGACGGCAGCGAGCTGCACTGCAATCGCCCCAAGCGCTATTTGGGGCGCCTCGGGCTGGAGAAGCGGATCATGCCTCCACTGGAGCCGAGCCGAGCCTCCCGTATGGTCGACATCGAGGACCTTATTCATCACGTCTGCCTGATGCGCCCCGCTGAACTCGTCGTCACCTACCGGCCCGGGCCGAAGCCGCCCAGTGTGAACCAGGGTTACGCCGGGGTCTTCCGGGCCGACGAGTCCATGGACGAGATCTACGCCAAGGCCGAGCCACCCACACACGACGCCTGGAATCCGCAGTCCCTCGAAAGGCCCGAGAGCACGTTCGTGCAAACGACCTTCCGACGCGTCGGCGAGGCACTGGAGAACCTGCTCTCGCTCGGCGGTGTCGCGCGTCCCGGAGCAAGCAACGTCGCGCTGGGTGCGGCCAGTTCGTTCTTCTCCGGGTTGGTGGGCGGAGCCTGGGGCATCGGTGGGGACACGGCGTACTCCAAGCCGGGCAGCACCGCCACGCGGCGAAAGTCGAGGGCAAACGACGCTGGAGAGAGCACTACCCCTTCAGGCACGGGCCAGCCCTCTCCTACGACGGCATCGGTCGGTTCGAAGGATGTGGCAGGAAACGACGAGCGGACCACGACGCCGCGAAGACGCCCGCAAGTCCGGTACGTCGGTGCCCCTTACTACGAAGATCGCGGGGACACGTCCCTCCTCGTCCAGGAGTTCCGTCTTCCTGTGCCCGGGCCGCAGCGGGTCCGAGCAGATCTGGCCGTCACCCTGCCCGGAACGGGGGGACGTGAGACGGACCCGCCGATCGGAGCCAGCCTGCCTGAGCTCGTCGGCTGGGAAGACAGCGCCGGCCAGGTGCACGACTCCGACGTCTTCGAGATCGAGGGCGGAGAGTCCCTCTGGCGTGCGCTCGTGCTCCCGGCCCCGGACACCGTGACAGAAATCGGCATCACTGTGGAGGCGGTGAGGTCGTCCTGACTCGCCGAGTTCTTCCGTATCGCACTCCGTCAGACAACGTCGTCTCCGCCGCAAGCTGGTTTCTGGTAACCGCGGACGGCGAGGTCGCAATGCCGGAGGCACTACCGGACTGGGACTATCGGATGGACCTGCACCTACGCAGGACCGTCCGGATCGACCTGGACCGGGCGCGCTCCCAGTCAGGTCTCCCGGCCGACGCAGCATTGATGCTCGCAGCCGTGTGGACCGCCACCGGATCCAGCCTCAGCGGCCCGGGGCGACATATACGTCTGCCCCAGGCGGGCACCGTCCCGGTGGAGATCAATGTCGAGCTTCGCGGGGCCGACCTGGGCGGTCTGCTCCTCCTCGACACCGCCCTCGTCCTGGCCGAACGGCGCACCGACGCCCGCCCCTCGTCCCCCCGCAGAGCGGGCTCTGTCCTCTGGAGTGATCGAGAAGCACTGCGCCTCCAGGGCGATGCGCCACAGTTCCCCATGGCCGTGATCGACTTCGCCCGTACGTCCTTCCCCGACTGCGCGGCCTGGCACCTGCAAATCAGCGGCGGCCTGGAGAGTGCCGCCATGGGTGCCCTCCTCCTACTCGTCAACGAGCAAAACACGGTCACTGCCGCCGCCTTCGAGAACGCGGGAAAGCCCCGACCGGTCGACCGGGTGGTGCTCTCTGCGGTGTACGCAGACGCCGCCCGGATCATGGTCGAGCATGCGCTCGGCCACGAGGACTTCACCGAGGACTCCGACTACCCGGAGGACTCGCTCGGCGCGACCTTGCTCAGCCTGCTCGATCGGCTCTTCCCCGACCAGTCGATCACTGACATTCGCCTGCGCCAGCGCCAGTCGCCGTCCTTGTTCGCCTCGGATCTGCAGGCGGCAGTCAAGATCTTCGAGGTGCTGTGATCAGCTTTCTCTACCCTCGCCTGCTCGCCGACCAGGCCACCCCTCTCTTCACCGAGTACCGGCAGCTATCGACCTCCGAGTTGACCAGACGCGTGGCCTTCGCCCATGAGTCGGCGGTGTACGTGGCCACGGGCGGCGACCGTGTCTCCGCCGATCGACTACGGGAATTGCGCGAGGGCGTTGTCGACCTTGCCAAGCGTGCAGGCTTCCCTGACAACTCCGAACGCACGCGCAATGCCGAATTCGATCTCGCACTCGCCGCCTTCCTGCACGCCGAGATGGGCATGGTGCCCGCCGAAGCCGCCGCCCGTGACGTGTGGGCCTTTCTTGCCTTGATCGTCCTGCCCGACGTCGCCTTCTGGCGCTACCCCCAGCCGCCCAAGGACCGCGTCCTCGGTACGGATCTCACCAGACACGTCTTCGGCCGGCTCTGGTGGCGGGCCCAGCTCGTGCGCTCCTCCGACGCCCCGGAACCGTACGGCGCTCTGAAGATTCTCGGGGAGGCCGCCTTCGACCAGATCTACGCACGCCGAGCCGCGCTCGGTGGCAGCCCGCACATGGTAGGAGCCATCCTGCGAGTCTGGGCAGAACTCGACCTGCAGGGCCTGAACGAACGCGAAACTCTTCGCGACTTCCTCAAACGACTGCTAAGGCTCGCCCCGTTCGTTCTCTTCGACGGCGTCGCCGGAGCGGCGCTGGACGACGAACTGCACGCTGTCGCCCAGGAGTCCATCCATGCGCAGCGACTCGCCACCCTGCAGATCGACCTGAACGTAGCAAGGGACACCGGACAGAAATCGACCTCCGAGGAACGGAGGAACCAAGTGGCGCCGGGGGGAGAGACACCGGTGTCTCGGACACTCTCGACCCGGGATGTGTCCGTACCTGACCGCCAGCTCCGCTCCGTCGAGATCTGCGCCGGGTGCGGTGCACAGGCGCTCGGACTCGAGCGTGCCGGTTTCGAGCCCATACTCCTCATCGACAGCAAGGCCGACGCCTGCTTCACCATCGAGGCGAACCGTCCCGAGTGGGACGTCATCTGCATGGACCTCGCACACTTCCGGGTTTTCGAGCGACAGGACGTCATCGGAGTCGACCTTCTGAGCGGTGGCCTCCCACGCGTCAAGTCGATGGCCACCGTCGGACGCGACGAGGACACCGACGAGCGCAAGGTGCTTCGAGCGACGATTGACCTAGCCCGCATCATCAGGCCCAAGGCTGTGCTGTTGGAGAACGTTCCCGACCTCGTCGAGAGCCCGGACTTCGAGGTAGATCGTTCATGGATGACAGAGGCTCTCGTGCAAGCGGGATACGAATGCCATTGGGCAGTCCTGAACGCAGCCGACTTCGGAGTGCCGCAGAACCGTCGCAGCGGATTCCTGGTCGCACTGCAGGGCCCATACCACTCACGGTTCTCCTGGCCCGAGCCTGCCGACAGGACACCGCCGACCGTGGGCCAGGTGCTCGCACCCACGATGTCTGCAAATGACTGGCCAGGGGCGGAACGCTGGGCCAAGGGAGCCGACCGCATTGCGCCCGCCCTCGTCGGAGGCTCCGACCGGCGCGGTGGAGCGGACCTCGGTCCGACCGGCAGCAAGAAGGCGTGGGAGGCACTCGGCGTGAACGGCAGCAGCCTCGGCAACAAGCCGCCCGGACCGGACTTCCCCATGGACGGCCTGCCCAAGCTGACCGTCGAACAGGCTGCCCTGATCCAGTCGATTCCCGAGGACTGGCGCTTCGCTGGCGGCAAAACGTCCAGGTACCGGCAGATCGGTCACGCCATGCCACCCCCGCTGGCAAGCGCCGTCGGCCGAGCGATAGCAGCCGCTCTGCGAAGCTAAGATCGCCCCATGCGTACGTCCCGCCCCCGCGACCCCGAGCCCGTCACCGTCCTTGATCTTTTTTCCGGCTGCGGGGGCTTCACTCAGGGCTTTCACGAGTTCCGTCCAACCACAGCGCCGGATGGAGGCCCGGTCTTCCACAGCATCGCGGCCGTCGAACACGACACGGCAGCGGCTGCCACGTACGCGGCGAACTTCGGAAGCGGCCGGGGGGACGACAACGTTCCACCGGCACGTATCCATCTCGAGAACATCGAGGACTGGACGCCGACGTCGGACGAGCTGAGTGCAGACGTCGTTGTCGGGGGCCCTCCCTGCCAGGGTTTCTCTGCGCTGAACCGTATCAAGAAGGGCACCGAGCGCAATCGCCTATGGGAGGAATACGTCCGCGTTGTACAGGAAATCAGGCCCAAGGTCTTCGTCATCGAGAACGTTGACCGATTCCTGAAGTCGGACGAATTCCGTAATCTCCTCAAAGAAGTGAGCGAGGGCGGACGGCTGGCTGATTATCGACTTGTCGATCCACCGGGCCACGAGCCGACGGACACAGAGGAACGCAGGATCAAGCGGTACCTGCTCAACGCCGCCGACTACGGCGCGGTCCAGGCCCGTCGCCGCGCCATCGTCATCGGCGTCCGAAAAGACATCGACAGCGGCCGGACAATGGCGTACCCCATGGCAACTCACGTCCGACGCCCACGACTCGGCAAGGGCAGCTCGACGCAGGCGTTCGACGGTATCGATGTGGGTCTGCCGTACTGGCGTGCCGTGGACAGTGTGTTCGAGGAGTCCTCCGAATTGAGGCTCCAGGGCACCGAGCTTCCGGACTCCAAAGAAGATGTCGCCGACGTGAACGCTCGCGTCCTCGGTATCTTCACCACTCGTGACCTGCACTTCGGGCGCAATCCGGAGCCGCTGTCGATCGCCCGCTACAAAGCCATCCCTCCAGGTGGAAACCGTAAGGATCTGCGGGGAAAGTGGTTCACTGTGGACGAGGATGGCCGTATCAGGATCTTCGGCGAGCCGAACCCTCAGGGCGTGAAGACCACGGTGGCCTACCTTTCGACCGAAAGCTGGGACAACCACAACTCCGGCACCGGTGACGTGATGGGCCGCCTCCGCCTCGGCGAGCCCTCGGTCACCATCCGGACAGAGTTCTTCAAACCGGAAAAGGGCCGCTATCTCCACCCGACGGCCGCCCGCCCCATCACCCACTACGAGGCCGCCCGTATTCAGGGTTTCCCTCACGACTTCCGTTGGTGCGGCTCGAAGACCGACATCGCCCGCCAGATCGGCAACGCGGTGCCCATCCCTCTCGGCACAGCCATAGCATCCTCGATCCACGCCTTCCTGCGCGGCTGACCGGAAGGGAGCTTCCCCCTCAGCTGCATCGCGACGGAGTCACCAAACCATCACCAGCCGTCCGTGCTCGGCCAGGACTCAGCTGGTGCGGCTGACTCCGACATGTCAGCGACGCCCCGCCGCCACCCAGATCACGGAAGCTCTCGGCATCAGCGCCGGGGGCTCCCGTTCCCTCTCAACCGGGCGGAAACCTCCCATCCCTGACACAACAATGCTCGGCTACGCTCGCGGCATGGCTGACTTCATCCAGGTGTCCACCGCAACGCCAGACCGTCAAGCTGCTGTAGATCTGGCCCGATCTGTGGTTGCTGAACGGCTGGCCGCAGGCGCTCAGATCATTGGCCCTGTCACTTCCGTTTTCTGGCACAACGGAGACTTCGGCATCGGAGAAGAGTGGCAGCTCCTTTTCAAGACCCGTAGGGAGCTATATGCAGAAATCGAAGATTACATTCTACGGAACCACCCGTGAGAGAATCCGGAGATTGTAGCAGTGGCGATTTTCGCGGGTTCAACTGCTAGCCTCCGCTGGGTGGAAACCAACACTAAAGGTCTCCCAAGCACACACTAGGCGTTGGCCAGATCCAACACTTCTGCCACTGCCGACAATTCCTTGTACGCACCCAGCTTTTGCACCACCAGCCTGATCCTCTGTTGCGGACGGACAGAAGCCACCCCTGCCGCCAAGGAAAGAGCCTTCATCGTCGCATGCGCTGCTTGTTCAACTTCGCCAGCAGAAAGATACGCCTCCGCTAGCCAGGACAGGTAAAGACTTTTGTCACGAGCAAAATTATCTCCATACCCGGACAAGGCGCGCTCGAGCGCCGGAACAGCCCGAAGCGGACGGCCCAGCTCCGTCCAGCATCGCCCAATCATGATCTGAATCTCGGTGTGATCCACCCAAGCCGCCCAGTCAGGTTGAACCGCCCCGGGTTCGGTAGAGATCTCAGATTGTGGTTGTGACCTGGGGTTTTGTCAGTTCCGTGTAGTAGTTGGTCTCGTACTCGACGGGTG
>NZ_JBEZVN010000031.1:0-69552 GCF_040636995.1 Streptomyces sp. NPDC032161 | reverse complement strand
GGTTCGGGGCGGGTGCGGTTGTTGACGGAGGGGCGGGAGTGGGTGCGGGGGGATCGTCCCCGTCGTGCGGGGGTGTCGTCGTTCGGGATCAGTGGCACGAACGCGCACGTGATCCTGGAGGAGGCCCCCGACGAGGACACACCCAACGGCACCGAGCCCGAACCCCACGCCCCCGCCGTGGTGTTGCCGCTGTCCGCCCGCTCCGCGCGCGCCCTTCCCGCCCAGGCCGAACGGCTGCACGCCTTCCTGGAGGATCGTCCCGGGCTGCCGCCGTCCGCCCTCGCACGCGCCCTGGGCACCCGCCGTGCCGCGCTCGGCCACCGGGCCGCCGTCACCGGCACCGACCGGGACCGGCTCCTGGCCGGCCTCCAGGACCTCGCCACCGGCCGCCCCTCGCCCGGCGTCGTCACCGGACGGGCCCGCACCGGCGGACGCACCGCCTTCCTGTTCACCGGGCAGGGTGCCCAGCGCCCCGGCATGGGTCTCGAACTGCGCGCCCACTACCCGGTGTTCGCCGCCGCCTTCGACGAGATCGACGCTCTCCTCGGACTGGACCTGGTGGGCGTACTGGGCGGCGACGCCCCGGAGGCGGTGCACCGTACCCAATACGCGCAGACCGCCCTGTTCGCCTACGAGGTCGCCCTGTTCCGGCTGCTGGAGTCGTTCGGCGTCCGGCCCGACGCGCTGGCCGGGCACTCCGTCGGCGAGATCGCCGCCGCCCATGTCGCCGGGGTGCTGGACCTGACCGACGCGTGCGTCCTGGTCGGTGCCCGCGGCCAGCTCATGCAGGCGCTTCCCGAGGGCGGCGCGATGGTCGCCGTACAGGCGGGCGAGGACGAGGTGCTCCCGCTGCTGGACGACCGGGTGGGGCTCGCGGCGGTCAACGGACCGGATTCGGTGGTGCTGTCCGGGGAACGCGACGCGGTGCTCGCCGCCGCCGCGACGTTCCCGAGGACCAAGCGGCTCAGCGTCTCGCACGCCTTCCACTCGCCCCTGATGGACGGCATGCTCGACGACTTCCGCGCGGTCGCCGGACGCCTGGCCTTCCGCGAGCCGCGCGTCGAGGTGGTGTCGGCCCTCACCGGGCGCCCCGCCACCGGGGAGCAGCTGCGTGACCCGGAGCACTGGGTGCGGCACGTGCGCCGCACCGTGCGCTTCGCCGACGCCGTCACCGCCCTCGCCGCCTCCGGCGTCACCCGGTACGTCGAGCTCGGCCCCGACGCCGTGCTGACCGGCCTCGCCCGGGAGAGCGCGGGGGAGAGCGGCGGCGCCTTCGTCGCCCTCGGCCGGCGCCGCGGCGGCGAACCGGAGGCCCTGCTGTCCGGCCTCGCCCGCCTGCACACCGACGGACTGCCCCTGGACTGGGCCGCGCTCTTCCCCGGTACGGTCCGCGCCGAACCGCCCACGTACGCGTTCCGGCACGAACGGTACTGGCTGAACGCCGACGTACCACTCGTCCCCGACCGCCCGGCCCCGCAGGGCCCCGCCGGCGCCGCCCGGGCCACCGGAGCCGTCGCCGCGGCCCACCTCACCGACACCACCGAGCCCGCCGACACCGCCGAGCCCGCCGACACCACCGAGTCCGTGGACGGCACCGGATCCGCGGACGTCGCCGACCGCACCGACGGCGTCGGTCCCACCGGCGCGCAAGCCCTCCGGCAGCGCCTGGCACAGGCCCCGCCGGCCGAGCAGGAGGCCCTGCTGACCGAACTCGTGCGCTCCCGGGCCGCCGTGGTCCTCGGACACCGGGGACCGGAGGACGTCGAACCCGATGCCGTCTTCCTGGAGATCGGCCTGGACTCGGTCTCGGCGGCCGAACTGCGCGCCGTGCTCGGCACCGCGCTCGGCCTCGACGTCCCGGCCGGTGCCGTGTTCGACCACCGCACCCCTCTCGCGCTCGCCGCGCATCTGCGCGAACGCGTCCTCGGCGGCGGTGGCGGCGGCGGAACGGAACCGGCCGACGCCGACGACCTTCGGACCGTCGGCGGACTGGTGCGGCGCGCGGCGGCCGACGGCCGGTGGGAACGCGCTCTGACGCTGCTGCACGCCGTGGCCGACATCCTGCCCGGCTTCTCCTCGGCGGCCGAGTTCGGCGACGTGGCCGAACCGGTGCGCCTGGCCACGGGTGACGCGGGGCCGCGCCTCATCTGCCTGCCCTCGCCGATGGCGCTGGGCGGCGCCCACCAGTACGCCCGGTTCGCCCGGCACTTCCACGGACGGCGCGACGTCCTGGTGCCGGACGTGCCCGGCTTCGTGCCCGGCGAGCCGCTGCCCCGGTCCGTGGACGCGGTCGTGGAGGTGGTGACCGAGGGCATCCGCGGGGCCGTCGCCGGGGACGAACGGCCCTACGTGCTCCTCGGGTACTCCTCCGGCGGACAGCTCGCCCACGCGGCGGCCGAGGTGATGGAAAAGGCCGGGCGCCCGGCCTCCGGCGTGGTCCTGCTGGACACCTATCTCCTGGGCGACGGCGACACGGAACACCTCCGGCGCGAGATGTTCAACGGACTGCTCGACCGCGAATCGGCCGTCGGGGGCTTCGGCACCGCTCGCCTCGCCGCCATGAGCCGCTACAGCGACCTGATCCCGTACTGCCTGCCGGGCGCGCTCACCGCACCGGTGCTGTTCGTACGGCCCCGGGACCCCTTCGCACCGGGCCTCGACGACTGGCGGGCCGTCTGGAACGGCGCACACGAACTCGCCGAGGTGCCCGGTACCCACTTCACGATCCTGGAGGACCGTGCCGGATCCACCGCCGAGGCCGTGGAGAACTGGCTGCCCGGCACTGCGGCGCCCTGACGCGGCGGCGCACGGGAGAAGGCCCGCGGACCGAAGGAGGCCCCGGCCGCCGGACCTGCCGCGGGGCGCCACGGGTCTTTCGACCCGCGGCGCCCCGCGGCTTCCTCATCCGCCCGCCCCTGGCTTCTCCGCCCGCCCGCTCGCGGCCTCTTCACCGCGCGCCCACAGCTTCTTCACTCACCCGCCTCACGGAAATGCGACATCCAGGCATCTATATCGCACCGAATACTGTCCGGATCCACACCCAATCGAAAAGCGACTTCTTCCGCGGCCAATTCTGACCGCCAATCGCTCCGTTGCAGGGCCAGCCACATCGTCGTGCCCCGCGGGCCGCACCTGTGACGCTTTCCGGTACGCGGTGAGAACAGTTCCAGGTATCCGTCGGGGCGTACGCTCGCGATCAGCCCCTGGTCATTCCCCATACCGCACCGACCCCGTGCATGACGTGCGGTGCTGCCTCTCGACCGTGAGGAGGCCGGCTGTCCTGGACACAGAGAATCCCATCCCTAGAGGGTTCGTCGGACGCCTCGACGTTACCCGTTTCCCATGCGCCGAGGCACTGGCGGTGCCTGCATTTTCCGAGGGGGGAAATGATCCGGACAAGGTGGTGGAACATGCCGTGACCGACGGACATTTCCACCCGCTTGACAGATCGCCCGTACGGCATTCGAAGACCTTTTCCGTAGCGGGTCGGAAATCGTCGGACGACTCCGCTTACGTGCCGTATCGAGGTAGAGAAACCTCTACCTCGAATCGGCGGGATAAGGCCAATGTGCGGCGGCTTCCCCCCGCCTAATCTGATCCGCAGAAACCGCGTGGCAGGCGCGTCATCTCATTGGGGAGCCCGAGTGCACACAACACACGACCTCCGCCGGGAGGCGGTACGGCTGGATGCCGTGTCGAAGATCTACGGCCGAGCCGACAGCCAGGTGACGGCGCTCCGGGAACTCTCCATGAGCTTCGCGGACGCCACCTTCACCGCCGTGATGGGACCCTCCGGTTCCGGCAAGAGCACCTTCCTGCACTGCGCCGCGGGGCTCGTCCGGCCCACGTCCGGCACCGTCACCGTCGGCGGCGCCGACCTCGACGGCCTCGACGACACCCGGCTGACCGAACTCCGCCGCGACCGCATCGGCTTCATCTTCCAGTCGTTCAACCTGCTGCCCGCCCTGACCGTGATGCAGAACATCATGCTGCCGCTGCAACTCGCCGGACAGCGGCCCGACAAGGCCCTCATCCGTTCCGTGGTGCAGCGCGTCGGCCTGGGCGAACGCCTCGGCCACCTGCCGTCCCAGCTGTCCGGCGGCCAGCAGCAGCGCGTCGCCATCGCCCGCGCCCTCGTCACCCGCCCCGCCGTCGTCTTCGCCGACGAACCCACCGGGGCGCTCGACACCCGCACCGCCGCCGCCGTGCTCGGCCTGCTGCGCGAATCCGTCGACACGGCGGGCCAGACCCTGGTCATGGTCACCCACGACCCGGTGGCCGCCTCGTACGCCGACCGCGTCGTCTTCCTCGCGGACGGCAGCCTCGCGGGCGAACTGCACCGGCCCACGGCCGACGCGGTCGCGGCCCGGATGACCCGGCTCGGCGCCTGGGAGGACGAGACCCGCGAGCAGCCCACGCCGCTCACCACCGGAGGACTGTACTGATGTGGCGGCTCGCCCTGCGCACCCTGAAGTTCCGGCGGACGAGCTTCGTCGCCACCTTCCTCGCCATGTTCCTCGGCGCCGCGATCGTCATCGGCTGCGGCGGCCTGATGGAGACCGGCGTGCGGATGGCCGCCGACCCGCAGCGCCTCACCGGTGCCCCGGTCGTGGTCACCGGTGAACAGACCTACGAATCCAATGCGCTGACGGAACGTCACCGGATCGACCCGGGCCTGGTCGACGAGGTCGCCCGCGCCGAGGGCGTCCGCGAGGCCGTCGCCGACGTGTCGTTCCCCGCCACCGTCCTCAAGGACGGCAAGCCCCTGACCGGTGAGGACGCCTCCTACGGCCACGGATGGGCCGGCGCCCGCCTCACCCCCTATACCCTCGCCGCCGGTGCCTCCCCCGTCACCGGCGGCGAGGTCGCCCTCGACACCCGGCTCGCCGAACGCGCCGGCGCCCGCCCCGGCTCCTTCGTCGACGTCGTCGTCCGCGGCGAGACCCGGCGCTACCGGGTCAGCGGCACCGCAGCGCAGCGCGGCGGCCACAACCCCGACGCCGCCGTGTTCTTCAGCGACGACGAGGCCCGCGCCCTGGCAGGCGGACGCATCGACTCCATCGGCGTGCTGCCCGAGACCGGGGCCCCCACGTCCGCCGTCGCCGCCGCCGTACGGTCGGCCGTCGGCGACCGGGCCGAGGTCCTCACCGGCGAGCGGCGCGGCCTGGCCGAACTGCCCGGCACCCTCTCCAGCCGGCGCACCGTCGTGATCCTCGCGGCCATCTTCGGCTCTTCCGTCGTGCTGATCGTGATGTTCGGCGTCGCCTCCACCCTCGGGCTCTCGCTCCAGCAGCGCTCCCGCGAGATGGCCCTGCTGCGTGCCGTCGGCTCCACCCCGCGCCAACTGCGCCGCATGATCCTGTGCGAGACGGCCGTGCTGTCCGCGGGCTCGGTGCTGCTCGCCCTGTACCCGGGCCAGTTGCTCGGCCGGCTGCTGTTCGGCGTGCTCACCTCCAGCGGCGTCGTGTCCTCCTCGATCGTCTACCACGCAGGCTGGATGCCGATGGCCGTCGGCGTCGTCGTCACCGTGCTCGCCGCGGCCGGGGCCACCCGCTTCGCCGGCCGCAGGGCCGCCCGCACCGAACCCGTCGCCGCCCTGGCCGAGAACGACGCCGCCACCCGCTGGTTCAGCGTCCCGCGTCTGCTGCTCGCGGTGTTCTTCCTCGTCAACGGCATCGGCCTCGCGGTCGCCACCGCCACCGTGATGGAGGACGGACCCTCCCTCGCGAGCACCGCCGGACCCGCCTCCGTGCTCTTCTGCATCGGCCTGGCCCTGCTCGCCCCGGGCATCGTCAAGGCGATGACGGCCCTGCTGTGGCTGCCGGTGCGCGCCCTGACCGGGGTCTCCGGCCAACTCGCCCTGCGCAACGCCACCACCGCCAACGTCCGCATGGCGGGGGCAGTCGCCCCCATCGTCCTGCTGATCGGCATCGCCACCGGCACCCTCTACATGCAGGCCACCGAGGACGCCGTGTCGCAACGCTCCTACGACCGCAACATCCTCGCCGACTACGTCCTCGACTCCACCACCGGCGGCTTCGCCCCCGACGTCCTCGACCGCGTCCGCGCCACCCCCGGCGTGGCCGCCGCCTCCGAGTTCGTCACCAGCCGCGGCTTCGTCGACGCCCCCGACGGACCGGCCGACGTCGACCTGCGCGGCGTGTCCGCCGACGGCGTGGCCCGCAGCCTCGATCTGCGTCCCGTCGCCGGCTCGTTGACCGACCTGCGGGACGACACCGTCGCCCTCTCCGACAAGAAGGCCCGCGAATACGGTGTACGGGTCGGTGACCGGCTGCCCATGCACCTCGGCGACGGCACCGCCGTACGTCCCACCGTCGTCGCGCTCTACACCGACAACCCCAAACAGCAGTACCTCACCCTGCCCGCGTCGGCACTCGCCCCGCACACCGGCGACGGCCTCCCGCACCAGATCCTCGTCCGGTCCGCGCCCGGTGCCCTTGCCGAGGCCCACGACCACCTGGCCCGGCTCGCGGCCGCCGTGCCCGGCACCGAACTCGACGACGGCTCCTCACTGGCCGGCCGCAACAACCAGATCCAGCAGATCCTGGTCGCCGCCAACTACACCATCGTCGCCATGATCGTCGGATACGCCGCCATCACCGTCGTCAACACCCTGGTGGCCGTCACCCGCAAACGCCGCGCCGAGTTCGGCCTCCAGCAGCTCACCGGAGCGACACGCCGTCAGGTGCTCGGCATGCTGACCGTCGAGGGCGTGCTCATCGGAGTCATCGCGACCGTCCTCGGCACGATCGCCTCCGCGACCACCATCGTCCCGTACAGCATGGTCAAGGCCGACTCCTACCTGCCCTCCGGATCCATCGGCATCTACCTCGCCGTCGTCGGCGGATCGCTGCTGCTGGTCTTCGGCGCCACCCTGCTGCCCTCGTGGCGCGGCATGCGCACGCCCGCCGTCGAGACCGTGAAGGCAGCGTGAGCCGAACCGAAGCCGGGCCGTCCCCGTCGCCCCCGTGCGGGGACGGCCCTTCCGCCGTCGCCCGGTCCCCCGTCGGATCGTCCTCGGTGGCCCGGTCCTCCATGGCCCGGGGATGGAATCATGGACGCATGCGACTGCGCCGCGCCGCCCTCGACACCTTGATCGGCGTGCTGATCGCCGCCGGATCCCTGATCTCGCTGGTCCTGTTCCTCACCACCAGCTACTTCATCATCCTGTGCCTCATCGGGATCGGCTTCCTCGCCCTGCCCTACCTGACCACGGCGGTCCGCCGGGTCTGCGACCTGAACCGCCGGGCCGCCGCACGCTGCGGCGTGCCCGTGGAACGGCCGTACCGGCCCGAACCGGAGGAGGTCGAACGCGACATCGTCGGCTGGACGCGCCGCTGCAAGTGGATCCTCGCCGACCCCGCGACCTGGCGGGACCTGCTCTGGCTCCTCCTCAACTCCGCCGTCGGGCTGCTCCTCGGCTTCGCCCCGGCCGCACTGCTCTACTACGCGGGCGAAGGACTGGTGCTGGCCTGTGGGCTGTGGCAGCCGCTCGCCGCCGACGGCACGGGCCGGTGGTACGCGTTCATCACCGTCGACAGCGGGTCCGACGCCCTCGCCACGGCCCTGGCGGCGCTCCTCGTGCTCACCGGCTGGCTCCTCCTCAGCCCCTGGCTGCTCAAGGGCCACGCCTACTTCGTCCGCTTCCTGCTGGGCCCGACCGAGCGGGCCCGCCTGGCCTCCCGGGTGCGGCACCTGTCCGAGACCCGCTCCGGGGCGCTCGACATCCAGGCGGCCGAACTGCGCCGCATCGAACGCGATCTGCACGACGGCGCCCAGGCCCGGCTGGTCAGCCTCGGTCTCGAACTCGGCGCCGTCGACCGGAAACTGGACCAGGACACCGAGGAGGCCCGGCGGCTGCTGCGCCAGGCGCGCGCCTCCTCGGTCCAGGCCCTGCGCGAACTGCGCGACCTGGTCCGCGGCATCCACCCCCCGGTCCTGGCCGAACGCGGCCTCGCCGACGCCGTGCGCGCCCTGGGCCTGGCCAGCCCGCTGCCCGTCACGGTGGTGGCGGACCTGCCCGGGGACCCGCCCGACCCCGTGGCGTCGGCCGTCTACTTCTCCGTGTCGGAACTGCTCACCAACGCGCTCAAGCACGCCGAGGCCCGGCACGTGGACGTGGTCCTCGGATACGCCTACGGCGTCCTCCACGGACGCGTCACCGACGACGGCCGCGGCGGCGCCGCGATCTCGGCCGGGAGCGGTCTGGAAGGCATCCGGCGACGGCTGGCATCCTTTGACGGGGTGCTGGAGATCGACAGCCCCCCGGGCGGCCCGACCGTGATGAGGATGGAGTTACCGTGCGCGTTGTCCTCGCCGAGGACCTCTTCCTGCTGAGGCAGGGGATCATCCAACTGCTGGAGGCGTACGACTGCGAGGTGGTCGCCGCGGTCGACAACGGGGAGGACCTGAGAGCCGCCCTCGCCGAACACCGGCCCGACGTGGCCGTGGTGGACGTCCGATTACCTCCCACCTTCACCACCGAAGGGCTCCAGGCGGCCCTCCGCGCCCGCCGCGAACAGCCCGGCCTGCCCATCCTCGTACTCTCCCAGCACGTCGAGCAGATGTACGCCCGCGAACTCCTGGCCGACGGCACCGGCGGCATCGGCTACCTGCTCAAGGACAGCGTCCTCGACGACGAGCAGTTCATCGACGCGGTGCGCCGGGTCGCCGCGGGCGGCACGGCCATGGACCCCGCCGTCGTGGCCCAGCTGATGGTCTCCCACTCCCGCGACGAGCCCCTGTCCGCGCTCACCGCGCGGGAACGCCAGGTACTGGAACTCATGGCGGAGGGATGCTCCAACACCGCCATCGCGCAACGGCTCACCGTCACCGAGGGCGCCGCGGCGAAACACATCTCCAGCATCTTCTCCAAACTGATGCTCCCGCCGTCGAGCGACAGCAACCGCCGCGTCCTGGCGGTCCTGGCCTACCTCAACGCGTGAACGCCGCACTCCGCCGGACCCGTTCCCGGTCCCGCCGCCACGGGCTGGGGACGGTAGGGGTGGAGATCCGCACCCGCCCCGACGAGACTGCCGGGGCACACCCCGTATCCACCGGCCCGCAGCCCGTCTCCCGTGCCTCCGCACCTCCCGTGCCCCCGGCACCGCACCACACCCCGTACGTCCCGGTACCGCGCCGCCACGAAGGGAACCCGCACCCCATGACCACGCCCGCCGAGCAGGACCGCCTGTGGCTTCGCCGCTACCACCCCCGCCCCGACGCGGCGGTCAGGGTGGTGTGCCTGCCGCACGCGGGCGGTTCGGCGACCTTCTACCGGCCGGTGTCGGCGGCCCTGCCCGCCTCCGTCGACGTACTCGCCGTGCAGTACCCGGGGCGCCAGGACCGGCGCGCCGAACCCTGCGTCGCCACCATCGAGGAACTCGCCGACCGGGTCACCCCCGTACTCCTGGCCTGGACGGACCGCCCGCTGGTCCTGTTCGGCCACAGCATGGGCGCCACCCTCGGCTACGAGATCGCGCGCCGTCTGGAGCACGACCACGGCATCGTCCCGCACGCCCTGTTCGCGTCCGCGCGCCGCGCCCCCTCCGTGTCCCGCACGGAGACCGTCCACCTGCGCGACGACGACGCACTCGTCGAGGAGATGCGACTGCTGAGCGGGACCGAGTCGGCGATCCTCGACGACACGGAGCTGATCCGCATGGCCCTGCCCGCGCTCCGCGCCGACTACCGGGCCGCCGAGACCTACGTCCACCGGCCCGGACCGGAGCTGCGCTGTCCCGTGTGGAGCCTGGTCGGCGACAACGACCCCAAGGTCGCCCTCGACGAGGCGCGGGCCTGGTCCCGGCACACCGAGGGCGCCTTCGAGTTCCGCGTCTTCGAGGGCGGACACTTCTACCTGACGGAGCATCAGCAGGAGATCGTCCGGCTGATCACCGACCGCGCGGCCGTCCCGGCGGCCACCACCGGCTGAACACGGCCGGGGCGCGGTCCCCGGCCGCCGCGCGTGTGCCGGCTCAGAGCACCCGGCGCAGCCAGCCGTGCTTGTCCTCGGCACGTCCGTACTGGATGTCCAGCACGTGCTTGCGCAGGGCCGTGGTCTGCTTGCCCGGGGTGCCGTCGCCGACGGTGAACTGGTAGCCGTTGCCCTTGAAGCCGGTGATCGGGGTGATGACCGCCGCCGTGCCCGCGGCGAACACCTCGGTGATGGAGCCGTCGGCGGCACCCGCGCGCAGTTCGTCCAGGCCGACCGACCGCTCCTGCGGGGTCAGGCCGAACTCGGGGGCCAGGGCCAGGACGGTGTCGCGGGTGACGCCCTCCAGGATCGTGCCCAGCGCCGGGGTCACCAGGTGCCCGTCCGAGGTGACCAGGCACAGGTTCATCGTCCCGGACTCCTCCAGGTGGCCGCTGCCCGCGCTGTCCAGGTACATGACCTGGTCGCAGCCGTGTTCCTCGGCCTCGATCTGCGCGGCCAGGCTCGCGGCGTAGTTGCCGCCGCACTTGGCGGCGCCGGTGCCGCCGTCCGCCGCCCGGGTGAACCGTTCGCTCACCCACAGGGTGACCCCCGTGACACCGGACGCGAAGTAGGGGCCCGCCGGGCTCGCGATCACGGAGTAGACGACGCGGGCGGCGGGACGCACACCGAGGAACGCCTCCGAGGCGAACATGAACGGCCGCAGGTACAGGCTCTCCTCACCGGACGACGCCGGGACCCACGCCTCGTCCGCCCGGACCAGTTCCCCCACGCTCGTGAGGAAGTCCTCCTCCGGGAGCGTCGGCAGCACCAGACGCTCGGCCGAGCGGACGAAGCGCCGGGCGTTGGCCTCGGGACGGAACAGCCAGACGCTGCCGTCCGCGTGACGGTACGCCTTCAGCCCCTCGAAGATCTCCTGCGCGTAGTGCAGGACGGCGGCGCTGGGGTGCAGGGAGAACGGCTCCAGCGGCCCCACCTTGTGATCGTGCCAGCCGGCTTCCCGCGTCCACACGGCCGAGGCCATGTGGTCGGTGAAGTGACGGCCGAAGCCCGGCGCGGCGAGAATCTTCTCGCGCTCGGCCGCCGGCGTGGCACGCGTGGTCCGGGACAGGGGGAAGCCAGTACTCATAGCCAATTCCTTACGCCGGAGCGGTCCTTCGACGGGTGCGGATGCCGCCCGCCGGATCGGCCCCCATGGTAATGGCCGTCACCCCCGGGAGGACCGGCGTGGGGGCTCGCCGATTCCGCCCACGACGGCGTGCAATCCGCCGTCGGCGTGGACCACTTGACCGGTGGTGCACCGTGCCAGGTCGGACAGCAGGAACAGCACCGCGCCCACCACCTGCCGGGGATCGGCGCGGTCCCAGCCCAACGGGGCCCAGCGCTCGTAGTGCTCGGCCAGTGCGTCGAAGGTGCTGATCCCGCGCGCCGACAGCGTCTCCAGCGGCCCGGCCGCGACCAGGTTGACCCGTACGCCCAGGGGCCCCAGATGCAGCGCCAGGTAGCGGGCGACCGCCTCCAGCGACGCCTTGAAGACACCCATCCAGTCGTAACCGGGAAGGCAGCGGGCGCTGTCGACGGTGACGCCCACGACGCTGCCGCCGTGTTCGCCCGCGGTCAGCAGCGGAGCGAGCGACGCCGCCAGCCGCTGGAGCGAGTACGCCGAGATCTCGAACCCGCGCAGGGCGCTGGGGGCGGGCGTGTCGAGGAACCTGCCGCCCACCGCGTCGGGGGGTGCGTGGGCAATGCTGTGCAGCACGCCGTCGAGCGTGCCCCACCGCCGCCCCAGCTCCTCGGCGACCCCGGCGAAGCCCGCCTCGTCCGTCACGTCGAGTTCCAGCACGTCCGGCGGGGACGGCAGCAGCGCCGCCGCCTTGCGGGTGATCCGCGCCGCCCGCCCGTACGAGCTGAGGACGACCTCGGCGCCCGCCTCCTGGAGCGCGGCGGCGACGTGCCAGGCGATCGACTCCTGGTTCATCACCCCCGTGACGAGGTAGCGGCGGCCCTGGAAGTCGAATCCGGTCATGGTGCCCCCAGCACGAGAACGGCGTTGTGCCCGCCGAAGCCGAGCGAGTCCGACAGCCCGAGCGCCCCGCCGGGGTTCCGGGCGAGCCGACGGGCGGTGCGCACGTGGTCGAGCGCGCCGAGACGTTCGTCCGGGCGGACCAGTCCGTGCGTCGGCGGGGCGAGGCCGTCGCGCAGCGCGGCGAGGGTGACGATGGCCTCCACCGCGCCGCCCGCGCCGAAGAGATGCCCGGTCGCCGCCTTGGTGGACGACAGCGGCACCGACTCCAGGGCGTCGCCCAGAGCGAGCCGCAGCGCACGGATCTCCGCCTCGTCGTTCAGCGGCGTCCCGGTCCCGTGCGCGTTGATGTAGCCCAGGTCCTCCGCCGCGACCCCCGCGTCGGCCAGCGCGCGCCGGACGGCCCGTGCCGCCGGGATCCCGTCCGGGGACGGCGCGGTGAGGTGATGGGCGTCGGAGCTCGCGCCGTAGCCCCGTACCAGCCCGAGGATCCCGGCGCCCCGCGCGCGGGCACCGTCCAGGCTCTCCAGGACGAGGATGCCCGCGCCCTCGCCCATCACGAAGCCGTCGCGGTCCGCGTCGAACGGCGCGCACCGGCCCGTGGGGGAGAGGGCACCGGCCTGCGCGAAGGACTCGCGGACGAGCGGCACCGACGCGGCCTCGGCCCCGCCCACGACCGCGGCCGCCGCCTCGCCGCGCCGGATGGCCCCAAGGGCCGCGCCGATGGCCTGCGCCCCGGCGGCGCAGGCGCCCGCCGTCGCGTACGACTCCCCGCGCAGCCCGTAACGCCTGCTCAGGCTCGCCGCGGCGGCGTTGGCCATCATCAGCGGCACCGTCAGCGGTGTCGCGTCCGCCGCCCGCGGGCTCTCCGGGACGCCGCCCAGGCCGGTGCCCACGACGCACATGATCTCGTCGGCCGGGTAGGGCAGCCCCTCGGACCACCCCGCCCGACCGAGTGCCTCCGCGGCCGCGACGAGAGCCAGCCGGGCGAACCGGGCGTTGCGCCTGCTCTCCCGGCGGGTGAGGAAGTCCCCCGAGTCGAAGTCCGCGCAGCGCCCGTCCCCGTCCACCAGCCCCGACCCGCCCGCGACGAGGCGGGAGACCAGGACGTCCGCGCCGACACCGAGCGGGGTGACCGCGCCGACGCCGGTGACCGCGACCGGATCCGTCAAAGGCCGGCCTTCTCCGCGACGTCGGAGGCGAGCTGACCGACCGTGATGTCGGCGAGCTCGGCGCGCGGGATGGTGACCCCGTAGGTGCGCTTGATGGTGGCCATCAGCTCGGCCGCGTCGAGCGAGTCGATGTCCAGGTCGTCGAACTTGGCGTCGGGCTCGATGGTGTCCTCCTCGACACCGGAGTCGACGAGTTCGGCGCGGATGAGGTCCAGGACGGCCTCGGCGGTGACGGTCGCGGGCATGATCGCTCCTTGTGTGTTCAAAGGGCTCGGGTTCGGCTGAAGTTCGGGGACTGGTGCTGTGCCCAGTACCACTGGCGCCAGTAGCTCTCGGCCAGGTCCATCCAGGTCTCCAGGCGCCGCTCGCTGTCGAGGAACCAGTTCAGACCGACCATCAGCCAGCTGTAGACGGCCTGGCTGTCGCGGCAGCCGCCGCAGTCGCCGGAGGTGCAGCAGAACTGCAGCGTCTCGTAGTCGGCGCCGTAGACGGCGAAACCGTCCAGCACCGGGTTGCCGTTGTTCACCCGCTGCTCGTGCTCGGGCATCTCGACGCTGATGCTGGGGCAGACGTCGTAGCCGAACCGTCCGCCCCAGTGTCCGCGCCCGGTGATCAGGGCCTCGATGAAGTACGGGTGGCTGACCACGGTGTCCGGGAACAGCTCCTTGACCCGTAGTGCCTCGGCGAGGGTGCGCTTCTCGTTCTCGATCCGCAGCGGATGGTCGGAGCCGTGCTCGCTGTAGAAGTTGAACGTCACCTGGTTGCCGTTGTCGCGGATCGCCCGCACCGTCGGCTCGACGTACGGGAGCCCCTCCTCCGACAGGGCGAAGACGAAGGTGACACGCGGGTCCTCGCGGTAGTGCCCGAGCGCCTTCTCGAACAGTCCCGTGAACGAGGAGCCGTTCGGGCGGTGCGCGCGCAGCGCGTCGTCGAGCGGCCCGCCGCCGAACAGGCTGATGCCGACGGCGACGTTCTCGAACCCGTCGCGCGGCAGTGGGCGCAGGCCGTTGGTGGAGAGGGTGATGTAGGGCAGCGTCTCGACGAACGGGCGGACCCGGTCGAGGACGATGGTCGGCTCGCCGCCGATGAGGGTGGCCTGGGTGACGCCGTCCGCCGCCAGCTTCTCGGCGAACGCCCGGATCCGGCCGGGATCCGAGACCTCCTTCACCGCGGTGTCGAAACCGCCCTCGAAGTACCAGCAGCCCTTGCAGCGGATGTTGCAGGCCGTGGTGAGGTGGACCTCGCAGCCGCGCACCCGGACGCCCATGCCGCGCAGGGTCTTCAGCCGGGCGGCCAGGTCGGGACGGTCGGCCAGCAGTCCGCGCAGCCGGGCCTTGGCCTCGGCCCGGGAGGGCGGACGCGGGGTGATGAGCACGGGTATGGCCATGACTGCCTCCGCGGCTTATTCGGGGACGCGCAGGCCCAGGTTGGTGACGCGCGGAGCGACTTTCTCGCGCCACAGTGCGACGGCCTCGCCGTTGGTGGTCCTGCGCAGGCCGTAACGTACGGCCTGCCGGGAGCGCTTGGTGTTGGCGCTGCCGAAGATCCCGACGAACATCGGCCACAGCCGGTCGAGCGCCGCCTGGAGCTGTTCGCGGCCCTCGTCCGTGGCCGCGAGGTTGCGGCAGACCCGGGCGCCGTGGGCGATGTGGATCTTCTCGTCGAGGACGATCGTGCGCACCGCCTCGGCCCACGGCCGGTAGCTGCTCTCGGCGAACTCGCGGAGCATCACCATCGCGGTCTCCTCGCCGATGTACGAGTAGATCCCGCGCTCGGCCCAGGTGGTGCAGGTGTGCATGCGCTCGTCCGCGAACAGCATGCGCTCGGACAGCGGCTGCGTCTCCATGTACGTGGTGTCGACGCCGATGTCCGCGAGAACGCGTTTGCCGATCTTGTAGTGGTCGTACTCCTCGGCGGCCCGTTCCGCGCACACCTGGCGCTCCTCCGAGGACGGTGCGAGCGGCAGGAACATCAGCGCGTAGTCGTCGCCGCCGGACAGTTCGCCCTCGGTGTTGATGGTGATCTGGCTGATCAGCATCTTCTGGTAGTCGCGGGGCATCCGGTGGAACTCCTCCGGCGTGCGCACCACGACTTCTTCGTCGTCCAGTACCGCGAACGTCATCGGCGACCTCACCTTCTCACGGACGAACAGAGCAGGACGAGAAGCGGAGGGAGCGCGGCGCACGCGCCGGGGACCGGTCCCGCCCCCGACGTGCGGCACGGACCCCCGTACCCGCGGAGCGACACATTGTCACACCGAGGACGGGCAGCACCAGGCTTCGCCGCCCACCCATTGTTTTTCGCCAACAGATGTCCATCTCAAGGGAGTTGAATGATCCATCCGCATGCGCGGGAAGTCGGCCGGATGGGATTTGTATCGGCAATGCCCTTTGCAGTTCAGGTAGTTGATGACCCAGGAATCTCAAATTCCTTTTCGGCAAGGGGTGATCATGCGATCGAACTGTTAACCTCACCGGCGATGTCATCGACTTCGGACACCACCACCGCCGCCGGTCCGCTGCGCCGGGCCATGGAGACGATCAGGTCGCTGCGCGCGGAGCTGGACGCCGCCCGCGGCACGCGGCGCATCGCCGTCGTGGGCACCGGACTGCGCGCGCCCGGCGGCATCGGCGACCGTGAGACGTACTGGCGGGCCCTGGCCGAGGGCCGCGACCTCACCGGCGAACTCCCCGGGCAGCGACGCGGCGTGTTCGCCGCCGCCTGGGACGGGCTGCTGTCCCGCGGCGGATACCTGGAGGACGTGTTCGGTTTCGACGCGAAGTTCTTCGGCATCTCACCCCGCGAGGCGAGGAACCTCGACCCGCAGCACCGCCTGCTGCTCCAGGTGGTCTGGGAGGCGTTCGAGGACGCGGCGATCCCGCCCGCGACCGTCGCGGAGTCCACCGGGGTCTTCGTCGGCATCACCGGACAGGACCACCGGCACTGGGCCGAACCCGAACCGAACGCCTCATGGCTGATCGGCAACGGGCACTGCTTCGCCGCGGGCCGGATCGCCTACACCCTCGGCCTGCGGGGACCGGCGATGGCCATCGACACCGCCTGCTCGTCCTCCCTGGTCGCGGTGCACACGGCGTGCCGCGCCCTGACGGCGGGGGACTGCGACGTGGCCGTGGCCGCCGGCGTGAGCCTCGTCCTCGCGCCGCGCTCCACGGCGGAGATCCAGCGCACCGAGGCCCTGTCGCCGGACGGCCGCTGCCGCCCCTTCGACGCACGGGCCAACGGCTTCGTCCGGGGCGAGGGCTGCGGCGCCGTGGTGCTCAAACGGCTCACCGACGCCGAACGCGACGGGGACCGCGTCCTCGCCGTGATCGAGGGCACCGGCGTCAACCAGGACGGCCGTTCCGCGGGCTTCACCGCCCCGGACGTCACGGCCCAGACCCTGCTCATCACGTCCGTGCTCGGCGCCACCGGACTCACCGCCGACGACATCGGCTACCTGGAGGCGCACGGCACCGGAACCCCGCTGGGTGATCCCATCGAACTGGAGGCCGCCCGCACCGCGCTGGGCGGCACCGGCCGCACCTGGTACGTCGGATCGGTGAAGGCGAACATCGGGCACACCGAGGCCGCCGCCGGCGTACTCGGACTCATCAAGACCCTGCTCTGCCTGGAGAGACGGCACATCCCCCGGCAGGCACGCTTCGAGCGGCTCAACCCGCGGATCGTGCTCGAAGGCAGCGGCATGACGGTACCGACGGAGACGGTCCCCTGGGACCCGACGGCCTCGGGCCGGTGCGCCGCGGTCAGTTCCTTCGGCATGAGCGGCACCAACGCCCACGCCGTGCTCTCCCCGGCGCCCGCCCCGACCCAGGAGCACCCGTCGGGCCTGGCCCAGGAGCACCCGTCGGGTCCGGGGACACGGCCCGTCACGCCCGCCTCCGCCCCCGGCGGACTCCTCGTCTCCGCGCACACCGCGACGGCACTGCGCACCCTCGCCCTGCGCTACGCCACGGCACTGGCCGGGCCCACCGCCGAGGCCGACTACGCCGCCTTCGCGTACACCGCGACCCACGGCCGCACCCGGCTGCGGTGCGCCGCCTGGATCACGGCGGACAGCGCCGCCGAAGCCCGCGAGGCGCTGACCGCGCTGGGCCGCGGCGCCGACGACCCGCGGCTGCGGACGCTGCACGGGACGGAGACCGTCCCGTTCGGTCCGGCGCCGCGCACCGTGCGCTCGCTGCCGCTCTACCCGTGGGAGGAGACCACCCACTCCATCCGCCCGCTCGGCGGAGCCTGAGAGTCTGTCGGGTGACCTCCGACCGGGCGGCCACGCCCTGGCACGCACGCTTCCGGCGTTGCCGGAATGCCCTCGTAGCTCCTTCCCCAAGCTCTCAAGGAGCAGGGGAGACCCCATCCGAAGACCTCCCGGCGCCTTGGAATCGCACGCACCATACCGCGTCCGCTTTCCGGCCGAAGGTCACCCGACAGGCTCCGAGTCTCACAGCGCGCGCCTCCTGCTGCCAGGGAAGGCGAAGTGCAGTGTGGCCAGGGCGACCAGGCGGCCCGGACCGTCCTCCACCCGTGCCGTGAACACGCCCGTCCGGCGCCCGATGCGCTCGGCCCGGACCCGGGCCCGCAGCTCACCCGGCTCCACCGCCTCCAGAAAGCTGATACTGCTCGACGTCAGCGTCGCCGACGGGGTCGCGCCCAGATAGGCGCTGACGGCGACGTACCCGGCCACGTCGGCGAACGCGAAGAGGGCCGGCCCGGACACCGTGCCGCCCGGCCGCACCGGCAGCCGCGACGGACACACGGTGAGGACCAGACCGTCGGCCGACACCTCGACCACGTCCAGTCCCTTCTCGTCCGGCAGATACTCCGCCAGCAGCAGACGCGTCTCCTCGACGCCGAGGACCGGGCGATCACCCATGCGCGGCGGACTCCTCCGTGTCGGACGTGCCGGACGTGCCGTACGTATCGGACGTGTCGGATGTGTCGAACAGCTCGGACAACGCGGCACCCAGGCGCGCCAGACTGCCGTACTTCCACAACAGCGTCGGACTCAGCCGCAGCCCCAGCGACGCCTCCAGCCGGTTGCGCAACTCCACCGACATCAGCGAGTCCAGCCCCAGCGACCTCAGCGGCACGTCCCGGGCCAGCTTGTCCCCGTCCACGCGCAGCACGAACGCGGCGTCGCGGCGCACCACCTCCTCCACCAGCTCCCTGCGCCGCCGCGCGGGCACGTTCCGCAGCCCCGTGTCGACCACCGCCCGGTCCGCGGCCGCGAGCGACTGCCAGCTGGACTGCGAGGCCGTGGCCGGATACGTCTCCCGCCACCGTTCGGGATCGAGCGCGGCATACGCGACGACCGCCTCGTCCGTCTCGATGAACCGGCGCAGCGCCCGCCAGCACGCGTCGACGTCGACTCCGCCCAGCCCCCGGTCCGCCAGCCGGTCGCCGCGATCGGCCGACCGCGCCGCGAGCCCGACGCCGGACACCGGACCCCACTGCACGCTCAGCCCGGGCAGCCCGGCCCGGCGCCGCTCCAGCGCCAGGGCGTCCAGTGCGCTGTTGGCCGCCGCGTAGGCCGCCTGACCGGCCGTGCCGACGTACGCCGCCGCCGACGAGAACAGCACGAACAGGTCGAGGCCGTCGTCGGCGGTGAGTTCGTGCAGCACCCGGGCACCGCGCGCCTTCGGGCGCAGCACCCGCTCGATCCGGCCGGCGTCGAGACCGAGCAGGGTCGCGTCGTCCAGGACGCCCGCCGCGTGGAACACCCCGCGCAGCGGAGGGAACCGCGTACGGATCTCGTCCAGCACCTCCCGCATGCGCCGCTCGTCGGCCACGTCGGCCGACCACACGCCCACCCGGGCCCCGGTGGCCCGCAGTGCCTCGATCCGGCCCGGATCGTCCGGCGCGGACCGTCCGAGGAGCGCGATCGCCCCGGCCCCCGAGTCCGCGAGGAACTCCGCCAGCGACAGGCCCAGCGCGCCGAGACCACCGGTGATCAGATAGGTGCCCCCGGCGCGCAGCCGCCCGTCCGACAGGGGCTGCGGCCGGACCGGTCCCGACCGGGCCGGAGCGGTGAGCACGACCTTGCCGATGTGTTCGCCGCGCGCCATGGTGCGCACCGCGTCCTCGGCGTCGGCGAAGTCCCGGGCGCGCACCGGCAGGGGACCGAGCTCGCCCGCCTCCACCAGATCCCACACGGTCCTGAGCAGCGACGCGAAACGCTCCGGGCGGCGGCGCAGCAGACCGGCGATGTCGACGGCCGCCACGGAGATCGACTTCTTGAACACCCCGAGGTCGACGGAGGTCCCGGCGTGGATGTCCCGCTTGCCGACCTCCACGAAGCGGCCGTCCTCGGCCAGCACCTCCATGCCGAGGGGCAGGGCGGCGCCGGACAGGGAGTTGAGCACCACGTCCACCCCCCGCCCGCCCGTGACCTCCCGCACCCGCGCCGCCCAGTCGAGACCGCGCGAGTCGAAGACGTGCGCCACACCCATGTCCCGCAGACGGCGGCGCTTGTCCTCGGTACCGGCCGTGGCGATCACCGTCGCGCCCGCCCGCCGAGCGACCTGCAGCGCGGCCAGGCCGAGACCCCCGGTGGCGGAATGCACGAGCACCGTCTCCCCGGGCCCGGTCCTCGCCACCTCGACGAGCGCGCAGTAGGCGGTGATGAGCACCATGGGCAGGGCCGCCGCCTCGACGGCGCTCAGCGCGGCGGGCACCGGCACGACATGCCGGGCGTCGACGGTGACATGGCTGGCGAGCGCCCCGAAACCACAGGCGACCACCCGGTCCCCGACGGCGGTCCCCGTCACCCCGGGTCCGACGGCGGTCACCTCGCCCGCGCAGTCCAGCCCCAGGAGTTCGCGGTCCGCCGAATCGTCCGGGTAGACGCCCATGGCCTTCATCACGTCGATGAAGTTCAGCGACGCCGCGTCGACGGCGACCTCCACCCGCCCCTCGCCGGGTGCCGACCGGTCCAGCGGCCAGCGGCACAGCGAGTCGAGAGCGCCCGGTCGTGCGATCCCCTGCCGGAACGGCTGCCCGGCCCCACCGGTGCGCCACGGCGCGGGCGTACGGGGGGAGCCGCCCCGCACCCGCTGTCCGACCAGGCGCTCACCACCGCGCAGGACCACGCGGTCCTCGGCGGCCGACAGCTCGTCCACCAGCTCGGCCGAGAACGTGTCCGTCTCGATGAGCCGCGCGCCGAACTGCGGGTACTCCGCCTGCACCACGGCCACGAAGCCCGCGTACAACCCGGCGGACTCCGTGTCCTCCCGGACCACCACCGCCAGTCCCGCCGAGGGGTTCTCGTCCAGGCAGCGGCGGATCAGTTCCGTCAGCTCCACCAGACCCGCCCATCCCCGCTCGGGCGCGACGAAGACCACGGTGTCCGCCTCGCCGAGGTCCTCCGGACCGAGCGCGTCCGGCAGCGCCTCCGCCGTCGCGCCCGCCCGCCCCCGGACGACGACACGACCGGCCGGACCCGCACGATCCGCCGCACCGGCCGGACCCGCGGAACCCGCCGAGTTCCCCGCACCGGCCGGATCGTTCCCCTCATGACGCGGGGCCCGACGCGCACGGGGCTCGAAGACCATCCGGTACACGTGGCGGCCGATGTCGTCCTGCTCCCCGCCGCCGCCCGGTACCTCGGCCAGCACCACTCCCGTCAGCCGGCCCACCGGCTCACGGTCGTCGTCGAACACCGCGAGGTCGAAACCGTCCCGGTCCGCCGCGCGCGCCGCGTGCACCCACAACCGCCGCGCACCGGTCACGGTCATCGCCGCACAGTCCACGGCGACCGGCACCGACGGCCCCTCGCCCAGGGCGAGAGCGGCCTGCAGAACGCCGTCCCACAGCACCGGATGGAGCGCCCCCGCCATGTCCCCGGACCGGCTCCCGGGCGGCAGCTCCAACCGGACCAGGGCCTCGTCCCCGGCGAGGTGCCCGCCGGTCACCGACCGGAACGCCGCACCGTACGGAAGGTTCCGCCGCGCACAGTCCCGGTAGAAGCCGTCCGCGTCCAGGTCCTTCCCGTCGAGCAGGTGGTCCGGGAACGTGTCGAAGGGCACCGGGGCACCCCAGGACGCCACCGCGCGGAAATGCCGCGACCATCCGCCCCCGCCGTCCTCCTCGCCCCCGGTGCGCGAGGCGACGGACACCACACCGGCCGGGCCCGCACCCGGACGCCAGGTCACCGCGAGCCTCGACGGTTCCTCACCGACCGCCAGCGCCGTCGGCAGAGCGATGTCGCGCAGCACGAGCGGGCCGTCGCCACGCCCGCGCAACGAGTGCTGCGCCAGGGCGAGATGGCCGCCCGCCGGGAAGACGGCCGTGTCGTGCACCCGGTGATCGGCCAGCCACGGATGCGCCCCGACGGACACCTCGACGGCGTCCTCCCACACCCCCGCCGCCGTCGAAGGCGCCGGCGACACCGCCAGTCGGCCGCCCGTACCCGTCGCCGCTCCGCCGCGCCGGGGCGCGACCCAGTGGCGCTCGCGCCGGAACGGGTACGGCGGCACGGCCACCGGGGGACGCCGCGCCGGACGCGGACCCCAGGCGTCCAGCCCGGAGACGTACGCCTCGCCGAAGGCCCGGAACAGGTCCCGGTGCGTCCCCTCGCCCCGGCGCAACGTGCCCAGCACGACCGGCGGTTCGCCGCGTTCCTCACCGATCTGGCGGAGCGCGGTGCCCAGCCCCGGATGCGGGCTGACCTCGACCAGATGCGTCACCCCGTCGTCCAGCAGCAGGCCCACCGCCTCGGCGAAACGCACCCGGCCGCGCAGGTTGGCCGCCCAGTACCCGGCGTCCAGCTCCGTGCCGTCGAGCCGCCGCAGGTCCACCGTGGACAGCAGGGGAGTGTGCCCCCGGCGCGGGGTCACCGGCGCCAGCGCCTCCCGGATCGCCGGCACGATGGCGTCGATCTGCGGACTGTGCGACCCGTAGTCGACGTCCACCAGACGGCAGAACACGTCGTCGGCCCCGAGGATCTCCTGGAGCAGCAGCACCGAGTCCTCGTCACCGGACAGCACGCAGGACCGCGGCCCGTTGTGCACGGCCAGCTCGACCAGCCCCTCGAAGCCCTCCAGCGCCTTCGCCGCGCGCTCCGGACCGAGGTCGACGGCCAGCATCCGGCCGCGCCCGGCGACCCCGCGGAGGATCGCACTGCGCCTGCTCACCACCAGGGCGGCGTCCTCCAGCGACAGCGCTCCCGCCACCGCCGCGGCCGCGATCTCGCCCTGGCTGTGGCCCACCACCACGTCCGGTGTCACACCCGCGTCCGCCCACGCCGCCGCGAGCGACACCGACATGGCCCACGACGCGGGCTGCACCTGCTCCACCCCGGACGGCACCACCCGGCCCGTGACGAGGTCGCGCACGTCCCACGGGACGTGCCGCGACAGGGCCCGGGCACACCGGTCCATGGCGTCGGTGAAGGCCGCGTCGTGCCCGTACAGGCCCGCGCCCATGCCCGTCCACTGCGCGCCCTGTCCGGGAAAGAGCAGGGCGACCCCGCCGACCTCCCGGGCCCGTCCGGACACCGTCCCGGCCGGCTCGGGGCCGATCAGCGCCCGCCGCTCCGGGAAGTGGTCCCGGTGCCAGGCCAGGGTCCGTGCCACCTCCCGGGCGCAGGCCCCCTTGTCGACCAACTCACGTATGTCCGCGGTGCGTTGTTCCAGGGCCTCGGCGGAGTGCGCGCTCAGCGGCAGCAGGAAGGGTGCGCCGGAGCCGGACTCGGAGGAGTCGGGAGCGGGGTCGGACTCGGACTTCAAGGAGTCGGGGGCTCCGGGCGGCCCGGTCAGGACGACGTGCGCGTTCGTCCCGCCCCAGCCGAACGAGTTGACACCGATGTGGCTGCCCGGCACCAGAGCGAGGGGTTCCCGGGCGACGGCCAGGTTCAGCCCGTCGAAGTCGATGTCCGGACTGAGCTCCTCGGCGTGCAGACTCGGTGGCACGACACCGTGCTCCAGCGCCAGCACCGACTTGACGACCCCGGCCAGCCCCGCCGCCGGTTCGAGGTGGCCGATGTTGGTCTTGACCGAGCCGATGTACAGCCGACGCCCCTCCATGGCCCGGCCCAGCACCTCGCCGAGCGCCCCGGCCTCGGCGGTGTCGCCGCGCACGGTCCCGGTGCCGTGCGCCTCGACGTACGCGAGCCTCTCCACCGGCACGGTGCCCGCCCCGTACACCCGCCGCAGCAGATCCCGCTGGGCGGCCGGGTTCGGGGTGACGAGGCTGTCCCCGCCGCCGTCGTTGTTCACGGCACTGGCCACCACCACCGCGCGCACCCGGTCGCCGTCGCGCAACGCGTTGCGCAGGGGCTTGAGATACACGACGACGACGCCCTCGCCGCGCACGAACCCGTCCGCCCCGGCGCCGAAGGCATGGCAGCGCCCGGTGGGCGAGAGTCCGCCGAAGTGGGTGAGCCCCACCGTCACCTCGGGTGTCAGCATCAGGTTCGCCCCGCCCACCAGCGCCGCGTCGACCTCGCCGTGACGCAGCGCCTGACATGCCTGGTGCAGGGCGACCAGGGACGACGAACAACTGCTCTCGATGGTCAGGCTGGGCCCGGTCAGGCCGAGCACGTAGGAGATCCGGGACGAGACGATGTCGAGCGAGTTGCCGACGATGCTGTGCTGCGTGGCCCCCGCGCCCGCGTCCTTGCGCAGCAGTTCGTAGTCGTGCCACAGCCCGCCGACGTACACCCCGGTGCGCGATCCGCGCAGCGAGCCGGCCGCCTCACCGGCGTCCTCCAGGGCCCGCCAGACGGTCTCCAGCATCAACCGCTGCTGCGGGTCGAGGACTTCCGCCTCACGGGGCGAGATGCCGAAGAACTCCGCGTCGAACAGGTCGACGCCGTCGATGAACCCCCCGACCGACTGGATCTCGCGCGTCGGGTCGAGCACCTCCCCGGCGTCCCACCGCTCCGGCGGCACCGGTCCGATGGCGTCACCGCCGTCGATCAGCAGCTCCCACAGAGCGTCCGTGTCCGGCGCCTGCGGGAACCGTCCCGCCATGCCGACGATCGCGACCAGGTCAGACCCCACGCCGTGCAACAGCCCTCCCCAAGTGGCCCTGCCGCCCCAACGGCCCCCCATACTGATCCGCCCCACCGCTCTTGTCGACCCCCGCGCCCGGGCGCACCGACGAGCGCGGTCGGACCGGCCCCGCCCCGCCCGGGCCCCACGGCGTGCTCATCCCCGTCGTGGCCACCGCCGCCACGGCCGGTCCGGGGCGGCCCCGAGGCCGCCGTGCTCGTCGACTGCGCACCCTTGGCGGGCCAGGGCCTGCTCGTGCTCACGAGGGCGCCGGGGTTCGGCCGCGACCTCTCCGCGGCTCAGGTGACCCAGGTGGCCCGCCTCGCCACCGAGACCGCCCGGCGGGCCGCCGAACGCTTCGGCTGCGAAGGGAAATTGGGCGAACGCCCCACGACCGTGGACCGCCCAGCCGGCACCACGCGTCCGGTCGCCGACGCGACCGGCACCTGCCGGGGCGCGGTGTCCCGGGACGTCGCCGGGGCCCTGCGGGCCACGGCCGTCCGGGAAGGCGCGGCGGGCCGCACGCTGACCGAGGAGTGCGACGTCGAACGCGGCGAGCACGGCGACCTGGTCCTGACCGCGTACTACGGCCCCTCCTCCGAGCGGGAGAGGTACCTCGACCGTCGCCACCCCGGCAGCGTCACGGGCTCACGGACCCGGTCCCACCCGTGCCCGGCGCGCTCGCCACCGGGTACTTCACACTCACTCCGCCCAAGGGGGAGGACGGCGAGCCGGCCCCGGTGGACAAAGCGACCTCCGAGGCCATGACGGATCTCCTGGCGGCGTTCGCGAGCGCCTCCGGGGCGCGGCACGGGTGCCGGGTCTCCTGACAGGCACCGGTGAGTGACGATGCGTCAGCGTATTGTCGGCCGCGCCGTACGTGCGCGGCGGGCGGCCCGGTACGCCTCGACCGGATCGGCGGAGCATCCGGCGGCCGGCCGCCATTCCTCGCCGAACGAGGTGAACGGGAACCAACGGCCGTCCGGTCCCGGGCGGAGCTGGACACCGGCGGTGGTGTCGGTGAGGGCGCCGTCGACGACGTCGATGCCGCCGAGGGACAGCGCCCCGGACGCGCGGACGGCGTCCCTGGCCCGTTCCAGGACGGCGTCCGGGACCGGGGCCGGGGCCAGGGCGGCATGGGCCCCGGCCGGGCCGCCGTGCCGGTATCCGATCACCGACGTGCGCAGCGCGGCCTCGTCGTGGCCGGTGGCGCGGACGGCGTCCGGGATCCGGTGCACACCGTCGGGCGTGGCCAGGACCCGCACCACGTCGGCGAGTTCGTCGTGCGGCCGACCCGCCGCCCCGGTCCCGGCCAGCAGGGCGCGGGCGCGGTCGGCGGCGTCCTCGGTCATCCACGCCAGTTCCCGCGCCGGGGGACAAGGGGCGGGCGGGTCGTCGAGGGCGTCGGTGAGCGGGTCGACGGAGTCCGGGCCGCCCCCGGCCCCCCACCCGGCCCCGGTCTCCGCCCCGGCCCCGTTCCTGTCCTCCGCCCCGGGCCTCCGCGGCGGGCGGTGCGTCCAGAGCGAGTAGGCCTGGTCGGCGCGGACGGTGCCGTTCGCGTCGGCGGGCAGGGCGCCGGGAACGGTGTCGGTCACGCGAGCGCGGAGGAGCGCGGCGAGGTCCCGGGTACGCATGCCCCGGGCGGTGAGCAGCAGGGAGGCGCCACCGGCCAGGCGTTCGGCCACGGCGTGGCCGACGGCCGCACTGTGGTCGCACACGCGGCCGGCCCGCCCGGGCGGGCAGGTGCACGAGAAGCGGATCTCGTCGGCTCCCGGGACGACGGAGACCCCGCCGACGCGGGAGCCCGCGGCCCCGTCCCCGCCCTCGGCGGGATCGTCGGCCACCGGTACGCGCTCGGCTAACAGGTCCGCGATCGAGGCGGGCAGGCGTCCGGCCAGGAGGTCGGCGACCGCGGCGGGGACGTCCACGAGCCGGGCGGTCAGTGCGTGCCCCTGCTCCTGGGTGAGTTCGGGGAAGGAAAGGGCGGCCTTGAGAGCGGCCCTCTTCACGGTGACGGCCGCCGAGAACCGTCCGGGGGCGGCGTGGATCTGGCCGACGGCGCCGTTGCGGTGCAGGGCGAGGCCCTTGGCGTGGGAGGCGGAGCCGTCGGTGGCCAGATGGAAGTGCCGCTTCCAGACCGTGACGAGGGGCTCCGTGCTGCGGGGGCCGGCGGAGGTGGTCATCGGGTTCCCTGGAGGGTGACGAGGGCGGCCAGTTCGGTGTCGTCGAGATCGGCGAGGGCGCTCTCGCCGGAGGTGAGGACCGCCTCGGTCAGGGCGCGTTTACGGGCGAGGAGCTCGGCGATGTGGTCCTCGACCGTGCCCTCGGTGATCAGGTGGTGGACCTGGACGGTACGGCGCTGGCCGATGCGGTACGCGCGGTCGGTGGCCTGGTCCTCGACGGCGGGGTTCCAGGGCCGGTCGTAGTGGACGACGTGCTCGGCGCGGGTGAGGTTGAGCCCGGTGCCCGCGGCCTTCACCGACAGGACGAACAGCGGGGCCGGGTCGGGGTCGTGCTGGAAGCGGTCGACCAGGTCCTGGCGGCGGGCGGGCGGCGTCTGCCCGTGGAGGAAGTACACGGAGCGGTGGCCGCGGGCGCGCAGATGGCGTTCGAGGATGCGGCCCATCCCCACGTAGCCGGTGAAGATCAGAGCGGCCTCGCCGCGGCCGGCGAGCGTGGACAGCAGCTCGTCCAGCGCCGCCAGTTTGCCCGACCGCCGTACGGAGCCGGCCGGGCCGTCGGCGCCGTCGTCGAGAGGTTCCTTGAGGTAGAGGGCGGGGGCGTCGCAGATCTGCCGCAGAGCCTGGAGGAGCCCCAGGACCAGGCCGCGGCGGGCGATGCCCGTGCTGCGGGCGATCGCGTCCATGGTGTCGCGGACGGTCGCCTCGTACAGGCCGATCTGTTCGTCCGTCAGGGACACGACCCGGGTGTGGTGGACCTTGCCGGGCAGTTCGGGGGCGATGCCGGGGTCCGACTTGTGCCGACGCATCATGAACGGGCCGATCAGGCGGGCGAGTTGTGCGGCCGCCGGTGACCCGACGTCCTTCTCCACGGTGCCGTAGCGGGCGCGGAAGGCGGTCCGGGAGCCGAAGAGGCCGGGGTTGGTCCAGTCGAGGACGGCCCACAGCTCCGTGAGGTTGTTCTCGACCGGAGTGCCGGTGACGGCGAGCCGGGCCCGGGCGGGCAGTTCGCGCAGCGCGACGGCGGTCGCCGAGGCGGGGCTCTTGGCGTGCTGGGCCTCGTCGGCGACGACGAGCCCCCAGCGGAGGGCGGCGAGCGCGCGGGTGTCGCGGCGCAGCGTGCCGTAGGTGGTGACGACGACGCAACGGTGGTCGAGGGCCTCGGCGTCGAGGGCGCGGCCGGAGCCGTGGTAGCGCACGACGGTCGTGCCCGGGGCGAAGCGGTCGATCTCCCGCTGCCAGTTGGTCATGAGGGAGGCCGGACACACCACCAGGGTCGGCCCGGCGTCCGGGACGGTCTCGGCGCGGTGGAGGTACAGGGCGATGGCGGTCAGTGTCTTGCCCAGGCCCATGTCGTCGGCCAGCAGCGCGCCGAAGCCCATGCCCGTGGTGTGGGCCAGCCAGGTCAGGGCCCGTTGCTGGTAATGGCGCAGCGTGGCCTTCAGCCCGGACGGCGGCGGGACGGGCCGCGGGTCCGAGGGGGCCCGGCGCAGCTTCTCGACCAGGGCGGCGAGGGTTCCGGCGGGCCGGACCCGGAGCATCTCGCCGTCGACGGCGAGCGCACCGGACAGGGCGGCGGCGAGGGCGTCCAGCGACGGCAACGGCGCCAGAGCGCGCTCGCGGGCGCGGCGGGCGGTGTCGGGGTCGACGAGCAGCCAGCGGCCGCGCAGCCGGATCAGCGGCCGTACGGCCTCGGCCAGGGCGGTCATCTCCTCGTCGGTCAGCGGCTCGCCGTCGAGGTCGATGTGCCAGCGGCAGTCCACCAGCCTCTCCAGGGCCAGACAGCCGCCCCTGCCCGCGCTCGGCGCGCTCTCGTCGTGGCCGCCGACGACGGCGGTGGAGGTGAGGGTTCCGACGAGGAAGGCGGGCCACTGGACGGTGACGCCGAGGCCGGAGAGCGGGCCGGCCGCGTGGAGATGGAGCCGGACCAGGTCGTGCGCGGACAGGGTGGTCCCGTTGGGCCGCTCCTGGACGGCCAGGCCGGCGAGGGGCGGGAAGACCCGGGCGGCGCGGCGCAGGACCCGGCGCACGCCGGGCAGGAGCGCGGGCGTGAGGTCCGGATGCGGCGTGCGCCCGTCCCAGACGCCGATCGCCGACACGGTCTCCCGCCCGTCCGGGGCGCCGAGGTGCAGGGTGACGGGCACCGCGGGTGCCTCCCCGGTCGCGTCGGGCTGCTTGACGCGCAGCACCAGACCGGGGACGGGGCGGGGGTCGACGGTGTCCTCGATCGCGTCGGCCCACTTCCACAACTCCGGCAACGGCCCGGCCTGCTGCTCGGGGGGCCCGCAATAGGGGCCGGCCCCGAGGAGCACGGAGGCGCCCGGGGTACGGAGCATGCTGTCGGCGACGGCGTCCAGGAGGGCCCACACCGCCGCTTCGGGCGCGGGCACACGGGCGGGTGTCGTACCGGCGAGGAGACAGTGGCCCTCGGGGGCCAGCCGCACGGCGGCGTCGGCCGCGGCCCGGCGCAGCACGTCGGTGACCGGCCCGACGCGCCAGCAGTCCTGGCCGTCGGCGGTCAGGGCGGGGTGGACGCGTCGCCGCGCCACGCAGTCCAGGCCCAGCCGGACGGCGTGCCGCCACCCGGTCACCGACGGATGCTCCCCGTCCCGGGACGCCAGCAGGGCCGGCAGGGCGAGGCCGAGCGGGACGGCGATCCCGGTCACGGTGGCGCGGCGCGGCATGATGCCGCCCGGGCCGGCCAGGACGAGCTCACGGGTGACCGCCGGCAACGGCGCCGCGGGGGCCTCGGCCTCGGCGAGCGGTGAGCCGTCGGGCCGGAAGGCCATCCACGCGGTGCGCGCCGGATGCGTGGAGGACAGCAGGGTGAAGGCCGCGCCCCCGGCGAGGAGCCGGTCGACGACGGTGCGTGCGTCGAACAGTTCGGGCGCGCTCGCCGCGAGGGCCCGCGGGGGTTCCTGGGCGGACGCGGGCGGGACGGGCGGCCCGGCCGGGACCGGCGGTGCGGGAGGGACCGGTGGCGCGGGTGAAACCGACGGCTTGGCCGGAACCCGTGGTGCGGGGGCACGCCGCGGCGCCCGCGCCGGGGGCGGCACCGCGCCGATCGGTCCGGGCCGCGCCCCGACGTGCCCGGCGAAGGGGTCCTCCAGCCCGGCGAGCGCGGCGACGAGGCCCGCCATGGCCCGCTGACGGGCGGCCTTGCGCGTGTGGGCCCGCTGGACGCTTCCGGTGACCTCGTGCCCGTCGGACGCGAATGCCGCCCGCGCCACGAAGGCCTGCTCGCTCCCGGGTTCGTGCCCTTCCCGGACCGTCGCCGAGGGCAGACGCAGCAGTTGGGCGTGCAGGGAGACGACGCGGGGCGCGAGAGCGGGGTCGGAGGCGATCGCGCCGAGCGCCGCCCGACGGGCCCGCGCCCACAGCTCCGTGACCGGGGCCTCGAGCAACAGCAGCCGCAGATCGGGAACATGGGGAGGCGCTTCCCCGAGCCGCCGTACGGCCTCCGCCGCGATCCGGGCGGCCGTGCCACGAGGCGCGTCGGCGGCGATGGCCCCGCGAAGGGCATGATGGAAGGCATCCGCGTCCAACGTCTCCGGCCCCGGCACGCCCGGGGACCCGCTCGATGTCTCCGGTCCGGGTACCACGACGGATCCGCTCGGCGTCTCCTGCTCCGATGCCTTCACGGACCCGCTCGACGTTTTCGGCCCCGACGCCTCCGCGGATCCGCTCGGCGTCTCCGGCCCCGGCGCCTCCGCGGACCCGTGAGAGCCGTCGTCGGCGCGGGCCGACGGGATGCCGGGTGCGGCAGGGCGGTCGCTGAGGGCGGCAGGCGTGCCGACGCGCCGCGGACGCTCGATGGACAAGAAGCACTCCCCGGAGACCTGGATGCCGTCGGAACCGCCCGCCATTGTGGCCCGCGCCCTCGTCGGGCCGCACAACCGTATAGAACGGCCCATTCAATGGCGACCAACCTCAAAACGGGCATGGGTCGGCGGATGTCAGGGGCGGTTGTCGACCGCGCACCCGCAGAACTCACCTTTCCGGGCTGCTGCTCGAACGGCAGTGCCCCCGCCCTCACCCCGTCCGGCCGTTGCGTCGGCGGCCGAGGGGCAGCCAGAGCAGGTACCCGCCTCCGGCGCTCACGGTGACGGCACCGGTGGGGAGTTGGGCCGGGGCGAAGGCATGAGCGGCGACCCAGTCGGCCCCGGCGAGCAGGACGGCACCGACCAGGGCGGCGCCGGGAAGGCTGATCCCGGGCGTGCGGCGGTAGAGGAGCCGGGCGATCTGCGGGGCGGCGAGGGCCACGAACGCGAGGGGGCCCGCGACCGAGGTGGCCACGGCCGTGAGCGCGACGCCCACCGTGGCGAGGAGCAGCCGCCCGCGGACGACCCGTACGCCGGGGGAGGTGGCCACGTCGTCGCCGAGTTCGAGGGCGCGCAGGGTGCGTGCGAACAGCGCGGTGGCGAGGGCGAGCGGGGCGATGGCCACCGGGGCCGGAACGGCCTGTTCCCAGCCGAGCGCGTCGAGGCTGCCCGCGGTCCACTGGGCCGCGCGGGCGGCGACGGACGTGTCGGCGCCGTACATCAGCCAGGTGTTGACCGAGGTGAGGACCGCGCTCACGGCGATGCCGGTGACGACGAACCGGGCGGTGGCCGTGGAGCGTCGGCCGCCGAGCGCGTACACGACAGCGGCCGTGGCGAGGTCGCCGACGAGGGCGCCGAGCGCGGTCCGGCCGGTGGCCCGGGTCAGGCCCACCACCGCGTGCTTCGCCGCGACGTACGGCGCGATGCCGGGCAGGGTGGTGGATCCCGGGCCGACCGGACCGTCTTCTGCCCGACCTCGACGTCGAGGGGGACGAGCTCACACGGAGGATCCCGCTCGACCACCCCGCCGAACCGCAGCCGCGGACGGCGATGCAGACGGCCTGACAGGCCGTCGGCCCGTCCCGTTCCCGCCCGTGCCCCGTCGAGACCTCGAACGGGAACGGACCGCGGCGGGCCGCTCGTACGCCGGCCGGTTCCGACCGACGCCCCGCATGCGCTACAGTTGATCTTGTCAGTCCGCAGCAACTCACAGCGGTCGGCAATGCGTTGGTGGTCCAAGGAAAGGCGCCCCGCTTCCTGCGGGGAGATGCAGGTGCAAGGCCTGCCCAGCGCTCGCTCACGGAGCCCTTCCCCTATAGGGGAAGGGCTCCGTCGCATTCTCCGTGCGTCCCGAATTCGCGCGTCCGAACGGTCGCGCCCGCGAGCGGCGGGTCTACCGCGTCACCACCTGTCGACGCCCATCGCCTTCGCCGCGCTGTGAATCGCGTTGTAGTGCGGAGTAGACATGTCCGACTTCTTCTGGTTCGCCGGGAGGTTCCGGTCGGCCTGCCGGAACTCGTCGCGCGCCGCGGCCAGCAGGCTGGTTCCGTGACCGACCGGCACATCGTCCTTCCCGTGCACGGGATGCGACTTGGCCGCCGTCTGGCTCCCGGCGTTGGCCAGGATGCTCCGCGCCTGGTTGTACGCGGCCGGCTTGATCGCCTTCGGATTGGCCGCGACGGCGTGCGTATCGGCCACCGCGCGGGCCCTCCCGGGGCCGAAGGCGGCGGAGGCGGGGGCGACGGCCGCCGCGACGACTCCGACCGCCAGCACCGCGGCGAGCCCGGTCCGGACGATGAGTTTCATACGATGCCTCTCTTGCGCGACGGCAGGACTCCAGGTTGTTGCAGGAGGAATCCTGCCCACACGGGCGAAGGACTTCTGGTGTCGCCGACCCGGCGATGACTTCGGACCACCCGACCGGACGCCACATCACCCGGCGTCCGGGGCGCCGGACCACCCGACCGGAGGTCAACGCCGGATCCGTGCATGGGCGGTTCGAAGCGCCCCTCTGCTTCCCGCCACCACTGCGCCGACCCCGTGCGGGCGGGGGCCCGCACATGGCCTGTCCATTCCGCGCGGAGCGGACCGGCGCGAGCGGCGGTTCGGCCAGGAGAACCGGAGGCGATGCAGTCGGCGTATCAGGGCTCGTCGCTGTCCGCCCCGGCGGCGTGCCTCTTGTCACCGGTGTTCGTCGCGCGGTGCTTCTCGAATCGGGTGCTGCCGTCGGCCGCGTACTGATGACACACCAGGTCGACCGCGCGTGTCGCCGGCCCCCGTCCGCGCCGGGCCGGGTGGAGCCCGTGGGCGACGTCGCCCTGACCGGCTCCCAGTCCTCGCCTTCCGCGGCCGGCTCTCCACCCGGACCGGCGCCGACCGTCGTACTCCCATCAGGAGTTCGTACGGGGCCCGATCCCGGTCAGGGCGAGGTCGACCGCGCGTACCACGGTCTCGGCCGGCAGCACGGTTCCGATGTGGGTGACATGGATGTGCAGCAGCCCCCCGAGTGTGAACAGGACCAGTTCGGGGTCGACGTCGTCGGCGATCTCCCCCCGGGCCTTGCCGCGGTCCAGGATGACGGCCGCCTTGCCGATCCGTTCGACCCAGAACTCCTTCCGTGCCGCCTCGACCTCGGGATCCCGGTCCGAGACGACCGTGCCCCGGACGAAGGCGATGCCCGTCGGCGTCGACACGAAGGCGGCGAGGTCGGTGAAGAAGTCGATCAGGTCCTGCCGGACCGACCCGGTGTCGGGGATCGGCACCGACTTCTCGGTGTGCGTCAGCAGCGCGTCGATGAGGAGGCGGGGGCGGGTCTTCCATCGCCGGTAGATCGACGTCTCGTGCACGCCCGCCGTCCGGGCGATGTCGGCGATCCGGGTGTCGTCGATCCCGACGGTCCCGATGCGGGCGATGGTCGCGTCGAGCACGGCGCTCCGCAGCCGGGCCCCCCGCATTCCCCGGACCCGGTCGTCGGCAGAGGAAGTCATGAGAAGAAGTATCGCAGGTGCACTTGCGATACGTCTCGCAGAGGTTTTTACTTCACCTCAACGCAAGTCGACTTGCGTAAGGAGGCTGATCCGATGACGGTGGTGTCCACCGAGGCCGGAACATGGCGGGGAACCCAGGGCGACAAGGGCCGGGTCACGGTCTTCCGAGGGATCCGGTACGCGCAGGCCGAGCGGTTCGGGGTCCCGCGACGGCCCACGCCGCACACCGACGAGCCCGTCGACGCCACCGAGCCCGGCCGCATCGCACCGCAGACACCGTCCCGCCTGGAAGGGGTGATGGGCGCGGCCGGCACGCTGCCGCAGTCCGAGGACTGCCTGCGCCTCACCGTCACCACACCCGGCATCACGTCGGACACCGGGCCGGAACCTTCCGGACCGCGGCCCGTCATGGTGTGGCTGCACGGCGGCGCCTATCTGTCGGGCAGCGGCGAGTGGGACGTCTACGACGCGCGACGGCTGAGCGCGGAGGGCGGCATCATCGTGGTGTCGGTCGGCTACCGGCTCGGAGCGCTCGGCTACCTGCGCGCACCCGGCGTGTCCGGGGGCAACCTCGGACTGCTGGACCAGATCTCGGCCCTGGAATGGGTCCAGGACAACATCCACGCGTTCGGCGGCGACCCCCGCCGGGTGACGGTGGTCGGTCAGTCGGCGGGCGCGCATTCGATCGCCGCGATCCTCGGGGCGGCCGGCTCGGCGCGCCTCTTCCACCGTGCCGTGCTCCAGAGCGCGCCGCTCGGGCTCGGCTTCGCCACGCAGCGGGAGGCCGAGCGGGTCGGCGAGTTGTTCCTCCAGCAACTGGGGACCGACCCGTTCCGGGCGACGGTCGCCGAGATCCTCGCCGCGCAGGGTCGTGCCGCCCGGTTGTCCGCCGGACGGCTGGGGCTCAACTCCGCCCCGCCGTTCCTCCCCGTGGCCGACGCCGGTCCGCTGCCGGACCCGGAGACCTGGCGCACGTCCGTGCTGGACCGGGCCCGCGGGGGACTGGACATCGTGCTCGGCACCACCCGCGACGAGATGAAGGCGTTCTTCGGTCACCACCCCGTCTTCCACAAGGTGAGAAGTGTTCCCCTGGCCGGGGGCCCGGTCGCCGACGGCGCGGAACGACTGATCCGGCGGAAGGTCTTCGACGCCCCGACCCGGAGCCTCGCCGATCTGCTTGCCGGGGCCGGTGCGCGCGTCTACCGCTACCAGGTCCACCGCTTCCCCGTCGGCGGACCGTTCGGCGCCTGCCACTGCATCGAACTCCCGCTGCTGTTCGGACAGGCCGAGGACGGGGACGACGGTGTCGGCGCCGCCTGGCGCGGTGCGCCGATGCTGTCCGGGGTCCCCCCTCGGACACTCGCGTCGGCCGGGACCCGGATGCGCGCGCTGTGGAGCGAGTTCGTCCGTTCCGGCATGCCCGACGGCTCCCGCTGGAGGCGGCACACCCCGGGCTCCCGATACGCGGCGGAGCTCCCCTAGACGCACGGACGGCAACCACGGAGAGGATCTGACATGGGCAAACAACGGCACGCGGAGGTCATCGGCGCCGGCCTCGGCGGCCTCACCGCCGCCGCCGCACTCGCCCGGAACGGCTGGAGCGTTCGCCTCCACGAACGGCAGTCCGAGATCCGCGCGGCCGGAGCCGGCATCTACGTCTGGGACAACGGCCTCTCCGCGCTCGAAGCCGTCGGAGCGTTCACCGGGGCCACCCGGGGCGCGCACATCGGACCCGCCGTGGAGGGGCGGTCCCACCTCGGGAACACGCTCTACCGGATCGGCATCAACGCGGAAGGCGGACCGCGCTGCTTCACCCTGCTGCGCGACCGACTGATCCGTTCCCTCGTGGCCGCCGCCGAGGATGCGGGGGTGGAGGTGGTGACGGGGTCCACGGCGACCCGGGCCCATCCCGACGGCCGGGTCGAGTTCAGGGGTTCGCCCGATGTCACCGCGGACCTCGTGGTCGCGGCCGACGGCGTCCATTCCCGGTTGCGCGACCAACTCCGGCTCGTGGAACGGCGCATCCGGATGAAGCAGGGCGCGGCCCGGATGATGATCCCGGCGTCGCCCGAGCACGTCCCGGCCGGGGACGCCCCCCTCCACCTGGAGTACTTCCGTGGCCGTCGCCGTCTCCTGTACACCCCGTGCACCCCGGACTCGACCTATGTCGCGCTGGTCTCGGACACCACCGACGAAGCGACCCGCGAATCCCCGGTCAACGCCCTTTCCTGGCACCGCAGTTTTCCCACCCTCGGCCCGCTGATCGAGGAACTCGGCAGGGCGACGGCCCGGTGGGACACCTTCGAACTGATCAGACTCCGTTCCTGGTCGTGCGGCAGAGTCGCCCTTCTCGGCGACAGTGCGCACGCCCAGCCGCCCTACCTGGGTCAGGGCGGCGGCACGGCGATGACCAACGCCGTCGCCCTGGCGGCCGAGGTGTCACGCCGTGACATCCCGCTCGGCAGCGCGCTCGTCGCGTGGGAGAACAAGCGACGCCCCGGCGTCGAACAGACCCAGCGCACGTCGTACCGCATGCGGCTGCTCAACGCGGTGCCCGACGTGGTGCGCAACCCCCTGCTGTCCGCGGCGGGCCGGTCCCCGTTGTACGCCCGGCCACAGCTCGCGGCGACCCGCATACGTACGTCCCTCTCCTCATCCGCCATCCATGAACCGGAGCGCTCACGATGATGAACACGATGACCGTCAACGGCGTACAGATCGCCTTCGACGACCAGGGGCTCGCCCAGGGCCCGGCCCTCGTCCTGCTGACCGGGTGGGGCCACGACCTGCGTACCTGGGACCGGCTCCTGCCCCACCTGCGCGAGGACCACCGGGTGGTGCGCGTGTGCTGGCGCGAGCACGGCCCGGACCGGACGCCCGTGGGGGACTTCGGCGTCGCCGAGCAGGTCGACGACACCATCGCCCTGCTCGACGCCCTGGAGATCGAGTCCTTCGTGCCGATCTCGCACTCGCACGGCGGCTGGGCGGCGATGGGCATCGCCGAGAAGGCCGGCCGGGCCCGGGTCCCCCGGCTGATGCTGCTCGACCTGATCATGACGACGGCGCCGCCGGAGTTCGTCGCCGGGCTCCACGCGATCCAGAACAAGGAGACCTGGGTCGCCGGACGGCAGGCGCTGGTGGACGCCTGGCTCGCGGGCAGTGACAACGAGCCGGTCCGCCACCACATGATGTACGAGGCCGGCGGCCACGGGTTCGCGATGTGGGCGCGCGCGTGCCGGGAGATCGAGAACGCCTACAACACCTGGGGATCGCCCATGGGCCGCCTCGAGAAGCTGACCGAGCCCCGCCCGGTCCGGCACGTGTTCTCGCACCCGAAGGACGAGAGCTACGACGTTCTGCACGACGAGTTCCGCGCGAAGAACCCGTGGTTCAGCTACACGCGGCTCAACGGTGAGACACACTTCCCGGGCGTCGAGCTGCCGCGCGAAGTGGCCGCGGAGATCGAGGACTTCCTCGAAACGGAGTGATCTCGACTCCCAGGGCCGTTCGTTACCCGACCCCGGATGCCCGGCCGGCCACTGGGCCGGCCGGGCACCCGGGGCTGCGGCGGAGGTGGTCAGACGATGGCCAGGCGAACCTCGGCCTGCTTCCCCGGGAAGGTGAAGGCGAACTGTTCCCGGACACCCGAGCTGCACGCCTTCTTCGTCTTCTGCGTGCCACCGCCGACGACGCGAACGACGGCGCACTTGCCGTCCATACGGGTGTCCTCCACCCAACCGGACACCCGTACGCCCTTGTTGGTGCAGGTCAGGCTCCACGAGGCCTGCGCCCCGTCGATCTTGGCCTCCTTGGACGTGTTGCATGTGGCGGCATTCGCCTGGCCGACGGCACCGACGGCCAGACCGCCGGCGAGCACGATCGCCGACAGGAGGGAGGTGAGGGCCTTGCGGGCAGTGGGCATGGTGCACTCCTTGAGGAAGAAACGAAGGGCGGACCGCGCGCGACCAGGCCCGGACGCGTACCTTCGATGCCCTCCGACGAGGGAGGTCTGTCCGGGGCCGTTCGGCGCAGCATCAGACTGCCCCACACGAACGGCCGGGAAGGCCGGTCACCGTCTGCCCTTGCAGGCACGTGTATGCAGGGCGTTGAACTGCGGTTATGCAGCAAGGCAGCGGAGACGGGGGCCGTCCCGGGCCGTCGGCCCCCGTCCTGCTGGGGCACCAAGGCCACCGCCGCTCGTCACTGGCGGACGCTGCGCGATTCCGGCATCACGGTTCCTCCCTCTCTGTGGCGTCGGTGGAATGGACACGACCGTCCGAGAGCGGAAATGATGCATTCAGCGAATTGTCATAGAGGTTGAGGCCCATGCGGATCGAACGCTCCAAGGCCGTGGCGGACCGGATCGCGGCCTCGATCCGCTCCGGCGAGCTGCCCGCGGGCACCCGCCTTCCCACCCACCGTGAGCTGGCCCGGAAGCACGGCATCGCCCTGGCGACGGCAACCAAGGCGTACCGGGAACTCGCTGATGCCGGGCTCACCGTCGGGGAGCGGGGGCGCGGGACGTTCGTACGCGACCTCAGCGGATTCGCGGGCACGGACGCCCGTCGCATCCCCGTCACCGACCGGGTCGCGGACCTTTCGTTCAACCAGCCTCTCGCGGAGGAGCAACCGCTCGCCCTGCGCCGGGCACTCCGTGAGCTCGCCTCCGAAGGAGACCTCGCTTCGCTTCTCCGGCAATCGCCGCCCGGCGGGCACATGCGGGAGCGGGCTGCGGTGGCGACGTACCTTCTCGGGAGGGGGATCGACGTACCGCCCGCGAACGTCGTCCTGACCAACGGGGCACAGCACGGTCTCGACACCGCCCTCGCGACCGTCGCCCGGCCCGGCGCACCCGTCGCCCTGGACTCCTTGACGTATCCCGGCATCAAGCTCGTGGCGCAGCTGCGCCACCTCGACCTCGTGCCCGTTCGATGCGGCACGGACGGTACCGATCTGGACGCCCTGGAAGCGCTGTGCCGGTCCCGCCACGTCTCGGCCGCCTATCTCATGCCGACCCTGCACAACCCGCTCGGCTTCGTACTGGACACGTCCGCGCGCGAACGTGTCACCGAGCTTGCCCGTACCTACGACTTCCACCTCGTCGAGGACGCGACCTACGCGTTCCTCGACACCGCAGCGGCTCCGGCGCTCCAGGCGTTCGCCCCCGAGCGCACCTTCTACGTGGGCAGCTTCTCGAAGAACCTGGCCCCGGGACTGCGCATCGGCTACCTCGTCGTCCCCACCTCCCACCTCGACGCCGTCTCACGTGTGCTGCGCGCGACGAGCTGGGGAGTCGACACCGTCGCCAGCGCGCTCGTGACGCGGTGGCTGACCGACGGGACCGTTCACGCGATGGAGTCGGCCAGGCGCGCGGACGCGCGAGTACGTCAGAAGGCCGCCACGCACGAACTCGCCGACCTGGGATACCGGGCGCACCCCCGCGCCTACCACGGTTGGCTCCCCCTCCCCGACGAGGCACGCGGTGACCTGGTCGCCCGCGCACTCGCCGAGCGAGGCGTCCTCGTCTCCACGGGTGACGCGTTCGCCACGTCGCCCGAGCGGGCCAACGCTCTGCGCCTCGCGCTCGCCACGCCGAGTATGGAGCAGCTCACCCGAGGGCTCTCCGTCGTGCGTGAGGTGGTGGGATTCGCCTGAGGAGCACTGACCACAGCCGCGCTCTGCGGGTTCCGGACCAGGTCTTGCGGTGCCCCGTACCGGGGTTCGGGCGGATGGAGGGCGGGGGTGGGAGCCGCGCGTGCTCGGCTCCCCGGCGGCCGGGCAGCGCGCCCGTGACGCCGGAACAGTGGCATCCAGATGCTCGTTGCGGGGCGGTTCATCGGGCCGACCGCTCTCCGGCTCCTCGACGAGGGCGAGTCGACCGTCCGTGACGGCAGCGGGCACCTCGGGGATGCCTTGGCAGGCCGGCCCGACCGGGAAGAGCCCGGCGCGGCTGTACGGGGTCCATTGCGGACAGGCCGGATACGGGCCTCGGCCTGGATAGGCTGCTCGTCATGGAACCGGCGACAACCAGCGGTGCGACCACTGAGCCCACCGTCCTCGATGCCACGGGGCTGGCTTCGGATCCGGAGCTGGAGGCCCGGTTCGCGGAGTCGGCTCACCGGATCCTGGCGGACCTGGTCGGTGGAGGTGCCGCACTGGGCTGGGTCGAACCACCCTCGCGGGAGGAGGTGGCGGAACTCCTCGGTCGCGTCGTCTCCGCGGTGCAGGCCGGGGACGCGGCCCTGCGTGCCGCCTACCTCGACCGTCGGCTTGTCGGGTTGGGGTACTGGCTCCGCCACGCTCGCCCGACCCATCGGCCACACGCTGATCTGGAGAAGGTCGCGGTGGCCGCCGCTGTCCATGGCCGTGGCATCGGCCGGGCGCTGACGACTGCCTTGATCGCTGATGCCCGGGAGGCGGGCATCGAAGTCCTCACCCTGGACGCCCGCGGCGACAACGCCAATGCCTTGCGCCTCTACCGGTCGCTGGGCTTCGCCGAATACGGCCTTCTTCCCCGGTTCGTGGCCGTCGGCGAACAGCGCTACGACAAGGTCTTCTACATGCTGGATTTTCGTCAGTACGGCTGACTGCTGCACGCGCGAAGGCTCGGCGCAGTGGCGCCGCCCGACTTCCCGTCCCGGCTGCGGCCGTCGGACCGCGGACAAGGGGTGCTCTCTCACGGTGGCCCCGGCCCGTACGCCTCGCGCGTGCGAGCCGGACCTGTCACCGGCCCGGTTGCCGCATCCGGACGTACGCCGCGCTCACGGGCGGGCCAAATGCATCCAGCGGCCGGTCCGACTGGGCGGTCACCGCCGACGGCGCGTTCCGCGTGGCGCCGGCCGCTGCCGAACAAGGCTGCCGCCTGGTCCATGTCTCCAGCGACGCGCGGGGGCCGGGAGTTCGGTACGGGGCCCTGATCCGCCGCGTCCTCGATGGCGGCGGATCGTCCGGCGCGACCAGCCGCCCAGTGCCTCGAACGGACCCGCGGGCACCGTTGGCACCGGACGGAGCCTCGCCGTCCGGTGCCAACGTGCCGTCTACTGCTTCCAGTTCGCGGGCTGGCCGGGGTCGAGAGTTCGCCAATGGGCGAGGACCTCGGGGTCCTGTGCGTCGAGCCAGTCGGTCAGCTCGCGGAAGGACACGCAGCGGACGTCCTTGCGGGGACAGATCTCGCGCATCGTGTCCTCGACGGCATCCATGTAGATCCCGCCGTTCCAGTCCTCGAAGTGGTTCCCGATGAACATCGGCGCACGGCTCCCGTGGAACACCCGCTCGAAGCCCGCGACGTACGAGTCCCGCGCCTCCTTGCGCCATGCCTCGTACTTCGCCGGGTCGCCGTTGGTGCTGCCCTCCGACTGGTTGTAGAGGAAGTTGAAGTCCATGGACAGCACCTGGAAGTCCTTGCCCGGGAACGGCAGCATCTGCAGCGGCAGGTTCCAGATGCCGTTCTTCTTCGACGGCCAGATCTGGAAGTCCCCCGGGGAGCTCGCGTCGTAACGCCAGCCGAAGGGCTTGAGGGCGGGCAGCAGGGTCTTCTGGCCCTCCAGGCAGGGGGCGCGCCCGCCGACGACCTCACGGGTGGGGTCGAACGGCAGCGGATCGAGGTCCTTGAAGCCCGTGTTCGTCTTCCAGTTCTGGACGAAGGAGTAGAACTGGTTGATCTCGCTGGTCCACTCGTCCTTGTTCCAGTCCCCGCCGCCCTTCTTCTCGCAGAAGTGGCCGTTGAAATGGGACCCGATCTCGTGGCCTTCCCTCCAGGCACCGCCGAGCTGCTTCAGCGTCGTGCGGATGTGCTCGCGCGTCGGGTACGAGATCGCGGCGGCCCCGGACTTGTGCTGGGGCGGCCGGTAGAGGTCTCTCTTGTCCTTCGGGAGCAGATAGATGCCGGTGAGGAAGAACGTCATGTGCGCGTCGCTCTCCTTCGCCACACGGCGGAAGCGCGAGAACATGTGGTCGTCGCCCTCGAGCGCACCGTCCCACGAGAACACCACGAACTGGGGCGGCCGTTCGCCCGGCTTCAGGCGCTTCGCCTTCAGCCGGCCCGGCTGCGGTCCGGTGTAGGACGTGGAGCCGTCCCCCAGGATCTTGACCCTGCCGTCCCACTCCTCGTCCTTCTCCTCTCTCGCGTCGCGGCTGTCCCGGCTGGTCGGTGTCGGTGCGGCGACGGTGTGCGTGGTCCGTTCCGGCGTCCGGCCGTCCGCGGAATCGTCGGACAGCAACGGGATGAGCGCCGCGGAACCCGCCGCCACGAGGCAGGCCGCGAGTCCCAGGGCGGCACCGGGGGTGAGACGGATCTGCTTGCGGCGGGACGCGGACCTCGCTCGGGCTCTTGTCATTTCGTCATGGCCTTCGTGTACGTGTTCCAGATCTGGGCCGGGAAGTCCCGGTTGCCCGCGGAGGCACCGCCCAGCCCCTTGAGCGGCAGCGGCGCGAGGCTCCGGTTCAGGTCCATGCGGTACACGACGACGGCGGTGGCGGCGGCCGGGTCGTATCCGACGTACCAGCGCGCGGTGTCGTCCTCGGTGGTTCCGGCCTTGGCGGCGACCGGTGCGGACGGGGCCGCACCGCTTCCGCCGGGCCGGGTGAGCGCGGCGGTCACCTCGTCGGCGACGGCGGACCGGATGGCGCGCCTCGCCCGCGGCAGGTCGAGCCGGACCGGCTCGCCGTTGCGCGTGGCCTTGCTGACCGAGTACGGGTCAGTGTGCATGCCGTGGGCCGCGAACGTTCCGTACGCGTCGGCCATGCGAATGGCGCTGGGCGTCGAGTTGCCCATCGCGAACGCCGGAACGGGCGGACCGAAGCTCGACGGGAGCAGTCCCGATGCCTCCGCGGTGCTGCGGACCTGCTTCAGGCCCGTGTCCATGCCGAGCTGGAGGAAGGGGGAGTTCACGGACTTGGCCATGGCGTCGTGCAGGCTGATGCGACCGTAGGAACGGTTGCCGTCGTTGTTGCCCTTGACCATCTTCCCGCCGCGGTCCCAGTAGGGGCCTTCGGGAGTCGTGACCGGGATGTCGTCGTCGCCGTCGTACACGGTCGACGGGGTGACGGCGGACCGTGGACCGTTGCGCTTGCGTGTGATCCCGTGCTGCAGACCGGCGGCGTAGACGAAGGGGGTGAACGCCGAGCCGGCCGGGACGGTGCTCGCGTTGGACTCGTTGAAGGCCTGGCGCTCGAAGTCCGGCCCGCCGTACACGGCGAGGATGCGGCCGTCCGGGGCGACGGACGCGGCCCCGAACCGAGCATGCCGGTCGGCCTTGCGTCGCTCGGGATCGAGCGCGCCGCGCGCCTCGCGCACGGACCGCGTCAGCGCGGTCATCCGCGGCTTCTCGAACGTCGTGTAGATCTGGTAGCCGCCGAGGTCGAAGCGCGCGTCGGAGATGTGCCCGGCCCGCTTGGTGTACGACTCGGCGAGCTGGACGAGGTATCCGTTCTGCCCGCCCGTGCTGCTGGGCCCGTGCGGCGGCTTCGGCTCGGGGAAGGTGGTGTACTTGGCGCGCTCGGCCCGGCTCAGCCTGCCGATCTCCACCATGCGGTCCAGCGTCCACCGCCATCGTTCGACGGCCCGTGCGCGGTTACGGGGGTTGACGGCCGGATCGTAGAGCGAGGCGCCCTTGAGCAGGGACGCGAGGAACGCGCCCTCGCTGGCGTCGAGCTCGGTGACCTCCTTGCCGTAGTACGCCTGCGCGGCACGCTGGAGACCGTAGGTGCCGCGGCCGAACCAGCTGGTGTTCAGGTACTCCTGGAGGATCTTGTCCTTGTCCACGTGCCGGTCCAGCTTGACCGCCAGCAGCATCTCGGTGAACTTCCGCGAGAAGGACTGGTCCTGTGACAGATAGACGTTCTTGACGTACTGCTGGGTGATGGTGGACCCGCCCTGGGTGTCACCGTCACCGACCGTGCGCCACAGCGCGCGGGTGATCCCTTGCATCGATATGCCGTGGTCGGAGTAGAAATCGGCGTTCTCCGCCGCGAGCACGGCCCACCGCACGTGGTCGGGGATCTTCGACAGCGGCATCTCCTGGCGGCTCACCCAGCCGGTACGGGCCATGGGGGTGCCGTCGGCCCAGTAGTAGACGGTGTCCTGCTGGGTGGCGAACGCGTTGAGGTCCTTGGGAATGTCCGTACGCGCGTAGGCGATACCCACCACCGTCAGCAGGATCGCGACGAGCGTCAGGCACGAGCCCAGGACCAGCCGCCACGAGGGCACCCATCGCGGCCAGCCGCTCCGGCCGGCGCGCGGATAGTCCGGTCTGCGCGGCAGACGGCCGCGCGAACGCCTCGCCTGCTTGCGACGCCCCGTCCCTGGGGCCGGAATCCCTCGTGAGGCCCGCTTCGTCCTGCCGAATAAGTTGTGCTGCGTCATTCCGTCCAGCCATGACAGTCCGGGCCAGCCTCGAACTCTGACAGTGCCCGTACACGTGCAGTGGTCATTGCCCGTCCGCCGCCACGAGCCGGCACGGCCGGCCCTCCCCGGGGCCTGCGGACGCCTGCCCGCGTCGAGCGGGCAGCGGGGTCATTAGTCCCGGCCGGTGCGTGCCATGCGCATCCTCAGCTTCAGGTCAGCCCGTTCGGCTGCAGGTCGGGACCGAAAAGCGCCGGGGGCAGTCGTGCGCTCCGCCCCGTCGACTCCACCACAGCAAAGGCCAAAGCATGACCGAGAGTTCCGTGGCGAAGTCACGCAAAGATAACAGGCATTCGGGAGCCGCTCCGCCCCTTCTCGTCATCGGTGGGCGCACGGAGCCGCAGCGAGGCTCCGGAAGCCGGTCGGGGCACCGGGCATCACGTCACCGAACCGGTCAATTCGGTGCGCCGGACCCGCCTCCGGCCCGCCGGAGCGCCGCGGCCGGAGCGCCGCAGGCGGTGCGGGGCACGGATCGGTGGCATGTGCGGCACAACCTGAGCGAGACCGCCGAGCGGGGCGTCGCCCAGTACCGCCGCGGCCGAACCCGGCGGTGAGACCATCGAGTTGGTGGTCCGGGGCAACGGAGAGCAGGTCGCGGTGGAGTCGGCCGGTCGAGGCCGGTGAAGCGATCGCGACCTGGCACCAGGGGCTTGCCGTAGGTCAGGATGGCCGGGTGAACGACGACATCACGAAGCCCGCTCTGCGTCCGGTCCGGGGAGCGGCGCGTCGGGCGGTCGCCGGTTTGGCCTCGCCGGCGCCGCCTGGGTGGCGCGGGCCGTGTGGCAGGTCCGGCTTGCCACGGCGGGGGTGCCGTCTTCCGGGCCGCCGGACCAGGGCGACGGCCGCCACCGCCCGCTGACCGGCGGGACGGCACGACGAAAGCCCTGCGGCACTGCTCTGATCCGGTGCTCCGGCCGATCCGTGGCAAGAGTTTTGGGATGTGTCCGGCACTCAGGAAAGTGAATCCTCGGCCAGCAGGTCCTTGTCGTCGTCGGTGGCGACCTGCCGGGCGACCTCCACGAAGGACTCGGCCCTGCCGCCGCTGACGTGGGCGAACAGATGGGACTCGAAGGCCAGCTCCGCCCCTTCCGGCGAGACCGTGCGGAACAGGAACCGGCCGGCCGCCATGCTGTCCGTGCCGATCAGTTGCAGCGTGCGCAGCTCTCCGCCGTCGGCGACCCGCGCCCGCATCTCGCGCACATGCGCGGCGAATTCGGACCGCTGGTGCACACGGCCGTTGATGCGCTGCACGAAATCCGGTGTGAGCAACCTGTCCAGGGTGTCTTCGAGCGGCTCGGTCGCTTCGTCTCCGTAGAGCAGTTCGGTGAGTACGGCCTTCAGATCGAATTCCTGGTTCATGGGCATCTCTCCTCCGCTGTTCAGTGCTTGATGAAACCGAGCAGTGCGTGGCCGACTTCGTCGCGGGCGTCCACAGCGGTCCGTGCGGTGCGCCGTCGATCTCGACGTATTTCCGCGGCCGGTACGACGTCCTCGAAGCGCCTTCCGGTCGCGTCGACCGGCAGGACACGGTCCGCGGTCTCGTGCGGGATCAGGACCGGCTCGCCGTTCTCCCGTGTCTCCCCTACCGCTGCGGCGTCCGCACGGAAGTCTTCGCATCAGGCCGGTACCACGACGTGGACGACAACCGGGGCCGAGCGCGTCGCCGTGCTCCGATGGGCGGTGACCACCTCCTGGCTGATGCGTTCGCCCAGGTTCACGTCCGGATTGTAGAACTTCCCGTAGAAGGCGGTGAACCGCGCATACCGGTCAGTTTGCGCGGCGTGAACGATGTCGTCGAGCACGCACCGCGGCACGCTCTGCGGGTCGCCCTCGCGGGGTACGAGGAACGGTTCGAGGGGGGCCAGGAAGGCGGGTTGGCGACACGGGCGCGTCCGTACCTGTGCATGTGACGGGCGAGTTCGCCGGTCCGCCGCGCACAGCCGCGGTCGTCGACGCGGGTGTCGAGTTCCCCGTCGGGCAGGGCGCGGTTGATCCACCCGTACTTCTCGGCGAGGTCCGAGCCGTAGGAGTTCTGCGTCGCCGACCTGACGAGGAGCATCCATACGAGGGAGCCCGGTCACCGGCCGTCCTCCGCCTCCGCGACCAGGCGATTCCTGCCGTGGATAGTGGGACACGGGAATCATTCACTCCCGCTTCTTCCATCGGGGTGTCCAGGGTGAGGGCGACCACCGCTCGGGACCGCTGCCCCAGTACCGGCCGGTGTGTGCTCGCCGGCCCGGCATTTTTCGACCGGAGTGAGGACGACGGCCTGGACTCGCTCTTGCAGGACCGCCCGGCACCGCGCTCCGGTTCCGGGGCGCGGTGCCGGCTGCCGCCCCGTGTCCGGCAGGTGTCATCACCGTGGTGGAAGACGAGCCCGTCGGGCCCACGTCCCACCGCAAGGAGCGGTCCAGGGCCGTTGCCGCCACACTTCCGCCCCTGCCGGACCGGGGGAGCGGCCCGCCGGCCGCACCCTGCCGCTCCCGGAGCTTCTCGACCTCACCGCCACCTTCATCGACGCTTCGGTGACCACGCTGGATTGGCTGGTCGTCAGTCCAGCTGGTGACTTCGATCATGCCGGGGTGGGCTCAAGCCGGTACTCCGTTCCAGACGTCAACATGGCCAGCCGCATCTCTCACGGCGACTTCGCGCTCGCCCTGTTCCACGAGATTGACGTTCCTCGTAATCACCGCACGCATGTCGGTGTCGAAGGGGCGTGACCGGAGCAGGCTGGCAGGTTCCGAGGTCACCGAGTCGCTCCAAGCAGTCCCAGATGACCAGCGCCTCGTCAGGGTGAGTCCGATTGTGATCTCAGCGTTCTCCGCGTGCCGGACTCAGCCCGGCGCTTCGCGGAAGTCTCGTTCGCGATAGAGGCAGAACCGCCGGCGGTCTGGTGAGTCGGGGCTCCAGCCGGCTGTGCTGTTGCTGAGCGGGGAGAACTCCGGCGGCAGGGGGCCCAGGAGCCGGGCGAGGGCGCCGGCGGGGCGGTTGTCGGCGACGGCCAGGCGGTGGAGACAGGAGCCGAGGGTCTCGTTGTGAACGGGGCCAGGTGCGATGGGCGAGGGGGCTCCTTCCGTGTCGCACGCCTGCCGATTGGGCCGGGAGAAGTCGCTGCAAGGAATTCGGCTTGCCGGGCCGTGTGACTGCACCGGAAGCGGCTCAGATGACCAGGACTCGGCGTCCGCGCGTGTGGCCGGCCTGGCTGTCGATGTGGGCTGCCGCGGCCTCGGCGAGCGTGTACGACTTCTCGACCGGGATGTGGAGCTTGCCCTGCGAGATGAGGTCGGCGGCTGCGGCGAGCGCGTCCGGCATGCTCCCGGCCACGCCGGAGAACCGGACACCGAACTCCGGCGCACCGAGATCGGCGATGGAGATCACCTTCTGTGGGTCCCCGGCCAGTTCGACAAGCTCACGGATCATGCCCGAGCCGGCCAGGTCGAGGGCCGCGTCGACACGGCCGATCCGCCGTACCCGCTCGACCCAGCCCTTGCCGTAGGTCGTGGCAACGGCACCCAGGCTGCGCAGGTAGTCCTGGTTCGCCGCCCCGGCGGTGCCGATCACAGCGATGCCGTTGTGACGGGCGATCTGCAGCACCGCTGATCCGACTCCGCCGGACGCGCCGCTGACCAGTAGCGTCTGCCCGGGCCGCACCCCGACCTCGCGGATGATGCGCAGCGCGGTCTCCACCACGGAGGGGTACCCGGCCGCCTCTTCGAACGTCAGCCCCTCGGGCATGTGGGCCCAGGCCGACAGCACGGCGAACTCGGCATACGTGCTTGCCCCTTCGCCGAAGACGTGGTCGCCGACCGCGACCCCTTCGATGCCCTCGCCGACCTCGTCCACCACCCCGGCGGCGTCCTGTCCGACGCCGGCGGGCAGGACGATCGGATGGGCCCCGAGGATCTGGCCTTCGCGGATCCTCCAGTCGACGGGGTTCACGCCCGCCGCCCGCACGGTGATGCGTATCTGGCCGCAGCCCGCGTGGGGCTCCTCGGCATCTATGAGTTGCAGAACGTCCGGACCGCCGAACTCGGCGAAGCTCACCTTCTTCATGCGGTCGACCATAGCACTAACGGTTAGGGTTTAGTAGCGGTTATGATTTTGAATCTGGTAGCGTGATGGCATGACCGTGCCGACGACCGGACGCCGTGAGCGCAAGAAGGCCGCGACCCGTCAGAAAATCGCTGACACCGCCCTGCGGCTCTTCCTGGAACGCGGTTACGACGCGGTGGGTATCCGTGACGTGGCCGCTGAGGCCGACGTGGCCGTCACCACGCTCTTCTCCCACTTCGCCTCGAAAGAGGCCCTGGTGTTCGAGCGGGACGACGACTTCGAGCAACGCCTCACGCACGCAGTCACCGATCGAGCACCGAACGAGCCACTCATCCCCGCGCTGCGCCGCGAGATCCACGCCCTGGTGCGGCATTGCGCGGCCGACAGCGTCGCCCCGATCCGGCGCATGATCGACGAGTCGCCTGCCTTGCGGGAGTACGAGGAGTCGATGAGGCTGCGCCACGCGGAGTCGTTGGCAACGGCCCTCGTCGCCGTCCCCGACCTGCCACAGAGCACGACGGCCTGCCGGACGATCGCGAGGTTCGTGATCGACGCCTATTCACTGGCCCGCGAAGCGGCAGACCCGCAGGCCGCGGTGGACGAGATCTTCCAAATGATCGAGGCGGCCTGGAAAGTCACCTGCCCGTCTGCGAGCGGTCGCCAGGGCCCCGATGGGCCGCGGCCGTCGGCGTGAGATGGCGTCACTTACCCCGGCAATGAACGAAGGTGGCGTCATCGGCCGCCAGGCCGCGTCGACCAAGGCCGCCGCGCTGCGCCACGTCCCGGCCGCAATGGAGGCCCCGGTCGCGCTCCCCGCGCCCCGCCCGGCCGCCGTTGCCCCGGCCGCGGAGCCGGAGTGTACAGACGAGTCGACGGCGACCAGGAGCTGGTCATCGAGGACCTGGCCCGCGAGCAGGTGCTGGACTGGCGCACCCGCGCCCGCGCACGATCACCTGATCGTCCACGACCACATCGCCCGGTACGGCGAGCAGTCGGCGCAGCTCCTGTTCACCCGGTCGTTCGTCGCGACGGTGCGGCGACCGCCCCGGGACCCTCGTCGGATACCGGATGGGGAGGTGCCTGGTCGCTGTCGCGTCGGCGCGCGCGCTTGGGTCGGCCCAGAACGACTCCGGCCAGGACCAGGACCAGTCCGCACAGTTGCTGAACCGTCAGCACCTCTCCGGCGACCGCTGTGCCGAGCAGCACGCCTGTAACAGGGTTGAGCAGTCCAATCAGTCCGACTGTCCCCGCGGGCAGGTGCCGCAGCCCCGTGAACCAGGCGGTGAAGGCCAGCGCGGTGGCGACCAGGGCGACGTAGCCGAACGCGAGGAGAGTCGGCACGGACAGGGCGGGCGGAGGGCCCTCCACGGCTGCGGCAAACGGGAGCAGGAACAGACCTCCGGCGATGAGTTGCCAGGCGGTCGAGGCGAGCACGTCGGCGCCGGCGCTCCACCGTTTGGCCAGGACGTGGCCGAGGGACGACACCAGCATGGCGGCGGCCGAGGCGAGGACTCCCGGCACGCTGACCCCTCCCGCCCCGGTGAGCAGCATCAGGCAGACCCCGCCGAGTCCGACCGTGGCGCCGGCCAGGTGCGCGGTCCGGGGTCGCTCGGATGCCAGGGGCCAGGCAATGAGCATCATCGTCAACGGTGAAACCGCCATGACGGTCGAGGCGACGCTTGTCGGAAGCAGTTGGGAGGCGGCATAGACGAGGACGAAGAACACGCTCATGTTGAGCAGCCCGAGCACCGCGGACCGCCACCACCACGCGCCGTGCGGCCGCTGCCTGCGCAGGGCCAGAAGGATCAGGCCGGCGGGAAGTGCCCGCAGTGCAGCCCCGTAGAGCGGGCGGTCGGCCGGCAGGAACTCGTGCGTGACGAAGTAGTTGGTTCCCCAGGCCATCGGCGCGACTGCGGTCAGTGCCACCCAACGTATATTGGCTTCCATGGAAGCTAATATAACTTCCCCGGAAGCTATCATGGGGTCCATGGAACACCGGCAACAGCTGGACCGCGTGGCCCACATCCAGGCCGACTGGCGCCGCGAGCGGCCCGACGTCGACGTCACCCCGCAAGGAGTGATCGGCCGACTGCACCGCCTGGCCGACCGGCTCACCGAGGAACTCTGCCTCGTGTACAGCCGCTACGGCCTCAGTGAGGGAGAGTTCGACGTTCTGTGTGCACTGCGCCGCGCCGGTGAGCCCTACGAGCGGGCGCCCGGCGAGCTCGCCGCGCACACCATGGTCACCACCGGTGCGATGACGAAGAGAATCGACCGCCTGGAGCGAGCCGGACTCGTCACCCGCCGCCGTTCCGACGACGACCAGCGCGGCCGGATCGTCGCCCTCACCAGCCCCGGGCGTGAACTGATCGACCGGGCGTTCACCGACCACATGCGCAACGAACGCCACCTGCTGGATCTACTGACGCCTGCCGAGGCCGAATCACTCGAAACGCTGCTCACCACCTGGCTCTCCCGCATGGAGCATCCGCACCGTTCCGGCGGCGAGTGACCCGCCACCCCCGCGGACTGCGACCGGAGACGCGGCCGCGCGGCCCGAGGGCCACGTCCCGGCCGCAACGGTGGCCCCGGTCGCGTCGACCTGGCCCGGGTCGCGCTGCGGGCCGCGATGGGAGCGGCGGGGAAGAACGGCGGCGGCCGGAAGGCGAAGCCGCGCCAGGTCCGTACGGTGCGACGGGACGGGCGCGAGCCGACGGGCCTCGGTGCCGTGCTCGGCGCGCGGGTCGATTCCTTTGGGGGACGACCCCACCCTGTTTCAGGGTTTTCCCGGAGTGTGCCGAGGTGTCCGTCATCCTAGCGTGCGGGCATGTCAACTCCCCGACGCATCAAGGCCTTTGTGGCGTGCGCGGCGGTCCTCGCCGCCACGGCGACGACCGCCGCCGCCGCCCCTGACCCGGTCACCCGCTTCCACACCCAGCACGTCGACTGGCACGCCTGCGCCCTCGGATCCGGCGACGAGCTGGGCCGGGCATTGGACGCCGCCGGCGCCGACTGCGCCGACATCACCGTGCCGCTCGACTACGCCGACCCCGGCGGTCGCACCATCACTGTCGCCATATCCCGCCTGAAGGCCACCGACACCGCCCACCGCGTGGGCCCGCTGCTGCTCAACGACGGGGGGCCAGCCGGCCCCAGCCTCCACATGCCACTGACCAAGTCGGAGGTGATGGGAGAGGTCGCCGACCGTTACGACCTGATCGGCATGGACCCGCGCTTCGTCGGCCGGAGCACCCCGCTGGACTGCGGCTGGGACCTCGGCTCGGCCCCCCTGCGCTCCGCGGGCGTCGACCGGGCGGCATACCGACAGGAGGTCGCCGTCGCGCGCGACCTGGCCCAGCGGTGCGAACGCGCCCACGGTGACGTGCTGCCGTACGTCACCACCCGCAACACCGCCCGAGACATGGACGTCATCCGCGCCGCCCTCGGCGAGAACGCCCTCTCCTACCTCGGCTACTCCTACGGCAGCTACCTCGGCGAGGTCTACACACAGCTCTTTCCCGGTCGCACCGACCGCATGGTGCTCGACGGCGTCAACTCCCCGAAGCTCTACAATCCCACCCCGCTGCGCGGCGCCGAGGCCGCCAACGAGGCGGCCCTGCGCGCATGGGCGTCGTGGGCCGCCGCACGGCACGGCACCTACGGGCTGGGCGCCACGCGCGCCGAGGTCCTGGCGACGGTCAGGCACATCCTCGATGCCGCCGCGCAGAAGCCGCTGCGGATCGGGAAGGCGTACCTGTTGGACGAGCACGTCCTCCCCGCCGTCTTCATCGGCGGCCTCGGCAGCGACCTGGACGGGCGGCGCGCCGATCTGGCCACGATCGTCCGCCTCCTGTCTCGCGCCGCGGAACGGGAGCCGGTCGAGCCGTCCGAAGCACTCGCCGGGCAGCTGGAGTTCCTGCTGACCGGGGCAGGCTCGGCCCCCGCCAGCCAGATGACCGCGATCGTCTGCGGCGACGTGGCCGAGCGGCGCGGCGTCGGCAGCTACTGGCGCGCGGTCCAGGCCTCCCGCGAACGGTTCCCCCTCGTCGGGCCGCTGGCCAACAACATCACCCCCTGCGAGTTCTGGGACCGGCCCGCGGAGGCGCCGACCGTACTCGACAACGACGTCCCGGCCCTGCTCGTCAACGCCACCGGCGACCCCCGCACCCTCTACGCCGGCGCCCAGGCCATGCGCGAGCAGTGGCCGAGCTCCCGGCTGCTCACCGTGGACGGCGCCCGCCAGCATGGCCTGTACGGCGAGTACGGCAACGCCTGCATCGACGAGCGCGTCGACGCCTACCTGCGCACGGGACGGCTCCCCGCGCACGACCTGACCTGCGAAGCGTAGACGGCGGTACCCGGCGTCGCGGGCGGCGCCGCCACTCCGGACAGACCGCCACCAGCACGCATGACCGCCTGTCCGTACGATGACGAGGTCACCGTCAGGAGTCACGCACGGACGTGGAAGCCCTCGATCTCACGTCCGAGCGACTGCGTCACCTCCAAGGGCGCCTTCACCGCGGCGTCCGGCCGGGCCCGCGCCACCATGGACCGCCACGCCGACCGGGACGACGCCGACGGGCCGCACCCGGTGCGCGAGGACGACCAGCAGGCGCACTGCCCACGGCAGCCCGAACCGCACCGCGGACGGGGCCCGGCCACTGGGGCATCCGATGCCGTGGTGCGCGCCGACGGTGCGCCACCTTGGGCTGTTGTCCCAGCGGTGGGTGCTCCAGGTGCGGCGGCTGAGGCTGCGCACGGTACGCCCTCAAGCGGTCGTTGCACTTGGAGGCGCTCGCCCGGTGGGTCAACGTGCTCTCGTCGTCCGGTCGTGGCCACGACCTGTCACGGACTCAGATGCTGCGGTGAAGGCTTGTACGAGAGGACGGTCGTCTCCTCGGCGGGTGGCCATGAAGATCCGGCTCATTGTGGGAGGCCCGTCGAGTTCGAGCCGTCGGGCGCCTGCGGGGAGCAGCGTCGTGACGCTGTAGGGGGCGATGGTGACGCCAAGTCCAGCGGCGACGAGCATGATGATGGTGTGCCAGTTCGAGCACTCTTGCGCGATCTGGACGTCGATGCCGACATCCCGCAGCGGTTGTGTGTTCACGTCGAACGCTTGAGCTCCTGCTGTCCGTGGGAACAGGATCAGCGGGTCAGTGGCCAGCGCCGTTGCCTGCACATGGCTACCCCTTGCGGAGGGGTGCTCCGCCGGGAGGACGGCGACAAACCGTTCCGTCATCAGCAGGGAAAGGTCGATGTCGTCTCGCTCCTCGGCATCCCGCACGATCCCGATGTCGGCCGTGCCCCGCTCCAGGGCCGCCAGGACATCGACGGTGAAGCCGTCGTGCAGCTTGATCTGGACGTCTGGGCGGCGGCGGGAGAATTCACGGAGCCGTTCGCTGATGATCGCGGTGGCGGACGTGATGAAGGCGACGTCCAGGCGACCGGCCTCGCCGCGCCCGACACGGCCGGCCTCGTCGAGGTCGGCCGCCAGGCGGCCCAGAAGGTCCCTCGCCCGTGGATGGAACGTCGCTCCCGCGTCCGTGAGACGGACGCTTCGAGAGGTCCGCCGGAACAGCTCGACACCGACCATCTTCTCGAGCTGTCTGATCTGCTGGGACAGGGCCGGCTGGGCAATGTTCAGCCGCTGGGCGGCACGGCCGAAGTGGAGTTCCTCAGCCACAGCCAGAAAGTACCGCAGATGGCGGAGCTCGATGCGCTGATCCATAGCTCCAGCTTATTGATAGAGAGAGAATGCTGTATTGGACATATGGGTGAGTGGGGTCAGAGGCTAGCGGGAAGCTGCAACCGGAAAGGAAACCCGCCTCATGTCGTACACCTCTGTCCCGACCGTGGTCTCCTCGATCGCCTCACAGAGTGATGCCGACGCGTTCCGCGCGTTGAACGAGGAGTGGATCTCGCGCCTGTTCGCCCTGCAGGAAGAGGACCGGGCGGTTCTCGGAGATCCGTTCGGCCGCATCATGGGCCCAGGCGGCGACGTGCTCCTGGCGCGCGAGCCGGGCACCGGCACCGTCGTCGGGTGCGTCGCACTCCTGGCCTACCCGGACGCCGTGTTCGAGCTGGCGAAGATGGCCGTGGCCCCCGCCGCGCAGGGACGCGGCATCGGCCGCCAACTCGTAGCCGCGGCGATCGACCGCGCCCAGGCACTCGGCGGGGCCCGCCTGTTCCTCGGCACGAACAGCAAGTTGGCTCCCGCCATCCACCTCTACGAGGAAGCCGGGTTTGTCAGGATCACCCGCGACCGTCTCCCGGTGGCCGACTATTACGCCCGTGCCGACGTCCTCATGGAACTGAAGTGACGCCCCGGTGAAGGGGTACGCGGAAATGCGACGGAGCCCTTCCCCCGGCGGGGGAAGGGCTCCGTGAGCGAGCGCCGGGCAGGCCTTGCACCTGCATCTCCCCGCAGGAAGCGGGGCGTCTTTCCTTGGACCACCAACGCAGTGTCAGCCGCACCGAGTTGCTGCGAACTGTCAAGATCAACTATAGCGCATGCGGGCCGTCGGCCGGCGGCTGCCGTCGGCTCTTCGAGATCCTCGAACGAAGGAACCGGCCGGATGTGGAAGAACTCCCTCAAGCGGCTCGCCACGGCATGGCAGCCTGGGGGTCACCAGTCGTGGATGGTGCCGTCGGCAAGCCGGTTGCAGGGCAGGTACGCCTGCTGGTATGGGTGGGCTGCGGCGGCTTCCTCGTCCAGCTCCACGCCGAGTCCGGGGGTGTCGCCGGGGTGGAGCAGGCCGTCGGCGAACGTCATCGACTGGCGGAAGACCGTCTGCGTGGCCTCGCTGTGGCCCATGTACTCCTGGATGCCGAAGTTGTGGATGGCCAGGCCCAGGTGTGCTTGGGCAGCCAGGCCGACGGGGGAGATGTCGGTGGGGCCGTGGAAGCCCGACTTGATCTGGTACTCCGCCGCGGTGTCCATGATCTTGCGCAGCGGGGTGATGCCGCCGAAGTGGGTTGCGGCTGCCCGGACGTAGTCGATGAGCCGTTCGGTGAGCAGGGTCTGGAAGTCGGCCGCATGGTTGAACACCTCGCCCACGGCCAGCGGGGTGGTGGTGTGGTGGCGGATCAGGCGGAAGGCTTCCTGGTGTTCGGCGGGTGTGCTGTCCTCCAGCCAGAACAGGTCGTAGGGCTCCAGGGCCTTGCCGAGCTTTGCCGCCTGGATCGGCGTCATCCGGTGGTGGCCGTCGTGCAGCAGCGGAAGGTCCGGGCCGCGTCACCGAGTTCCTCAACCCTCGGGTGGCACGCATCGTCGCGCTGCCTCGGCCCACCGAGCGCGAGCGCGGACAGTGGTATTTCCAGCGATATGTCGAGCATCTTCCAGCCGCTGGGGAAGTGGTCCTGCTCGACCGGAGCTGGTACAACCGCGCGGGGGTTGAGCGCGTCATGGGCTTTTGCACGATGGAGGAGCACCAGCGGTTCCTTCGGCAGTGTCCGATCTTCGAGCGGATGCTGGTCGAGGACGGCATCCTGTTGCGCAAGTACTGGTTCTCGGTGAGCGACGCCGTGCAGGAGCAGCGGTTCCGGCGCCGACTGCAGGATCCCACGCGCCGGTGGAAGCTCTCATCGCTGGACCTGGAATCGATCAGCCGCTGGGAGGCCTATTCGCGGGCGAAGGACGAGATGTTCGTCCACACGGACATCTCGGAAGCTCCCTGGTACGTGGTCGAGAGTGACGACAAGCACCGGGCTCGGCTGAACATGATCGCCCATCTGCTGTCGACCGTGCCGTACGAGGAGGTCACTTGGCCGCCGATCGAACTGCCCCGGCGCCCGCCGGCCACCGGATACCAACGTCCGCCGAGGGGCCTTCAGACGCACGTCCCCGACCATGCGTCAGAACTGCGCAAGTGAGACGGGACAGTCTCCCCTGGTCAGGACGCCAAAGGGATGACGGCCACCGGCAAGCGGCGTGGTGGAGCAGGGTGCGAACGATCCGGCCGACCCGGGGGACGCTCGGTAGGTGAGCAGACTTGCTCTCTGTGATTCCTCGCACGCATGCCCGATATGGAGGATCGAGCCGTAGTGTGAGCGCATGGCGACTGCGCCGAGAGGGATCTTCCGATTCGATGCGTTGAAGAACCTCTTGACCGATCTCTTCGCCACGCCGGTCGCTGTCGACCGTTGGGAGCAGGTGAAGCCGTGGGCCGTGACGCGGGTCTGGCTTCAAGGCACTTCCGTCCTTCCGCGCTCCGTCGTCGTCAAGTGGATACCGAACGGGCAACGCGATGCGCGTACCGCACCATGGCGGCTGCGTACCGAACTGGCTGCGCTCCAGTTCCTCAGCGAGGATCTCGGGATCGGCCTTGCCCCTCGCGTCATCGCCGCCGACTCGACGGCCCGATTCCTCGTCCTGGAAGACAGCGCTCCCCGCGTCGCTCCGGACCAGCTGCTTCGACGGGACGGAGTGGCAGCGCACGGCGACCGACTGGCCGCGTTCGCCCGCGCCCGCGGTGCGCTGAGCGCGGCCACCGCAGGCAGGGCCGAGACCTACTACACCCGCCGGGCCGAGCTGGGACCGATTGACGCTGCGGTGGACCAGGCAGGACGACTCGCCCCCCTCCGGGAGGAAGCGATACAGCGCGCCGCCCTGGCGAGTCATCGATGGTCGGGTTCCTCCTGCCGTTCAGGGATCTCAGGCAGCGATGTTCGACGTGCCAGGCGTGTGGAGCGCTGTCCTGGGTGCTCGGGCGCGGAGCCGGGGGACCTGGGCCTGGCCCGTTGGTCGGGGCCCGGCCCTTGCCGGTGCGGTCCGTGCGGCGGACCGTGGCCGGCCTGCCGCCCCGGTCACCAGGTCCACGTCACAGCCCGAGGCCGGTTGGCACGCTCCACTCACGGCCCAGGGCCGGCCGCCCCGGTACCCCGCCGTTGAACCGCGTATGGCCCGTCACCCAAGAAGGGCGGAGATCTGCATCGCGTTGCCGCGGGTCGAATATCACCTTCTGCGTCGCGTGCTTCGTTCGGTGTCGGAAACCGAACGAATGAAGGCGATCGTGCGTGAACGCAAGCCTTCGCGTCGTGCCTCGACGTGGTCGTCGACCGGGAGATCGAATCCTTGGCGGATCGGCTTGGCGTTCACTTTGACCGCACAGTCGAGATCGGTGCACAGGAGAAGACCGAGCGCGTTCAGGCGTTCGCGTTTGTCGCGTGATGGGCGTCGAGCGGTGAACAGCGAAACCTCGTTGAACCGGCGGGAGGACCGGCACAGGTCGCACATCACCGCGCGCGATGCGAGTGCGGCTTCATTCGGCGCCTGCCGCAGCAGCACTCCCAACGCCTGGCCGTCGGCCTCGGTGACGAGGTAGGCGAGCTGCGGAGCGCGCAGATCCCGCCACCCGAGGTAGTCGATCCGGTGCCACCGTACGTCGTCGAACCAGACGGGGAGTCGGACCCTCTTCGCGGCGGGGTCCCGGTTCACGATCGCGCCGCGAACCTCTTCCCTGGTCATGGGGCGCATTGCTTCTCCTGACGAGCTGAAGGAATCGTGGACGTGGAGGCATCGGTGTTCTGTCACACGACGCAGGAAGGTGGGGCCCGGCCACAGTGCGAGCACCATGTGATGGGCGGTGCTGGAGTCCCGCGGTTTTGAGCGCCAGGCGTACCAGGGCCGGTGCGGCGACGTCGCCGGCGATGCGGTTGGCGCTGAGCTCGCCGCAGGACAGGCACCGCCGGAGGAGCACGACGGAGGGGGCGGCATCTCGTTGGCTGTCGCGGGTGGCAGCGGTCGAGACGGCGCAGGAGGTGATCGGCGACGTTCTGACGTCGCACGGTCCGGTAGGCGGCGTCGATCCGGTCGAGGTTCGCCTTCGGCGGGTGCCGCTTCCCGGTGACCAGGCCTTGGGCGTGCGGTCGAATCGTGGCGTCCTACGAACGCACATCTACGATGTGGGCGGGCCGTTCGTCGGCATTGTCTTGGCCGCCGTGTCCTGTCGTGTGCTCCGGCTCCGCCGCTGGGGCAGTCACGGAGCCGGGCCGTTTGGCGTTGCGGAGCAGGGAGGCGATCAGAATGGCTCCGCCCGCCGTTACTACGACGCTGGCGACCGCGGCGATCCGCATCTCGTGGCTGAAGGCGTCGAAGGCCGCCTTGCGCAGAGCCTCTGCGGTCTGGTGCGGCAGGGCCGCTGCGGTGTCGGCGGCGCCGCCGAGGGTTTCCGTTGCCGCTGCCCGCTGCCCGGGGGTGAGGCCGGCGGGGGCCTGCGACTCCATCTGCGAGCGGTAGACGGCAGTGCCGATGCTGCCCAGGACCGCGATGCCGAGCGCACCGCCGAACTCGGCGGAGGTCTCCGCCAGTGCCGAGGCCGCCCCGGCTCGCTCCGGCGGTGCGGCGGAAAGGATCACCTCCGTGACCACGGCGGACACGCCCCCGATGCCGATGGAGACCACGACCAGGGCGCTCACCAGGTGCACGATGCCCGAGTCGGTCCGGATCAGTGCGAGGGCGATGTAGCCGGCGGCTGCCACCGCCAGCCCGGCGGTCATCACGTTCGGCTTGCCGATGCGCGGCGCCATCGCCGTGGCCAGGGCGATGCCCACAGGCATCACGAGAAAGGTGGGCAGGGACCACAGGGCCGACTCCAACGGCCCCATTCCCAGGACTATCTGCATGAACTGCCAGTTGAACAAAGAGAATCCGACCATCGCGAAGGTCGCCAGGGCATCGATGAGCAGCGGCACGTTGAACCGACTGGTGCGGAACAGGGCGAGGTCGATCATCGGATGGGCGGCCGTGCGCTGACGGCGGACGAACAGGGTTCCGGCACTCAGTCCTGCGGCCACGCACACAGCGCCGGTCCAGTCGAAGCCGTGTCCCGCCGTCGTCTTGAGACCGTAGATCACGGCGAGGACGGCTGCCAGGGACAGCAGGGCGCCGGGCAGGTCGAAGCGTCCCGGCTCGGGGTCTCGGTACTCAGGCAGCAGCAGTGGTCCGATGGCCACCAGAAGGATCATCACGGGGACGTTGATCAGGAAGACCGAGCCCCACCAGAAGTGCTCGAGGAGCAGACCGCCGATGATCGGCCCGACGACGGCGCCGCCGGCGAAACCGGCCGTCCAGACGCCGACGGCAGTGGCCCGCTGCCGTTCGTCGAGGAACATGTTCCGGATCAGGGAGAGGGTGGAGGGGGCCAGCGAGGCTCCGGCGATGCCCATGAGGGCGCGGGTCGCGATGAGCATTTCGGGGCTGGTCGAATAGGCCGCGAGGACCGAGGCGAGGCCGAAGGCCGCGGCGCCGGTCAGCAGCACCCGTCGCCGTCCGATCCGGTCTCCGAGAGTGCCCATAGTGATGAGCAGACCAGCCAGCAGGAACCCGTACGAGTCCATGATCCACAGCTGTTGCGAACTGCTGGGCTGAAGGTCGGCCGACAGCGACGGGAGCGTGACGAACATGACGGACATGTCCATGGAGGCCAAGATGCACGGCAGCACCAGGACGGCGAGTCCGGTCCATTGCCGGGTACCGGCTTTCTTGTTTCCTTGCGTCATGTCCTTCACTCGTGCTCCTTTGGCCGACAGCTGTGGCGGATCGGCCGGATCAGTTACGTCACTCCGTGCGTACTTAGTACGCGTCACGATGTACAGCATACGCATGCGGGCACCTCGGACGGCAAACACGTTTCGGAAGAAGCTGATGACCGACTGCTCGGACCGTCTCCTCGTCGGGGAGTAGGATTTCGTCACGCATGCAGGGTGTGACGAAAAGGGGTGTGGTGATGCCGGAGCAAATGGTCTGCGCGGCCTGTGGGAAGGATCTGGCGCCTGCGGAGCGGGGGCGGCCGCGGCGCTTCTGCTCCCATGCCTGCCGGGCGCGCGCCTACCGGGCGCGGAAGACAACGGCGCCGGGGGAGGTGAGCAGCACGGAGAACAGTGCCCCGGAAGGCGAGGCCGGCGCACCCCATCTCTCCGCCGGGCGCATTACGCGGGCCGGGATCGCCATCGCGGACGCGGAGGGTCTCGACGCACTGTCCATGCGACGGATCGCCACCGACCTCGGCGCGAGCACCATGGCCCTGTACCGGCACGTCGCATCCAAGGACGACCTGGTGGCCCTGATGGTGGAAACCGCGCTGACCGACGCCCCGCTGCCCGACACACCGCCGCGGGACTGGCGACACGGCCTCGAACGGGCCGCCCGCCGCGACTGGGAGCTGTACCACCGTCATCCGTGGATCCTGTCGAAGGTCCTCGTGACGACCCGTACGCACTCCAGCCGGGCACTCGCCGCGGACAGCGAGAGCACCTTCGCCGTATTCGACGGACTCGGCCTCGAACCCGCCGACGCCTTCCGTTACATGTTCATGTTCGCTTCCTACGTCCAGGGGGTGGCCCTGACCTACGTCAGCGACGTGGAGGCGGAACGGCAGGCTCGACGTACCGACCGGCGCCCGGCCAACGCCACGGACGATGCACGCCATTCGCTCTACGAGGCCGGCGCGTACCCACGACTCGGCCCCGCGATGCGCGCGGGCGCCGACCCTTGGGACCTCGACGCGCTCTTCCTCTCGGGCCTTACCGGCGTCCTGGACGGCATCGCCGCCGACCTCGCACGGCGCGGCGTCGGGTAGAGAACAGAGCCCTGCCTGCCCGTGCCGAAGGGGCTGGGATTCACCCGCCCGGAAGACGCTGCGCCGGGGTGCGCAGCGCGCCATGACACCCGTCCGGCGCCCCGACCTCGCCCACACGGGGATGGAGCCGTGCAGGGCGATCCGGTCGAGGACGAGACCAACGATCCGGTCGTAGGAGACGAGCACCATCTGCTTGAGCCGGGCGAAGACGCCCTGCCGTATCCACTCGTCGCGGCGGCTGCGGATCGTGGTGGCCGAGCCGGCTGTGTCCGCGATCGCCTGGTAAGAACAGCCGAAGGGCAGCAGTTGCAGCATTTTGTCGAAGATGATCCGGCCGCTGATGCGTCGGCGGTGGCAGCCAAGTGGATGGGCCGGGCAGTACTCCGGCTGCTCGGGCAGCAGGTACGCGAACTGATCCAGAACGGTTCGGTCAGCCATGATGGAAGCGTGGGCACATAGGACTCCCCAGTGATCACAGAGCGTCGCAACTCCATGATCACCGGGACCTGTGCCCGTACGGTCGCCGACCTCCCCAACCACGCCTGTGCGCGCGACTTCTAAATCGCTTGCGTTTGAGCAGCGCGTGAGCACAATCGGCGCGTGCAGATCTTGTCGTTCCCAGAAGCAGCCACTCCCGCCGGCTTGCGTGTCCAGGTGAGAGCGATCCAAGAGCAGGCATGGCCATCCGAGTCCGGGCCGGACGCTCCTGGCGACGCCCCCGGCCACGATCCCGCACTGCGGCCGTTGTCGATGCTGCTCGTGGAGGGGGGAACCGTGCTGGCCGCACTGGACATCCTGTTCAAGGAGATCGTTCATGCCGGCCGGCGCTTTTCGGCTGGTGGGCTGAGCACCGTGGTGACGAGCAAGGAGGAACGTGGCCGTGGGCATGGTCGGCGGCTGGTGACAGCGGCGTGGGAGAGCATGATCACTCAAAGCCTGGACCTGGGCCTGTTCACGTGTGATCGCCCGCTGCAGGCGTTCTATGAGAGCGTCGGCTGGCGTGTGCTTCCGGGAGCCGTACTCATCGGCGGAACACCGCGAGCTCCGTTCCCCAGCGACCAGCCCGGATTCGACAAGGTCACTATGTCCGACTTCTTCTCGCCTGCGGGTCGGCAGGCTCAAGCGTCGTTCTATCACTCCCGCATCGAGCTGTATCCAGGAGAGATTGACAAGCTCTGGTGATGGGCACCGGCCGGTCAGCGGCCGGACCGGTGAACAGCCCGGACTCGCCGGCAGACGGAGACCAGGCTTTGCGGCGGCGCTTTTCCTGGATTTGGGCCAGACGGAAGCTGTCGGTGCCGGTCTCGACGATGTGCGCGTTGAGGTGACCCGGTCCACGAACGCCGCGCAGAGCCGCAGGTCGGTGAAGGCCTGCTTCCACCCACCGTCCTCGCGTTCCCGGTACGGCGGCAGCCCACCAGGTAACAGCCGGCCCGTCCCGGTCTGCCGCCGCCTCCGCAGTTGCGCGACGACCTCCTGCTCCGGATGCCTCAGCACCGGGCCGGCGGGCAACGCGACTATGGGGCCTGTCTCGGAAGCCGGGGAGAGTGTCGGTTCTGAAGGGAGGCGTTCGTCGTAGGGTGAGGGGCGGCAGGAGGAGGCCAACGGCCAAGGGAGCCATGTATGACGCGGTACCTGATCTCGTTCGATGACGGCGCGATGACCTTCCCCGAGGAGGAGTTGCCCGAGGTGGCCGCGGCCTCGTACGAGGTGGTGCGTAAGGCTCGGGACGCCGGTGTGTGGGTCTTCGGCGGTGGACTGGAAAGACAGCGGGCAAGCGTCGTGGCCACCGACGGGACCGTCACCGACGGCCCGTACCCGGAGACCAAGACGGTGCTCGGCGGGTTCTCGATCATCGATGTGCCCTCACGTGAGGACGCGCTGGAGTGGGCTGCCGAGATCGCTGCCGCGTGCCGCTGTGCGCAAGAGGTCCGGGAGATCATGCCTGATCCGACCGTCTGATCGCAGACGGCCCGTCGCGGCTGGGCCTCGTCCGGAAGTGGCTTGTGACCTGCGGGATCGGCATGCACAAGTACGGCTGCTCCCACCGCCGCCTGCTCGCCGAAGCCCGCCGCCACCTCGCCCTCACCCCGCGCGGCCGCCGCCGCGATCCCGGCCCGGACGAGCGGATCGTGGACGTCGCGATCACCGTGCACTGCATGGGCATCGGCGAACCGAGGACCCTGCGCGGCCACATGCCGGCCCACCGCCTCGACCCCGCCCGCCGGCCCCTGCCCGACCTCGATCCCGCCAACCACCGCCCCGGAACCGACCCGGCAGCCCCGGCCAACCCGGTCACACCGGCCGCCCACCAGCCCCGGACCAGGAACCGGGGGAGTGGGAGATACCGCGTGTCCCACTGCGCTACGACCGAGCCGTCCTCGCCGCCGCGGTGGTCCGCGAACAACTGCGCACCACCATCGCCGCCACCCAGGGTCGGTCGTACGACATCGCCCCGCACCAGCAGGCCGCGATGCCCGAGCAACTGCTCGCTCACCAGGACGCCGACCCCGAGCACGACGCCCCAGAGCCAGACGCCGAACCCCGGCCGACGACCGACCTCACGGCACTGCGGCCCTGAAGAAGTCACGCACGGACATCGAAGCCGTCCCCGGGACCGCACAGCATCGCGATGCACAGCACTCCCGCGCGCTCACCCCTCATGTCCGGGTCCGGTCTGGCGGATCACGAGCGTGCGCCGACTTCGGACGAAGGCGGTCGTTCGCGTGGGCCTTCAGGCCGGCGACGCTCAGCTCTCCCCTGCCGGGCGAGCCCGCCTGGCGCATGATCCCCTCGTGGGCGATGGTGGCGCCTGGGACGGCTTGCTGCCGTGCGGTTCATGGCCGAACGGGCCGGCTCGCGCCCCGCGGAGATCGGCAGCACGCACACGGCGCCGGTCTCACAGCCCCAGGCTGCCACCGCCTCCTGAAAGGATCAGCCTGCCACGGGCGAATTGCGCCAAGCCGACCCGGACGACCGCCCGGCACCCCGTACAGACGCCGGCCACCCCGCTATGACGTGGCAAAATCGTTCGCCCCGAATCAGGAGGACCACAACGACGCCGACGATCACGGGCCCTGCGGCGATCACGATCCGCGGGTCGTTTCACGGGAGGCGACAACCCGGTGCCGGCGATCGAACAGGTCGCGCGGAACCAACCGCTACCCCGTATGCCAACGACACCGCTCTGCGGGGCCAACCCGAGCTGACGGACATGGCCCCGCTACTCCGACGGAGCGTCAGCCGGCCCAGACCTCGGCCTCGTCGGCCGGGACGGTGGTGGCCAGGCCCAGTTCCTTGCGGGCGGCGACCGACTTGTTCGGGTCGATGCCGGCGAACGCCGGGTCGTAGGCGATGTAGAACGTGTCGGCGTCGGCGGCGTTCGCGGCCTTCTTCCAGTTCCCGGCCGCCTTCGTCAGCGTCGCCCGGAGCTTGCCGACCTCGGCGCCCTCGATGCCGTTGAGGCCCTTGACGTGTGCGTCGAGGGCGGCCGCGACGGCCTTGGCCTGCGCCTTGTAGCCGGCCAGGTCGTCCTCGACGGCGTCCTTCTCGGACTGGTTCGCCCACAGGGCCTCGTAGACCGCGTTCGAACCCTTGAGGTACGTGGTCTGCTCGGGCTTGAGGGACTTCGCGGTGTCCAGCGAGCCGCTGAACGTGCCCTTCTCCGCGGTGTAGGTGCAGCTCACCGCGCGGTCACCCGTCACCCAGCTCTCCTTGGTCGGGGTGTAGTAGAAGAGAGCGATGCCCTTGGGGAGCGCCCAGGTGTCCGGGGCGTACTTCTGCGCCTCGACCGGGCAGCGGGTGTCCGCGATCGTCGAGACCTTGTCGTCGCCGGGGTACTCCTTGCCCTTGTCGATCGCGAACTCGCCGACGACCTGGCCCTCGTGCGCCTCGTCGCAGGGCACGATCTCGACGGCGTACGCCGTCCCCTCGGCCTTGCCGTTCGGGTTGTAGCAGTCGCCGATGTCCAGCGAGAACACCGAGCGCTGACGAGTCACCTTCTTCGCGCTGTCCTTGGCGCTGTCGACGGCGTCGGAGACGTCCGAGCATCCCACCGCGCCGATCGCGAGCAGGGCGGCAACGGCAGGTATGCCGCGAAGGAGACGATACGGAGCACGGATTCCCATGACGTGTACATCCTCTTAAGTAATCTTTATGAGGGTCGCACGCATCGTACGTGATTCCTGTGGACCGGTTGTGCGAGGGGCCCTCACCTGAGGGCCCTCCCGCAATCCCTGGCGGGCGCACGACGACAGCTGCGGCACCTCGCCGCCTTGTCGGAACGCCCGAATGCCCCCAGTATGCGGGCGCCGCTCCGCCTTGCGATGCACCGCATCCGACGCCGCGCGCTGGTCCACCCAAGGATCACGGGACAGCCCTCAGTCGGTGATCCGGGCCTGGGGCATGCGGGTGGTGACAGGGATGCCGAGGTGGCGGGCGAATTCGGTGGCGAGGGTTTTCGCGGTGGCGCAGGGCGGGACGAGGACGTACGCGACGGGTACCGGGGCATGTGCTGATCCGGGTGGCGGCGGGTTGCGGTGGGTGTGGGCGAGGTGGCAGGTGCGTCCGCCGTGGAGGAGCGCGGTGGTCTTCCCGGCCGCGGCCGGGCCGGTGACGATCAGGGAAGGACGGGCGGTCAGGGTCCGGTGGCGGCCGAGGACCATCGTCGGTGGCGCGCTCAGCCCTTCAACCGCTGTCAGGCATGTGATCTTGTCCGTGTAGCGGCCCATCTGAGGGAATCCGACGTCGCACCGGTTTCAAGTGTCTCTTCGTGACCAAAGTGCGCTTTGGTATCCGCTCAACAGGAGGTGGTCCGCATGACCGAGCCGACCCCGTCGATCACTGACGCCGCGCTCACCGACATCGCTACCAACGGTATCTGGGGCGACGGCCTCACCCCCAGCGCGTCCGTTGTCGCGGTGGCCGAGGCCCTGCTCGCTGCCCTACGGGGTGAGCCGGGCGCCCAGCTTCCGACGGAGCTGGCGGAGTTGGTCGCCGGGGTCCGGGAGACCACCACGGCCGAGATTCTCGCCATCGACGGCGTCGACGACGTCCGGCTGTCGGCGCTCGCCATCAGGCTCCGTGACGGCCGGCCGCACCCGGTCGTGGTCGTGCCCGCCGGCTGGAACCCGTACGGCTGGATGCCGTTCCTGTACATGTACCTCACGCTGGCGCGGCGTGGCTACCACGTCCTGGCCTATACGCCGCGCGGTATCGGCGATCCGAAACTGCCGTTCACCTCCGACGGATTCATCAACGTCGCCGGGGAGAAGGACTGGGCCGACGGATCCGCGGTGATCGACTTTGCGCAGGGCCACTTCAGCCCGAGCAGGATCGGCTTCCTCGGCCTGTCCTACGGATCGGGGATCAGCCAGCTGGTCGCGGCGCACGACGAGGCCGACCGCGTCTCCACCGTCGTCGCGGTGAGCACCTGGGGGAACCTGGCCACCAGCCTGTACGACAACGGCACCCGGCACCTTGAAGCCGTCCGGACGCTGATCGGCTTCACCGGCGGCTCCTCGATGGAGGAGAAGTTCGACGAGGAGACCCAACAGATCCTCAAGAACTTCCTGAGCGGCCAGGACCTGGACACCGTGGTCGCCTGGGGCACCAAGCGCTCCCCGCAGTCGTACACCGACATCACCAACGAGCGCGGCATCCCGACCTACATCTCGAACACCTGGCACGAGACGCTGTTCCCGGTCGGCCCGGTGATCGACACCTTCGAGCAGCTCACCGTCCCGAAGCACCTGAACCTGTGGATCGGCGACCACGGCGCCCCCGAGGGCCCCGGCATGACCGGGTTGCTGCAAGGCCTGCCGTTCCCGGGGCTGGCCGTGCCGATGCGGGAGGCCTACGAGTGGCTGGACCACCACCTGCTCGGAGTGTCCAACGACGTGCCGACCTGGCCGACGGTGAACAACCAGAGCATGTTCACCTACCGGACCGCCCGCATTCCCGGCGGCACCAACCTGATCACCGTCCCGGCCCGCCGCGAGCCGTACGCGTCCTGGAAGGACGTCACCACCAGCAGCGAGTCCTGGTACCTCACCGGCGACCGCGGCACCGGCGACGGCGCGCTGACCGACAAGCCGACCGCCGGTTGGTCGCGGGACTTCACCGCCGACACCCTGACCGAGGCCACCGCAGTGGATCTCCCCCTCATGAAGACCGGGCAGCAGGAGTGGTTCGGCAACCCCAAGATCTACGACGTGGCGAAGTTCGAGCGCGATCAACTGCTGGTCTGGTCGACGGACCCGCTGACCGGCTCCGGTCCCGACGACGTGGCCCGGCGCATCCGCGGCGCCGCCACCGTGAAGCTCACCGTGCACAGCACCACCGCCGCGGCCACTCTGGTGGCCTACCTGTACGACATCGCCCCGGACGGCACCGTGCGAATCATCACCCACGAGCCGTACACCGCAACCGGCCTGACACCGAACGCCGACAGCACCATCAGCTGGCAGCTCCAGGCTGCCTCCTACGATCTGCCGTCCGGCCACCGCCTCGCACTCGTCGTCAACGGCCGCGATCAGCTGTACTCCTACGCGAACGCAGACCTCCCCGTCGTCAACACCATCACGATCAGCTCCCAGAACGGCAGTGAAGCCGGCCTGGAACTGCCACTCGGCTGACCCCGGACCGCTCCTCCGCTTCTCGCGGTTGTGGTCACAGATACGCGATGCGGGTGCTCGGCAGGCAACCGGAGCCGAGCACCCGCTCCCACCGGCCCGCCCCTCCACGCACGCGCGCCGACCCCGCCCGCCTGCCAGCGCATGCCGAGCGCGCCGACCCCGCCCGCCACCGCGCGGTGAGCTCCGAGGCCCGTTTGCGGAGGTTGTCGACGACCACGCCTCCACATCGAGGCAGTACACACCCGCCTTGACGTCGGGGAAGAGCGTGAACCGGACCTGCGGCGGCGCCGACCTGCTGCCATCCGACAGCTCCACCGGCTCCGACGGGTGAGGATACGCCGAAGGCGGGTGTCGGTGGCCGCATCCGCGCGGGCTGCGGTTGCCGACAGCAGGTGGTCAGGTTCGCGCAGCCGCCCGCGCGGGTCGGTCTTCTTGGCGCCAGTTCCGGAGAACCGGGCGTTCCCGGTGGTGGTGTGCGCTTCGCTCCTTCTCGTTGGCGTGGCCCCGACAGCTGCTGGTCTGTGGCTGTCGGGGCCACGGAGCAGGCCGGGACAACAAGGAGCCGACAGCGATGACAGGCAGGATCGAGACGGCCGGCCCGAACAGCGAACGGGAGTTGGCGACGACCGGGCTCGTGGCGGCCCGGGAACGGGCGCGGGCCACCTTGAGCGCGGCCGTCGACACCGACGGCGCGGTACGCAGGCCGTGTGCCAGCCGGACGCTGGAGACGACGCTGCTGCTCGTGCTGCTGCGCAAGCGCGACTGCCACCCTGAGCAGGAGCGGGAACTCACCGCGTTCCTGACCACCCCGCGGGCACAGGCGAGCGGTTACGACGCGGCGCTGGCACAGGCAGTCCTTCACGGCCGCACGACCGGCACCGATGTCGTCAGCGGGGAACTGCTGGCCGGGTTCGACCACTTCTCACTGGCGCGCAAGCGCCTGCTGTTCGACGTGTATCTGGCGGTGGCGGGCGCAGTGCCGTTCGACGCGTCGATGCTGCGGCCGTCCCGCGCGGCGGGCCCCGGCGGCTCGGAGGACAGCAACGCGAAGTCGGGCGCCGGTGAGGACACCAAGACAAAGGCAGCCGCGAACGGCGCAACGAAGACCGGCGGCAAGGTCACGTTCTGCAAGACGGAGGACCTGGCCATCGACGCCAGGGACGCCGCGCCCGACAAGGACTCGGGCAGGATCGACATCACCATGATCAACCGGGGTTCGACCACCTGCTCGGCGACGGGCTTCGCGGGCGTCGACATCAAGGATGCCGACAACACCTCGAACCCCATCGAGCGCGGCCACGCCCAGCCGCGTATCACCACCCTGGAGCCTGGTGACGCCGCTGTCTTCAACCTCGCCTACGACATCGACAACACCGGCAACAGCCTCGCGTCCCCGACCAACATCCTGGTGACACCCCCGAACGAGACCCACACCGTGAGCCTGAAGTGGCCCGCAGGCGCGGGGGAGATCAAGGGCGCCTACACCGACGTCGAGGTCTACCCCACGCACACGACCAAGTAGGGGTGGTGCGCGCGGCCAGCTCCGGTGGCCAATCGTCGGATCCGGCCAGGACCTTGGCCATCCAGCGGGTAGCCAGCCCGTGTCAGCGACACTTGGCCCGCCCCTTTCGCAGCAGCGCCGCAGCCCCCGGCGCCGTGTGATGGTGAGCCGGTCGGGGCCGGCCTCCATCCACGGTGTCTCGACCGGGCCGGCCCCGTACAGCTCGGGCGGACCGGCGTACCAGCCTCCCTCGGCCCCCTCGGGCGACACCTCGACCAGGCGCAGCTCCATGCCGTCCCCGCCGCCCTCGACCACCTCGTCCAGCTCTGTCGAGCGCGGGGCGTCACCCGGCGGCTTCCACCGTGGCCATCAGCCGGTCACCGGGGCGGAACGGGTACCACGGGGCCTCGGTCAGCACACGGTGACCGCCGACCAACACGTAGACCTCCCCGCCCGGATCACGGCGGCCTCGGCCTCCCCGGCCCGGAACCGCAGGCTCTCTCGTCCGTGCCGCCGACCGGCTCCGGAAAGATCCGGGTGCAGGTGCCGCCAGTTGACGACAGCGATACGGCCCACGCCCGCTCGCCGCCCGATCTGCGACAGGTTCAACGTCTCCACGCGATCTCCTCCACACCGCCGGGCACTCGGCCGTCCCGGCACCATGAAAGACCACCACAAGCCATTTCAACGCTCGTTTATGCAGGGCAAATTGGTGCTATTCGCCTAAAGTCGCGCCCACGTACGAAGGCCGGGATTCATCCACCAGGACGACGCTGCGCCGGGGCGCGCAACGTCGTCATGACACCCGCCCCGTGCCCCGCGAGAGAGAACGGGCGGACAGACATGGCAGGGCCCGGATCCGGGCCCTCACACCTTCCTGAAACCCCGCCTGTCTTACCAGTGTGTGCTGAGGGCATCCAGATCCGCCCGGCGTTGTTCGGTGAGCTCGGCAGCGCGTTTGCGGGTGTTGTCGAGCCCGTGCCGGGCTTGACCATCACCGCCCGGTGGGCGCCGTTCTGACGGCGCACCAGGCCTGCTCTCCGCGCCCAGTTGCGCCACGTGCGGGCGATGCCCAGGATGTCGCAGAGCCGCTTGACACCGAACCGGCGCTGGTGATCCTCAACGAACCGGCAGCGGTTCAGGAGCCGTCAGTAAATTACTGACGGTTTCGATGCGGCTGCTGTACGTGCCGTGATACGTGGACTGTTGTGGGGATTTCTGAGGAGGACCTGGCGG
>NZ_JBEZVN010000030.1:6439-70772 GCF_040636995.1 Streptomyces sp. NPDC032161 | reverse complement strand
GTACCGCTTCGTGTACTTGCTTCCCACCTGGTGCTACTTCCTCTGGAACCTCAAGATCCCAGTCTCCAGGTGTCCACGATCAAGGGGAAGCTTCAAGCGCGGCCTGACCCGGAATTTGGAATACCCCGGATACCATCGGCCCGCACCGGCAACCTTCCTCGACGACGACGATCAAGCCGATCAACTACGCCGGTGCCTCACGGACGCGACATTGCCGCTGGACATCCGCATCGCCGGCGCCCTGATCCGCCTCTATGGATTGCCTATCACCCGCATCGTCCACTTGACCGCCGACCAGTTCCACGAGGACAAAACCGGCGCCTACTTCACCTTCGACAAGAACCCCGTGCTCCTGCCGCCGACGCTGGCTCGTCTCATCGAACGACAGATAGCTGAGGGCCGAAGACACTCGGCGGTGGGAGCCCTGCCCGACAGCGAGCACCTGGAGCTTCTCCTCCCGGGCCGTCTCGTCGGCCGCCCGCGAAGCCCTGGCGGCCTGTCAGCACAACTCGCGAAGCACGGTCTGCCCACCCTCGCGGCCCGCAACACGGCCCTGTTGGGCATGGCCGGTGAACTTCCGCCGATCATCATGTGCGACCTGTTCGGAATCCACAGGAACACCGCCACTCAGTGGGCGGCTTTGGCCCAGGACAGTTGGGCTGGCTACCTCGCGGCTCTCACGACTCAGAACAAAATATCGTAGCAGATAGGGCGCAGCCTCACATCCGGGATCGCAGCACGTCGACCTCGCAACCTGGCGCGAACGGGTCGAAACCGTGCTCGACCAGCCAGCGAACCGCCAGCAGGCTTCGCAACGACCACCACGCGTGGATCACATCGAGGTCGATGTCAGTGCCGTAGCCGGCGATGACGTCGTCAAGGTGCTCCTCGTGTCCGAGCGTGAAGGTGGCGAGGTCGTACAGGGCATCACCCTGGCCCGCCTCGGACCAGTCGATGATGCCCGTGACCTCGTCGCCGTCGACGAAGACGTGCGCGATCTGCAGGTCGCCGTGCGTGAACGCCGGAGTCCACGGCCGGAGCGCGGCCTCGGCGACCAGGCGGTTGCGAGTGACCAGGTCGGCGGGCAGGATGCCGTTCGCCACGAGCAACTCACACTCGTCGTCGAGTTCCGTCGCCAGCGCGGCGATGCTCCGGCCGGCCCCGCCCGGCCGGAGCGGCAGGGGCGCTTCGTGCAGCTTCCGGATGGCCGCGCCCGCCGCGGCCCACGCCGTCGGCGACCTGGTCGACGGCCCGCCGAGGCGTCCAAGCGTCGTCCCCGGGAGTGCGGCGATCGCGAGCACGGGCGGCTTGCGCCACAGGACCTCCGGGGTCGGCACCGGCGCGAGGGACATCGCCTCGACTTCGACGTCGATGCGCGCCTGATCGGCGTCCACCTTCAGGAACACGTCGCCGACGCGCAGTGTCGCGCGCTCGGAATGGGCGACGACGACTTTGACCTCATCCATGGGCGACCAGTATTCCGGCGGTGATCGCCGACGTCGCCAGGTTTATCGCGTGCGATTACGCGGCTGACCGCATCCCGCTACCCGGCGGCCTCGTGCACGGCACCGACCTCAGACCAGGTCAAGTCTCAGAGCCGCTGAATAGCGCACTACCAGAACACTGCCTCTTCACCAGTACAAGCGGGTGCATGTGGAGCTGCTGGCCGCGAAGGTCACCGTGACGACACCGACCGAGGTGGAGGTCTATCTCCGTGCCTTCACTCGGCTTGCCGAGATGGCGGTGTACGGCCCGCGAGCCCGCTTCCTGATCAGCAGGGCCATCGACTCTCTCGGGTGATTGGCGTGCAACAACGTGCAACAACGTGGACCTGTCGATCCGCAGGTTTCTATGTTCGTTTCATCGGCCCCGGAACCGACCGGAGGGCTACGGCGTGACGGCGGCAGAACCCACTCGGTGGACTACCACCCGTTCCGGGACGGGCCGCAGAAAGTCATGCACCATCCAACGAAGGAAGGACTGACGTGACTACCACCCACGAGGTTTCAGGAGGCCCTGCTTCGCAGCTCTCCCCGACCGAGGTCTTGGACCTGATCGGCCCCGAGACGCGGGCGGACCTGATCGCGGTTGTCCGCAAGGACTACTGGCCCGAACTCACCGACGACTTGGGCGAGAGGGGTGTGAACCAGCTGGTGGCCTTCCTCGCCTCCACAGCCAATGCCACGGAGAAGATGGCCCCCAGTCTCCGCGTGGACCTCTTCTGGCACGCCTTCGTTCTGCACACCGCTCAGTACGCCGCGTTCTGCGCAGCCCTCGGAACCGTCTTCATCCACCACGTGCCGGACCGGCACGGGCACAACCCCGCCGACGGGCGGGCCGTCCTCACCAGGACCCGTGACACGATCCGCGCGGCCGGTTTCGAGATCGACCCCGAGATCTGGCCTGCGGACGGAGCCGCGGACTGCACCCAGAGCTACGCAGGGTGCACCGACAGTCCGATCAGCAAGTAGCACCCAGCCACAAGCAGTACCCGAACCATCAGCCGCCCGGACCCGAGACGGGCGGCTGATGGAACCGACAAAGGATTGATACGTGTCAGAGCCCGACGGCGCGGCATGGGACGTGTACTCCGCCACGAAGCGGCAACGACGGCAGACGAACAACCGGGGCGAGACCACATGGTTCAACTGGACGCAGTACGCCGACCACGGCCCGGGAGCGGAAGTACTTTCCTTGAAGCCGGGGGAAACGGCGCTGGATCTTGGATGCGGGTCTGGCGGGAACGCGGCTCATCTCGCCGCTCTCGGCATGCGGGCGGTGGGGGTGGACCTCTCTTCCAGACAACTTCGCCATGTCCCAGCGGCCTCCTGTGGAAGGCTGCTATGGCTGTCAGGCGTCCTACATCTCTCGTGGCCCCGACGAGGATCCTGCGATCGTCAAACGCTGGGACTACGAACCCGACATGTGGTCCGATCTCCTCGAAGAACACGGGTTCCTTGAAGTGACGGCGACGGTTCTACCGGCCCCCGAGGACGACAAGCGCACGATGGGCACACTCCTGATTCGATCCGTCCGTGCCAGGTGAGTGACCTCGAAACGTCCTGGCGCCACGGACCGTTGAAGTAACGACATCCTCGGACTTGTTCCATCCGTGTCGCCCGGCGAGCTCCGTACCGGTGAGCCGGCCTCCAGGAACCGAGAGCCGGAGTTCGCGCAGCCGTGCCCCGAGTGCTTCCCGTGCCCACTGGTAGTCCGTGCTCACCGACGCGCACCTGCCTCAGTCCTCCTTCGCGGCCAACCGTGCCGCGAACTCCTCGTACGAGATGGCATGATGCCGTGCCGCATCGCGCACCATGACGTACCGCAGTACCGCAGCGGGCTCTGTGATCAGCTCGACGTCGACCAGGTTGTCGGCGTCATCGAAGTTGAGCAGCGCGACCAGTCGGGAGTCGGAGATCCAGAAGTCTTCCGCAGGCAGGCCGAGGCGGTCGGCGACCTCTCGCCACAGATTGAAGATTCTCTCGCCGACAGCGCTGTTGCGACGTGCGTTGTCCAGCAGATAGAGCTGGCCGGCCGTGGGAGGGGTGTCGACGAGGCGGACGCGCTCGAACTGCTGCCCGAGCGCTGCCTGCTGGCGGCGCTCCTCGCACGATTCCGCGTCGGCTCCCTCCCAGTCGACGGGCTCGCCGCGCACGAACTGGGCGTAAGTATCGGTGAGCTCGTCCGATGCGTAGCGGCGACGCGTCTCCAAGCGCCATGCCGTGTGCTCGAACTGGGTGAAGAGCCGGTCGAACTCGTCCAGCCCGATGATGTCCGGCACGTGGGTGACCTTCTTCGGGCCGAAGTCCACCAGCAGCTCGCGCGGCACCACGATGGGCACCTCACCCTCACTCAGATGCCGGAGCTGGGCGATGTCGTCGGGATCGGTGAGGGCGGGGCCGTGCACGATGACCTCACCGGTATCGAGGTCTTCATGAACGGACGGGCATCCGTTGACGCCGCTGCCCGTGCCGTTGAAACGCAGCCGTCGGGTCATGAACAGGTCCTTCCCTCGGGAACCGATTCCCTCAAGCTCTCATGAGGCCACCCCTCCCTGCCTCGGGTCCTGGCGGCCCGCAGGGCGTCGATCCGCCTTTCTTCGAGCTCGGAGTTCCCTCTTCAAGTGAGGACTCGGCTTTCGGGATCGATGTCAGCCGGTTCGGGCCGGTGCGAGACCTGCGGAAGAAGTGTCGGGGGCGGCCTCCCCGGGCGGCGAAGAAGGTGCCGACGGCCGGCCTTCGCGCCCTGCCGTGTGGATCGGGAAACCCTTTCACGGCGGGATTCGATGCGGCAGCGTGTGAGGGGTTCGTCACAATGCGCAATGAAAGGTGAACAGCTCCTCATGGACAGCCCACACCACACGCCCCCGCACACGGCGGTCGGCCACGACATCGACGCGGACGTCCGCGCCCTGCGCAGCGCCCTCGCGGCGCACGGCATCACACTGCCGTCCCTCGGCGTCGACCCGTTGACCCTGGCCGGGGGCGCGGAGCGGCCGCGGCTCGTCGCGCTCGGCAACTGCAACGCGGCGACCGCGCGTCGGCTGGCCGACGTGCTGCGTGCGGCGGCCGACGCGTGACCGCCGAGCCGTTCGAGCCGTTCGAGCCGTTCGAGCCGTTCACGCTGGAACTGATCGCCGTGCCGAAGGCCGTACCGCAGGTGCGGCAGATACTGCGCGACTGGTGCGGCCAGGTGGATGCGCTCCATCTGCTGCTCTGCGTCAGCGAGTTGCTGGCCAATGTGATCGTGCACCTCGGTGAGGGCACGCCGGTCGGTCTCCGTGTCACCGGTACGGACTGTGGTCGTGTCCGCGTTGAGCTGAGCGATCCGGAGCCGGGGGCGTGGCCCGCGCCCCGGACCGCGGGCGTCGAGGACGAGTCGGGGCGGGGGCTCGCGCTCGTCGGTGCGCTCGCGTCGCGGTGGGGCGTGGAGCAGGGAGTGCGCGGCAAGACGGTGTGGTGCGAACTGCCCCTGCCCGACGGGTGGGGGCGAGGGGCGGACGAACCGGTCGTCCCGGGCGGCAGAACCGCGGCGGGTGCCGCGCCCGGGGCGGGGTGAGGGTGGGCACGGCGCGTCGTGCGTACGCCTTGTCCCGGGATCGGCCGTTCCGGAGCCGGCCGTTCCGGGGCGTACCGCCGGAGGGCGTTCAGCGCAGGGTGAGCGAGGTCTCCGACTCGACGCGGGTCAGCTTCTCCGGGTTGCGGACGTAGTAGAGGCCGGTGATGCGGGCGTTCTCGACCCGGAGGGCCAGGACGCCGTCCATCTCGCCGTCCAGGCGCAGGACGAGCGCGGGGTTGCCGTTGACCAGGGTGGGGTCATTGGTGACCGTGCCAGTGGCCCTTCCGGAGCCGCCGATGATGAAGCGGGCCACCTTGTCGGCGCCGATGATCGGCCGTCGTGCCGCCTGCTTGACGCCGCCGCCGTCGCTGACGAGGACGACATCGGGGGCGAGCACGTCGAGGAGGCCCTGGAGGTCCCCGGTTTCGAGCGCGCGCCGGAACGACTCCAGCGCTGCCCGGGTCTGGCTCGCGGAGACCGTCGAGCGGGGGCGGCGGGCATCGACGTGGCGGCGGGCGCGGTGCGCGATCTGGCGTACGGCCGCGGGGCTCTTGTCGACGGCGGCCGCGATCTCGTCGTAGCCGACGTCGAAGACCTCGCGCAGCACGAACACGGCGCGTTCCGTCGGCGACAGCGTTTCGAGCACGAGCATCAGCGCCATCGACAGGCTCTCGGCGAGCTCGACGTCCTCGGCCACGTCGGGCGCGGTGAGCACCGGTTCGGGCAGCCAGGGGCCGACGTACGCCTCCTTGCGGCGCGTCAGCGCGCGCAGCCGGTTGAGCGACTGCCGGGTGGTGATCCGGACCAGGTAGGCGCGCTGGTCGAGCACCTGCCCGAGGTCGACCTCGACCCACCTCAGCCAGGTCTCCTGGAGGACGTCCTCCGCGTCGGCCGCCGATCCGAGCATCTCGTAGGCGACGGTGAACAGCAGGTTGCGGTGGGCGACGAAAGCCTCGGTCGCCGGGTCGGTGGGACGGGTCGGGTCGGTCGGCTGCGCCGGGTCGGTCGTACGGGCCGGGTCGGTCGGGTGCGTCGGGTCGGTGGCGTGGTCGTCGTTCACGTCTCGTCTCTCTCCTCTGGGCTCGGCCTCGGGCCTCAGCTCCCGGCCACTCGGACGTCCGGCCGCCCGCCCTCGGTCCGGGCGCGTGACGCCCCGTGCTTGCGTGCCTCGTTCGTCAGCTGCTTGACGGTGGACGTGCAGACGAACTCCTTGAGCTTCGCAGCGGAACGCCCCGCGACGTAGAAGCGGTTCGCGGTGTCGTCCAGGGACGCGAACTGGAAGATCCCCGCGCGACGGCCCAGGCTGATGCACTGGCCGAGGAACCGCACCTTGAGCGGCGCGGGCCGCTCGCCCTCGATCCGGCTGATCACCGTGCGGGCGGCGCGGATGCCGAGCTGGCCCGCGGCCTGGCAGCTCATCCGGAACGACAGGTCCTTCGGCGCCGCCGCGTCCCCGGCCGCGACGATGCGCGCGTCGTCCACGCTCGTGAGCGTCCGGTCCGTGAGCAGACGGCCCACGGCGTCGGTGCTCAGCCCGCTGCGGGCGGCCAGGTCCGGCACGCCGAAACCGGTGGCCCAGACGGTCACACTGCTCGGGAGCTCACGGCCGTCGTCGAGCCGCACGGCGTCGCGGGTCACGGCCGTCACCCTCGCGCCGGGGCCCTCGACCACGGTCACACCGAGTTCGGCGAGGGTCCTGGCGACGGAGCGGCGGCCCCGGGGGTGCAGGTACGGGCCGAGCACATCGCCGCAGACCAGGATCACGGCACGGCCCTCTTCCGCCAGTTCGGCGGCGGTCTCGATGCCGGTCGGGCCGGCCCCGACCACCGTCACCGGGGCCGCCGCGGGTGCGGCGTCGACGACCGGCCGCAGCCGCCGCGCCTCCTCCAGGTCGGCGATCGGGTGGGCGAACTCCGCCGCGCCGGGCACGCCGGGGTCGGCGCTGCCGCTGCCCACCGCGTAGATCAGGTAGTCGTAGCCGACCGTCCCGCCGGCCGCCAGCGTCACGCCGCGCCCGGCCGCGTCGATCCGGGCCACGCTGTCGACCACCAGCCGTACGTTCCCGGCCAGGACCTCCCCGAAGTCGACGACCGCGTCGTGGTTCCCGGCCACCAGCTGGTGCAGGCGGATGCGCTCGACGAAGACGGGGCGCGGGTTGATCAGGGTCACGGTCACATCGTCGCGGCCCGCCAGGCGGTTGGCCGCGACGACGCCGGCGTACCCTCCGCCGATCACGACCACGTCGGTGTTCTCGGTGTTCTCGCTCACGGTGTCTCCTCCGTTGCCGTGCTCCGGCCTGTCGCCGGGTTTCGGCATCAAGACACCGCGTGACGGGTCGCTGTGACAGCACGTGAGGCAGATCACTCCGGCGTGCGGGCGGGCTGCCGGACGAACCGTGCGGGGTGGTGGGTTCAGCGCGGGGGCAGCGGCGGGCGCCGCCGGTCCGGGACCGTGTCGTACGTCGGCGGGGTCGCCGCCGGGTGGGCGGCCAGCAGGTCCAGGGCCACCCGTACCGCGTCGTCCAGCACCGCGTACCGGCCCTCGGCCCAGTCGAGCGGGGTGCGCAGGGCCTCCACGTCCGGCTCGACGCCGTAGTTCTCGACCGACCAGCCGTACGTGTCGAACCAGGCCGCGTTCATCGGCACCGTGATCACCGTGCCGTCGCCCAGCCGGTGGCGGCCGGTCATGCCGACCACGCCGCCCCACGTCCGCTGGCCCACCACCGGGCCCAGCTTCAGCAGCCGGAACGCGGCGGTGATCATGTCGCCGTCGGAGGCCGTCGCCTCGTCGGCCAGTGCCACCACCGGGCCGCGCGGGGCGTTGGAGGCGTAACTGACGGGCTGGGCGTCGCGGGTCAGGTCCCAGCCGAGGATCGTCCGGGTCAGCTTCTCGACCACCAGCTCGCTGATGTTGCCACCCGCGTTGCCTCGCACGTCCACGATCAGTGCCGGGCGGGACATCTCCATGCGCAGGTCCCGGTTGAACTGGGCCCAGCCGGAGCCGCCCATGTCCGGGATGTGCAGGTAGCCGCACTTGCCGCCGCTCAACTCCCGTACGACCTCACGGCGTTTGGCCACCCAGTCCTGGTAGCGCAGGGGGCGTTCGTCGACCAGCGGGACCACCGCGACGCGGCGGGGGCGGCCCCCGTCGGCCTCCGGCGGCCTGAAGGTGAGTTCGACGGTGGTGCCGCCCGCCGCCGCCAGCAGCGGGTACGGGCCCGCCACCGGGTCGACCGGGCGGCCGTCGACGTGGGTGAGGACCGCGCCCGCCCGGATGCCCGTGCCGGCCAGGGGGGAACGGGCCTTGGAGTCGGAGGAGTCGCCGGGCAGGATGCGCCGGATCGTCCAGTCGCCGTCCCGGCACACCAGGTTGGCGCCGAGCAGGCCGATGGCCCGCTGGTAGTGCGGCGGTCCCTCGTTGCGGCGGGACGGTGTCACGTACGCGTGCGAGGTGCCGAGTTCGCCCAGGACCTCCCGCAGCAGATCCGCGAACTCGTCGGGGGAGGCCACCCGTTCGACCAGCGGGCGGTACTGGTCGAGGACCCCGTCCCAGTCGATGCCGGACATCCCCGGGTCCCAGAAGTACGCGCGGATGATGCGCCCGGCCTCCGCGTACGCCTGCCGCCACTCCGCCGCCGGGTCGACATCGTGCAGGATGCGGCGCAGGTCGAGGTAGACGGTGGTGTCGCTGTCGGCGATCTCGGTGGCGGGCACGGCGCGCAGCTCGCCCTCGTCCATGACGACCAGCCGGGTGGCGTCGCCGCTGACCGCGAACCAGTCCAGATGGCCGACGAGTTCGGTCTTGCGGGCCCGGGAGATGTTGAAGTGCTCCAGCGTGGGACGGCCGGACATGTCCGCCGGGTTGGCGAACGTCTCGCCGAGCGCGCCCGAGATCGGCCAGCGCAGCCAGACCAGCCCGCCGCCGCTCACCGGGCGCAGCCCCGAGTACTTCGAAGCGGACACCGGGAACGGCGTCACCCGGTTCTCCAGCCCCTCGAACTCGACGCTGACCGTCGACGGTCCCGACAGTTCCTCGCCCGTGGCGGGGGCGGTCGCCTGGACGTCGTCGACCGGGTCGAGCCCGCCGGCCGCCGGGCGGCCCTCGGGGGAGAGGGCGAAGGGGGAGGGGGTGGCGGAGGAGAGCGGCACCAGGTACGGGCGGCAGCCCAGCGGGAACGACAGGTCGCCGGTGTGCACGTCGTAGACCGGGTCGAAGCCGCGCCAGGAGAGGAACGCGAGATAGCGGCCGTCGCCCGTGAAGACCGGGTTCTCGTCCTCGAAGCGGCCGTTGGTGACGTCGACGATCACCGGGGCGCCGGTGCCGAGGATGCGGGCCAGTTTGATCTGCCGCAGCGACCGCCCGATGCCGGGGTGCGACCAGGTCAGCCAGGCGCCGTCCGGGGAGAACGCCATGTCGCGGACCGGGCCGTTGACGGAGCGGATCAGCTCGGTGGGTTCGCCGGTGGCCGTCTCCTCGTCGGTGTCCAGGAGCAGCAGGCGTCCGTCGTGCGTGGCGATCGCCAGGCGTTCGCCGTCCGGGTCGGCGATCAGTTCGTGGACCCGGCCGATCCGCCCGGACGCCAGCCGGCGCGGCGGACGGTCGCCGCTGGCACGCGGCAGGTAGGCGATCTCGATCGCGTCCGCGCCGTCCGCGTCCGTGACATAGGCGACCTGGCCGCCGCTGCCGAGCATCTCGGGCAGCCGGACCCGGACGCCCGGGGTGTCGGCGATGGTGCGGGCCGGGCCGTCGCGGTGGGTGAGCCAGTACAGGCTGCCGCGTACGGCGACGGCGCTGGCCCGGCCCGTCTCGTCCACGGACAGGGAGTCGATGTTGCTGGCGGCCGAGACCTGGTACGTACGGCGTCCGGCGCGCGGCCCGCCGAGGCGCACCTCCAGCTTGCGGGGGACGGCGTCCGGCGACGCCAGGTCGTCGACCAGCCATACGTCGCCCGCGCACTGGTACACGACCCGGCGGCCGTCGCTGGAGGCGTGCCGGGCGTAGTAGGCGTCGTGGTCGGTGTGGCGGCGCAGGTCGCTGCCGTCTGGGCGGCAGGAGTACAGGTTGCCGACGCCCTCGTGGTCGGAGAGGAACGCGATCCGCCCGGCGACGAACATGGGCGAGTCGAGGTGGCCGCCGATGTCCGGGAGCAGCCGTTTGCCGTGCAGCCAGAGCCGCCCGGTGGCGCCGCCCCGGTACCGCTTCCAGGAGGCCGGTTCGTGCGGCGGCGTGCCGGTCAGGAGCAGGGTGCGGCGTTCGCCGTCGACTTCGCCGACCGTGATGGCGGAGACCGGACCCCAGGGCAGTTTGCCGCCGGGACTGCCGTCGGTGGGGAGGGTGTAGGCCCAGGAGAGGTGCGACAGGGGCTGGTTGTGCGAGGAGACGGCGAGGATCTGCGCGGTGTCGTCCGGATCAGGGGTCCAGCCGCAGACCTGGGCGTCCGTCGAGCCCCAGTAGGTGAGCCGGCGGGCCGGTCCGCCATCGACCGGTACGAGATGGATCTCGGGGTCGAGGCTGCGCCAGGTGGTGTACGCGATGCGGGTCCCGCCGGGCGAGAACCGCGGATAACCGATCCGGGTGCGGTCGACGGTCAGCCGCCAGGCCCGTTCGGGGCGCTGTCCCTCCGGGGCGAGGGGGGCGACCCAGAGGTCGTCCTCGGCCGCGAAGCAGATCAGATCGTCGTGGAGGTGCGGAAAACGGAGATACGCGGCGTCGTCACTCACCTCTCCATGCTTTCCGCGCGGAAGGGGCCCGGCAACTCGTGATACCGGGGGGACGTCGGGCGGCTGTGGTGACGGCTGTGGCGCGGAACACAAGCGAAACGAAACGGTTTCGTTCGCGAGCGCGCTATCGTGGATGTGTACGAAACAGTTTCGTTCGATTGACCGCCGCCCGGCCGGCCGCTGTGTGATCGGGGGCGGGCGGGAAACGGGAGGTCGGTACGTGGCGCGCACCCGGCTCACACCCGAGCGTGAGGGCGAGCTGTACGCCGCCGTGCTCGATCTGCTCCGCGAGGTCGGTTACGACGCCCTGACCATGGACGCCGTCGCCGCCCGCACCCGTTCCAGCAAGGCCACCCTCTACCGCCAGTGGGGGAGCAAGCCCCAGCTGGTCGCGAGGGCCCTGCGGCAGGACAAGCCGGTGGCCCTCGCCTCGGCCGACACCGGGTCGCTGCGCGGCGACTTCCATGCCGCGCTGAACCTCGTCGACCCCTGCCAATTGGAGAAGGATTCCGCGCTGCTGCGGGGGGTGGCCCATGCCGCCCACGGCAACCCCGATCTGCTCCAGGCGCTGCGTGAGCTGTTGCTCGAACCGGAGATGACCGGCTTGGAGACGATGCTGCGCAGAGCCGTGGAGCGGGGCGAGGTGCGGCCGGACCATCCGGCGCTGAAGTACGTGACGCACATGCTGATCGGTGCCTATCTGACCCGGTGGCTGATCGAGGAGCGTCCCGTCGAGCATGCCTACCTCATCGACTACGTCGATTCCGTGATCCTCCCCGCTCTCGGAGTCTGACCCGCTTCCGTTCCCTCCTCGTTCTCCTCGCACGGGACCCTCCCCGTGCGTTCGCACCCCTCGTGCGAACGCCCGTCCCCTCGCACGGCCTCCGACCTCTCCCCGAGCCCCACCTGACACGCCGCTCTCGTCGTCGGGCTGGTCCCCCGCGCCCATTTCCACCCATACGACCTGACCGGGAGTACGCCCTCGTGGCCACATTCCTCTACAAACTCGGACGGTTCGCCTTCCGGCGCCGCCGGTTCGTCGCCCTGATCTGGGTGGCGCTGCTCGCACTCGCCGGGTTCGGCGCGGCCTCCGCGTCCACCGCCGCCTCCAGCTCCTTCTCCATCCCCGGAACGGAGGCACAGCGCGCCTTCGACCTGCTGGAACAGCGCTTCCCCGGAGTCAGCGCCGACGGCGCGACCGCCCGGGTCGTCTTCAAGGCCCCCGAGGGCCGGAAGATGACCGACCCGGAGAACAAGGCCCAGGTGACCAAGGCCGTCGGCAGCCTGAAGTCCGGTTCGGACCAGGTCGCCTCGGTCGCCGACCCGTACACCGTCGGCGCCGTCAGCAAGAACGGTTCCACGGCCTACGTCGCGGTGTCCTACAAGGTCAGCGCGATGGAGCTGACCGACGAGACCCGAGACGCCCTGAAGGACGCGGGCCGCGCGGCGCAGAAGGGCGGGCTGACGGTGGAGATCGGCGGTGACGCGCTCCTGGTGATCCCGGAGACCGGTGCCACGGAGGTCATCGGTGTCACGGTCGCCGCTGTGGTGCTGTTGATCACCTTCGGATCCCTGGTCGCCGCCGGGCTGCCGCTGCTCACCGCCCTGATCGGGGTCGGCATCGGCGTCTCGACGATCACGGCGCTGGCGAACCCGCTCGGACTCGACTCCACCACCTCCATCCTCGCGATGATGATCGGCCTCGCGGTCGGCATCGACTACGCGTTGTTCATCGTCTCCCGCTACCGCGCCGAGCTGGCCGAGGGCCGGGAGCGCGAGGAGGCGGCCGGGCGGGCCGTCGGAACGGCCGGTTCCGCGGTGGTCTTCGCCGGTCTCACCGTGGTCATCGCGCTGGTCGGCCTCGCGGTCGTGAACATCCCGATCCTGACGAAGATGGGCTTCGCCGCGGCCGGCACGGTCGTGATCGCGGTCCTCGTGGCGCTCACCCTGGTGCCGGCGATGCTGGGCTTCGCGGGCAAGCGGGTCATGGGACGCAAGGCGCGCAAGGCCGCCGACACGTCCGACCCGGTCGAGGCCAAGCCGAACATGGGGACCCGCTGGGCCCGGTTCGTGCTGCGCAAGCCGGTGTGGGTGCTGCTGGCCGGGGTCATCGGCCTCGGCGTCGTCGCCGTACCGGCCACGTCCCTGGAGATGGGCCTGCCCGACGAGGGCTCCCAGCCCACCAGCAGCACCCAGCGGCGCGCCTACGACCTGCTCTCGGACGGCTTCGGCCCCGGCTTCAACGGGCCGCTGCTGGTCGTCGTCGACACCGCGGACAGCTCCGACGGCAAGACCGCGGTCAAGCAGGTCGCCGACGAGATCTCCGGCATCCGGGGCGTCGCCGCGGTCACCCCGGCCCAGTTCAACAAGGCCGGCGACACCGCGATGATCACCGTCATCCCGAAGGACCGCCCGAGCTCCACCGAGACCGAGGACGTGGTCCACGCGATCCGCGACGCGGGCGCGGACATCAAGTCCGACACCGGCGCGAAGGTCCTGGTCACCGGGGCCACGGCGATGAACATCGACTTCTCGCAGAAGATGAACGACGCGCTGCCGCCCTACCTGGCGCTCGTGGTCGGCCTGGCCTTCCTGCTGCTGATGCTGGTCTTCCGGTCGGTGCTGGTGCCGCTGAAGGCGGCCCTCGGCTTCCTGCTCTCGGTGGTCGCCGCCCTGGGCGCGGTCGTCGCGGTCTTCCAGTGGGGCTGGCTCGGCTCGCTCTTCGGCGTGGAACAGACCGGCCCGATCATGTCCATGATGCCGATCTTCATGGTGGGTGTGGTCTTCGGTCTCGCGATGGACTACGAGGTCTTCCTCGTCACCCGGATGCGTGAGGCGTACGTCCACGGCGAGAAGTCCGGCCAGGCGATCGTCACCGGATTCCGCCACGGCGCCCGGGTCGTCACGGCCGCCGCCGTGATCATGATGGCGGTCTTCGCCGGCTTCATCGGTTCCACCGAGCAGATGGTGAAGATGATCGGCTTCTCGCTCGCCATCGCCGTCTTCTTCGACGCGTTCGTGGTCCGGATGGCGATCGTGCCCGCGGTCCTGGCGCTGCTCGGCGACCGTGCCTGGTCGCTGCCGCGCTGGCTGGACCGGCTGCTGCCGAACGTGGACGTCGAGGGCGAGGGGCTGCGCAAGCAGCTCGGCGATGCGCCGGACCCGGAGGACGGTTCCGGCCACGGCGGAGGCGCGGAGGGGGAGCGCGAGCTGAGCCGGGTCTGAGTCGGAACCGGGCGCGGGGCGGGCCGGTGGGCCGGGCCCCGCGAACCGGTCCGTCGAGTCCCCGGGACCGGGCCTGAGCGGCGCGCGGTCCCGGATGCGCCGGTCACCCGTGGGGACGGGGTGCCGACGCTTACGACGAAGCCCCCCGTGCGAGCGGCGCGGGGGGCTTCGCCGTGCGTGGCGTGCGGCCGTCGGCCGGTGTGCCGGAGGTGCGTACGGGGTGCGCCAGGCGGTCGCTCAGCTGTGGGCATGGGAGCCGACGCCCTCGTCGTCGACGTTCTCGTCCTCCGTGCGGTGCAGGAAACGGATCAGCGGCGCGTTGTCGAACTGCACCACCTCCACGCCCTCCTCCGTGTGGCGTTCCACGACCAGCTGCGTCCGTCCGCACGGCCACACCCGGACGCCGCCACGCTCGGCGGGGCCGCTCAGGCCGCGCTCCAGCAGCTCGCGGTCGAACGACCAGTCGATGCCGCCCGGGAAGGCGAGGTGGACATTACGGGGGTCGGTGTCGGCGTCGTACAGCAGATCCACCGGCACCGCCGGCAGATCGGGGGTGTCGTTGACGAGCCATGCTTCGGCCTGTTCATGGATCACGGGGGGCATGGCGGACTCCTCGTGTGTGTTCTTCCCCGCATCAAATGTCGCATATTTCATTCCATAAGCGCTTGGAACGGGTGCCCGGTACGGGGGTATCCACCGGTTCTCGGGCGCGCCGAGGTCGGGGATGTCACTCGGACTGTGGCCCACTCGCTCTTGCGAAGGGTTTGCAACAAGGTCCTATCATTGAGCGGTTCACGACATCCGACGTCCGCGATCACGCGGGACCGCAGGAAGCGGAGCCTTCATGCACGTACCCGACGGATTCATCGACCCACCCGTCTCCGCCGTCGCCGGAGTCGTCGCCGCGGGCGCGGTGGCCGTCAGCCTGCGGGGCGCGCGACGGGAACTGGGTGGCACCTCCGGGGGAGAGCGCACCGCGCCGCTGGCCGGTCTCGTGGCCGCGTTCATCTTCGCGGTGCAGATGCTGAACTTCCCGGTCGCGGCGGGCACCAGCGGGCATCTGCTGGGCGGGGCGCTCGCCGCGATACTCGTCGGGCCGTACACCGGGGTGCTCTGCGTCTCCGTGGTCCTGCTCATGCAGGGCATCCTGTTCGCCGACGGCGGCCTCACCGCGCTCGGCGTCAACGTGCTCGACATGGGCATCGTGACCACCGTCGTCGCGTACGCCGTCTTCCGCGGGCTGACCGGTGTGCTGCCGCGGTCCCGTCGTTCCACGACCATCGCGTCCTTCGTCGCGGCTCTGCTCTCCGTGCCGGCCGCGGCCTGCGCCTTCACGCTGATCTACTGGATCGGCGGCACCACGGACATCCCGATCGGCAAGGTCTTCACCGCGATGGGCGGCGTCCATGTGCTGATCGGTGTCGGCGAGGCCGTGATCACCGCGCTGACCGTCGGCGCCGTCCTCGCCGTGCGCCCCGACCTGGTGCACGGGGCCCGCGGACTCGCCGCCCCGCTCAAGCTCCGGGTCGACGGCGAACTCGTCGACGCCCCCGCCCGGCAGCCCGTCGCCCCGGTCGCCGCCCGTTCCAACCGGGGCTTCTGGGCCGTCGGCCTGGTCACCGCCCTCGTCCTGGCGGGCTTCGTCTCCTTCTACGCCTCCTCGTCCCCCGACGGCCTGGAGAAGGTCGCCGCCGACCAGGGCATCGACAAGAAGACCGAGGAACACGCCGCCAAGGACTCCCCGCTCGCCGACTACGGCGTCAAGGACGTCTCCGACGCCCGGCTCTCCGGCGGTCTCGCCGGAGTGATCGGCGTCGGTGCCACGGTCGTGGTGGGCAGCGGGGTCTTCTACGTGATCCGCCGCCGTCGCACCCCGGACGCGACCACCGGTGCCGCGACCGCCGACAGCGCGCGCGGCGGGGAAGACGCCTGACATGGGCGCCGGCCACGCGCACCGGCTCTACCGGCCCGGCCGCTCGCCGGTCCACGAGCTGCCGCCGCACTGCAAGCTCGCCGCCGCCCTCTGCTTCGTCGTGGTCGTCGTCTCGACACCGCGCGGGGCGATGTGGGCGTTCGCGCTGTACGCCGTACTGCTCGGCGCGGTCACCGTCCTGGCCCGGATCCCCGCCGGATTCCTGCTCAAGCGGCTGCTCATCGAGGTGCCGTTCGTCGCGTTCGCGCTGCTCATGCCGTTCGTGGTGCCCGGAGAACAGACCCAGGTGCTCGGCCTCTCGGTCAGCGTTCCCGGCCTCTGGGGCGCCTGGAACGTCCTCGCCAAGGGCACCCTCGGCGTCGCCGCCTCCGTGCTCCTCGCCTCCACCACCGAACTGCGGTCGCTGCTGCTCGGCCTCCAGCGGCTCAGGCTGCCCCCGCTCCTCGTCCAGATCGCGTCCTTCATGATCCGCTACGGCGATGTGATCACCGACGAGATGCGCCGGATGTCGATCGCCCGCCGCTCGCGCGGTTTCGAGGCACGCGGGATACGCCAATGGGGTGTCCTGGCCAAGTCGGCCGGCGCGCTCTTCATCCGGTCGTACGAGCGCGGCGAACGCGTCCACCTCGCCATGGTCAGCCGCGGCTACGCCGGTTCCATGCCGGTCATCGACGAGGTGACGGCCTCCCGGACCCAGTGGGCGCACGCCGCCGCCCTCCCCGTCCTCGCCCTCGTCGTGTGTCTGCTGGGATGGACCGTATGAGCACGCCCACGTCCACGTCCGCCGCCGCGCCCTCGCTGGAGGTCAGCGGTCTCGCGTACGCCTACCCCGACGGTCACCAGGCCCTCTTCGGGGTGAACCTCACCGTCGGCCGGGGCGAGCGCGTCGCGCTGCTCGGCCCGAACGGGGCCGGCAAGACCACCCTCGTCCTCCACCTCAACGGCATCCTCGACGCAGGTGCGGGCAGCGTCCGCGTCGCCGGGCTCCCCGTGGAGAAGCGCAACCTCGCGGAGATCCGCCGCCGCGTCGGCATCGTCTTCCAGGACCCCGACGACCAGCTCTTCATGCCCACCGTCCGCGAGGACGTGGCCTTCGGACCCGCTTCCTCCGGGCTGCGCGGCGCCGAACTGGAGGAACGCGTCACCGAGGCGCTGAAGCGGGTCGGCATGGAGGCGTACGCGGACCGCCCGCCGCACCACCTCTCCTTCGGGCAGCGCCGCCGCGTCGCCGTCGCCACCGTCCTCGCCATGCGGCCGGAGATCCTCGTCCTGGACGAGCCGTCGTCCAACCTGGACCCGGCCTCGCGGCGCGAACTGGCCGACATCCTGAGGTCCCTGGACGTCACCGTGCTCATGGTCACGCACGACCTGCCGTACGCACTGGAACTCTGCCCGCGCTCGGTGATCCTGAGCGAGGGCGTCATCGCCGCCGACGACCGCACCCAGGACCTGCTCTGCGACGAGGAGCTGATGCGCGCCCACCGCCTGGAGCTGCCCTTCGGCTTCGATCCGCGTTCCGTCACCGTGGACACCACGCGGCGTTGAGCGTTCCGGCCCGCGCGGGCCGGCCCTTCCGCCGGCTTCCGGCGGATCCGTCCGTGCGCCTGTCCGCGGATCCGACCGCGAACCCGCCCGTGGACCCGTCCACGAACCCGCCCGTGGATCCGACCGCGAACCCGCCCGCGAATCCGTCCGTGAACTTCGGGTGACCCGCCACCCGTCCGGCCCCCGGAGGGATGCACCATGGAGGGATGAGCGGGAGCGGGAGCGCAGGAGCAGGCGTGGACGTACGCGGCACGGTGGCGGCCGGATTCGAACCGGTCCGGGACGCCTTCGTCCGCAACTTCGAGCAGCGCGGCGAACGCGGCGCGGCCGTCACGGTCTACCGGGACGGCCGCAAGGTCGTCGACCTGTGGGCCGGTACGAGAGACGTCGACGGCACCGAACCGTGGGCCGTGGACACCGTCCAGATCGTCCGCTCCGCGGGCAAGGGCATCGCCTCCGCCGTACCGCTGCTGCTGCACCAGCGCGGCCAGCTCGACCTCGACGCCCCGGTCGGCACGTACTGGCCGGAGTTCAAGGCCGGCGGCAAGGAACGCGTCCCGGTCCGCCACCTGCTCGCGCACCGGGCCGGCATCCCCGCCCTCGACTGCCCGTTGACCCCCTCCGAGGCCACCGACGGGATCTCCGGGCCGCAGGCCGTCGCCGTCCAGTGTCCCCAGTGGGAGCCCGGCACCGGACACGGCTACCACGCCCAGACCTACAGCTTCCTCATCGGTGAACTGGTGCGCAGGGTCACCGGGCGCACCGTCGGCCGCTGGATCGCCGAGGAGATCGCCCGCCCGCTCGGCCTGGACTTCTGGTTCGGCCTCCCGGCCGACGAGGCGCACCGGGTGGGACGGATCGGTCCCGTCGAGACTCCGGACGGACGGGACGGCGGCACCCTGCGGCTGCGTCCCAAGCGGTCCGTCGCCGAGGCGTACCGCGACCCGCTGTCCCTCACCCGCCGAGCCTTCGGGGCCATCGACCCGCTGCCCGACGAGAACGACCCCGGCTACCGGACGGCCGAACTCCCCGCCTCCAACGGCATCGCCACCGCCCGTGCCCTGGCCCGCTGCTACGCCGCGATGATCGGCCCGGTCGACGGGCACCGGCTGTTCGCCCCCGCCACGCTCACCCTCGCCCGTACCGAGGAGTCGGCCGGACCGGACCGGGTCCTGGTCGTCAACACCCGTTTCGGGCTGGGCTACATGCTGCACGGACCGGCCGCCCCGCTGCTGGCCCCCGGCTCCTTCGGGCACCCCGGCCGGGGCGGATCGCTGGGCTTCGCCGACCCCGAATCCGGCATCGCCTTCGGCTATGTGACGAACGGTCTGCAGAAGGGAGTCACCGCCGATCCCCGTGCCCAGGCACTGATCAGGGCAGTACGGTCGGCGCTATGACTCCTGCTGCTTCCTCCGATTCCCCAGCCGTCCGCACCGACGCCCCTTCCCCTCGGGCCGGTTCACGGTTCGAGGGATACGGCGTGCTCATCACCGGAGCGGGCCAGGGCATCGGCGCGGCCACGGCCCGCCGCCTGGCCTCCGAGGGTGCCCGGGTCCTGGTCACCGACCTGGACGGCGACCGCGCCGAACGCACCGCCGCCGCCATACGGACCACGGGCGCGACGGCCGAGGCGCTGCCCTGCGACGTGGCCGACCGGGCGGCGGTCGAGGCCGCGGTCGCGCACGCGGTCGCCGCGTTCGGCTCCCTCGACGTGCTGGTGAACAACGCGTACGCGTGCACCGCCGACACCCCGCTCTTCGAGGACGCGCCCGACGAGTCCTGGCAGCGCGACCTGGACATCACGCTCACCGGCCCGTACCGCTGCGCCCGCGCCGCCCTCCCGCACCTGGTGGCCTCCGGGCGGGGCGCGATCGTCAACATCGGCTCGGTCAACGGCGAACAGGACTTCGGCAATCACGGCTACAGCGCCGCGAAGGCGGGCCTGGCCAGCCTGACCCGTACCCTGGCGGGCCACGCGGGACCGCGCGGCGTGCGTGTCAACCTGGTCGCCCCCGGCACGGTCCGCACCGACGCCTGGGCGGGCAAGGACGCCGAACTGGCCCGGGCCGGCGGCCTCTACCCGCTCGGCCGGGTCGGCGAGCCGGAGGACATCGCGTCCGCCGTCGCGTTCCTCGCCTCCCGTGACGCGGCCTGGATCACGGGGACGACGCTCCGGGTGGACGGCGGACTGACCGCTGTCAACTACGGCTTCCGGAAGGCGATTTCGGGGGAGTAGCGGGGTGATCGCACGATGCCCGCCCCATCGTGTCGTACGGCGGGGCGGGCATCGTGCGATCCACGCGGCGACGGGCACCGACGGGGCGTGCGGACGGTCGGCCGCCGGGCGACGGGCCAACCGCCGACTGGTGGGCCAACCGCCGGCCGACGGGTCAGCCGTTGGCCGACGGGTCAGCCGTTGGCCAGCGGGGTGTCGTCGGCGGTCCTGCGCCACAGCCGGTCGGAGCTGGGCTGGGCGATGTTCAGGTAGAGGCTGTCCCAGCTGCCGTCGTTGTACCTGTTCAGGCTGAGCGCGAGCTTCTTGTCCACCATCGGGCGGTAGATCCACCAGCCCGTGTAACTGTCGCCGACCCTCTCCGGGTACAGGCTCCACTTCTGCAGCCGCGACCCGTCACAGGTCCGGACGACGACCGTGGTCCCCCGCTGGGGCGTCGCGGCAGCGGGCTGGAGGCACTTGTTCGCGGCCTCGTTCCGCAGCGTGGCGGTGTAGGTGTGAGGGGCGTCCGCCTGCCAGGCGGAGAGGTCGATCTCCCACCGCTCGGTGCTGTACTTCCACGCGGGGTCGCGCAGGGTGATGCCGGTGGCGCCCTCGGCGGTGCTGTTGTTGAGCAGTGCCAGGCGGCTCCCGTCCATCTTGTTGATCAGGTCCTGGCCGGGGGCGGGCGCCGCGGAGACCGGTGTCTGACCGGAGGCGGCGAGGCCGGCCACAGCCAGTACGGCAGCGGCGAGAACCCTGGCGGGGTGAGAGCGCTTGGGCATGGCGGTGTCCCTTTCGGTGCTGGGGAGTGCGCGTCCGGTGCTGAGCGGTGCGCGCGGGCGGAGACCTGGGAATCCAAGCAGCCACCACCCCCGCGGAGACGGGGGCGCGGGGCGGGTGCGCCCCCTTTCACCCCATTGGCGGCCCATCCCGTCGGAGGCCCACCCCGCCGGGGCCACCCCCTTCCCGCGTCGGTTCAACTCGTGTGGAGCATCAGCCCGATGCCGACGACCATCAGCCCCGCCGCCGCCAGGCGCGGCGCGCCGAACCGTTCCTTGAAGAACAGCGTCCCCATGGCCGCGCCGACGATGATCGACGACTCCCGGAGCGCCGCGACCGGGGCCAGTGCCGCCCGGGTCTGCGCCCACAGGACGAGGCCGTACGCGGCCATCGAGAGCGCCGCACCCAGCAGTCCGCGAGCGGCGTACGGGCGCAGCTGCGCCATGAGCGCGCCCCGCCGCCGGCACAGGGCGTACGCCGGGATGGCCAGGCCCTCCAGGATCATCAGCCAGACGATGTAGCCCAGCGGGGTGCCCGCGGCCCGCACCCCGACCCCGTCGACCGTGGTGTACCCGGCGATGGCCAGGCCGGTCGCGACGGCGGCGCCCAGCGCCGGCCAGTCGGGTCGCCTGCCGGACCCGCGGATGCCCCAGAGGGCCAGCCCCACCAGCCCCGTCGAAGCCACCGCGACCCCCGCGGCAACCCAGGCGTCCGGGCGTTCGCCGACGAAGACGGCGGCGAGGACGGTCACCACCAGCGGGGCCGTGCCCCGGGCGATCGGATACATCTGCCCGAAGTCGCCCAATGTGAACGAGCGCATCAGCAGCAGCATGTACACCACGTGCAGAGCGGCCGAGACCGCGAGGTACGGCCAGGCACCGGCGGCCGGGAACGGGACGAAGCAGGCCGCCGCCGCGCTGATCAGCAGCGCGCCCCCGGAGATCAGGGTGAAGGAGACGAGCTTGTCCTCGATCGCGTGTGCGATGGCGTTCCAGCTGGCGTGGGTGACCGCGGCGACGAGTACGGCCAGGGCGACCAGCGGTGTCACGCGGACTTCTCGCGCACGTCCACGACCGTTCCGCCGGCGTGCGCGATCAGCTCCTCGGGGCCGAGAGGGAACACCGTGTGCGGGGTGCCCGCCGCCGCCCACACCACCGCGTGCTCCAGCAGCCCCCGGTCGGCCAGGACCCGGGTCCTCGTACGGTGCCCGAAGGGCGGTACGCCCCCGATCGCGTACCCGGTCGTCTCCCGGACCAGGTCCGCCCCGGCCCGCTTGACCTTCCCCGCCTCCAACTCGGCCCGCACCAGCTCGACATCGACGCGCGAGGCGCCGTCCATGAGGACCAGCACCGGCACGCCGTCCGCCTCGAAGACCAGCGACTTGACGATCTCGGACAGCGCGCAGCCGATCGCGGCGGCGGCCTCGGCGGCGGTACGAGTGGCCTCCGGGAACCGACGTACCTCGACATCGAGCCCCAGCTCCCGCAGGGCCTCGGCGAATCGGGGGTGGGCGTCGGACGGGGCGGCGGCGGAGGAGTTCATACCCCGCACGCTACCGAAGGCCGCGCCGGGCCCGTGGCGGCGGGATCGAAAGCTCGTGCCGCTATACGAGCCCGGTCGGCGGCCGACGCGTGTGAGCGGTGGCCGCCCGGTGTCCCATCCCGACCGCGGCCCCACCGGGCCGCCCGGAGCACTCCCGCTCTATGAACCCGCGCGGAGGACCGCCGCGACCACCGGGCCCGCCGCGTCGCCGCCGTGGCCGCCGGACTGGACGACCGCGGCGGCGGCCAGGTCGTTGCTGAAGCCGGTGAACCAACTGTTGGACGTGGCCTGGCCGTCCACCTCCGCCGAACCCGTCTTCGCCCCCTTGTCGCCGCCGACCGAGGCCATCGCGTCCTTGCCCGTGCCCCAACTCGCGGTCTGCCGCATCATGTTGGTGAGCTGCTGGGACACGGACGGGGACAACGAACGGGCGGCCCTGGCGATGGGGCGGCCGTCGAGGTCCGGGTCGACGATGATCGGCTGGTGGAAGGTGCCGTTCTTCGCGGTGGCGGTGATGGACGCGACGTTCAGGGCGTTCATCTGGATCGTGCCCTGGCCGATGTACTGGGCGGCGGCCTCGCCCCCGGTGGCCTCCGGCACGCTGCCGTCGAAGGTGGCCACACCCGTCTGCCAGTCCAGGCCGATCCCGAAGACGTCACGGGCCTCCTTGGCGAGCGCCGCGTCGTCCTTCGTGTCGTCGATCAGCTTGATGAAGGCGGTGTTGCAGGACCGGGCGAAACTCGTCGTCAGGGTGCCGTCCGGGATGGAGAAGTCGTCCAGGTTCTTGAAGGTGCGGCCCATGTACATCGCGGTGGGCGGGCACTCGATCTTCTGGTTCGCCGAGGTGAGCCCCTTCTCGATCAGCGTCGCCGCGGTCACGATCTTCATCGTCGAACCGGGCGCCTGCTTGCCGAGGAACGCCGCGTTGAACCCGTCGGCCGGGTTGTTGGCGACCGCCCGTATCGCACCCGTGGACGGCCTGATCGCGACCACCGACGCCTGGTTGTACTTCTTCACCGCGGTCTCGGCCGCCGCCTGGGCGTTCGCGTCCAGCGTGGTCTGCAGCCTGCCCGGTCTGCCCTCGCTGAGGGTGACGAGGGTCTTGTCCGGGCCGCCCGCTTCCGCGCTCTCGATCACGGTCTCGATGCCCGCGGTGCCGCCCGCCTTCTCCCCGTACTTCTCGCGCAACGTGTCCAGGACCGGGCCCAGGGAGGGGTACTTCTCCCTGGTGAGCACCTTGCCGTTGTGGTCCACCGCCTCGATCGACGGCGACGACGCCTCCTTGGTCTTCAACGATGCACCGGCCGTCAGCTCCGGGTGGATCACGGCGGGCTTCCAGTCGACCAGCGGCCTGCCGGTGGTCTGACCGCGCACCACGGTCAGTTCGGACGCGTACGACCAGGGCTTCGACTTCCCGCCGAACGACACGGTCGCCTTCACCGTGTACGGCACCTTCGTACCGACGGCCGCGCCCGGGGTGATCACCGCCCGGCTGACGTGGGCCTCGTCCCGGTAGCCGGCGAGGACCGGTTCGGCCTCGGTCGCGTTGTTGGTGAGCTGCGACGCGACGGTCGTGTCACCGTTCGCCCAGGCGTCGAGGAACCTCTTCGACACGTCGTCGATCTCCGCCTTGGTGACCGGCCCCGTCCGCACCTCGGCGGAAGTGGTCCCCGTGCCCGATTTGCCGTCGGCGTCGTTCAGCGTGCTCAGGACGTTGTACGCCCCGTAGCCCACCCCACCGGCCACGACCGCGAACACACCGCCGACGATCGCCACCTTCGCTCCACTGCGCATCCTTGCAGTCCCCTCCCCAGGAGTTCCCCCCTGAACGCGTACAAGTGAACGCGTTCAAGCGGATGCCGCTGGGCACCCTACGGGACACCGCCGACAACCGGGACCACCGTTATCGGAACGGGATATGTGTGGCCTGAACGCATCGGGACGTGCCGGGACACGTCGGTCGGATCCGGGCGGCGGGGGGTGGTGGCCGGATCCGCGAGACGTGCCGGTCGGGTCCGGGTGTCCTCCCGATTCGAGGGCGTGCTGGTCGGACCGGGGCGGCGTGCTCGTCGGATCCGGGTGGGCTCGTCAGATCCAGGTGTCCAGCCACATCCGTTCGCGCCAGGCGTCGTCCGGGATCGGGGTGCCGGTGTAGATCGGCCAGAAGTAGATGAAGTTCCAGATGATCAGCAGCACCAGCACGCCCGCCGCGACCGCCCCCAGCGTCCGGCGCCGATCGCTCGACACATCACCGCTCGGCGGGCCGGTCTCCCACGTCGGTCCGAGGCCCGCTTCCGCACCGGTCTCCCGGCCCGCACAAGTTCCGCCGCCCTTGCCCGTGCCCGTCCCCGCAGTGCCCGTGCCCGTAGCAACCGCACTCGTCCCCGGGCCCAGCATCGCGCCGATCATCATCGCCACCGCCAGACACAGGAACGGCACGAACACGACCGCGTAGAAGAGGAAGATCGTCCGCTCCTGGTAGAGGAACCAGGGCAGCCAGCCCGCCGCCACGCCGCAGGCGATCGCGCCCGCCCGCCAGTCGCGCCGGAAGATCCACCGCCACAGCACGTACACCAGGGCGAAGCACGCGGCCCACCACAGCAGCGGCGTCCCGATGGCGAGCACCTCGCGGGAGCACTTGCCGGTCGCCGATTCCGCGCAGCCCGGCTGCTCCGCCCAGAAGTACGACACGGGCCGGCCGAGCACGATCCAGCTCCACGGGTTGGACTCGTAGGTGTGGCCGGAGGTCAGGTTCACGTGGAACTCGTAGACCTGGTGCTCGTAGTGCCACAGGCCGCGCAGCCAGTCCGGCAGCCAGGTCCAGGCGCCGCCCTTGCCGTCGGTCTGTGCCCAGTCGCGGTAGTAGCCCTTGCCGGTGACGATCCACCCCGTCCAGGAGACGACATACGTGAGGACCGCGACCGGGACCGTCGAGACGAACGCCGGCAGCAGGTCCCGCTTCAGCACCGCCGTGTACGGGCGGATCGCGCCCGCCGTCCGCCGCGCGCCCACGTCCCACAGCACCGTCATCAGACCGAACGCGGCCAGGATGTAGAGACCGTTCCACTTGGTGGCGAAGGCCAGCCCCAGCAGCACACCGGCGGCGATCCGCCAGGGGCGCCATCCGAGCCGCAGATGCTCCGCCACGTCCACGTCGGGCCGCAGCACCCCCTCCTCGTCCACCGGCAGCGCGTCGGCGAGCCTGCGCCGCGACCGGTCCCGGTCGATCAGCAACGCCCCGAACGCGGCCACCACGAAGAACATCAGCACCAGGTCGAGCAGCGCGGTGCGGCTCATCACGAAGTGCAGACCGTCGAACGCGAGCAGCGTCCCGGCCAGGCATCCCAGGAACGTCGAACGGAACAGCCGCCGCCCGATCCGGCACAGCATCAGCACCGACAGCGTGCCGAGCACCGCCACCATGAACCGCCAGCCGAACGGCGTGAAGCCGAAGAGCTGCTCGCCCAACCCGATGATCCACTTGCCGACCGGCGGATGCACCACATAGCCCGGGTCCACCGGGACGGTCACCTTGGACGGGTCTTCCAGGATCAGCTTGTCGATGTTCTTGGGCCAGTCGCCCTCGTACCCCTGGTTGATCAGCGCCCAGGAGTCCTTGGCGTAGTACGTCTCGTCGAATATCAGCGCGTGCGGGCTGCCCAGCCTCCAGAACCGCAGCACCCCGGCGACCAGCGCCACCAGCAGCGGACCGCCCCACGCGGACCACCGCACCAGTCGCCCGGCCATGGCCGGGGAGATCCCGAGCACCGCCCACAGCTGGGCACCGGGCCGCGTGTACGGGGGGACCAGCCGCTCACGCAGCCCGATCCCGGGCCGGGGCACATGGCCGAAGCGGCGTAGCCGTCGCTGCCAGGAGGGCGGTTCCTCGCCGTGCGGATGTCCGGCGTCTTGGCCCGGCCGGGCGTCGGGCGCAGTACTCGTCACCGCGCCATCGTAGGGAACCGCCGCGCCGACGCAGGGGACGCGTCCGTTCGGGCGTCGTCATCCGCCCCGCGTCATCCGGCGCGGGAGTCCCAGGGGGCCCGGAAGTCCCCGGGAGTCCCCGCGGGTTACGGGGCCAGGGCCCCCGCAGTCACCGGAGCCCTGGTGGTCCCTGGTGGTCCCTGGTGGTCCCTGGTGGTCCCTGGTGGTCCCTGGTGGTCCCTGTGGTCCCTGTGGTCCCTGCGGGTCCTGCGGTCTCTGCGGTCCCGGTGGTCCTGGGAGGATGGCCCATGTGACTGGAACGACCGGAACGAATGGAACGACTGCCATGGCGGGCACGACCGGAACGCTGGTGCTCGCGGGAACCCCCATCGGCGACGTGGCGGACGCCCCGCCGCGCCTCGCCGCGGAACTGGAGTCGGCCGACGTCGTCGCCGCCGAGGACACCCGCCGGCTGCGCCGCCTCACCCAGGCGCTCGGCATCCACACCACGGGCCGGGTCGTCTCCTACTTCGAGGGCAACGAGTCGGCCCGTACCCCGGAACTCGTCGAGGCCCTGACCGGCGGCGCCCGCGTCCTGCTGGTCACGGACGCCGGGATGCCGTCCGTCTCCGACCCCGGCTACCGGCTCGTGGCCGCCGCCGTGGAGCACGGCATCAGGGTCACCGCCGTACCCGGCCCGTCCGCGGTGCTCACCGCGCTCGCCCTGTCCGCCCTGCCCGTCGACCGCTTCTGCTTCGAGGGCTTCCTGCCGCGCAAGGCGGGCGAACGGCTCGGCAGGCTCCGCGAGGTCGCCGCCGAGCGCCGCACCATGGTCTTCTTCGAGGCCCCGCACCGGCTCGACGACACCCTCGCGGCGATGGCCGAGGTCTTCGGCGCCGACCGCCGGGCCGCCGTGTGCCGGGAGCTGACCAAGACCTACGAGGAAGTGAAGCGCGGCCCGCTGGGCGATCTGGCGGCCTGGGCGGCCGAAGGGGTGCGCGGCGAGATCACCGTCGTCGTCGAGGGCGCGGCCGACACCGGACCCGAGGAATTGGACGCCGAGGAGCTGGTACGCAGGGTGCGGGTGCGCGAGGAGGCGGGGGAGCGACGCAAGGAAGCCATCGCCGCCGTCGCCGCGGAGGCGGGACTGCCCAAACGCGAGGTCTTCGACGCCGTCGTAGCGGCAAAGAACGCGGCGCGAACCGGCCCTGCGGAAGGCAAAGGACTATCGTAAAAAGCAAAGCGCGAGCCGCGCACCGGGCTTTTCTGCCATGAGAAGGCCAAAACCGCTCCAACACTCGACAGGGCCTGATGCGCTCCCGCCGGTACGGGCGTCCACTGGACCGGGGACCCACTCCCCGGAGTGCCGGTCCGGAGGACAAAGGAGCAGGCATGAGCGAGATCGCGGCAACCACCGTGCACGAGGCGTACGCCTTCGCTTGCATGAGGTGCGGGTACGGCTGGGAACAGTCCTACGAGATAGAGCATCACGTCGACGGTTCCGGCAAACCCTTCATCATCTACAAGGCGGACGGAGAGCGAGTTCCCTCGCCGCTCTCCAGGCCCACCTGCGCGAACTGCGGCGGTCACGTCGTCCGGATCATGCGGGCCGGACGGGTGTCGACCGTCGAACAGCTGCTGGGCCACTCCCGGTCGGACCGGCTCGCGTCGCGGGGCCTCGTCGCCCCGGCGGGCCCCATCGGCGCCGGGGGTGCCATCGAAGCGCCCAAGGGCGAGCGGCACCACTGGCAGCTGTCCAAGCTGCTGCATCCGTTCCACCGGAAGTGACCGGAGTTCCCGCCGGAAGTGACCGGCGTTCCACCAGAAGTGACCGGCGTTCCACCGGAAGCGGCCGGACGCGGCCGGACATGCGGCATCAGGTGCCGGGCGTGATCGCCCGGGTACGGGGAGCTGGTACGGGGAGCCGTCGTAGGACCCTCGTACGATCGTCGGCATGAGCCGCTCCGAAGCCCCGCCGTTGCCCGAGCCCCTCCGGGTACCGGTCGCCGATTCGCACACCCACCTGGACATGCAGGACGCGACCGTGGAGGAGGGCCTGGCCAGGGCCGCCGCGGTCAACGTGACCACCGTGATCCAGGTGGGCTGTGACGTCGCCGGCTCGCGGTGGGCCGCCGAGACCGCCGCCGCGCACCCGAACGTGCACGCGGCGGTCGCCCTGCACCCCAACGAGGCGCCGCGCATCGTGCACGGCGATCCCGACGGCCGGTCGCGCCAGGGGGCGCGTGAGGCGGGCGGGACGGCAGCCCTGCACGAGGCGCTGGCCGAGATCGACGCACTGGCCGCGCTCGACCACGTACGCGGTGTCGGCGAGACCGGCCTCGACCGCTTCCGTACCGGTCCCGAGGGCATGGCCGCGCAGGAGGAGTCGTTCCGGGCCCACATCGAGATCGCCAAACGGCACGGCAAGGCGCTCGTCATCCACGACCGCGAGGCGCACGCGGACGTGCTGCGCGTCCTGGCCGACGCGGGCGCGCCCGAGCGGACCGTGTTCCACTGCTACTCCGGCGACGCCGACATGGCCCGGATCTGCGCGGACGCCGGGTACTTCATGTCCTTCGCCGGGAACGTCACCTTCAAGAACGCCCGGCCGCTGCGCGACGCGCTCGCGGTCGCCCCGACGGAGCTGATCCTGGTCGAGACGGATGCGCCGTTCCTGACGCCCGCGCCCTACCGGGGGCGGCCCAACGCCCCGTACCTCATCCCGGTCACGCTGCGGGCCATGGCGGAGGTGAAGGGGCTGGACGAGGACACCCTGGCCGAGGCCGTCGCCGACAACACCGCCCGCGCCTTCGACTACTGAGGGCCGTCGGCCGCCACCGGCGGTGCCTCCCCGCGCGGGCGCCGGGCACGCGCGGGGACGAGTCCCCTCCCGCACGGCCGTACGCTTACCGGGTGAGCACCACAGAGCCCGATGCCCTCCTGGGCCCCGCAGACATCCGCGAGCTGGCCGCCGCGCTGGGCGTGCGCCCGACGAAGCAGCGCGGTCAGAACTTCGTCATCGACGCCAACACGGTCCGCCGGATCGTGCGCACGGCGGAGGTCCGCCCGGACGACGTCGTCGTCGAGGTCGGCCCGGGTCTCGGTTCGCTGACCCTGGCGCTGCTGGAGGCGGCGGACCGGGTGGTCGCCGTCGAGATCGACGACGTGCTGGCGGCGGCCCTGCCGACCACGGTCGCGGCCCGGATGCCGGAACGCGCCGACCGGTTCGCCCTGGTGCACTCCGACGCGATGCTGGTCCGGGAACTGCCGGGCCCGGCCCCGACCGCGCTGGTCGCGAACCTTCCGTACAACGTCGCCGTGCCGGTGCTGCTGACCATGCTGGAACGGTTCCCGTCCATCGAGCGGACGCTCGTCATGGTCCAGGCCGAGGTCGCCGACCGGCTGGCCGCCCGGCCGGGCAACAAGGTCTACGGCGTGCCGTCGGTCAAGGCCAACTGGTACGCGGACGTCAAGCGGGCCGGGGCCATCGGCCGCAACGTCTTCTGGCCCGCCCCGAACGTGGACTCCGGCCTGGTGTCGCTGGTCCGCCGCGCCGAACCCGTCACGACGCGGGCGAGCCGGACCGAGGTCTTCGCGGTCGTCGACGCGGCCTTCGCCCAGCGCCGCAAGACGCTGCGCGCGGCCCTGGCCGGCTGGGCGGGCTCCGCGTCCGCCGCCGAGGCGGCCCTGGTCGCGGCCGGGATCTCGCCGCAGGCCCGTGGCGAGGCGCTGACGGTCGAGGAGTTCGCCGCCATCGCCGAGAACAAGCCGGGCGGGATCGGTCCGGGAGCGTACGGGCCCCGCGAGGACTCGGGGCCGGGCGCGGACACGGACACGAACGACAACGACACGAACGACAACGGCACGAACGACAGCGGCACGAACACGGCTTCAGGGAGTGGCGAGTGAGCGTCACCGTCCGCGTACCCGCCAAGGTCAATGTCCAGCTCGCGGTCGGCGCCGCGCGCCCCGACGGCTTCCACGACCTGGCCAACGTCTTCCTCGCCGTCGGCCTGTACGACGAGGTCACCGTCACCCCCGCCGATGAACTGCGGATCACCTGCTCGGGCCCGGACGCCGCGAAGGTCCCGCTGGACGCGACGAACCTCGCCGCCCGCGCCGCGATCGCCCTGGCCGAACGGCACGGCATCGAGCCCGACGTGCACATCCACATCGCCAAGGACATCCCCGTCGCGGGCGGCATGGCGGGCGGCAGCGCCGACGGGGCCGCCGCGCTGCTCGCCTGCGACACCCTCTGGAACACCGGCGCCGACCGGGACGAACTCCTCGCCATCTGCGCGGAACTGGGCAGCGACGTCCCGTTCAGCCTGGTCGGCGGCGCGGCCCTCGGCGAGGGACGCGGCGAGCGGCTGACCCCGATCGAGGTCGGCGGCACGTTCCACTGGGTCTTCGCGGTCGCCGACGGCGGGCTCTCCACCCCGGCCGTCTACGGCGAGTTCGACCGCCTCACCGCCGGTACGGACGTCCCGGCCCCCGTCGCGTCCCCGGCGCTCCTGGACGCGCTCCGGACCGGGGACACCACCGCCCTCGCGGGCGCCCTGGGCAACGACCTCCAGCCCGCCGCGCTCTCGCTGCGCCCGGCCCTGGCCGACACCCTCGCCGCGGGCACCGCGGCCGGCGCCCTGGCCGCCCTGGTCTCGGGCTCCGGGCCGACCACCGCGTTCCTGGTGGCGGACGAGGAGACGGCACGCAAGGTGGCCGAGGCGCTGCTCACCTCGGGAACCTGCCGCGACGCCCGGACCGCGGTGTCCCCGGCGCCGGGCGCCACTGTCGTCTGACTGCGGGGCGGGGGAGGCACGAAGAGGCACGGGGAAGCGCGGAGATCCGGGACCGCCTTCCGGATCCGGGGCCGCTCGTGACCGTCCCCGCGGCCGGGTATCGCCCCCGTGACCGGTCGCCGAGCGTTGCCCCGGCTGCGGGCCGACTACCCTGGGACGTCGATCGAACCCCGGGGCAGGAGCGAAATGGCCGTCAATCTGATCAACGTCGAGCAGGTCGGCAAGGTGTACGGCACCCGTGCCCTGCTCGACAACGTGTCCCTCGGTGTGTCCGAGGGGGACCGGATCGGTGTCGTGGGCCGCAACGGCGACGGCAAGACGACCCTCATCCGCATGCTCGCCAAGCTGGAGGAGGCGGACAGCGGGCGCGTCACCCACAGCGGCGGGCTGCGCATGGGCGTGCTGACCCAGCACGACTCGCTCGACCCGCAGGCGACCATCCGCCACGAGGTGGTCGGCGACCTCGCCGACCACGAGTGGGCGGGCAGCGCCAAGATCCGCGACGTGCTCACCGGCCTCTTCGGCGGACTCGCCCTGCCGGGCTTCGAACACGGCCTGGACACCGTCATCGCCCCGCTCTCCGGGGGCGAGCGGCGCCGCATCGCGCTGGCCAAGCTGCTCATCGCCGAGCAGGACCTGATCGTCCTCGACGAGCCGACCAACCACCTCGACGTCGAGGGCATCTCCTGGCTGGCCGGTCATCTCCGGACACGCCGCTCCGCGCTCGTCTGTGTCACCCACGACCGGTGGTTCCTCGACCAGGTCTGCACCCGCATGTGGGACGTCCAGCGCGGCACCGTCCACGAGTACGAGGGCGGCTACAGCGACTACGTCTTCGCGCGCGCCGAACGGGAACGGATCGCCGCGACCGAGGAGACCAAGCGCCAGAACCTCATGCGCAAGGAGCTGGCCTGGCTGCGCCGCGGCGCCCCCGCCCGCACCTCCAAGCCGCGCTACCGCATCGAGGCGGCCAACGAACTCATCGCCGACGTCCCGCCGCCGCGCGACACCAGCGAACTGATGAGGTTCGCCAGCGCCCGGCTCGGCAAGACCGTCTTCGACCTGGAGGACGTGACCGTACGGGCGGGCAGCAAGACCCTGCTCGAACACCTCACCTGGCAGCTCGGCCCCGGCGACCGGATCGGCCTGGTCGGCGTCAACGGCGCGGGCAAGACCTCGCTGCTGCGGGCGCTCGCCGAGGCGGCCCGTACCGAGGGCGAGACCCAGCCCGCCGCCGGGCGGGTCGCCGTCGGCAAGACCGTCCGGCTGGCCTACCTCTCCCAGGAGGTCCACGAACTCGACCCGGACCTGCGGGTGCTGGAGGCCGTCCAGCAGGTACGCGACCGGGTCGACCTGGGCAAGGGCCGGGAGATGACGGCCGGCCAGCTCTGCGAGAAGTTCGGCTTCGCGAAGGAGAAGCAGTGGACCCCGGTCGGCGACCTCTCGGGCGGTGAGCGGCGACGGCTCCAGATCCTGCGCCTGCTGATGGACGAGCCGAACGTCCTCTTCCTCGACGAGCCCACCAACGACCTCGACATCGAGACCCTGACCCAGCTGGAGGACCTCCTCGACGGCTGGCCCGGATCGATGGTCGTCATCTCGCACGACCGGTTCTTCGTCGAGCGGACCACGGACCGGGTGATGGCCCTGCTCGGCGACCGCACGATGCGGATGCTGCCGCGCGGGATCGACGAGTACCTGGAACGCCGACGGCGGATGGAGGAGGCCGCGACCCCCTCCGCCGCGCCCGAACCGGCCGGGCAGCAGGCCGCGCCGACCACGACGCTCTCCGCGCAGGCCGCCCGTGCGGCCAAGAAGGAGCTGCAGAAGGTGGAGCGGCAGCTCGACAAGGTGGCGACGCGCGAGACCGCCCTGCACGCGCAGATCGCGGAGCACGCCACGGACTTCGAGAAGGTGGCGAAGCTGGACGCGGAGCTGCGCGAACTGGTCACGGAACGCGACGAGTTGGAGATGCGCTGGCTGGAACTGGCCGAGGACGCCTGACCCTTCGGGCCCGGCCGCGGCGCGCGTGACGTGTACGGCGTGCGTCTCGCACGCCGCGTACGTCGTCACAAGTACGGCGTGCGTGATCTGTACGGCGGGACTGATGCGACCGGCGGAACCAGTGGGTCCGGCGCGGCTGGTGTGACCGTTGTGGCTGGTGGTCCGGCCGGGGCTCGTGGGACGGGTGGTAGAAAGAAGCCTTGCCCGGTACGGCTTCAGCCGCCGGTCCGATCCGCACGAAGCGGGACGTGCTGATGACCCAGCCGCCCGGCCAGCAACCGCCGCGGGGAGGCTTCGGGGCTCCGTACGACCCGCCGTCGGCGCCGGACACGCCGTCCTCGCCGCCACCCGCCGGTTTCGGCCCCGGCCCAGTACCGCCCGGCTCCGTACCGCCGCCGGACCAGGCCCGGGCCACGGGCCCGTACGGGCCGGGGGCGTACGGCCCGCCGCCCGAGCAGCCGGGCTCTTACGGTGCGGCCCCCGCGCAACCCGGTCCGTACGGCGCGCCGCCCGCGCAGCCGGGCCCGTACGCCCCCGGCCCGTACGCGTACTCGTCACAGCCCGGCTACGGCCATCCGGCACCACAGCGACCCCAACCCCAACCCCAGCCGCAGCCGGAGTCCGGCGGTGGCGGGTTCCTCCGGGGCAGGCGCGGGGCGGTCGTCGGGGGCGTGCTCGCGGTGGCGTTGCTGGCCGGGGCCGGCGTCTGGATCGCCACGAGCGGCGACGGCGGCGGCGCGGGACCCGTGGCGAAGCCGACCGACGGTCCCGGGACCGCCTCCCCGCCCGCCGAGGACGGCGGCGCGAACGGCGGCAAGAACGGGGACACCGGGGACGGCGGCCACGACCTGCGCGCGAAGGTCGCGGAACTCAACGCCCGGCGCAAGCCCGGTGAGGCCAAGGTGCTGTGGCTCCAGGAGGGCGGCGTCGACCTGCCGCGCAACGGCTACGACGTGCACGGTCCCTGGATCGTCGGCGACACGATCGTCAAGGCCATGTACCGCACGGTCTCCGGCTATTCCGTCACCGACGGCAGCCGCAAGTGGAGCCTCGACCTGCCGTCCAGGATGTGCGCGGCGCCCGCGCAGGCCACCGCCGACGGCAAGATCGTCCTCGGGGTCGAGTCCGGCAACGGCGACAAGGCGTTCTGCGACTCGCTCCAGATGGTCGACCTCACGACCGGCGAGGCCGGCTGGCACAAGAAGTACAAGCGGCAGAGCGGACGCAGCTTCCTCGTGCACGCGAGGATCAGTGGCATCGACGACGAGGCCGAGATGTCGATGAAGTCCATTGCGGCTTTCGGGAATTGACGGTCACGCACCCGCGCGGCGCGGGACGGGTGACCGCCCGGCCCGAGGCGGGGGACCTGCCCGGCCCGAGGTCCGAGGCGTGACCGGCCCGCGGTCGGGGGCGTAACAAGGGCATCACGGGGCGGTTCTCCCTTGGGAACAGGGGGTGGACCGACCCGGTGGGCCGGGTGTTGCGGGTGGTACAAAGAAGCCCCGCTCGACTGTCGTAACACCGCGGGAACCATGCCCGATTCGCTCCTTTTCGTGGAGTTCGGGGAGTCTTGTCGGACTCTCTGTGCTCCTCGGAATCGCGGGGGAGACCGGAACGGGCACCGGACCGCACGAAGGGGGACGTGCTGATGAGCCAGCCGCCCGACCAGCAACCGCCGCAGGGAGGCTTCGGCGCACCGCAGGAGCCGCCGCCCGGGAGCCCGCTGCCGCCGCAGGGGCCGCCGCAGACCCCACCGTCCCCGCAGACCCCACCGGCTCCGCAGACCCCGCCGCCCACGCAGCCCGGATACGGCTACCCGCAGGCACCCGGTCAGGCGCCCGGCGCCCCCGGTCACGGCTATCCCCAGCAGCCGGGCCCGTACAACCAGCAGCCGGGGCCCTACGGCCAGCAGCCCGGCCCGTACAACCAGCCGACGCAGCCCGGCCCCTACAACCAGCCGGTGCAGCCGGGCCCGTACGGCCAGCCGGTGCAGCCCGGCCCCGGCTACCCGCAGCAGCAGTTCCCCGGCGCGCCGGTCCCCGGCGGCCAGGGCGGGGGCGGCGCGTCCAAGCGGAAGCCCGCGCTGATCGTCGGCGCCGCGGCCGCCGCGCTCCTGCTGATCGGCGGTGGCGTCTACGTCGCCACGAGCGGGGACGGCGACGACAAGAAGCCCGTCGCGGAGAAGAGCGACGACGGCGGACCGAGCGCGTCGCCGTCCGTCGACCAGGGTGACGGCAGCGGTGACGGACGCGTCGTCGACGAGGACCTCAACGCCGGGCGCAAGCCGGGCGAGGCGAAGGTCCTCTGGCTGCTGAAGAACGACATCGACCTGCCGCGCAACGGCTCGGACGTCTACGGCCCCTGGGTCGTCGGCGACACCGTCGTCAAGGGCATGTACCGCGGCATATCCGGCTACTCCGTGACCGACGGCAAGCCGAAGTGGAAGGTGGACCTGCCCGCCGACCTGTGCGCGGCGCCGGCGCAGACCACCACCGACGGCAAGATAGTCGTCGGGGTCAAGAACGGGACCACCAGCAAGGCGGACTGCTCGGACCTCCAAATGATCGACCTGAAGACCGGCAAGGCCGGCTGGAAGAAGTCGATCAAGAAGAACGGCATCTGGGACCTGATGTCGGACATCTCGCTCGCCATCAGCGGGGACACGGTCACCGTCGGCCGTACCGGCAACTCCAACGCCTACCGGGTCAGCGACGGCACGGAACTGTTCGGCAAGCAGCCGGGCAACTGCCAGCCGTTCGCCTTCGCCGGAGGCCCGAAGCTGATCGCCGCCTCCAACTGCCGCACCGGCGACGTCGACAACCCGCAGCACCAGATCCAGGAGATCGACCCGGTCAGCGGGAAGCCCCGGTGGACGTACCAGCCCAAGCGCGGGTGGGAGGTCGACCGGGTCTTCTCGGTGAGCCCGCTGGTCGTCTCCCTGAAGAAGGACAAGGAGTGGAGCATCCTCGCCCTCAGGGAGAACGGGACGCTCCGCACCGGCCTCACCAGTGACAAGGGCGACAAGTTCGCGCCGGACTGCGGCAGCGCGTTCGCCATCTTCGGCAAGTCCCTGGACGGCTGCACCGGTGTCGCCGCCGACGCCAACACCTTCTACATGGCGACCGCGCCGGACTCCGGCCTCGGCCGTACGAACAAGGTCGTGGCGTTCGACCTGAACACCGGCAAGACCAAGTGGAAGGCCGCCGCCCCGGCCGAGCGCGTGATCAAGCCGCTGCGCATGGAGGGCGGTGACGTGCTGCTCTACGTGGAGGCCGGTTACAGCAAGGGCGGCGGCATCGCCACCCTCGCCCCGAGCGGCGGCACGCCGAAGATGCTGCTGAGCCACCCCGCGTCGACGTCCAGGATCGAGAGCAGCTTCTACAACTCGAAGGTCGTCTACGCGGACGGCCGGTGTTTCGTCGCGAGCGGCCGGGTCAGCGCGAGCAACGACAAGGAAGAGCTGGAGACGAAGACCATGATGGCCTTCGGCAACTGACGGTCCGCGAGGGCTTTCGGGGCCGACCTCCGACGCTCCGGAAGCCCTCGCCGATCACGACCGGCCGACGCGGCGACCGGAGCGTCCGTCCCCGTCGGCCCCGACCCCAACGACTCCCTTCCCCCCGAGGTACGTACGTCATGACGCAGCCGCCCCAGCCACCCAACGAACCGCCCCAGGGCGGAACCGGCGCCCCGCAGAACCCGCCGCAGGGCGGTTTCGGCGCACCGCAGGATCCCCCGCAGGGTGGCTTCGGTGCACCCCAGGACCCGCCGCAGGGCGGTTTCGGCGCCCCGACGCCGCCGCCCGCCGACGCCGCGCAGCCCGCCGACGCCGTTCCGCCCGCGGGCGGGCCGCAGGGCGGTGGCTTCGGTGCCCCGCAGAGCCCGCAGCAGCAGCCGGGCCCCGGTTACGGCTACCCGGCCGGCCAGCCCGCCCAGCCGGGATACGGCTACCCGCAGGGCGGCGCGCCTCAGCCCGGTTACGGCTACCCGCAGGGGCTGCCGCCCGGTCAGCCCCCGCAGCAGGGCTACGGTTTCCCGCCCGGCCGGCCGCCGCAGCAGGGCTACGGCTACCCGACCACTCCCATGCAGCACCCGCCGCAGCCGAACGGCGACGGGGGCGGGCGCAAGAAGTTCAGCACCCAGATGCGGATCATCGTCGCCGCGTCGGTCGCCGTGGTGCTGATCGTCGTCGCCGGTATCTGGTACGGCTCCAGCGGCGGTGACGACGACAAGAAGGACCAGACGTCCCGGTCCAGCGGCGGCACCGGCGGCAAGGAGGACGGCACGGGCGGCACCCTCGGAGGCGGCGGCAAGGAGAAGGCGCCGACGGACCCCAAGGCCGGGGTCGCCTTCCAGGCACCGATGCCCAAGGTCACCGACGTCACCAAGCTCGACGGCTCCTGGCTGACCGACAAGGCGTACGTGAAGACCGGTCTGAACGAGATCGTCGGCTACGACCGGGTCAAGGGCACCAAGCTGTGGTCCATCCCGCTGGCGGGCCAGCTCTGCGCCGCCTCCCGGCACATGTCCGCGGACTACAAGACGGCCGTCGTCTTCGAGGAGGGCAGGCCGACCAAGGGCAAGAAGTACCCGCCGTGCAACCAGATAGGCGGGCTCGACCTGAAGACCGGCAAGCTCATGTGGAGCAAGTCGGTGACCGCCGAGACCAGCGGTGACGCCGCGGTCAGGTTCGCGGAGGTCACGGTCAGCGGCACCACGGCCGCCGCGGGCGGCCTGGAGGGCGGCGCCGCCTTCGACCTGAACACCGGCGCCGAGCGCTGGAAGCCGAAGGCGAGCGCCGACGGCTGCTTCGACCGCGGGTACGGCGGCGGCGAGGCGCTGGCGGTGGTCCGCAGCTGCGGCGGGTACGACGATCCGCAGCTCGTCGTCCAGGCGCTGAACCCGACCACCGGCGCCCCGATCTCCTCGTTCAAGATGCCGCCCGGCGTCGACTACGCGAGCATCGTCTCCACCAAGCCGCTGGTCGTCGCGGCCGACGTCGGCGACACCGCCGGGGACGGCAGCGGTATCTCGGACTTCTTCTCGATCGACGCCTCCACCGGCAAGCTGCTTACCAGGATCGCGGTCGACGGCGACAAGTACGCCGCGCGCTGCGGCTCCACCGAGGTCGAGTCCTGCGGCAAGGTGGCCGTCGGCAACAACCGCATCTACGTGCCGACCGAGGACCACGAGGGCACCAGCGAGTACGGCGACACCAACGAGATCGTCTCGTTCGACCTCACCACCGGCAAGCCGACCGGCGACCGGGCCGACGCGGGCGACCGGTACACGATGTACCCGCTCCGCATGGACGGCGGCAACATCATCGCGTACAAGCTGCCCCCGTACGACAAGGGCGGCCAGATCGTCTCCATCGACGGCGGAACGTTCAAGCAGACGCTGCTGATGGAGAACCCGAGCGACAAGGCCATCCGTGACGTGGAGAGCAGCTTCACGCCGGACTACTCCGAGATCCTCTACGAGGACGGGCACCTGTACCTGTCCGGCACTCTCGTGAGCAAGCCGCACGGCTCCCTGGACACGGACCGGCGCCTGTTCGTCGGTTTCAGCCGGAAGTAACGACCGCGGGTGAGGCCGTAACCGCCGGGCGCGGTTCGCGGGGGTGGTGTCCGTCCGTCGGACACCACCCCCGTACGCGTTCCGGGGCCCGTGCCGCCGCGTGTCATCGGCACTGCCGCCGCCCGGCCTCGGCGGCGGGCGATTGTAGCAGCGCCCGTTGGACATGACGAGGCGTCAACTGGTCGTCGGGGGAACGGGATCGGTCATCCGCGTCCTTTGGCCGATAAGGCGTCCGCGGTGCCGGACGAGCGTGTACCTTGCCGGGTCATGGTGGGCCGGGGGGTCTGGCGCCAGTGCTACGGGGGTGTGCTCGATGGGTGTGCGGCTCATGGTGATCGACGATCACCGACTGCTCGCCGAGGCGCTCGCCTCGGCGTTGAAACTGAGGGGCCACCGGGTGCTCGCGGCGGTCGCGCCGATTGCGGGGGCGGCGGAACTGGTGATCAGCCGGGTGCCCGAGGTCTGCCTGTTCGGCACCGCGGCACCCGCCGAACCCGGAGTCTTCGACCCGGTCGTACGCATCCGGCGGGAACGCCCGCAGGTGGCCGTGGTGGTGCTCGGCCCGGTGCCCAGCCCGCGCGGGATCGCGGCGGCGTTCGCGGCGGGCGCCGCGGGATACGTCCGTCACGACGAGCGCATGGAGGGCGTCGAGCGCGCGATGACCAAAGCGCGGGCCGGGGAGGCCGCGGTGGCGCCGCAACTGCTGCAATGCGCCTTCGCCGAGCTGCTCGACCCGGCCGCCGCACCGGACGACGAGGGGCAGCGGCTGCTCCGGATGCTCACCCCGCGCGAGATCGAGGTGCTGGTGCGGGTCGCCGAGGGCGAGGACACCCGGCTGATCGCGGAGGGGATGCGCATCGCGTCCAGCACCGCGCGCACGCATGTGCAGCGGGTGCTGATGAAGCTGGGCGTCGGCTCCCGGCTGGAGGCCGCGGCGCTCGCGGCCCGCACGGGGCTGCTGGACCGGGCCGCCACGGTCCCGAGGCAGGGACGGCCGGAAGCCGACTGACGCTCCCGGGCCCGTTCCCGGTCCGGGCCCGGGTCCAGGCCGCGGAGCCGTTCCCGGTCCACGCCCGCGGCCGTTCGCGGACTCGGCCCACAGCCCTTCCCGGCCCCGGGCCCGCTGTCGGCCCCTTCCCGTCCTCGGCGCCGCCGTCCCCGGTATCGTCCCCGGGCCTGATCCCGGGCTCCGCCCCGGCCCCGCTGCCAGTCCTCTCCTCCCCGTTCTCGTTCCCGTGCCGAGGGCCGGGCCCGTAACCCGCTGAGGCGCGTTCGTACGCACTCCACCCCGGCCGCGCACCCCGCCCGCGCGGCACCCCTTCACTTCCTCCGCCCACACCCGCCCCCGGCACCGCACCTCAGATGCCGCCGTTGACGGCCATGTTGACTTGTGATTCATTATGTTTGATTGTGTTTGGAGGAGTCTGGTGAAGAAGACGGTTACGACGCTCGCCGACGGCCGGGAGCTGCTCTACTACGACAGCGGCGACGACGTCGTGCGCGACGCCGTCGACCAGCGGCCCCTCGGCGCCGTGTCGACCTCGTCCGAGATCCGCCGGGACCCGCTCCTCGGCGACAGCGTCGCCATCGCCTCGCACCGGCAGGGCCGCATCTACCTCCCGCCGGCCGACGAGTGCCCGCTCTGCCCCTCGCGGGACGGCCGACGCAGCGAGATCCCCGAGGCGGACTACGAGGTCGCCGTCTTCGAGAACCGCTTCCCCTCGCTCGCCGGTGACTCCGGCCGCTGCGAGGTCGTCTGCTTCACCTCCGACCACGACGCGTCGTTCGCCGACCTCACCGAGGACCAGGCCGCCCTGGTCCTGGCGGCCTGGACCGACCGCACCGCCGAGCTCGCCCGGCTTCCCCAGGTCCGGCAGGTGTTCTGCTTCGAGAACCGGGGCGCCGAGATCGGTGTCACGCTCGGCCATCCGCACGGGCAGATCTACGGGTACCCGTTCGTCACCCCCCGCACCGAGCTGATGCTCCGCTCGGCGGCCACCCACCGCGCCACGACCGGCCGCAACCTCTTCGACGACGTGGTGGACCGCGAGGAGGCCGACGGCTCGCGGGTCGTCATCCCCGGCGAACACTGGATCGCCTTCGTGCCGTACGCGGCCCACTGGCCGTACGAGGTGCACCTCTACCCCCGCCGCCGCGTCCCCGACCTGCGGGAGCTGGACGACGCCGCGCGTGCCGAGTTCCCGCGGATCTATCTGGAACTCCTGCGTCGGTTCGACCGGATCTTCGGCCCCGGCGAGCCGCCGACCCCGTACATCTCGGCCTGGCACCAGGCCCCGTTCGAGGCACCCGGCAGGGAGGACTTCGGGCTGCATCTGGAGCTTTTCACCATCCGACGTACCTCCGGCAAGCTGAAGTTCCTCGCGGGTTCCGAATCCGGCATGAACGTGTTCATCAACGATGTGCCGCCGGAGGCCGCGGCCCAGCGACTGCGAGAGGTAGCGAGCGAGTGAGCAAGCCCCAGAAGAAGTACCTGGTCACGGGCGGTGCGGGATATGTCGGCAGCGTGGTCGCCCAGCATCTGCTGGAGGCCGGTCACGCGGTCACCGTTCTCGACGACCTGTCCACCGGGTTCCGGGAGGGCGTCCCGGACGGGGCCGAGTTCATCGAGGGCCGGATCCAGGACGCCGCGAAGTGGCTGGATCCCTCCTACGACGGGGTGCTGCACTTCGCCGCCTTCTCGCAGGTCGGCGAGTCCGTCACCAACCCGGAGAAGTACTGGGTGAACAACGTCGGGGGTTCCGTCGCGCTGCTCGCCGCGATGCGGGACGCCGGGGTGCGGACCCTGGTCTTCTCCTCCACGGCCGCGACCTACGGCGAACCGGCCACCACTCCCATCACCGAGTCCGACGCCACCGCCCCCACCAACCCCTACGGCGCCACCAAGCTCGCCGTCGACCACATGATCAGCGGCGAGGCGGCCGCGCACGGACTGGCGGCGGTCTCCCTGCGCTACTTCAACGTGGCGGGGGCGTACGGCGGTTGCGGCGAGCGGCACAGCCCCGAGACGCACCTCATCCCGCTCGTCCTCCAAGTCGCCCTCGGGCAGCGGGAGTCCATCGCCGTGTACGGTGACGACTACCCGACCCCCGACGGCACCTGCGTCCGCGACTACATCCACGTCGCCGACCTCGCCGAGGCCCACCTGCTGGCCCTGGACGCGGCCACTCCGGGCGAGCACCTGATCTGCAACCTCGGCAACGGCAACGGCTTCTCCGTGCGCGAGGTCATCGAGACCGTCCGCGAGGTCACCGGCCACCCCGTGCCCGAGACCGCGGGTCCGCGCCGGGCCGGCGACCCCGCCGTGCTGGTCGCCTCCGCCACCACCGCCAGGGAACGGCTCGGCTGGACGCCGTCGCGCGCCGACCTGGCCGGGATCGTCGCCGACGCCTGGACGTTCGCCCGCCGAGAGGAACCCACCGCGCCATGACCGCGCAGCACCCCCTGACCGCGCCCGACGAGCCGACCGCCACCGCCGGCACCGCTCCCGCCCCCGCCCCCGTCCCCACGGAGGAGACCGACCCGGCCGCGGCCTTCACCGAGTTGTACGGGCGGGCGCCGGAGGGGATCTGGGCGGCGCCCGGCCGGGTCAACCTGATCGGCGAGTACACCGACTTCAACGACGGCTTCGTCATGCCGCTCGCCCTGCCGCACACCGCGCGCGCCGCGGTCGCCCGCCGCACCGACGGCGAACTGCGGCTCCATTCGGCCGACGTGCCGGACGGGGTCGTGAGCCTCCGGGTCGACGAACTGGCCCCGCACCAGGGGCACGGCTGGGCCGCGTACCCGGCCGGAGTGGTCTGGGCGCTGCGCGAGGCCGGCCACCCGGTCACCGGGGCGGACATCCACCTCACCTCCACCGTGCCCACCGGCGCGGGTCTCTCCTCCTCCGCCGCCCTGGAGGTCGTCACCGCGTTCGCCCTGAACGACCTCTTCGGGCTCGGGCTCTCCGCACCCGAGCTGGCGGTCCTCGGGCAGCGCGCCGAGAACGACTTCGTCGGCGTGCCGTGCGGGATCATGGACCAGATGGCCTCCGCCTGCTGCACCGACGGCCACGCCCTGTACCTCGACACCCGCGACCTCACCCAGCGCCAGGTCCCCTTCGACCTGGCCGCGCACGGGCTGCGGCTGCTGGTCGTCGACACCCGGGTCAAGCACGCGCTGGGCGACGGCGCGTACGCCGAGCGGCGGGCCGCCTGCGAGGCGGGGGCCGCCGCGCTCGGCCTGCGCACCCTGCGCGAGCTGCCCCACGAGGGTCTCGGAGCGGCCCTGGAGGCCCTGGCCGGGGCGGGCGTGGACGAGTCGGTGGTGCGCTGCGTGCGCCATGTGGTGAGCGACAACCACCGTGTGGAGCAGGTCATCGCACTGCTCGACGCGGGCGACGTGCGCGCGACGGGCCCGGTCCTCGACGCGGGGCACGCCTCGCTCCGCGACGATCTGCGGGTCTCCTGCCCGGAGCTGGACCTGGTGGTGTCGGCGGCGGGCGCGGCCGGGGCCCACGGCGCGCGGATGACCGGCGGTGGCTTCGGCGGCTCGGCGATCGTCCTGGCGGACGAGGCGTCGGCGGACACGATCGCCGAGTCCGTGACGGCGGCGTTCGCCGCGGCGGGACACACGGAGCCGAGGATCTTCCCGGCGGTGCCCTCCGCGGGCGCCCGCCGCCTCGTCTGAGCCCACCCCGTCCGCGTACGGACCACGAACCGCCCCGCACGGTCCGAACGCCGAGTGCGGACCACGAACCGTCATGTACGGGCCACGAACCGCCCGCGGAGGAACCGGCACCGCCCACGGACCGACCGGCATCGGCCACCGACCGACCGGTGCCGGTCAGTTCTGGGAATCGCCCTCGGTGCCGGTCCCCCCGCCGTACTCTGATGCACAGCACCGGTGGGGGCCGGTGCCGATTCAGGGGTACGAGACAGTCGGGTACGGCGCCCGGGGCGGGTGGCAGTCGACAACACGGCGGCGGCCGTGGGACTGCGGTCCAACTCCCCGGTCCGGGCGGCCGTACCCGCGTCGTTGCGTTCCTTCGGCGGGCCGGGGGTGGCCCGGCAACAGAGGCAGCATGGGGGTGCCTGTGGCCCGTATCCGGGTTCTCGTGGTGGACGACCACCGTATTTTCGCCGAATCACTGGCGGCGGCGCTGGCGGCCGAGCCCGACGTGGAGGTGTCGGCGGCGGGCAGCGGCCCGGCGGCGCTGCGCTGTCTGGAGCGGGCGGCCGCCGAGGGGCGCGGCTACGACGTGATGCTGATCGACGCCGAACTGGGCGCCCTGACGGCGGTGGGCGGGCGCCGCGCACCCGCGCCCGTACCGGCGCCGCGCGCCGGGGAGACCGCGCCGGTGGACGGGATCACGCTGGTCGCGGACGTCCACTCCGCCCGGCCGTCGGTGCGCATGGTGGTGCTCGCCGAGAAGGACGACCCGCACCGGGCCGCCCTGGCGCTCCAGGCGGGGGCCTCCGGCTGGGTCGCCAAGGACTGCTCGCTGCAGCGGCTGCTCACGGTCGTACGAGGGGTGCTGCGCGACGAGACGCACCTGCCCCCGGCCCTGCTCACCGGCGTCCTGCGGGAACTGACCGCGGCCCGCAGACACCGCACCGAGAGCGAGCGGCTCGTCGAGTCGCTGACCCCGCGCGAGCGCGAGGTGCTGCGCTGCATGGTGGCGGGACTGGGCCGCAAGGCGGTCGCGGAGCGCCTCTTCCTCTCGCCGCACACGGTGCGCACCCACATGCAGAACGTCCTGGGGAAGCTGGGCGTGCACTCCACCCTGGCCGCGGTCGCGCTGGCGCGCCGGGCGGGCATCGGCCCGGTCGATCTGGAACCGGCCGACCCCGCCCTCACCGGGAACGCCCTGCCCGGGAACGTCCTATCCGGGAACGTTGTCGAACGGGGCGGTCAACTGGCGTAGCAGCGCGGCGAGTTCGGCGCGCTCGCGGGTGGAGAGCCTGGCGAGGATGGCGCGTTCCTGGGCGAGCAGCCCGGCCAGCGACTGATCCGCCTTGTCGCGCCCCTCGGCGGTGAGCCGGACGAGCACGCCCCGGCGGTCGTTCGGGTCCGGCAGCCGTTCCACGAGGTTCTTCTTGGCCAGCCGGTCGATGCGGTTGGTCATCGTGCCCGAGGTGACCAGGGTCTGCGTCAGCAACTGGCCGGGGGAGAGCTGATAGGGGGCGCCCGCGCGGCGCAGTGACGTCAGCACGTCGAACTCCCACGGCTCCAGGTCGTGCTCGGAGAACGCGATGCGGCGGGCCCGGTCCAGATGACGGGCCAGTCGGGAGACGCGGCTCAGTACCTCAAGCGGTTCCACGTCGAGGTCGGGGCGCTCGCGGCGCCATGCAGCGACCAGTCGGTCGACCTCGTCCTCCATGCCGCTCAGTGTAGAGGATCTGTCGACGTGAAGTCTCTTGAACTCAAGTGTCTCGAATTCAAGTATCTTGACATCGAGCTAAATCTGGCACGATGCTGGCCCCATGACCGCACCCGTCTGGGATCCGCAGCAGTACCTGCGCCACGCCGATCACCGCACCCGCCCCTTTCACGACCTCCTGGCCCGTGTCCCCGACCCGCCGGCCGCTCCCGCACCCCGCGTCGCGGACCTCGGCTGCGGCGCAGGGAACGTCACCGTCCTCCTCGCCGACCGCTGGCCCGGGGCCCGCATCACCGGCTACGACAACTCCCCGCAGATGCTGGAACGGGCCCGGACCCACGCCGGACCCCTCCTGGACTTCACCCAGGCCGACGTCGCGACCTGGACCCCCGCCGAGCCGTACGACCTGATCGTCTCCAACGCCCTGCTCCAGTGGGTCCCCGGCCACGCCGCCCGCTTCCCCGTCTGGCTGGACGCCCTCACCCCCGGCGGCACGCTCGCCCTCCAGGTGCCCGGCAACTTCGACCAGCCCACCCACGTCCTGATGCGGGAACTCGCCGGCTCCCCGCGCTGGAGCGACCGCCTCGGCGGCGTACTGCGCCACACCGACGCGGTGCTCACCCCCGCCGCCTACCTCGACGCCCTGACCGTCCCCGGCGTCACGGCCGACGTCTGGGAGACCACCTACCTGCACCTGCTGCCCGGCGAGGATCCGGTGCTCGACTGGGTGAAGGGCACCGGCCTGCGCCCCGTCCTCACCGCCCTCGCCGACGACCCCGAGGCCCGTGAGGAGTTCCTCACCGCCTACCGCGATCTGCTGCGCACCGCCTATCCGGCGGGCCCGCACGGCACGGTTCTCCCGTTCCGCCGCATCTTCGCCGTGGCCCACAAAAAGACCCGGAACAGGACCCGGACCGACCGCCGCCCCGCGACCCCCGAGGAGAAGAGATGATCGCCGCCCTCGACCATGTCCAGCTGGCCGCCCCGGCAGGATCCGAGGACACGCTGCGCGCGTACTACGCGGACGCCCTCGGCATGACCGAGATCCCCAAGCCCCCGGCCCTCGCCGCCCGCGGCGGCTGCTGGTTCCAGGCAGGCCCGGTCCAGCTCCACATCGGCGTCGAACAGGACTTCCGCCCGGCGAGGAAGGCCCACCCCGGCCTGTGCGTCACGGACATCGAGGCGTACGCGGCCCGGCTGAAGGCGTACGGCGCGGAGGTGAGCTGGGACGACGAGCTGCCCGGCCACCGGCGCTTCTTCAGCCACGATCCGGTGGGCAACCGGCTGGAGTTCCTGGAGCCGACGGCACCCGCCGGGCGATGAACGGGAGGCGACGGGAGCGTCACAGCTCCTTCAGCGCCTCCGGCGTGATGTCGATGTCGATCGGGAACGGGACATGCGTCTTCAGCCGGTCGTGGTGGATCCCCGTCAGCGCGTACGCCTTGGACACCGGATCCAGCTCGTAGACCCGCACCACCGGGTGGTGGTCGGTGCCCGCCATGTCGACCAGCCAGAAGTTCGGGATACCGGCCGCCGCGTACTTCTGCGGCTTGGTGTCACGGTCGCGCGCCTCGGAATCGGGCGAGACCACCTCGACGGCGAGCAGGACGTCGGCTGCTTGGAAACGGGTCTGCTCGAAACCCGTGAGGGCGTCCTTGCGCACGACGGAGACGTCGGGCTCGGGGGCGTTGCGCGCGTCGAGGACCACCGTCATCTCACGGCGGATCTTGATCGTGGGCGGTGCGTCGGTCCTCAGTCCGTGCACCAGCAGGTCGATCATCGTGCTGTGGAAATCCCGCTGCGGACTTACGAAAACCAGGCTCCCGTCGATCAACTCGGTGTGCGGCGGGAGATCGGGCAAGGCGAACAGGTCGTCCACCGTGTATCCGTCCTGGGGCGGCACCGGCCAGCGGCTGCTGTGTCCGGTGAACGACTCGGCGGTCATGGTTCCTCCCATGGACGGGATTCTCGGCCCTACGAACCACGGTACGGGCCGGTTCACCGTTCCGTCAGCACAACGGGTGAGCCTGGTGCGTCGCGGCTGACGAACGACCGCGGCGCACCGAGCGGCCGGGCACGGTGGCCGCCCGGCGTCAGCTCTTGCGGTGCCCCACCAGCCGAGGCTTCGACTCCAGGTTCTCCAGCCCGTGCCAGGCCAGGTTCACCAGATGGGCCGCGACCTCCGCCTTCTTCGGCTTGCGGGCGTTGACCCACCACTGGCCGGTCAGGGCCACCATGCCGACCAGCGCCTGCGCGTACAGCGGGGCCAGCTTCGGATCGAAGCCGCGGGCCTTGAACTCCAGACCCAGGATGTCCTCCACCTGAGTGGCGATGTCACTGATCAGGGACGCGAACGTGCCCGTCGACTGGGCGACGGGGGAGTCACGGACCAGGATGCGGAAACCGTCCGTGTACGTCTCGATGTAGTCGAGCAGCGCGAACGCCGCCTGCTCCAGCAGCTCACGCGGGTGCCCCGCCGTCAGCGCGCCCGTCACCATGTCGAGGAGGCGGCGCATCTCGCGGTCGACCACCACCGCGTACAGCCCCTCCTTGCCGCCGAAGTGCTCGTACACCACCGGCTTCGAGACACCCGCACGGGCCGCGATCTCCTCCACGGAGGTGCCCTCGAAACCCTTGTCGGCGAACAGGGTGCGGCCGATGTCCAACAGTTGTTCGCGGCGTTCCTTGCCGGTCATCCTGACCCGGCGGGCCCGCCGGGTCGAGGCAGGACGGATGTTCTCGCTGCTGGTGCTGGAGTCGGTCGCCACGTCGTCAATCATGCCGCGTCGCCGCACGCGGGGTCGCGGCGGGACTCGATACGCCGGGACGCGATCCGGGACGCGTCCGGCCAGCGCACGTCCGACGCCCACCCCAGCTTCTCGAACCAGCGGATCAGCCGGGCACTCGAATCGATCTGCCCCCGCTCCACACCGTGCCGCGCGCACGTCGGATCCGCGTGGTGCAGGTTGTGCCACGACTCGCCGCACGACAGCACCGCCAGCCACCACACGTTCCCCGACCGGTCACGGGACCTGAACGGACGCTTGCCGACCGCGTGACAGATCGAGTTGATCGACCACGTGACATGGTGCAGCAGGGCCACCCGCACGAGCGACCCCCAGAAGAAGGCGGTCGCCGCGCCCCACCACGACATCGTCACCAGGCCCCCCACCAGCGGCGGAACCGCCAGCGACACGGCCGTGAAGGTCACGAAGTGGCGGGAGATCCCGCGGATCGCCGGATCCTTGATCAGATCGGGGGCGTACTTCTGCTGCGGCGTCTGCTCCTCGTCGAACATCCAGCCGATGTGCGCCCACCACAGCCCCTTCAGCAGGGCCGGCAGCGTCTCCCCGTACCGCCACGGCGAATGCGGATCGCCCTCCGCGTCCGAGAAACGGTGATGCTTGCGGTGATCCGCCACCCACCGCACCAGCGGCCCCTCCACCGCCAGCGAACCCGCCACCGCCAGCACGATGCGCAACGGACGCCTCGCCTTGAACGAACCATGCGTGAAATAACGGTGGAAACCGATCGTGATGCCGTGGCAGCCGATGAAATACATCACCACCAGCAGACCCAGATCCAGCCAGCTCACCCCCCGGCCCCAGGCCAACGGCACCGCCGCCACCAGCGCCAGGAACGGCACCACGATGAACAGCAGAAGCGTGATCTGCTCGATCGACCGTTTGCTGTCCCCGCCCAGCGTGGCGGACGGAAGGGCCTGATCAACGGCCGACGACGGCTCGGCGTCGTCGATCACGGCGGGGCTGGTGTTCATGGGGAGTCCCCTGGGGATGAGGAGTACGACGGACAGTCCTGGCTACGGTTCCGTAACCTACGGTTACGTAAGTATGGCAGCGCGGAGACCCGCCGCACGAGAGCGCGACGACCGTCCGGGTGGGGAAAACCCGAACGGGCCGCCAGCCATGCCGACGACATGGACACCTATCCTGGTGGAGTCGGACAGCGCGGTCCGCACTCTGCTTTCCGGGGTGGCCTCAGCACCGCTGCCGGCCGCGGCCCCGGAGACCCCGCGCCCGCGCGACTTCCGCCACCACCCTCGTGCGGGAGCCGCAACGCGACGCACCTCCTCATTCACTGCAAGGAGCCGCACACTGTGAGCAGTGCCGACCAGACCCACGCCGCCAGCCCCGAGCTGCGCGCCGACATCCGCCGCCTCGGCGACCTGCTGGGCGAGACCCTCGTACGCCAGGAAGGCCAGGAACTCCTCGACCTCGTCGAGCGAGTACGCGCCCTGACCCGCACCGACGGAGAGGCCGCCGCCGAACTCCTCGGCGACACCGACCTGGAGACCGCCGCGCGCCTCGTCCGCGCCTTCTCCACCTACTTCCACCTCGCCAACGTCACCGAACAGGTCCACCGCGCCCGCGAGATGCGCGACCGGCGCGCCGCCGAGGGCGGAGTCCTCGCCCGCACCGCCGACCGCCTCAAGGACGCCGACCCGCAGCACCTGCGCCAGACCGTCGAGCACCTCAACGTGCGGCCCGTCTTCACCGCCCACCCCACCGAGGCCGCCCGGCGCTCCGTCCTCAACAAGCTCCGCCGCATCGCCGAGCTCCTCGAAACCCCCGTCATCGACGCCGACCGGCGCCGCCAGGACCTCCGCCTCGCCGAGAACATCGACCTCATCTGGCAGACCGACGAACTCCGCGTCGTCCGCCCCGAGCCCGCCGACGAGGCCCGCAACGCCATCTACTACCTCGACGAACTCCACATGGGCGCCGTCGGAGACGTACTGGAGGACCTCGCCGCCGAACTCGAACGCGTCGGCGTCGAACTCCCCGCCGGTACCCGCCCCCTCACCTTCGGCACCTGGATCGGCGGCGACCGCGACGGCAACCCCAACGTCACCCCCGACGTCACCCGCGAAGTCCTGATCCTCCAGCACGAACACGGCATCACCGACGCCCTCGAACTCGTCGACCACCTGCGCGCCCAGCTCTCCAACTCCATCCGCTACACCGGCGCCACCGACGAACTCCTCACCTCCCTCCAGGCCGACCTCGAACGCCTCCCCGAGATCAGCCCCCGCTACAAGCGACTCAACGCCGAGGAGCCCTACCGGCTCAAGGCCACCTGCATCCGCCAGAAGCTCGTCAACACCCGCGAACGACTCGCCGGCGGCACACCCCACCGCCCCGGCTGCGACTACCTCGGCACCGCAGACCTCCTCGCCGACCTCGAACTCATCCAGACCTCCCTGCGCGAACACCGCGGCGGCCTCTTCGCCGACGGCCGCATGGACCGCACCATCCGCACCCTCGCCGCCTTCGGCCTCCAGCTCGCCACCATGGACGTCCGCGAACACGCCGACGCCCACCACCACGCCCTCGGCCAGCTCTTCGACCGGCTCGGCGAGGAATCCTGGCGCTACGCCGACATGCCCCGCGACTACCGGCAGAAGCTCCTCGCCAAGGAACTCCGCTCCCGCCGCCCCCTCGCCCCCACCCCCGCACCGCTCGACGCGGCCGGACAGAAGACCCTCGGCGTCTTCCACACCATCAAGGAAGCCTTCGAACGCTTCGGCCCCGAAGTCATCGAGTCCTACATCATCTCGATGTGCCAGGGCGCCGACGACGTCTTCGCCGCCGCCGTCCTCGCCCGCGAGGCCGGCCTCGTCGACCTCCACGCCGGCTGGGCCAGGATCGGCATCGTCCCCCTCCTGGAGACCACCGACGAACTCCGCGCCGCCGACGTCATCCTCGACGACATGCTCGCCGACCCCTCCTACCGGCGCCTCGTCTCGCTCCGCGGCGACGTCCAGGAGGTCATGCTCGGCTACTCCGACTCCTCCAAGTTCGGCGGCATCACCACCTCCCAGTGGGAGATCCACCGCGCCCAGCGCCGGCTGCGCGACGTCGCCCACCGCTACGGCGTACGCCTGCGCCTCTTCCACGGCCGCGGCGGCACCGTCGGCCGCGGCGGCGGCCCCTCCCACGACGCGATCCTCGCCCAGCCCTGGGGCACCCTCGAAGGCGAGATCAAGGTCACCGAACAGGGCGAGGTCATCTCCGACAAGTACCTCATCCCGGCCCTCGCCCGCGAGAACCTCGAACTGACCGTCGCCGCCACCCTGCAGGCATCCGCCCTGCACACCGCGCCCCGCCAGTCCGACGAAGCCCTCGCCCGCTGGGACGCGGCCATGGACACCGTCTCCGACGCCGCCCACGACGCCTACCGCAGGCTCGTCGACGACCCCGACCTCCCCGCCTACTTCTTCGCCTCCACCCCCGTCGACCAGCTCGCCGAACTCCACCTCGGCTCACGCCCCTCCCGACGCCCCGACTCGGGCGCCGGACTCGACGGACTCCGCGCCATCCCCTGGGTCTTCGGCTGGACCCAGTCACGCCAGATCGTCCCCGGCTGGTACGGCGTCGGCTCCGGCCTCAAGGCCCTGCGCGAAGCCGGACTCGACACCGTCCTCGACGAGATGCACGAGAACTGGCACTTCTTCCGCAACTTCATCTCCAACGTCGAGATGACCCTCGCCAAGACCGACCTGCGCATCGCCCGCCACTACGTCGACACCCTCGTCCCCGACGAGCTCAAGCACGTCTTCACCGCCATCGAGGCCGAACACGCCCTCACCGTCCAGGAGGTCCTCAAGGTCACCGGCGCCACCGAACTCCTCGGCACCAGCCCGGTCCTCCAGCAGACCTTCGCCATCCGCGACGCCTACCTCGACCCCATCTCCTACCTCCAGGTCTCCCTCCTGGCCCGCCAGCGCGAAGCGGCCGCACGCGGCGAGGACCCCGACCCGCTGCTCGCCCGCGCCCTGCTCCTCACCGTCAACGGAGTCGCCGCCGGCCTGCGCAACACCGGCTGACCCACACCCCGGCCCACGGGGGCGGTTCCGCCAGGGCGACGCGACCACGCGCCACGCCGTCGACATCGCGGCATGGAACTACAACGCGAAGAACACCGCCACCAGCAGAACCGCCCCCGCGATCCCCGTACCCCACGCGATCCGGGACAGCCGCATACCGCCCCCGATCACCAACGCGGCCAGCACCAGCGCACCCCCCAACGGCACCCACGCGTGCAGAAACCCCGCCACCCCCGCACGCACCACATCATCCGTACCCGGCCGCACCACCACCGGGAAACGATCACCACGCCGCGCCCCGACCGACTTCTCGACCGTCACCCTGGACCGCGCGACCGCCTGCCCCGACGGCGTGAACGGCCCCGTGCACACATCCGCACCGCAGCCCGTCACCGTCATCGTCCCGTGCTCACGGCCCTTGCCCAGAACGATGTGGTGCGCCGAATCCCACGAGGACCGCACCCCCGCGACGAGCAGCAACAGAACGACACAGCCCATGGCGGCGGTACGGGCATGGACCACGGCGCGGTGGGAGGAGCTCCGCTTCATGGGCAGCGATCCTTGGACAGAGCGGCACGCCCGGTCAACTCGCGCCCGAAAAACACGGCTTACCGTCAGGAATGTCAGCAGTTGCGCACCGACGCGGCCGCCATCCGAGGCGCGCACATCGGGTCTGGACGTGAGACACGGGCGTCGGGCGCGCGTGCGCCGATGCGGGCGTCGGGCGCGGCGGGCCGGGGCCGTCAGGAGTTGTACGCGCTCTGCGCCCGCTCCAGCCCCTCCGCCAGCAGACACTCCACCGCGTCCGCCGCCCGGTCCACGAAATACGCCAGCTCCTTGCGCTCCGCCGACGAGAAGTCCTTGAGCACGAAGTCCGCGACCTGCATCCGCCCCGGCGGCCGTCCGATCCCGAACCGCACCCGGTGATAGCCCGCGCCCATCGACTTCGTCATCGACTTCAGCCCGTTGTGCCCGTTGTCGCCGCCGCCCAGCTTCAGCCGCAGCGTCCCGTAGTCGATGTCCAGCTCGTCGTGAACCGCCACGACACGGTCCACCGGCACCTTGTAGAAGTCGCACAGCGCCGTGACCGGGCCACCCGACAGGTTCATGTACGACATCGGCTTCGCCAGCACCACCCGCCGGCTCGACGGCCCCGGCGGACCCATACGGCCCTCGACCACCTGCGCCTGCGCCTTCTGCGCCCGCTTGAACTTCCCGCCGATCCGCTCGGCGAGCAGGTCGACGACCATGAAACCCACGTTGTGCCGGTTCGCCGCGTATTCGGGACCGGGATTGCCCAGGCCCACGATGAGCCAGGGGGCGGTGGCGTCGGACATCTGCGCTCGGTCTCCTCGCATACGGGACGGCCCCGGGCCCCGGAAGACCCGGACGGCCCGATCGACAGGATTTCAACAGGGAAACGGGGCGGCGGGTCCCGGACACGGGAACCGCCGCCCCGTCAGTGAAGGTCGGCGAAGCTCGCGGACGAGGCTCAGCCCTCGGCGCCCTCTTCCTCAGCACCCGCGGCCGCGGCCTCGGCCTTGGCCGCGACGACCTGGAGCACGATCGCGTCCGGGTCGTCCACCAGCGCGGAGCCCTCGGGCAGCGGGATGTCCTTGGCGAACACGGAGGCACCGGCGTCCAGGCCCTCGACCGAGACCGTGACGGACTCGGGGATGTGGGTGGCCTCGGCCTGGATGCGCAGGGTGTTCATCACGTACTCCAGCAGGTTGCTGCCCGGAGCCAGGTCGCCCTCGACGTGCACCGCGACCTCGACGTCGACCTTCTCGCCGCGCTTGACCGTCAGCAGGTCGACGTGCTCCAGGAAGCCCTTCAGCGGGTCGCGCTGCACGGCCTTCGGGATGACCAGGGTGCTCTTGCCCTCGATGTCCAGACCGATCAGGACGTTGGCCGTCTTGAGCGCCATCATCAGGGCGTGGCCCGGCAGCGCGACGTGGACCGGCTCGGCACCGTGGCCGTAGACGACACCGGGAACCAGGCCCTCGCGGCGGGCGCGACGGGCGGCACCCTTGCCGAACTCGGAACGGACCTGGGCGGCGAGCTTGACCTCAGCCATGACTGCACTCCTCGTGAGGTGACGGAAAACGTACGGTCACCCGGCCCACGACAGGCCTGCTACGAAGAGCGCGTCGATAACGGACCGCCGTACACATGAGTACGGCCTCCCTCGCCGAGCAACTCACTGAGTCTACCCGGCGCGGAGGCCGCACCCCAAAGTGGATCTTCCGGACCGTATGCCGGCCGGTGGCTACTGCTCCTCGAAGAGGCTGGTGACCGAACCGTCCTCGAACACCTCGCGCACCGCGCGCGCGATCGTCGGCGCGATCGACAGCACCGTGATCTTGTCCAGCTCCAGCTCGCCCGGCGTCGGCAGCGTGTCCGTGAAGACGAACTCGCTGACCTTCGAGTTCTTCAGCCGGTCCGCGGCCGGACCCGACAGCACACCGTGCGTCGCGGTCACTATCACGTCCTCGGCACCGTGCGCGAACAGCGCGTCGGCGGCGGCGCAGATCGTGCCACCGGTGTCGATCATGTCGTCCACCAGGACACAGACCCGGCCCTTGACGTTGCCGACCACCTCGTGGACCGTCACCTGGTTGGCGACGTCCTTGTCACGGCGCTTGTGCACGATGGCGAGCGGCGCGTCCAGCCGGTCGCACCAGCGGTCCGCGACCCGCACCCGGCCCGCGTCCGGCGAGACCACCGTCAGCTTCGTACGGTCCACCTTCGCCCCGACGTAGTCCGCCAGGATCGGCAGCGCGAACAGGTGGTCCACCGGACCGTCGAAGAAGCCCTGGATCTGGTCCGTGTGCAGATCCACCGTGAGGATCCGGTCCGCACCCGCCGCCTTCATCAGATCGGCCACCAGACGCGCCGAGATCGGCTCACGACCGCGGTGCTTCTTGTCCTGCCGGGCGTAACCGTAGAACGGCACGATCACCGTGATGGACCGGGCCGACGCGCGCTTCAGCGCGTCCAGCATGATCAGCTGCTCCATGATCCACTTGTTGATCGGAGCGGTGTGGCTCTGGATCAGGAAGCAGTCGGCGCCGCGCGCGGACTCCTGGAAGCGGACGTAGATCTCGCCGTTGGCGAAATCGAACGCCTTCGTCGGCACGAGACCGACACCCAGTTGATGCGCGACCTCCTCGGCCAGCTCGGGGTGGGCGCGGCCGGAGAAGAGCATCAGTTTCTTCTCGCCGGTCGTCTTGATCCCGGTCACAGCACAGTCTCCTCAGACATGTTCCTGGCGCCGCGCACGTGTCCCAATGTGCGACGAGCCAGCCGAAATGGGGTGAGCACCTATCACGGTACGCCGTGCACGGCGTGCCTGTTTCCGGTCAGCTTTCGCTGTCGTGCCCCGCGGCGGCCACCTGAGCCGCCTGCGCGGCGGCGCTCCCCGGACGCTTGCGGGCCACCCAACCCTCGATATTCCTTTGCTGGCCACGGGCGACGGCCAGCGAACCGGCCGGTACGTCCTTGGTGATGACCGAGCCGGCGGCGGTGTAAACGCCGTCCCCCACCGTGACGGGAGCCACAAACATATTGTCCGAACCGGTACGGCAGTGGGAGCCGATCGTGGTGTGGTGCTTGGCCACGCCGTCGTAGTTCACGAACACGCTCGCGGCACCGATGTTGGTGTGGTCGCCGATCGTCGCGTCACCGACATAGCTCAGGTGCGGGACCTTGGTGCCCTCGCCGATCGTCGCGTTCTTCATCTCCACGTACGTGCCGGCCTTGGACCGCGTCCCGAGCCTGGTGCCCGGCCGCAGGTAGGCGTACGGGCCCACGGTCGCGCCCTCGCCGACCTCGGCCCCGTCGGAGACCGTGTTGTCCACGCGCGCGCCCGTGCCCACGCGGGTGTCCTTGAGCCGGGAGTTCGGCCCGACCTCCGCGTCCTCGGCGAGGTGCGTGGTGCCGAGCAGCTGGGTGCCCGGGTGCACGATCACGTCCCGCTCGTACGTGACGGTGACGTCGATCAGCGTGGACGCGGGGTCGACGACGGTCACGCCGGCCGTCATCGCCCGCTCCAGCAGCCGCTGGTTCAGCAGCCGCCGGGCCTCGGCCAGCTGCACCCGGTTGTTGATGCCGAGGATCTCGCGGTGGTCGCCGGCGACGCAGGCGCCGACCCGGTGACCGGCCTCGCGCAGGATGGACAGCACGTCGGTGAGGTACTCCTCGCCCTGGCTGTTGTCCGTGCGGACCTTGCCGAGCGCGTCCGCGAGCAGCCGGCCGTCGAACGCGAAGACCCCGGAGTTGATCTCCCGGATCGCCCGCTGGGCCTCGCTCGCGTCCTTGTGCTCGACGATCTCGGTGACCGCGCCGGTGGCAGGGTCGCGGACGATGCGCCCGTAACCGGTGGAGTCGGGGACCTCGGCGGTCAGCACGGTGACGGCGTTGGCGTCGGCCGTGTGCGTGGCCGAGAGCGCGGCGAGCGTCTCGCCGGACAGCAGCGGCGTGTCGCCGCAGACGACGATCACGGTGCCCTCGACGGTCCCGCCGAGCTCGTCGAGCCCGACGCGCACGGCGTTGCCGGTGCCCCGCTGCTCGGCCTGGTGGGCGGTGCGCAGTCGGTCGTCGACGGCGGTGAGGTGTGCGGTGACCCGCTCGCTCTCGTGGCCGACGACCACGACGAGGTGGGCCGGGTCCAGTTCGCGGGCGGCGGCGACGACGTGTCCGACGAGCGAACGCCCGGCGATCTCGTGCAGGACCTTGGGTGTCTTCGACTTCATGCGGGTGCCCTCACCCGCTGCGAGGACGACGACGGCTGCCGGGCGTTCGGAGCTCACGGAAATGCCCTTCGGCTTCGGGTGGTGGACATCCGAAGGATACCGGGGGGCCTGTGGGGGCTCGGTGGGTGGACGGGCGGGAGATGCGCGTGCGGACATGCGTACGGGCCCCGACCTTGGTGGTCGGGGCCCGTGTTGTGGCTCCCGGGGAAGGAATCGAACCCTCATTCAATGGACCAAAACCATTTGTCCTGCCATTAGACGACCCGGGATAGTTCGTCCGCTATGCCCGAATTTCATGATCGGGCGTCGAGGCAGCTCCTACTATGCCGTACCACCAGCCCTCGATGCGACGGTACAGGTCGGCGCTTTTCAGGACTCGTACGACCAGACAGCCCCGATAGGCCGGACCCGTGTTCTTCCGGTTGGTCCTGGGGGAATGCTTCTTGAGGGACGTTTTGCCGAATGCCGAGGCGTCGGCGCCCGTCAGGGCCCGCCAGAACTGCTCCGCCGTCGGGACGTCGGCCGTCTCATGGATGTGCACATGGAACCGGAGATGATCCGGCCGTACGCCCAACAGGCGAAGCCATGCGAGGAACACCTCGATCATGTGGGGGTCGCTGTTGACGAAGGTGACTCGCTCCTCCGGGCGGTGCGGCTTGGCCTTGGAACCCTCCGCCCAGTAGAGCCCCACGCCGAGCAGGAAGGGTTCGCGTGAGCTTGGTGTCCCGGTCTCCTTCTCCGCTGCCTGCTTGGTCCGTTGCCGCTCCGCCTCGCGCCGTTGGAGGGTGGCCTCCCGGCCGCGCCTGGCGATGGCCGACGCCTCCTCCCGCGTCCGCCTCCGCTCGGGCTTCGGTAGATCCCGCACCCACAGCGAGATCGAGCTCTTCGAGCAGCCCGGCTCCACCTGGATCTGGTCGTACGTCATGCCCTGTAGCCGCAGTTCCCGGGCTCTTGCGCGCAGGTCGCCCTTGGCGTTGGGGCGCTTGGTCCACTCCGGGGCGGGCTCGCCCCGGACGAGACGGCTCAGGAGGTCGTTGTTGTGGACGTGCAGGCGATCGCGGATCCGGCGCAGGCTGAGACCCTGGCGACGGAGGGCGACGGCTCGGGCGCGCAGACCCTCGAAGTCGGCGTACCTGCTCGTGATTTCCGTCATGCGTCGACCGTCGTCCGGAATGCGGACGTCCGGTGCGAAAGCCTGCTCGATTCACTATTTCAAGCGAAAAGCGACCGTTCCGTCTCTGTTCGGCGGACGCGCGTGCTGTCCAGGTCGCCCGTAAATGAGGTGCGTGCGCCCGTAGGGTGGACGGCATGACCGCAACGGGGGAACACCGGGAAGCCGTGGGTGCGACTGCCCGCGGCTATGCGTGGTGGGGACGGCGGCGGAGTGTCGCACTGGACGTGGGGCTCGCGCTCCTGTCGGCGCTGGAGTGCGGGTGGGAAGGGGTGGACTTCGCCCGCGACGCCGCGCTGCCGGTGCCGGTCGGCGTGGTGTTCGGGCTGGTCGCGGGGGCCGTGCTGGTGGTGCGGCGGCGTTGGCCGATCGCCGTGGTGCTGGTCGCGATCGCGACGGCCCCCGCCGACATGGGCTTCCTGATGGGGCTGGTCGGCCTCTACACGCTGGCCGCCTCCGAGGTGCCGCGCAGGATCACGGTCGTGCTGGCGGGGATGTCCTTCGCGGGGTCGTTCATCGTCACGTACGTACGGATGCGGCAGAGCGTCGCCGATCAGGCCGAATTCGGGCCGGGCGACGGGTACATCCCGCTGATCTCCCTCTTCATGTCGTTGGGGCTCACCGCGCCGCCCGTGCTGTTCGGCCTGTACATAGGGGCCCGGCGGCGGCTGATGGAGAGCCTGCGGGAGCGGGCGGACTCGCTGGAGCAGGAGCTCTCGCTGCTCGCCGACCGGGCCGAGGAGCGGGCCGAGTGGGCGCGGACGGAGGAGCGTCACCGGATCGCCCGTGAGATGCACGACGTGGTGGCCCACCGGGTGAGCCTGATGGTGGTGCACGCCGCCGCGCTCCAGGCCGTGGCGCTGAAGGACCCGGCGAAGGCGGTGCGGAACGCGGCGCTGGTCGGTGACATGGGGCGGCAGGCGCTCACGGAGCTGCGGGAGATGCTCGGGGTGCTGCGGGCGGGGGAGTCGGTGGTGCCCGGTCCCGCGCGGGCGCAGGTGCCGCTCGCCTCGGTCGGCCGGGCGGCGGCCGCGGCGGCCGAGGCGGCGGCGGTGGAGGACGGTCCCCGGCTGGCCGAGGTGGAGAAGCTGGTGGGGGAGTCCCGGGCGGCCGGTATGACGGTGGAGCTGTCGGTGGACGGCGAGGCCCGCCCGTACGCGCCGGAGGTCGAGCAGACCGCGTACCGGGTGGTGCAGGAGGCGCTGACGAACGTGCACAAGCACGCGGCGGGCGCGAGGACGTGGGTACGGCTGGCGCACCGCGGCTCGGAGGTCGCGATGCAGGTGGAGAACGGTCCGTCGGACGCCGCGACGGCGGATGCCGGGCTGCCGAGCGGGGGCAACGGGCTCGTCGGCATGCGGGAGCGCGTGCTGGGGCTCGGGGGTGTGTTCGTCTCGGGCCCGACGGACGCGGGGGGTTTCCGGGTGTCGGCGGTGCTGCCGGACCCGGGGGGCGCGTCCGCCTGATCGCGGGGCGTGTGGGGCCGCGGCCGTTCGATCCGGGCCGTGCCGGTCCCACCGGGCCGTCGTCGGCCGGGCGGTCGGTTGCTGTTGCCGGGGCCGGGCGGGGGTCAGCCCGCGGTGAGGCGTTCCGGCTGGATGCCCGTGACGAGGCTGGTCAGGGCCTGGTCGATGTCCGGGCCGAGGTACCAGTCGCCGGTGTGGTCGATGCTGTAGACGCGGCCCTCGGTGTCGATCGCGAGGATCGCCTGTCCGTCGCCCTCCTCGCCCAGCGGACTGATCTCGGTCTCCAGGGCCCGGCCGAGGTCGCCGAGGGTGCGGGCGAGGTGCAGGCCGCTCATCGGGTCGATGCGTACCGGCGCGGGTGCGATCTGGCGGCCGGGCGCGGTGGCCTTGATGTGCAGTCCGCCGAACTCCGCCCAGGCCTCCACGGCCGCCGGGAAGACGGCGTGCTGGTGGCCGGCGGGTGAGCGGTGGGCGCGCAGGGCGTCGGCCCATTCCTCGGCCCGGCGGATGTCCCAGCGGCCGGGCTGCCAGCCCGCGGAGCGCAGGGCGGTGTCGACGGGGGCGGGGAAGCGGGCCGGGGCGTGGCGGTCGGGGTGCGCGGGGGCCGTCTGGCCGGGCAGGTCGGTTCGGTCGTGCATCGGCGCGGGGTCAGCCCTTCTCGGCGGTGGTCGCCGCCCCGTCCGTCGCGAGGTCGACGGGACGTACTCCGAAGTGGGCGAGCATCGCCGAGCAGGAGCGGCACGGCGGGGCGTAGCTGCCGTGCAGGGGGTCGCCGTCCTCGCGGATGTGCCGTGCGGTGAGGCGGGAGTGCTTGAGGGCGCGGCGGGCCTCGCCGTTGGTCAGGGGCTTGCGCCGGGCGCGCTTGGAGCGGGCGGTTTCGGCCGCGGCGAGGTGCCGGGACAGCAGCATGGCCTCGGGGCAGCGGCCGGTGAACCGTTCGCGCTGGCCGCTGGTGAGGGTGTCGAGGAAGTCCTGCACGAGGGGGTGGAGCACGGGGGGCTGGTCGCCCTTGCCCGCGGTGCAGGTGAGTGTCTCGCCGCGTACGGACAGGGCAGCGGCCACCGCGGGGAGGATGCCGTCGCGGCGCTGGTGCAGCCGGGGTGCGTGAGCGGTGCGGGTGCTGCTCCAGCTGAGGCGTGGATCCCCGGGTGTGCCGGTGGGTGTGACTGTTAGTGCGGTGTGCATGGTGCTGTTCCCTCCCGTGCCCGCGGCGGTGGCCGCGTGATGTGCACGCCCCCGAGTTGCGGTGACAGCCTGCCAAATGTCCGGGCTGGTGGGGAAGCTGGGGCGGGGTTACGGCGGTTTGTGTCGCCCTGGGGGGTGGGGCGGCGGCTCCCGGAGGGCGGGGAGTCGTCGCTCGTCCGTCGTGCGGTCGTGACGGTTCGTGACGGTGTGGAGGGCGGTCGGGAGGGAGGAGGGAAAGGAGGGGAGCAGGGGCGGTTCCGGGGCTTGCGGCACCGCATAGGCTGTGCGCGGACCGTCCCCCTCGGGCAGGCCGGTCCTCACCAGCCAGACGCAGCAGGGGGCAACGCCATGACGACAGGTCGGCCCGGGCAGCAGGCCGCGCCGCCGAACGCGGCCTATGCCGGGCAGCTCGTGCACTTCCCGGATCCGGTCCGTGCGGCGCGGCATCCCGCGGGTGTGCGGATAGGCGCGGACGGGAGTCCGGACTTCTCGCCGTACGCGCGTGCCGCCGCGGAGATCGCCGAGCCCCCGCAGGGGTTCGGTGTGGACGAGCTGCGGTTGACGGACTACGTCTCGGCCAACGCGGCGCTGGCGGCGAGCGGTCATGAGCTGTGGGACACGATTCCGGCGGTCGCGACGCCGCACGGCTGGACGTGGCACCACGTGCCCGGCGGTCGGCGCATGGAGCTGATCCCGGTCGAGGTCAAGGCGCTGCTGAGGCATCACGCGGGACTCGCGGCGACGGAGGTCGACCAGGACAAGCGGGGCACCCGGCCGTTGCAGGAGACCCGGCCCGCGCACTTCGGTCTGCCGAAGGGGGCCGTGGCGGTGACCGAGCAGCAGGTGCAGGGGGTCGAGGAGGACCTGGGTTACCGGCTGCCGGGTGCGTACCGTTCGTTCCTCAAGGCGGCGGGTGGTTCGGCGCCGGTCGGCGCCGCGCTCGACGCGCAGCTGGGACTCCTGGTCGATCAGCCGTTCTTCACGGTGCGCGAGGAGGCCGCCGTGAACGATCTGGTGTATGTGAACAAGTGTCTGCGGGACCATCTGACCAAGGACTTCCTGGGGGTCGCCTTCGTCCAGGGCGGTCTGCTCGCGGTGAAGGCGAAAGGTTCCGGTATCGGTTCGGTGTGGTTCTGCGCGTACGACGACGCGCGGGACCGGGACGGCTGGAACGTGCAGGAGCGGGTGGACCGGCTGCTGCTGCCGTGCGGTGACGACTTCGATGCGTTCCTGGAGCGTCTGGCGGGCAATCCGCCGGAGCTGGAGACCGTGGCGAACCTGATGGTGGACGGTGGCTTCGCGCGGGCCGTCCCGGTGGAGGGGTGAGCGCGATGGTGACGTTCGCGCAGGCGCAGGAGCGCGCCGACGAGTGGATCAACGGCGATGTGCCCGCGTATCAGCACCGGGAGGTGCGGGTGCGGGAGTTCGAGCTGGGGTTCGTCGTGTGGGGCGAGGACCGTGCCGAGGGTCCGGTCTCGGACGGCGGCAGGCAGCGGCTGGTGATCGCCGGGGACAGTGGTGAGGCCACGCTGTGGCCGGGGCTGCCGGTGGGCGAGATCATCCGGCGGTACGAGGAGGAGTACGGGGCGGTCGCCGCCGCGCCGGCCGCTCCGGAGCTGCCGCAGCGGGTCGATCTGAATCAGACGTCCTTCCTGTTGAGCCCGCCGGAGTGGCTCCAGGAGGCGGCGGACAAGCTGGGCATTCCCGATCATCGGAACGACCGGAACGACGGTGGGGAGCCGAACGAGCAGGGCGGCCAGGACGGCCGGGGCGAGGGCCCGGAGGTCTCGGGCGCGCCTTCGTCGACCGGAGGCACGGGCGGAGGTACGGGCGGGGGTGCGCCCGGAGCCGTGGCCGGTGGTGTGTCCGGAGCTGTGGCCGGGGGCACGGGCGGGGGCCGGGCCGAGTACGAGCCCACCGCGAACGACGGTGTTCCGGCGTCGCCGCCGAGCGTGCCCGCCGGTTCCACGCCGTGGGACGGGACCGACACCAACGCGGGTTCGGACGACGGCTCGGTCCCGCTTCCCGCCACGGTGTTCGCGCCGCCGCTCTCGGGCGCCGACGACGAGGGCACCCCGCCGCCGGTCGTGCCCGCGGACGCGCCGACCGCGCTGATGTCCGGTGGCAGTCAGCTGCCGCCGACGGCGATCGTCCCGGGGCTGGACTCGCCGCGCGCCGCCGGTTCCGCGCCGGGGGCGCAGGCACCGGACGCGCCGGGGACTCCCGCGCCCGGTACTCCCACGCCCGGTACTCCCGCGCCCGGCACCCCTGTGCCGGGGACTCCCGCGCCGGGTACGCCCGTGCCCGGCGCGCCCGGGGCCGGTGACATCGCGGACGCGACCACCAGCAAGGCCGCCGTGCCCCCGCGCGGTACGCGCGGGGGCGGCCCCTCGACCCCGCCGCCGCCCGGTGTGCCCGGCGCGCCGGTGCCGCCGCCCTCGGGTCCGGGTGCACCCGGTTCCCCGGCCGGTGGGTACCTGCCGACGCAGCTCGTTCCCGAGCAGGGTCCGCCGAGTCCGCCCGGTCCGCCGAGTCCGCCCGGTCCTCCGGGTGCGCCTGGGGTTCCTGGTGGTTCGGTGCCGCCCGTGCCTCCTGGTTCGACGCCTCCGCCGGGGGGTGGGGTGCATCACGCGGCGACGATGCTCGCCGACCCGAGCATCGGCGGCCCGGGTCTGCCGCAGCCTCCCGGCCCGCCCGGCCCTCCCGGTCCTCCCGGTCCTCCTGGTCCCCCCGGGGTTCACGGTGCTTCCGGCGCGCCGCAGCAGCCGAGTCCGCCCGGTCCGCCGAGTCCGCCCGGTCCTCCGGGTCCTCCGGGTGCGCCTGGGGTTCCTGGTGGTTCGGTGCCGCCCGTGCCTCCTGGTTCGACGCCTCCGCCGGGGGGTGGGGTGCATCACGCGGCGACGATGCTCGCCGACCCGAGCATCGGCGGCCCGGGTCTGCCGCAACCTCCCGGCCCGCCCGGCCCTCCCGGTGCGCCGCAGGGGCCGGCTCCCGTACCGCCGCCCGGGCACACCCCGCCGCCCGCCGCGTACGGCTATCCGCAGCAGCCCGGGCAGCCGACCGTCGGTCCCGGCTACCAGGCCGTGCTCCGCTACCGCGCGCACGACGGCAGCGAGCAGCAGCTGATCCGCCGCTCGGCGCCCGGCACTCCGCACCCGGAGTGGCAGATGCTGCACGAGTTGCGGGCGATGAACGTGCCGCCGCAGCAGGTCATCGAGCTGCACACCGAGCTGGAGTCGTGCGAGCTGCCCGGTGGCTACTGCGCGCGGATGATCCGTGAGACCTGGCCGCAGGTGCGGATCACCAGCGTCGCCCCGTACGGCACCGATCACGCCAGCCGGCAGCAGGGCATGCGGCATCTGCTGACGCATCAGGGCGAGCTGCACCAGGTGGCGGACGGTCCCGCGCGCCCCGCGCCGGTGCGGGCGCCGCTGCCGCAGATGCCGCCCGCGCCACCGGTGCCTCCGGAGGCCGTCGCGCAGGAGATGGTGCAGTCCTTCGGTCCGCAGGGCATCCTGCGCTTCGATCAGCGCGCGGTGTCCCGGCAGGGTGTGCCCGAGACCGTGGCGCGGGCGCTGGTGTGGGCGGGGCTGCCCGCCGACTTCGGGCCGTTCTTCTGGGCGCAGCCCGGGCAGCCGGTGGTGCCGACGCTGGCCGAGCTGGCCGCGCAGCGGCAGGTCCAGGCGGCGCCGGACGCGGGGGCGTACCTCGTGATGGGTACCGACTTCGGCCGGGCGATCTGCGTCCAGTACGGCACCGCGAACATCGTGGCCGTACCGGTCGAGGCGGGTCCGGGCGGGCAGTCGGTGGCGCCGCAGTTCGTGAACACCGGGCTGCCGGAGTTCCAGCGTTCGATGGCGTTGCTCGGCCGGATGTGGCGGCTGCGCTTCGGGCTGAATCCGGAGCAGGCGGGCCGTTGGACGGTCGACTTCCAGGCCCAGTTGGCGGCGCTGGACGCGGCAGCGCTGGCGTCGCCGGAGAGCTGGTGGTCCGTACTGCTCGAACAGATGTGGGACGGGCTGCTCTGACGGATGCGGCCGACCCGGTCGTATGGATGCGGGCGGGCCGCAGGTTCGGCGCCCGGCTCCCGAAAGGGGCCGGGCGCCGTGCCGTGCCGTGCCGTGCCGTGCCGTGCCGTGCCGTGCCGTGCCGTGCCGTGCCGTGCCGTGCCGTGCCGTGCCGTGCCGTGCCGTGCCGTGCCGT
>NZ_JBEZVN010000030.1:0-6340 GCF_040636995.1 Streptomyces sp. NPDC032161 | reverse complement strand
AGCTGTGAAACCCATCGCTTCCCTCCGAAAAGCCGTTGATCGATTCCGACTTCTGCGCCGAATTGCCGCATCCTTGACCTGTTGCTGCTGTTCGGCGAGTCGGAAAGAGGCTTAGGGATGAGTTCTGCACCGGGGTCCGGACTTGACTTCGTCGGTGTGCGGGGGCGCGGCTACCGTCCGGAGCAGGTGGACCGGGCTCTGGCCGGGCTGGCGGGCGAGCGGGACGAGGCGCGGGAGCGGGTGGCCCGGCTGACGGCGCAGGTGGAGGAGCTGTCGGCCGAGGCGGTCCGGCTGCGCGAGGTGGTCGCCGGGCTCGCCCCGCAGGACTACGCCTCGCTCGGCGAGCGCGCCCAGCGGATCCTGGCGCTCGCGGAGGGCGAGGCCGGGTCCATGCGGAGCGCCGCGCAGGAGGAGGCGCAGGCGCTGCGGGACGCGGCGGACGAGGCGGGCCGGGCGGTGCGCGGGTCGGCGCGGACGGATGCCGAGGCGATGCGCGCGGCGGCCGGTGAGTACGCCGAGGAGACGCTGGCCACGGCCCGTACGGAGGCCGAGGGGATCGCCGCGGAGGCCCGTACGGACGCCGAGGAGACGCGGGAACAGGCGCGGTTCATGATGGAGGAGACGCGCCGTCGTACCGAGAGCGTCCTCGTGCACCAGGAGCAGGAGCACGCCGAGCGGTGGAAGACGGCCGAGGGCGAAGTGGCCGAGGCCGAGGCGGCGCAGGCGGCACGCCACGACGAGCTGACCGAGCGGGCGGAGGCCGGGCTGGCCGAGGCGCGGCGGGAACTGGCCCGGGCGGAGGAGGACGCGCGACACACCGACGAGAACGCCGAGGCGCGGGCGGCCGAGCTGATCGCGGAGGGCAGGATCCGCGAGGAGCGGGTGGTCCGGGAGACGGAACGGATTCTGCGGGAGCACGAGGAGGCCCGCGAGGAGCTGCACGCGCACATGACGTATGTGCGCAACACGCTCGCGGCGCTCACCGGTCGGGTGGTCCCGGACCCGACGGAGGAGGCGCCGGAGGCTGAGCCCGAGTCGGACGCGGAGACGGGGACGGGGCCCGGCGCGAAGTCGGAGGGCTGAACTGTCGGGTGACCCGAGGTCGGAAGCATGTGTGCCGGGGCGTGGCTGCCCGTCCCGAGGTCACCCGACAGACATCTGAGGTGGAAGGCCGGCCCGGTTCCGATGATGGGCGGATCGGTGCATGCCACGGAGATTCCGGCGCGTCGGCTACCGGCCGGGGTGGAAGCGGTGATCCTTCTTCAGCTCGTCTATGAACGAGGTCCAGGAGTGTGCGGGGAAGGTGAGTGCCGGTCCGTCGGCTGTCTTGCTGTCACGGACGGGGACGATTCCGGGGAGTCCGTCCGCCACCTCGACGCAGTCGCCCCCTTCCTGATTGCTGTAGCTGCTTTTGCGCCAGGCGACGGCGGTCGGATCGGGAAACGACGGTCGCGTCATGGTGGTTGTCCTCCATCGCGGATCGGATCATGTCGAGCGACATGTGAGGGGGCAGAGCCGCTGCCCGGAGGAGATCGTAGGTCACCGCGAAGCGCCCGACCTCCTCCGGATCCTCGATCAACTGGCCGTAGTGCGCGCCTTCCGTATAGGCGGTTTCTGTGCCGTCGGGGAGGTCCAGAACGGTCAGGGAACCGCCCAGGACACCGTGCTCGCCGTGGGCGAACGGCAGCACCTGCACGGTGATGTGGGGTTCCTCGGCCGTGGCCAGCAGACGGGCCAGTTGGTCCCGCATGACGTCCGGGCCGCCCACCGGCCGCCGCAGCACGGCTTCGTCGAGGACCACCCACAGCTCGGGGCGGTCGGTACTCCGCAGGCGCTCCTGGCGGACCATGCGCGCCGACAGCCGCTCCTCCAACTGCTCTTCGCTCTTGAGCGTGCGCCCGACGCTCAGGAGCGCGCGCGTAGGGCTCGGTCTGGAGCAGGCCCGGTACGACATGTGCGAGGTACTGCCTGATTGCCGTTGCCCGTGCCGAGAGGGTCATGAACGCCTGCACCCAGTCCGGGCACGCCTCCCGGTAGACGTACGGCCACAGGTCGACCAGCAGGTTGTCCGCCACCAGCGCGGCATCCAGGGCCTGTGCCAGCTCCTGGGACGGCCTGGCTCCGGACGCCCGCTCGATCTGTGTGATCCGGGTACTGACGACGTGCGTCATCCTGCCGAGTTCGGCCTGGGTCAGTCCGGCCGCCGTACGGAGTTTGCGCACCCGGCAACCGAACAACGCGGCGAGGGATTCCTGGGGGTCAATTCCTTTGGCCATGGCGTCACTTCTTCTTGCTTACGGCCGTGAAGGTAATGCCGTGTCACCTTCCGAGCCTATGCGTGCGGGCCGATTCTTGACTGCGGAACGTAACGATTTCCGCACTCTGTGGGACGGGTGCGGAGCGACGGAATGGGATGGGCCGCACCATGCTCAAGGCAGTGACCGCGCCGGACGACGGGCCGCAGCGGGAGCCGGGCCGGGTTCCGTATCCGGAAGGCCCGGAGGAGGTGACGCATCCGCACCTGCAACGGCACTTTTTCTCACGGCAGTTCCCGTCCACCGCCCGCGGTGCCCGGCTCGCCCGTCGGGAGGCGGTGGGGCACCTCGGGCAGTGGGGGTTCTCCCCGGCGTCGGAGATCTCCTGCGCCGTGGCTCTGGTGGTGGCCGAGCTGGCGGCGAACGCGGTGTGTCACGGCCGGGTCCGCGGTCGCAACTTCCTCCTGGGCATGGCGTACGAGACGGGAGCCCGGCGGATCCGGGTCGAGGTCTCCGACGCCTGCGCGGAGCTGCCGCCGGTCGATGTCTCCGTGCCTGCCGACGACAAGGACACGGGACGCGGCCTGGTCCTCGTCGACGCGCTCGCCGCCCGCTGGGGGGCGTCTCCCCGGGCTCCCCTGGGGAAGACGGTGTGGGCGGAGTTCCTTGCCATGCCAACGGGTGACGAGTAGAGGCAACGCGTGACGAGTAGAGGGTGATTGCTGTTGACGTGCTCCCCGGACTTTGGGCCAGGGAGCACGTCGATGCGGCCGATGCCCGCGGACTCCGCTCCCGTTCTCAGGTGCGGTCCACCGGTGCTGTGCCCGCCAGGATGCGTGGTTCCTCGCCCTGGTACAGGCGGCGAGCCGCGGGTGCCGTGCCGCGGGGGAGGACCGTGCCGAGCCAGCCGGCCAGGAAACCGGCCGGGACGGAGACGAGCCCGGTCGTGGTGTACGGGTACCAGTTGAAGTCGAGGTCGGGGAAGACCGACGAGGGCGAGCCCGAGACCAGGTTGGTGCCGGGGATCAGCACCAGGACGGTGGCGGTGCCGACGATCAGGGTGCTGAGCAGCCCGGTGCGGGTGAAGCGCCGCCAGAACATGCTGTAGATGAGGGCCGGGGCCAGGGCGGACGCCCCGACGCAGAACGAGAGCGTGGCCAGGGCCTGCACGTTCCAGTGTCGGGCCACGACGGCGAGGGTGGTGGCGAGGATCCCGACGACGGTCGCGGAGACCTGTGCCGTACGCATCTCGGAGAGGCCCGGCAGCGGCTTCCTGGCGGGGTCGCGCATCCCGCGCAGTCCGTGCGCGAAGAGGTCGTGCGCGAGTGAGTTGGCGCAGGCCAGGATCATTCCGGCGACGGAGGCGAGCAGGGTCAGGAAGATCGCCGTCGTCATCGTCGTGACGACCAGGGCTCCGAACCGGCCGCCGCTCGCGACCGCGCCGGTCACCTGGAGGATCGCGCTGTTCCCGGAGGCCCCGGCGGCGGTGATGCGTTCGTGGCCGACGAACGCGGCGGTGCCGAAGCCGATCACGACGAGCAGCAGACAGATCCCGGCCACCACGGAGACGGCCCAGGACATGGTGCGGCGTACGGCCTGCGCGGACGGGGCGCTCGTCAGGCGCATGGTGACGTGGGGCAGGCAGGCGGCGCCGAGCACGACGGTCAGTTCGGAGCTGACCATGTCGAGTCCGCTCCCGTCGAACTGGAGCCCGGAGCCGAGGAACGCGGCTCCCGCGCCGCTGCCCTGCCGGGCCGCCGAGAGCAGGGCGCCGGTGTCCCAGTCGAACCGGCTCATGATCAGTACGGCGATGGTGAACGAGGCGACGAGCAGCACCACGGTCTTCACGATCTGGATCAGGGCGGTGCCCTTCATGCCGCCGATCGCCGCGTAGCCGATCATCAGGGCGCCGAGGCCGATGATGGCGCCGGTGCGGAACAGGGAGCTGTCGAATCCAAGGATGAAGGCGAGCAGGTCGCCGCTGCTGGCGAGCTGGACGACCATCATCGGGATGAGCGCGGCGATGGTGGTGGCGCAGGCGGTGATGCGGACGGCGCCGCCGGGCGCGCGGCGTACGAACAGGTCGCCCATGGTGAACCCGCCGACGTTGCGCAGCGGTTCGGCCAGCAGGAACATCAGCAGGACGAGCGAGAGGGTGATGCTCAGGGCGAGGATCATCCCGTCGTAGCCGGTGAGGGCGATGATGCCGGTGGTGCCGAGGACGGTTGCGGCGGACAGGTAGTCGCCCGCGAGCGCGAAGCCGGCGCGGCGCGGGGAGAGGCCGCGGGAGCCGGCGTAGAACTCTTCGAGGTCGTCGCGGTCGGGGCCGGACATCACGCAGAGCAGCAGGGCGATGGTGCCGACGGCCATGAAGGCCACCAGCGACATCGACCGGGCGGAGTCGTCGAATCCGTTCACCGGTCCGCTCCTCCTCTGCGGAGCCGGGCGGCGAGCGGGTCGACCGTGCGCCGGGCGGTCCGTTCGTACCGGACGACGGCGAGCAGCGCGACGGGCAGTTGGCCGAGCGCGAGCACCAGACCGAGGTTGAGGCCGCCGAACAGGGGCTGTTGCATCCGGTCCTTGGCGAAGCCGGAGAGCAGCAGGAAGACGATGAAGTAGCCCAGTGCGGTCAGCGCCGCGACGCGTCTGAGCGAACGGTACGAGGTGCGCAGCCGGCGCAGATCGCCGTGACGGGTGGGCGGGTGGTCGGGCGTGTGGCCGGGTGTCCGGGTGGAGGGTGACTCGGACGTGGCGGTTCCGGGCGACGGTGCCAGCGGCGGCAAGGGGTGCGAGCGCTGCCAGGGCAGCAGGTAGTCGGCCTGCTGCGGGGGCGGAGGCTGGTGTCCTCGAGGCAGCTGCTGCGACCGTCCGGGCCAGGAGGAGTAGGGGGACGGGGGCGGGGGGTTTCCGTGCGACATCGGGGTGCTGCTCCTTGGGTTGCTCGGTTCCTGGCTGGACGGCAAGGCAGGAGTGCGGGGTGGGGGAATGCTGTTCGGAAGCGTGAACATTACTCGCCGGTATGCGGGCTTGGGGAGACCTTGGCTCGAACTGCCGGGGTAATTAGCGCAGTTGAGTGCGGTCGTTCGGGAGTGCTGCCTTCGGGGGTGTTCTCCGGGTGTTGCCAGGATGTCGCCGGGGTGCCCTCCCCGTGTGCTGCCGGAGGCGTATTCCCTGGTGATTTCGGGAGGGCTCCGTGACCTGCCGTCCGGGTCCTCCGTATGAGTGCGCCCACGTCTTGGACAGCCCTCAGCCGGTCGTGTGACCAGCGATCACCTCTCCATACGGCAAAGGCGGCGCGTTTGTCCAAAAAAGACAACTAATGCGGAATGGCTAGTTAGGTGCTTTGCTCCCTTCTTAGGTTTAGATGCCCATACCGTCACATGTGTGGTATCTGGGGCAATCTGACGGAGTGAATTGCTGGATGTCTCATGCGGAGGGGCAGCCGGGAATGGTCGGACTGAGGCGGTTGCGTGCCGCGACGAGCGGACCCGGGGGAGGCGGGTCCTGGTGGCCGTCGTCCCGCCCCGGGGCGCGCGGGGATGCGAGACCCGGTACGACGACGGGTGCGCACGGGGACAGACGTTCCGGACCGAGGCGGAAGCCGGGAGGATTCTGAATGGCCATCAAGCCCGCACGCCGGGGGCGGCACAGAAGACGCCGCTCGCTCACCGGACTCGTCGTCATGGCGATGCTGACAGGTTTCAGCGCCGCCGCGGCCCCGCTGTTCACCGCCCCCGCCTCGTACGCGGCGGCCGGTGACCCGTTCGACCCGGCCGACCCGACGGTCTTCGTCGGTCAGGAGATACCCACTCGCCTCTACAAGGCGATCACCGGCGCCTCCGGGGGCGTGACCTTCCAGCCTGAGGGGACGGCCAGAGCCGGCCTCAACTACAACTCCATCAGCTACAACACGGCGGACAACTATCTGTACGGGGTGGTCTCTAACGGGTCGACCGTCATGCCGCCCGGCTCGATCATCCGGATCGGGCAGGGGGGTGCCCCTATCTGTTTCGTCAACCCTGTCAGGTCGGTTCCCTGGGGTGGCGCTGGTTTTCGGGAACGTCCCGCGAAGCGGGACGTTCCCG
>NZ_JBEZVN010000029.1:0-70893 GCF_040636995.1 Streptomyces sp. NPDC032161 | reverse complement strand
CGCAGCGGCCTCTCGGCGGGCTGATTTCTGTGATCCGACGGCCTGAAGGACGGAGCCCGTGCCGTAACAGATCGATGCTGCCACGGCGGTGAGCAGTCCTATGAGCACCGAAAGCTCCGTTCATGTATGGGTCGGTTAGGTTCGGTCCCGTTCCCACTGGCAGACGTGGGTTTCGGCGCGAAAGTTGCTTCCGGCGAGTCAGTTACCGGCGTGCCTCCCTCCACAGGTCAACTACGGTCAGCCACATTGCCCGTAGCACACTGCGACAGGTTTTGGCGCAGCGTCACGGAGATCACCGTCGCAGCCCCCGGTCCAGCGGAGTTGGTGACAACTAGAGCGAAAAACCCCGGGTGGTGACGGCTGGAATGCCCAAACGGTGACAGGTACCGCGCTCGAGTCCACGCTCGGTGCCGGCTCACCGACCCACCTTGGTGTCACCTAGTGCCGCTCCTGGCACTAGCTCGCCCAGTCACACTCGCGGTTCCGGTCACGGTTCCGGTCCGGGCTCCGCTCCCAGCGCCGTTCGCCGTCGTACCACTCCGCGGTCGGCGCCAGACCCGCCGCCGCGGCCACGGCGGCGGAGGCGGCGTGGTCCGGGTGGATGTGGGCGACGACGGTACGCACGTCCTCCTCCGCCGCCGCCCGCGTCAGATGGGACACCAGCCCGACCGCGGCCTCCTTCGCGTACCCGCGCCCCTGCCACGGCGTTCCGACCACCCAGGCGATCTCCGCCTCCGCGTCCCGGACGCGCACCGTCGCCTGCACGTATCCGGCCGGCCGGTCCTCGTCCCGAACCCGCAGCACCCAGTTCCACCACCGCACCCCGGGGTCGGGCGAACCGGCGGTCTGCCGTTCGTAGCGGGCCCGCAGACCGTCGGCGGACTCCGGGGCGCCCCCGGTGTACGTGTACAGGGCCGGGTCGTCCAGCACCGCCGCCATCTCGTCCGCGTACGCGACCCGCAGCGGCAGGGCGTCGAGGCGTTCGGTGGAGAAGGGCGCGGGTTCCTGGTTCGTCATGGCGCCGGACCCTACCCGGGCCGACCGACCCGTGCCCGGCGGGCCCCGGGGACGCCCCACCGGCCACCCGCGATCCAGCGGCTCGGCGGCTCAGCGGCTCAGTCGCTGGAAGCGCCGAACCGCCAGAGGCAGGAACACCGCGGTCAGCACCAGCGGCCACACCACCGCCATCAGCAGGGCGTGTTCCTCGACCCAGGTGCCGCCGCTCGCCACCGGGTTGCCGAAGAGTTCGCGCGTCGCCGTGACCGTGGACGAGATCGGGTTCCAGGCGGCGACGGCGCCCAGCCAGCCCGGCATCAGGGACGGCGCGACGAACGCACTGGAGATCATCGTGACCGGGAACGCGATCGCGTACAGGCCACCCGCCGACTCCGGGTCCGGGACCAGCAGCCCGAGCCAGACGCCGACCCAGATCAGGCTGAACCTGAGCAGCAGGAGCAGTCCGAACGCCCCCACGGCCGAGGCCGGTCCGTCGCCCGCGCGCCAGCCGATCGCCAGCGCGGTCGCCACCAGGATCGCCAGTTCGGCGGCGGCGACCAGCAGATCGGCGAGACCGCGTCCGGCACAGACCGCGGACGGCGCCATCGGCATGGAACGGAACCGGTCCACCACCCCCTTCCCGACGTCCGTCACCATGGCCACGGCGGTGTTCATGAAGCCCAGGGCCATGGTCGTGGCGAACATGCCCGGCATCAGGAACTCCCGGTAGTCGCCCCCGCCGGGAACCTTCATGGCGCTGCCGAAGACGTACCCGTACAGCAGCACGGAGAGGATCGGGAAGCCCAACTGCCAGACGATGGCGAGTGGTTGACGCCGGTAGTGGGTGAGGGTGCGCCGGGCGACGTTCCAGCTGTCGGCCAGCGCCCAGTGGAGCCGGCCATGCGCGGGTCCCCACGCCCGCGGTTCGACGACGGTCACGCCGCCACCTCCTCTTCCTCCGTGGTGCCGGTCCGGCGTCCGGCCCGCGGGCCGGACGCCGGACTCTCGGACACCGGGCCTTCGGACGCCGGACGTTCGGACGCCGGGCTTCCGGTCAGGGCGAGGAACACGTCGTCGAGGGTCGGACGACGCAGTCCGATGTCCTCGACCGCGATGCCCGCGTCCTGAAGGGCCCTCACGACTTCGGTGAGCGCGGCGACCCGGTCGAGGACCCCGGTGTGCACCCGGCGGTCCGCTTCGTCGAGGACGACGGGGCCGGTACCGGCGGCCCGTTCCACGATCCCGGCGACCGCGGGCAGATCCGCCGTGTCCCCCGCGACGACCTCGATCCGGTCACCGCCCACCCGGTTCTTCAGCCCGTCCGGGGTGTCGTCGGCGACGGCCCGGCCCCGGTCGATGACGGTGATGCGCGAGGCGAGCCGGTCGGCCTCCTCCAAATACTGCGTGGTGAGCAGCACCGTCGTACCGTTCGCCACCAACCCCCGTACGCTGTCCCAGACTTCACCTCTCCCCCGCGGATCGAGCCCCGTCGTCGGCTCGTCCAGGAACAGCACCCGGGGGGCGAGGATCATCGAGGCCGCGAGATCGAGGCGGCGCCGCATCCCGCCGCTGTATCCCCCGACCCCCTGGTCCGCGGCCCCGCCCAGGTCGAACCGGTCCAGCAGTTCCGCGGCGCGCCGCCGGGCCCGGTCGGCGCCCAGATGGAAGAGACGCCCGAACATCTCCAGGTTCTGCCGGCCGGTCAGGATCTCGTCGACGGCGGCGTACTGCCCGGCGAGCCCGATCCTCGCGCGGACGCGGCGGGGTTCGCGCGCCACGTCCAGTCCGGCGACCTCGGCACGTCCGCCGTCGAACCGCAGCAGCGTCGACAGCACGCGCACGGCGGTGGTCTTGCCCGCCCCGTTCGGCCCGAGCAGCCCGTGCACCACGCCGCGCCCCACCGTCAGGTCGAAGCCGTCGAGCGCCCTCGCCTCCCCCTCACCGCGCCCGCCTCCGCGCTTTCGTCGGTACCGCTTGGTGACTCCCTCGGCCCGTACGGCATATCCGCTCGCACCCATGACACAACCCCCTTCGTCCGCTGAACCACGCGCCCGCGTCGAGCCGCCGCGCACCCGGCGCCCCCGGAAAGGCACCGCAATGAGCTGCGTACGCTGTACCCGAATGAGAGTACATCGTACGCAGTTTCTGTCCAGCGGCTTACGCTGAAGCCATGGCTCAGAGGGATTCAGCGGGTGGGACGGACGGAACGACGGCCGGCAGCGGCGACATCGCGCGCAGCCTGGAACTTCTCTGGGGCACCGGCGACCGGCCCGCCCGCGGCCCCAGGCCGGCCCTCACCCTCGACCGGATCGTCACCGCCGCCGTGGAGATCGCCGACGCGGAGGGCCTGGCCGCCCTGTCGATGCGACGACTGGCCACCGATCTGGGCACGGGCACGATGTCGCTCTACCGCTACGTCCCCGGCAAGGCCGAACTGCTCGATCTGATGCTCGACCACGTCCTGGGCGAGTCACCGGCCGTCCCCGACGGCACGGCGGGGGACGAGCCCGCGGACTGGCGCGCCGCCCTCGGCGCCCTGGCCCGCTCCTACCTGGAGCAACTGCGCCGCCACCCCTGGCTGCTCAAGGTCAATCAGGCACGCACGGTCCTCGGCCCCAACGCCGTGCGCGGTCTGGAGAGGGCCCTGGGCGGCATCAGGGGCATGGGGCTGTCCGACGCCGAGCTGATCTCCACGATCATCACGGTCAACAGTTTCGTGGAGGGCATCGCCCGCGCCCGCCTCCACACCTCCGAGGCCTCCCGGGAGACCGGGCTGAGCGACGACGACTTCTGGGAGAACCAGCGCCCCTACCTGGAACGGGCCATGCTGAGCGGCGACTACCCGCTGATGGCGGCCCTCTCCGACGACGCGTTCGACTACGGGACCGACCACTTCGCGTTCGGTCTGCAACGGCTGATCGACGGTTTCGAGGTGCTCGTCGAACGCCGGTCCGGGAAACGACGGTCCGCGGAGTGAGCCGGGCCGCCCCCGGACGGCCGGCTCGGGCCGCGGCACCGCTCCACGAGGTCAGCCCTGTCCGCGACGCCGCTTCATGAGGAAGAAGGCGGCCACGGCGACCAGCACCAGCACCCCGCCCAGGCTCATGCCCCCGGCGCCGCCGATGCCGTCCCCGGTGTCCCCGGCGGACGCCGACGAGTCCCCGCCCCGGGCCCCGTTCCCACCGCGGCCGGCGTCCTTCCCCAGGTCCACCCGCACCACGTCGCTGCGTTCCCCCTCCGAACCGAACATCAGCGCCGAGCCGTCCGCCGTGTACGTCACCGACTCGGCCTGCCGCTGGAACGGTGCCCGGACGGCGTGGTCGGCGCCGAGCCTGCCGCCTCGGAAGGCGTACGCGCGGGCGCTGAAGTACGAGCGCAGCACCAGTTCCCCGCCGTCCGGCGAGAACGCCCCGTCCGTCACCCACGGCACCTCGCCCACCCGCCGGAACACGTTGACGGAACCGGTGGCGAGCCGGGCCGGACCCTCGTACAGCCCGCCGCCGTTCTCGTTCTTCGACGCGATGTAGACCCGCCCGGTCGTGGGGTGGACCATCAGCGCCTCCGCGTCGCGCGGGCCGTCCGCGTACTTCACGTCGAACTGGGTGGCGCGGACCGTGGTGTCCTTCAGCTCCTTCGGCTCCGGGAAGCGGTAGATCCAGACGTGGTCCCAGCTGCCGTTCAGATTGTCGCCGATGTCCCCCACGTACAGGTTGCCGTCGGGCCCGAGCGAGACGGCCTCCACGTCGCGCGGCCGCCCGACGCCGCTCATGGTGATCGTCGCGACGGTCCTGCCGGTGCGGGAGTCGACGGCGTAGACGTACGGCCCGTCGTCGCTGTCGTTGTGCGTCCAGTAGACGCCCGGGTGGGCGCGGCTGGCGGCGAGACCGCTGGACTCGGTGATCCGGGGGTCCTCGATGGTGAAGCTCCGGTCGGCCCCGTCGCCGGACTCGGTGGCGGCAGCCCCGGCGGGGAGCGCCCCGGCGAACAGGAGCAGTGCGGCGGCTCCGGACACAGTCAGGTACGAACGCATGACACAAGTGTCCATCGTCACGCCGCCCCCGGACGGGCGATCACCGCCGATCGACGATGATGACACCCATGCGTTTCACGTTTGTCGGCGATTCCATGACGATCGGGCGCGCCGGCGACTTCACCTGGCGCTACCGGATGTGGCAGCACCTCACGTCCGTCCTCGGCACCCCGTTCGCGATCGTCGGTCCGCGCGACGCGCTGTACGACACCGGGGCGGACGCCGCCGTCAGTCACGCGTACGCCGCGCCGGACTTCCCCGCCGGGGCGCGCGCCCATCTGGCCGGCTGGGGCGAGGGCTGGCTGCACATGGCCCCGGTGATCGCCGACACGGTCACCGCGCACCGCACGGACGTACTGCTGGTGTCGCTGGGCCTGATCGACCTCGGGTTCTACACCGACAGCGACCAGACCGCCCTGAAAGCACGGGAGTTCATCGCCGCGGCGCGCATCGCGAACCCGCGCGTGAAGATGGTGCTGCTGCCCGTGATACCGAACGTACGGGCCGAGTCGGACGCCCCGTTCGCCGCCGAGTGCGACCGGTTCAACGAACTCCTGGCCAAGGCCGTGGCCGACCTCGACGACCCGATGTCCCCGATCCTGCTGACCTCGCGCCCCACGGGGTACGACATCCACCGGGACACGTACGACGGGACGCATCCCGGCCCCACCGGCGAGCACAGACTGGCGGCGGCGTTCGCCGACGCGATGCACCAGGCGTGGGGACTCGGCGGCCCCTACGCGCCCCAGCCGTAGGCCACCGTCCGTAGGCGACCGCCGGCCGTCGGGCCCCCGCCCTTCCCGTCAGGTCTCCGGCCGCCCCGCGGGCCGGGCCCGCACATGCATCCGTTCGCCCTGCGGACCGAACAGGCTGAGGAATTCGACCGGTTCGGGCCCGGCGCTGGCCCACGCGTGCGGGGTGCGCGTGTCGAACTCGGCGACCTCACCGGCCGTCAGCACCAGATCGTGCTCGCCCAGCACCAGCCGCAGTCGTCCCGTCAGCACGTACACCCACTCGTATCCCTCGTGCACCCGCTGCTCCAGCGGTCCCGTCGCACCGCGCCCGCCGGGCAGGATCTGCTTGTACGCGTGCAGCCCGCCGAGGTGCCGGGCCAGCGGCACGAAGGTCATGCCGTCCCGGGCGATGGGGCGGAAGCGGAGGCGAGGATCGCCGGTGGGCGGGGCGCCGACGAGTTCGTCGAGCGGGACCCCGTACGCCTTCGCCAACGGCAGCAGCAGTTCGAGGGTGGGTTTGCGGCCGCCGGACTCCAGCCGCGAGAGCGTGCTGACGGAGATGCCGGTGGTCTCGCCGAGCTGGGCCAGGGTCGTGCCGCGCTCCTGGCGCAGGGCCCTCAGCCGGGGTCCGACGCCCGTCAGGACGGCCGAGATCTCGTCGTCCGCGCCCGCCTTGCGGTCGTCCGCCCGGCCGCCGTGCTCCTGATGGTTCCCGGTCCTGTGCCGCGCTCCGCGCGTCCGGTGTTCTCCGTCGTCCGCCATCCGCCCATTATTCGCCCGCCCGGTGACGGATGACCGGCGGTCGGCGGGACAGGCGTGCGGCCGGTCCGGCAGATGGGGCCGCCGGGACAGGACAGCGGGGTCAGGACGGCAGGATCATGGTCAGCGAGAGCCTGGTCAGTTCGTCGGTCAGCCATTCGGCGTCGACCTGGCGGGGGCGGCGGCCGTGGTGGGCCATGAGTTCGTCCACCGCGTGGTTCAGCACCGTGACGGTCACGGCGTGGTCGCTCGGCACCGCTTCGCCCCGGCGCACGGCGCGCTCCGCCTCGGAGGTCAGGAACTCGATCCACATAGTCCGCCAGGTGGCGAGATGGTTGTCCACCTCCCGGCTGACCCCGAGCACCTCGACGAACGCCACCCGGGCCGCGCAGGGGTCCCCGGTGACCGCCTTCACGTAGGCGTCGAACAGCAGCCGGACCCTCTCCCGCGTCGGGCAGTCCTCCATCCCCTCCGCCATCAGGGCGTTCTCGGCGGCGCGCAGTCCATGGGTCGCGACCTCGTCGTAGATCGCCATCAGGAGCACCTCGCGCGAGACGAACTCCTGCTGGAAGACGTGAACGGGCACCTTCGCCTGCTCACACAGGTCCTCGACGCTCGTGTGCGCGTACCCGTACGCGGCGAACAACTGGCGTCCGGCCCGCAGGAGTCGGTCCCGCGCGCCCTGTCCCTCCGTCTCCTGCCCGGCCGCCCCGCTCCGCTGGTTCGCCACGGCACCCACCATCGGTCCTCCTTCGTCGTCCGCACCGCTGCCCCCACACTCTTCCTGTTCCGCCCCGCCGGTGGGGTCTCCGCCACGCAGTGGGGCACGCGTGGGACGGCACCTCATCAAGTCCGATCGCCCGACGAACCGTTGCCGCCACGGCGTCGGCCTCCCGGCCGCGAGGGTCCGCTCGTCCGCACCGCGGCCCGCACCGCATCCGGTACGGGCGCCGCCCGCACGGCACGCCCTCACGACGGTGACTCTAACGACACTCTGAGTCACGCCGGACTCCAATGGGCATATTCGGCGGGGGCGTGACGGCGCCCGGAGCGAGGGCTCCCGGTACCCGGGAGACCGCCTCCGGCACGGCGTCCGGACGCGGCACGGAGGGCCGGGGGGAAGCCGCCGGAAAAACACCGGCAGGCGGCGCCCGGACATGCCCTTCCACGCCCCTCCAGGCATGCGACGACGCCCGAACCGACCGGCTCCGACCTGGGATTCGGCCCCTCCCGCCGGGCATCGCCGGACGCCGGGCCACGGCCTTCGCCGTCTTCTTCCGCGCTGGGCTCCCGCACCGGACGGTCCTACGATTCCCCCTTCCGGGCAGGAAAGGGGAGCGGAATCCGCATGGACCGGAACATTCGCACGACGGACGATGTCCTCGCGCTTCTTGACGACTTGGTCACGCCGGAGGCCGACCGGTGGACGGCCGACGCGGCGTCCTGGTGGGACGGCTTCTACACGGACCGGACGAAGCCGGTCCCGTTCTTCGTGGCGAAGCCCGACGAGAACCTCGTCTCGTACGCGGACCGGGGTCTGGTCTCCCCGGGCCGCGCCCTGGACCTGGGGTGCGGCCCCGGGCGCAACGCGCTGTACCTCGCGTCCCTGGGCTTCCGGGTCGACGCGGTGGACCTCTCCCCGGCGGCCCTCGCGTGGGCCGGGGAACGGGCCCGGGAGGCGGGGGCCGACATCCGGTTCCACCGCGGTGACGCCTTCGCCCTCACGGCGGCCGAGGGGACCGGGCTCACCGGTCCGTACGACCTGATCCACGACTCCGGCTGCTTCCACCATCTGCCGCCGCACCGCCGGATCAGCTATCTCGCGCTCCTGGACCGCGTGCTGGCCCCGGGCGGGCATCTCGCGCTCACCTGCTTCGCGGCCGGTGAGCGGGGCATGGGGTCCGAACTTCCCGACGCCGCCTTCTACGACGGGGCGGGGCTGCGGGGCGGGCTGGCCTACACGCCCGAGTCGTTGCGCCGGATCTTCTCCGGCCTGACGGAGGTCGAGCTCCGCCGCATGAACGACGAACCGCCCGAGTCCCCGTCCTTCGGCGAGCCGTTCCTCTGGACGGCCCTGTTCCGCCGGGAGCCGACGGCCTGACGCGCGCGTCCGCGGGCGGGGCGAGGGCCCACCGGCAAAGGGGCGCTCGGCCGGATCCGACGACACGGTCGAGCACCGCCCGCCCCGCCGCCCGTCAGCGCTTCGGGCATTCCTCCAGGGACGGCCTGTTCGGCGCCGCCGCCCGGTCCCTCAGCGGATACAGATGCTTCTGGTAGAGCCGCTCCCACGTCCCGTCCGCCATGACCTTCGCGAGGGCGGAACACACCTCGCCCTTCAGCTCCTTCTCCTCGGGCTTCATCGCGACGCCGTAGCCCTCCGCTCCCCAACTGCTCGGGAGCTGCTTGAGACGGCCCGGGTCCTTCTTGACGAACCCGGCGACGATGACGTCGTCCGTGCTCACCGCGTAGACGTCCGACGCCGGATTCAGCAGGCGCTGCACGCACTCCTCGTATCCGTTCGGGCGCGAGGCCGTCATGTTGTACTTCTCCGCCGCGAGCCAGTCCACGTACGTCGATCCCCGGGCGGTGCACACCTCCAGGTCGTCACGGATCAGATCGCTGGAGTCCTCGACCTTGTGCAGTTTCGACTTCCTGTTCACCAGGAAGCTCCGGTTCGCCACGTAGTACGGCCCGGCGAAGGCGACGCTGTACTCCGGCGGCTTCGCGTTCTTCCGCCCGTCGGTGATGCTGTACGTGGCGATGACCAGGTCCACCGTCCCGCTCTCCAGCAGGCTGCTCCGGTTCTCGGTGCTCACGGGTCTGAACTCGACGGCCCCGGGGGCGTAGCCCATGTCCCGTGCGATCGCGAGGGCCAGGTCGACCTCGTAGCCCCGGTACGTGCCGTTCGCCGTCCGCTCGCTGAGACCGGGCTGATCGGCCTTGACGCCGACCTTCAGGGTCCGGTGCGTGGTCCGGTACTTCTGCGCGGGCGCGCCCTTGCCCTCCCCGCCGCGCGCGTCCGTCTCCTCGCCCCGCCGGGAGAGGTCCACGGCGTACCAGCCGGCGCCGGCCAGCAGGGCGGCGCACAGCACGGCGGCCAGGGCCCTGCGCCGGGTCCGTGCCCGGCCCGGGTCCGGTCCCTGGGCCGGGGCCCGGTCCGGGGTCCGGAGCCGGGCCGGGCCGGGCTCCTCCGGCGTCCGGGAACCCTCCGGGGACGGCCCCGGAGACGGTGTCCGCGTCCCGTGCTGCGGGGGCGGCGGGGCCGGGTCCGGTGGCGAGACGGGGTCGGGGGGCGGCGACGACGCGGTGTCCGGCCGGCGCACCGGGGAGGTGCCGGGCACGGACGTCCCCGGCGCCGGGGACTCGTGGACGACCGCCCGGAGCATCTTCTCCGCGTCCGCCGCGGAGAGCCGCTGCCGGGGGTCCTTGCGCAGCAGCTCCTCGACGACCGGGGTCAGCGGCCCGCCGTACGCCATGGGCGGCACCGGCGAGTCGCGCACGGCGATCAGGAACTCCACCAGGGACAGCCCGTCGAAGGGGGTCCTGCCCTCGACCATCTCGTACAGGGTGATGCCCAGGGCCCACAGGTCGGACGCGGGCGTCGCGGGCTGCGGCCGTCCCGACGCGTGGTCGAACAGCTCGGGTGCGAGGTACTTCACCGTCCCGACCAGCTCCCCCGACCGGGTCACCGGTACGGCCCCGTCGAAGGTCGCGATCCCGAAGTCCGCCAGGATCGCGAACTCGTCCGGTCGGAACAGGACGTTGTGCGGCTTGACGTCCCGGTGGACGACCCCCGCCTCGTGCACGGCCCGCAGCCCGCGCAGGATCTGCAGACCGATCCTGGCCGTCCGCCGCACCGTGAGCTGCTGTTCCGCGCGCAGCAGATCGGCCAGCGAGTGGGCGTTGAGCAGTTCCATCACGATCCAGACCTGGCTGTCCGTCTCGACCCGGTCGTGCACCGCGACCACGTTCTGGTGCTTGATCCGCGCGATGGCCTCCGCCTCGCGCCGCGCCCGCTGCATGAACTGGGCCTGCTTGTCCGTCCCCACGGAGCCGCGGTCGAGCAGGCCCTTCACCGCGACCTTGCGGTTCAGGCGGGTGTCCAGGGCCTCCCAGACCTCGCCCATCCCGCCGTGCCCGAGCCTGCGGAGCAACTGGTATCGCGCGTCGATCACTTCGAGGGGCGCGGTCACCGTCTCCGGCGGTGGCTGGGTCTCCGGGACGGCGTACGACCAGCCGTCGGCTCCGTCGCCGTGGCGCCCGTCGGCTCCGTCGCCGTGGCGTCCCTCGCCCGTACCGCGATCCTCCGTACCGTCGCTGTGCATGCGACCCCCTGTGCGTTCCATGGATCAACCGCGCCTCAGATTAGAGGCACCGTCATATCCCCGGCCTTCCTTCGTACTTGCGAATCGGCCATGTCGGCCCGGACGTCAACGCACGGTCCAGATCCAGCCCAATGGGGTGAGCCCCAGACGGCGGGCGACGGACCGCGAGGCGTGGTTGTCCGAGGAGGTGCTGTAGAACAGCACCTCCTTGTTGCGGCGTTCGCGCGCCGCCCAGGCGGCCACGACGGCGGGGGCGAGACGGCGGCCCCGGTGATCGGCGCGCGTCCAGATGCCCGCCTCCGCCGCCAGGGCGTTCGTCGCGGGCGAGAAGCAGATCGAGACGGGCTCGCGGCCGTCCACGGCCATCGCCCACTCCCCCGTGCGCCCGCCGATCAACTCCTCCCACTCGCCCGGCTGCCAGTTGTCGGGACGGATCCACCCCCGTGCCGCCTCCCGCCCCTCCGCGCCGGACACCACGACGGGCAGCGAGGAGGGCTCCGGGGCCCGGACGTGCGCCGGGAACACGAAGCACGGGCCGCCCGCGACGGTCACGCCCGGCCCGGCCGTGCCCGGATTCGTGCTCCCCCGGCCGGACGCCCCCGGGCCCGCCGCCACCGCGCCCGCGGCTTGCGGGCCGGTCACCTGCGGGCCTGCGCCCTCCGGATCTGCGGTCAGGACCGCTTCCGGTGCGTCGAGGGCCGCGGCCAGGCGGACGAGCGCGGACGGCGGCTCACCCGGGCGGTACTCCTCGTCCCCGTGGCCGTCGACGCCCCTGGCGAGCGCCGCCTCCCGGGCCGGGGTCCCGACGTCCGCCCCTACGGCCAGCAGCCGCGCCCGGGGCGACCACGCCCACACCGCACGCACCGCGGGGTCCTTCACGAGGACCGGCGGATCGCCACCGGTGGGGTCGAGCCCGTGGATCGCGTCCACTTCCGTGGTCAGCAGTCGCTCGTCGTCCCAGAACATGCCGTCCACTCTTCCCCGGTCCGCACCACCGGAACAAGCCCGTGCGGCGACCCGGGACGGGGTCCACGGCCCCGGCAGGGGGTGGTCGGCCCCGCCGGTCAGCGTTCGGCGAACCGCTCCCCGCACCTGCTGCAGAACACCGGCTCCGGGTCCGCCGAGAGCCGGCCGCACGCCGGGCAGACCAGGTCCAGCATGCAGGGCGCCTCGCCGCCCTCGTCCGCGGCCGGGCGCGCGGCGTACGGCCCGGCCGACCCCGCGACCGGCTCAGCACCCGACCCCGCGACCGGCTCAGCACCCGGCTCCGCGACCGCGAACGGCGCCGAGGTCCCGGCCGAGGATTTGATCGTCAGTCCGGGACGCCGACGGTGGACGGTCAGATACGCCAGGCCGCCCGGCCCGGCGACGAGCGCGCGGCGGGAGGTGCGGGGCAGCCAGAGGACGGTGGTCGGCGTCAGGTCCAGTTCCTCGCCCGCCACGACGGCCCGGCCGCCGCCCGCGACGACGACCAGGAGCACGTCCAGCACGTCCTCCTGATGCTCACCGACCTCCGCGCCCGCCGGGAGACGCACCAGATTGGCGTCCAGCTCCCGGCCCGGCTCGGCCAGTTGCCACAGCGCTCCGCGGTCGTCGGGCGCCGCGGCGGTCAACAGCTCGTCGAGTACGGCCAGTACCCGGGGGACGGAATTCACGGAACTCAGGCTACGCCCCGCCCTACGATGCTCCCTTTGCCCCGCCGGAGCCGAGGGAGCGACGACATCATGGACCGCGAGCCCGATGAGAAGTACCCGCCGATCGAACCGTACGCGCACGGGATGCTCGATGTCGGCGAGGGCAACCACGTGTACTGGGAGGTGTGCGGCAACCCGGCCGGCAAACCCGCGGTCGTCGTGCACGGCGGCCCCGGTTCGGGGTGCACCGAGCACGCCCGGCGGTACTTCGACCCGGACCGGTATCGCGTCGTCCTCTTCGACCAGCGGGGCTGCGGCCGTTCCACCCCGCACGCGAGCGACCCCGCCACCGACATGCGGTACAACACGACCGACCGGCTGATCGCCGACATGGAGCGGCTGCGTCGGCACCTCGGGATCGACACCTGGCTGCTGTACGGCGGGTCGTGGGGTTCGACGCTGATCCTCGCGTACGCCGAGCAGCACCCGGAGCGGGTCTCCGAGATCGTGATCCCGGCGGTCACGACGACCCGGCGTTCCGAGATCGACTGGCTGTACCGGGGCGCAGGACAGATCTTCCCGGAGGCGTGGGACCTGTTCCGGGCCGGGGTGCCGGAGGTCGTGGGGAACGCCACGCCCGACGTCCTCGCGGCCTACGCGCGGCGCATGGAGAGCCCCGACCCCGGTGTACGGGAGCGGGCGACGGCCGACTGGTGCGCCTGGGAGGACGCGGTGGTCTCCCTGGAGCAGTACACCGGACCGCCCCCGTACAGCGGGCGCCCCGGCCGGGCGAGGCAGGCGCTGGTGCGGATCTGCTCGCACTACTTCTCCCACGGCGCCTGGCTGGAGGAGGGGAAGCTGATCCGGGAAGCGGGGCGGCTCGCGGGGATTCCGGGCGTGCTGGTGCACGGACGGTTCGACCTGGGCGGACCGCTGGTCACGGCATGGGAGTTGGCGAAGGCATGGCCGGACGCCGAGCTCACCGTCATCGACGGGGCCGGACATCTGGGCGGTACGGCGACGCGCCGCGCGGTGCTGGCGGCGCTGGACCGGTTCGCCGGGTGAACTGACCGGCGCCGGACCGGTTCACCGGGCGGTGCCCACGACACAGCGGGTCCCGACCGTCGCGAGACCGGCGGCACGGGTTCCTCCGAAACCGGCTCACCGAACGGTATCGACCGCTCCGTACCGGTTCGCCGGGCGGTGAACAAACGCGGAATTCATCGCATCCCGGGGCGTCACGGGCGGGGGCAGCGGTCCGGTCGCCGGAGCGGCATGGCAAGCTGTGTCCTCGCAGCACGCGCGCGACAGCACGCGACAGCACTCGTACCCCCCACTGGTCTCGTCATGAACCAGTGCTGTCGCCGGACACGTTGACGCGCTCATGTCCAACACCATCCCGTGGGGTACGACTTGAGATCGAAGAAGAGAATCTGGCTCACGGCCGCCCTGGCCACCACCGCCGTGGCAGGAGTCCTGGTCTTCGAGGGGGTCACGGGCGACTCCCCGGCGGACACCGACGCCAAGTCCGGCCCGGCCGGGCCGGATGTGCACGCGACCGCGCTGAAGGTCACCGACGACGGCACGTCAGCCACCCTCGGCAAGCGGGAAACCGCCCCCTTCAGCATGCTGGGCATCACCTGGACCGACCCGGCCGCGAAGGTCACCGGCACCGTGGAGGTGCGGACCCGGTCCGCCGCCGACGGAACCTGGTCGTCCTGGCTGCCGCTCGGCACCGACGTGACCGGACGCGCGGAGACCGGCCGGGCCGGCGTGCGCGGGGGCACCGAACCTCGCTGGGTCGGCCCGTCCAACGGTGTCGAGGCACGGATCAACGCGGGCGGCAAGGTCTCCTCGAAGCTGCCCGCCGGACTGCGGCTGGACACCGTGGACCCGGGCCGGGGCACGCTGAACGCGGAGCCCGCCGCCTTCGCCGCCGACTTGCCCGGGGCGGAGGACCCCGCGGCCACCCCGACCGCCGAACCGTCGGACCCCGTCACGCCCGAGCCCACCGCGCCCGACACCGGCACGGAGCCGTCCGGTGAGGCGACCCCGACCACGGATCCCACGCCCGGCGCCTCCGAACCGGCCGGTCGGACGCCCACGCCGACGGCGAGCACCAGCCCCTCGCCCTCCGCGAGTACGCCCCCGGCGCCGACGCTGCCGCCCGCCCCGCCGTCGACCGTGCCGAAGCCGCCGATCGTCTCGCGCGCCGGCTGGGGCGCCGACGAGTCGTTGAGCCCGGAGGCACCCGAGTACCTGAACGGCGTCAAGGCCGTCTTCGTCCACCACACCGCCGAGACGAACAACTACTCGTGCGCCGACTCCGCGGCCATCGTGCGCGGCCTGTACGCCTACCACGTCAAGGCCAACGGCTGGAAGGACCTCGGCTACAACTTCGTGGTCGACAAGTGCGGAACGGTCTTCGAGGGCCGCAAGGGCGGCGTCGACCGGCCGGTCTTCGGCGCGCACACCTACGGCTTCAACCGCGACACGGCCGGCATCGCCGTCATCGGCACCTACACGGATGCCGCCGCGCCCACCGCGGCCACCACCGCCGTGGCCCGGGTCGCCGCGTGGAAGCTCGGCCAGTACAAGGTCGACCCGGCGGGCACCACCACGCTCACGGCGGGGGCGACCGGCGGCAACTTCGCGGGCACCAAGTTCACCTCCGGCAAGGCGTACACGTTCAACACCGTCTCCGGTCACCGCGACGGCTTCAACACCCAGTGCCCCGGCACCAAGCTGTACGGGCAGCTGCCCGCGATCCGCTCCCTCGCCGCGGGCCCCGTCACCGGGCTGACCGTCAAGTCCGTGACCGGCGCCGGGCTCTCGGGCACGACGTACTACACCAAGTCCGCCGTCACCGTCGGCTGGTCGGCGTCGACCCCGAGCGTGTTCGTCTCCAAGTACGAGCTGCTGGTCGACGGCAAGTCCGTGGCCACCGCCGCGGGCACCGCCACCTCCGCCAAGGCGACGCTCGCCGTCGGCACCCACAAGGTCCAGGTCCGCGCCACCCACCAGTCCCGCAAGGTCACCACGTCCGCCGCGGTCACCGTGGTCGCCGACCAGAGCGCGCCCTCCTTCGCCGCCAAGCCGAACCTGGCGCTGCGCACCGGCACGGTGAACACCGCCGCCGTTCCGCTCACCCTGAAGTGGAAGGCCACGGACACCGCCGCGCTCAAGGAGGTCCGGCTCACCGCCCCGGTCGCCAGGACCTACGGGCCGACGACGACCAGCGCCTCGCACACCGCCAAGTCCGGCACCGCCACCGCCTGGCCCATGACCGCGTACGACTGGGCGGGCAACACCGCCACCGCGTCGGTCTCCGGCACCCCGGTCATCCTCCAGGAGAGCTCGGGGCAGAAGACCGGGACGTGGACGACGAAGTCCTCGACCAGCTACCTCGGCGGCAAGTCGTACTCCAGCTCGTCCAAGGGCGCGTCCCTGAGCTGGACGTTCACCGGCCGCTCGGCCGCCCTGGTCGTCTCCAGGGCGGCCACCTCCGGCCAGGTGTACGTCTACGTGGACGGCGTGAAGACGTCCACGGTGGACCTGAAGTCCAGCAGCACCAAGTACCGCGACGCGCTGTGGACGAAGACCTGGTCCGGCAGCGCCAAGCACACCGTCAAGATCGTCGTCGTGGGCACGTCGGGCCGCCCGACGATCACCACCGACGGGCTCGTCTACCTGAAGTGACCGGTATCCGAGCCGGTCGGCAGCCGAATCAGTCGGAGTCGGCCGAATCGCTCGGACGCGTTCGCCCGGTGAGGGCGGACGGCCGCCCCCGTCCCGCACCGCCGGGCCGGGGGCGGCGCCATGCCGCCCACCGGACGGCCGCGGACGTCACTGGCCGACGGCGGACGCCACGGCGACAACGACGAACATCAGTACGAGCACGGCCGCCATCACGCGGTTTCTGGTCTTCGGATCCACACTCCGAGCGTAACCGCCGCGCTCAGCGGCCCAGCGGCCAGGATGCGTGCACCTCGTACCGGGGCCGCTCGCCCGGCGCTCCGCCGCCCGGCAGGTTGCTGCGGACGAGGGCGACCTCGCCGACCTCCCACGGGGTGCCCTCGAAGCCCGCCAGGGCCTCGACGAACGGGCGCAGATCGGCGTAGGTGCCCCGGCTCCGGGCCAGGGTCAGATGCGCGCTGTAGCGGCGGTGCTCGTCCATCGGGACACCGGAACGGCGCGCGGCGGCGTCCGCGCGTTCGGCGAGGAGCCGCAGGGTGTCGATCGCGCCCGCGGCGCCCACCCACAGCGCCCGCCCGCCGAACCGCCCGGCGCCGTGGACGCGCAGCGTGAAGGGGTCTGTGCGGTGGGCGGCGCGGGCCAGGCGGGCGTGGAGCTCGGGCAGCAGCTCCTCGTTCACGTTCCCGAGGAAGGCGAGCGTGAAGTGCCAGCCGTCGGTGCCGGTCCAGCGCAGGCGGTCGGCACCGGGGAGCGCGTGCAGCGGGGCGACGGCACGGCGCAGTTCCCGGAGGGCGGAGTCGGGCGGCAGAACGGCGACGAAGAGTCTGAGGCTGCTCATGGCCCGAGTGTCGCACCGTACCGGCGCGTCCTGGTCTTCGTACATCGTCCTGGTCTTCGTACCTGCCGTCGACCCGAGCGGTACGACCGTCGACCCGGTTCCCGGAACGGACGGCTTCCCCGCGACCGGCGCACCCCTCACGCACGGCGGCCCAGCCGGTCTCCACCGGGCGGGGCCGTACCACGTACGAAGGCCGTACCCACGCGCGTCGCGGGCGGCCGGGGCTCAGAAAGTGTTGGGTAATCGGGTGATCACTCGTTGTTGAGGTCGTCGGTGAGGCGGCGGGCTGCTTCGGTCTCGATGGGGCCGTGTGGTGCGATCTCCTCGCCGGCGAGCCGGGCGGCCATGAGCCTGATCATGGCGACCTCGATCATCGCTTCGGCGTGCGCGGTCTTGCGCTCGTAGTCCCGTGCCAACCGTCTGCACCGTCCCAGCCAGGAGAATGTCCGCTCGACCACACACCTGCGGGGCAGCACCTGGAAGCCTTTCACATCGGCGTTGCGCGGCACCGCGACGATCTCCAGGTTCTCCTGCCCGGCCGCCCGGCCGACGAGTCCGGCATCGACGACCTTGACGTAGCCGCCGTCGACCCGGACCAGCCCGACCTGCGGGAACAGCTCCCGGATGCCGGTGAGGACCAGTTTCGCGCCGGCCCGGTCCTGGACGGAGGCCGAGTGCACGACCGCGCGCGGCACGAGCCCGCAGGTGTCCACGAGCAGGTGCCGTTTGCGGCCCCGTACGCGCTTGCCCGCGTCGTAGCCGATCGCCTGCCCGCCCTGGTGGCCGCGGGCCGACTGCGAGTCCGGCACGGCTGCCGACGGCTGCGGGTCCCGCCCGTCCGCCACCCGGACCCGCTCGCGCAGCGCGTCATGGACACGGTTCCAGGTGTCATCGGCCGTCCAGGCCCGAAACCAGCGGTAGGCCACGTCCCACGGGGCCAGATCGTGCGGCACCAGCCGCCAGGCACAACCACTGACCAGCACATACAGCACGGTGTCCACGACCAGCCGACGCGGGAACTCCAACGGCCGCCCACCCCGACGCGGATCCCGCCGCGGCAACAGCGGCTCGCTCACCGCCCACTGAGCATCCGTCAGCGACCAGTCGTAAGACGGCTTGCACGAACAGACACACATGACGGTGATCTTCGCGCCCCCGACCGCGAAGATCACCGCCCGTGCGTCACCACCCGCAGCCGATCAATTACCCAACACTTTCTCAGGCCGCCGCGGCCAGTTCCTCGCGGGACTCGCGGGGGACGAACCGCAGGTGCGGGCGGCCGGGACGCAGGTCGACCCGGATGCGCAGGCCCCCGACACGGGTCAGCATGAAGCCGACACCGAGCGCCGCCACCAGCGAGAGCGCGCCGCCGACGGCCATCCCCGTGCGGACCCCGTAGACGTCGCTGATCCAGCCGACGATCGGGGCGCCCACCGGCGTACCACCGGCGAAGACCATCATGTACAGGCTCATGACCCGGCCGCGCATCTCCGGGTCGGCGGCCATCTGCACGCTCGTGTTCGCGCTGATGTTGGTCGTCAGGCCGATCATGCCGATCGGGACCAGCAGGAGCGCGAAGAGCCAGACGGACGGCGACAGGGAAGCGACGATCTCCAGCAGACCGAACGCGGTGCCCGCGGCCACCAGCATCCGCAGCCGGGAGGAGCCGCGGCGGGCGGCGAGCAGGGCGCCGACGAGGGAGCCGGCCGCCATGAGGATGTTGAAGAACGAGTACATCCCGGCGCCGCCGTGGAAGATCTCGTCCGCGAAGGCGGTGAGCCAGATCGGGAAGTTGAACCCGAACGTGCCGACGAAGCCGATCAGGACGATCGGCCAGATCAGCTCGGGGCGGCCCGAGACATACCGCAGGCCCTCGCGCAGCTGCCCCTTGGCGCGGGGCACGACGGTGGGCTTGTGCAGCTCGTGCGGGCGCATCATCAGCAGGCCGACGAGCGGGGCGGCGAAGGACAGGCCGTTGAGCAGGAAGGCCCAGCCGCTGCCGACGGTGGTGATCAGGGCACCGGCGACGGCGGGGCCGATGAGGCGGGCGGACTGGAAGTTCGCCGAGTTCAGGCTGACCGCGTTGCGCAACTGGTCGGGGCCGACCATCTCGGAGACGAACGACTGACGGGCCGGGTTGTCGACGACCGTCACCATGCCGAGCAGGAACGCGATGAGGTAGACGTGCCACACCTGGACGACCCCGGAGAGCGTGAGCGCCGCGAGGGCGATCCCGCACAGGCCGAGCGCCGCCTGGCTGGCGAGGAGGAGCTTGCGCTTCGGCACGCGGTCGGCGATGACTCCGCCGTACAGGCCGAAGAGGAGCATGGGGAGGAACTGGAGGGCCGTGGTGATGCCGACGGCGGCGGCGGATCCGGTGAGGCTCAGGACGAGCCAGTCCTGCGTGATGCGGGACATCCAGGTACCGGTGTTGGAGATCACGGCACCCGTGGCGAACAGGCGGTAGTTGCGGATCCTCAGCGACGAGAAGGTCCCGCCGCGCTTGCTCTCGTGGGTGGAAGTCGGTGCGGGGGCGGAGTCTGCTCCGGATCCCGTACTCAAAGGGGTTCGCCTCCTCGGGCGTATGCGATTCGCTGACTGACGGGATGCGGCGGGGCCCGGCCGTGAGTCCGGCACGGCCGGCCGCCCGCTACAGGTGGGCGAGCTTCTCCAGCACGGGCGCCGCCTTGCGCAGCGTCTCCCACTCGTCCTCGTCCAGGCCCTCGGCAAGAGTGGTCAGCCAGGCGTTCCGCTTGGCGCGGCTCTCCTCGAGCATGGCCTCCGCCTGCTCGGTCTGGCTGACCATCTTCTGGCGACGGTCATCGGGGTGCGGTTCCAGTCTGACCAGTCCCTTGGCCTCCAGCAGCGCGACGATGCGGGTCATCGACGGGGGCTGTACATGCTCCTTGCGGGCCAGCTCACCGGGGGTGGCCGAACCGCAGCGGGCCAACGTGCCGAGCACCGACATCTCGGTGGGGCTCAGCGACTCGTCGACGCGCTGGTGCTTGAGGCGCCGGCCGAGCAGCATCACGGCGGAGCGAAGGGAGCTCACGGCGGCCGCACTGTCGCCGTCGTGGATCAGGTCAGGCATGTTTATTAGCGTAACTCATTACCTACCCTAAAGACCATTCGTGTGACGCGCATGCGTCCGAATCACCCAATCGCTCACCCGAACGAGTGAGTCGGATCCAGAAAGTGACGCGAAACGGCCCGCGGGACCGTAACCCTGCTTGCCATGGGATCGACTGTGCTCAGCCTGCGGATAGACGGTGAGCTGCTCGACCGGCTCCGGCAGCACGCCGCCAGAAGCGGAATGAGCGTCCAGGACTATGTCGTCCGGACGCTCATTCGTGATGACTTCGACCAGCGCTTCAAGGCGGCCGTCGACGAGACGGAGAAGTTCTACGGATCGGAGGCGGCAGGGGCCGCGGGGACGGCGGGGATCCCGGGCGTCGGGGCGGAGAGAACCACGCGAGGCCCCGGGGCCGTATGACCCCGGGGCCTCGTGGCGGGCACCTCGTGCCCCGCGCGGGCCCTTCCGGACCCCCTCGGCTCAGGTGAGGCCGAGGGCCGGCATCGCGTAGTAGAAGACGAAGACCGCCGAGACCACGTACATGGCCGCCGGAACCTCGCGCCAGCGCCCCGCCGCCACGCGGAGCACGGTGAAGGCGATGAAGCCGATGCCGATGCCGTTGGTGATCGAGTACGTGAACGGCATCATCATCATGGCCAGGAAGGCCGGGATGGCGAGCGTGTAGTCGCTCCAGTCGATGTCCCGCACCGAGTTCGAGATGATCAGGAAGCCGACCGCCAGCAGCGCCGGGGTGGCCGCCTGCGCCGGGACCATGGTCGCCAGCGGCGTCAGGAACAGCGCCACCGTGAACAGCAGACCCGTCACGACGCTGGCCAGGCCGGTACGGGCGCCCTCGCCGACGCCGGCCGTGGACTCCACGAAGCAGGTCGAGGCGGACGAGGAGCTCGCGCCGCCCGCGGCGACCGCGATGCCGTCGACGAACAGGACCTTGTTGATGCCGGGGAAGTTGCCGTTCTCGTCGGTCAGCTTCGCCTCGTCGCCGACGCCGAGGATCGTGCCCATCGCGTCGAAGAAGCAGGACAGCAGCACGGTGAAGACGAACAGGGTGCCGGTGAGGAGGCCGACCTCGTGGAAGCCCCCGAACAGGTCGACCTGACCCAGCAGCCCGAAGTCCGGGGTGGCGACCGGGTTGCCCGGCCACTCCGGGACGGTCAGCCCCCACGCCTCGCCCGGCAGGCCCGCGACCGCGTTGATGATCAGCGCGACGACCGTCATCACGACGATGGAGATCAGGATGGCGCCCGGCACCTTGCGGACGAGCAGCGCCATGGTGAGCAGGGTGCCGACGGCGAAGACGAGGACGGGCCAGCCGTTGAGGTGGCCGTCGAGACCGAGCTGGAGCGGGACGGTGGTCTCCGCCTCGTCCTTGATGCGGGAGACGAAGCCCGAGTCGACCAGACCGATCAGCAGGATGAAGAGGCCGATGCCGATCGCGATGCCCTTGCGGAGCGAACCGGGCACGGCGTGCATCACGCGTTCCCGCAGCCCCGTCGCCACCAACAGCATCACCACGATGCCCGCGAGGACCACCATGCCCATCGCCTCGGGCCAGGTCATCCTGGGGGCGATCTGGAGCGCGACGACGGTGTTGACGCCGAGACCGGCGGCCAGCGCGATCGGCACATTGCCGATGACACCCATGAGGAGCGTGGAGAACGCCGCCGTGATCACGGTCGCGGTGACCAGCTGCCCATGATTCAGAACATCGTGGTTGATGTCCTCCGCGCCGCCCAGAATGATCGGGTTCAGCACGATGATGTACGCCATGGCGAAGAACGTGGCGAGACCGCCACGGATTTCACGGGCGACCGACGACCCCCGCTCGGAGATCTTGAAGTAGCGGTCCAGGCGGCCGGACGGCTGAGGAGCCGATGGCTGCGCGGAGTCGACCGGAGCGGTGGCCGAGGGGGGCATGAATGACCTCAGTCGTACGTAGAGGGGAGTAAAAGTGGTCAGCTTTGGACGTTCACACGAATAATTCGAGTCAGCCGTAAGCAGATTCAGTATGAATACATAGGGCGAAGATCGCTATCTCCGCGCGTAGACCCTTGGCGGCCCTGGGCCGCACCGCCCTGGAGGCACCCTCGCGCGCACCGTTCCCGCAGGGCCGGCACGGGCCCGGGGCGGCCCCGCGCACTCCCCATACACTGAGGTCATGGCGAAGTGGACACCGAAGCACGAGGCGCCCGAGCCCCTGGAGGGGCCCGTCGTCGCCACCATCACCGGCGGCACGATCCTCTGGTTCGTCCTCTTCCTGGTCCAGCTCCCCTTCTACGGCTGGTTCGACGACCACGGACACCTGTGGTGGCTGTGGACCTGCCTGGCCGGTGCGGGGCTCGGCGTGATCGGCATCTGGTACGTGCGCAAGCGCGACGCGGCGATCAAGCGGGCGGCGGCACGGGCGGCTTCGGACGGGGCGGCCGGAGCCGACGGGACCGCCGGGGACGCGAGCGGAGCGGCTCCGGGCCCCAAGGGCACGAGCAGCGCGACGGTGTGATCCGGCGGCCGGAACCCCGGCCGCGCTCCTGGTCTGCCGGGCCCTGCGAGCAGACCCCGCCCGCACCAGGGCCCTCATCAGCACCAGCGCCCCACCCCCGACAGGCGGGCCCGCACCCGTCCCGGCCGCACCGGGAACCCCCACCCGTACCAGGGGATTCCGTACCACCACGGGACCATCCCCCCTCCTCCCCCGGTCTGATCTTCAGACCCCCAGTGGGAGAATCGGGCCTCCCACCCGTACCGTCGGAACCATGACGCAGCGGGTACCCCATTCCTCCGGCGAGCAGCTCCCCGAGGCTCCCGGATCCGACGGCCGCCTCGGCTCGGCCATGATCGACGCCGGGGCGGAGCTCGACCCGGTCCACCCGGTGGAACCGCCGGCCCCGGCCGTGAACACCCGCGGGCTGACGGCGGCCGAGGTGGCCGAGCGAATCGCCCGCGGCGAGGTCAACGACGTACCCGTGCGCTCGTCCCGGTCCGTCCAGGAGATCGTCCGCGCCAACGTCTTCACCCGGTTCAACCTGATCATCGGCGTGCTCTGGCTGATCATGCTGTTCGTGGCGCCGATCCAGGACAGCCTCTTCGGCTTCGTGATCATCGCCAACACCGGCATCGGCATCATCCAGGAGTGGCGGGCCAAGAAGACCCTGGACAGCCTCGCGGTCATCGGCGAGGCCAAACCCACCGTCCGGCGCGACGGGGTCTCGGCCGAGATCTCCACCTCCGAGATCGTTCTCGGCGATCTCGTGGAGCTGAGCCCCGGCGACAAGGTCGTGGTGGACGGCACGGTCGTCGAGGCCGACGGGCTGGAGATCGACGAGTCGCTGCTGACCGGCGAGGCCGACCCGGTGCTCAAGCGCCCCGGCGACACCGTGATGTCCGGGAGCTTCGTCGTCGCGGGCGGCGGCTCGTTCGCCGCGACCAAGGTCGGACGCGAGGCGTACGCCGCGCAGCTCGCGGAGGAGGCGTCCCGCTTCACCCTCGTCCAGTCCGAGCTGCGCACCGGCATCTCCACCATCCTCAAGTACGTCACCTGGATGATGGTGCCGACCGCGATCGGGCTGGTCGTCAGCCAGCTGGTCGCGCAGGACAACAACCTCAAGGACTCGATCGCCCGGACCGTCGGCGGCATCGTCCCGATGATCCCGGAAGGGCTGGTGCTGCTCACCTCGGTCGCCTTCGCGATCGGTGTCGTACGGCTCGGCCGCAAGCAGTGCCTGGTCCAGGAGCTCCCCGCCATCGAGGGCCTGGCCCGCGTCGACGTCGTCTGCCTGGACAAGACCGGCACCCTCACCGAGGGCGGCATGGACGTCACCGAGGTGCGCACGCTGGGTGACGCGCAGGACGCGTACATCCGCCGCGTGCTGGGGGCCTTCGGCGCCTCCGACCCGCGGCCCAACGCCAGCCTCCAGGCCATCGTCGACGCCTACCCGGACGGCGAGGAGTGGCGGTGCACGCAGACGCTGCCGTTCTCCTCGGCCCGCAAGTACAGCGGCGCCGCGTTCGACGAGGGCGGCGGCCGGGCCTCCGCCTGGCTGCTCGGCGCCCCCGACGTGCTGCTGCCCGAGCGGGACCCGGCGCTGGACGAGATCGAGCAGCTCAACCAGCAGGGGCTGCGCGTGCTGCTGCTCGCCCGGACACGGGGCGAGCTCCAGGGCCCGGACGCCGCCGTCGGCGCCGTACCGAGCGCGCTGGTCGTACTGGAGCAGCGGCTGCGCCCGGACGCCGAGGAGACGCTGGCCTACTTCGCCGACCAGAACGTCGCCGCGAAGGTCATCTCCGGCGACAACGCCGTCTCCGTGGGCGCGGTCGCCGGGAAGCTGGGCCTGCCGGGCGCCGAGAACACCCTGGACGCGCGCCGGATGCCCACCGACCCCGACGACATGGCCACGGCCATGGAGCAGAACGCGGTCTTCGGCCGGGTCACCCCGCAGCAGAAGCGGGACATGGTCGCGGCCCTCCAGTCCCGCGGCCACACCGTCGCGATGACCGGTGACGGCGTCAACGACGTGCTGGCCCTGAAGGACGCCGACATCGGCGTGTCCATGGGATCGGGCTCCGAGGCGACCCGGGCCGTCGCCCAGATCGTGCTGCTGAACAACAGCTTCGCGACGCTGCCGTCCGTGGTCGCCGAGGGCCGGCGGGTGATCGGCAACATCACCCGGGTCGCCACCCTGTTCCTGACCAAGACCGTCTACTCGGTGCTGCTGGCGGTCCTGGTGGTCTGCTCCCAGGTCGACTACCCGTTCCTGCCGCGCCACCTGACCCTGCTGTCGACGCTCACCATCGGCGTACCGGCGTTCTTCCTGGCCCTGGCCCCCAACAAGGAACGCGCCCATCCGCACTTCGTGCGCCGGGTCATGCGGTACGCGATCCCGTCGGGCGTCATCGCGGCGATCGCGACCTTCACGACGTACCTGCTCGCCCGGCACCACTACACCGGCGCGGGCTCGCTGGAGGCGGAGACGAGCGCGGCGACGCTCACGCTGTTCCTGGTCTCGATGTGGGTCCTGGCGATCATCGCCCGCCCGTACACCTGGTGGCGGATCTGCCTGGTGGCGGCGATGGGGCTGGCGTTCCTGATCGTGCTGGTGGTGCCGTGGCTCCAGGAGTTCTTCGCGCTGAAGCTGGTGGGGACGATGATGCCGTGGACGGCGGTGGGCATCGCGGTGCTGGCCGCGACCGCCCTGGAGTTCACCTGGCGGCTGGTCGGCCGCCGCTTCCCGGCGTAGCGCCGCGTTCCCGCACTCCCGCGGGAACGCGTACGGGCCGTGCCCGGAGACGGAAACCGTCTCCGGGCACGGCCCGTGGTGCTGAAGCGGAACAGGCCCGGAACCGACTCCGGGCGGGGGGACTAGCGCACGTCGACGAAGTCGCCCGCGGCCGTGAAGGCCGGGGTGGTGGACGTGCCGGCGAAGCTGTAGCGCCAGTAGCCGTCGACCGACGCCTTGACCGTGGTCTTCAGGTTGCCGGTGCTGTTCGTCTTGATGGTCTTGATCGTGGTGTAGGTCTTGCTGTTCTTCTTGCGGAACTGGAGCTTCACCGGCTGGCCGGTGTAGCCCTGGTACTTGAAGGTCTCCCAGTTGGCCCGCGAGAGCTTGCCGGTGACCGTGATGGTCCTGCCCTTCTTGACCGGCTCGGGCGAGGCGTTGACCGTCAGCTTCGAGGCCCGCTGCACGCGCACCTTGCCGTAGGCCTGGTTGTCGGTGGCGCTGGTCTCGTCACCGGCGAGCACGGCCGCGGCGACCTTCCAGGTACCGGCCAGGGAGTTCTTGTACAGCTCCCAGCCCGGCTCGAAGGTGAAGGTCAGCTTGCACGTCGAGGTCGTGGTGTTGACCTTGGTGCACTTGGCCGTGTCCTCGTTCGGCACGACCGCCCCGTCGACGGAGTCCTCGGAGTACAGGTCCTTGCCGTGCCACAGGGCGACGAAGACGTCGGAGATGCCGGAGGGGTGCGAGGCGGTGACCGAGACGGAGACCGTCTTGGAGGCGGTGGTGCCCAGGACGATGTCCTTGCCGCCGTTGACGACGACCTTGGAGATGACGGGGTCCGACGTGGCCGCCGCCGTGCGGGCGGCCTTCGCCGCGCCCTGCGGGGCGATGCCGAAGATCTCGGCAGCCGACGTCGGGATGTTCGGCACGTTCGCGGTGTCATCCGCGTGGGCGGCCGGGACGGCCAGAGCGGACAGGGCCAAGGCGCCGGAGACGGCGGCCACGGTGGCACGAATACGCATGTGTTTCCCCAGTGGAGAAAGGGCCCCGCGGGCACGTGGTGCGTCCCGGGCAGGGCTCGTTCGTCATGAGCCTGATGACTCGACAGAGCAGACCTGTGAAAGATGTGAAGGGTTGTACGACGAACGGGAAATTCTCTGCGAAGCAGGTTTGCGCGCCGGATTCCGTCGTCCACGCGGCCCATGAACGACGGAATGGGTCCGGACGGGGAATCGGCCCGTACGCACGCTTCGTCCGTGCGCGTGATCGGGCCGTACCCGGAATCATCCTGCACGGCGTGGTCCGCCGGTACGCGCGGTGCTCCGCCCGTACGCCTGATCCGGCCGCCGCGCCCGCCGCGCGGCGGCCCGGGTCAGTCGAACCAGCGGTCGCGGGCCAGTTCCTCGGTCCGGGACGGGTCCTCCAGCAGTGCCGCGACCTCGAAGCGGCGCGGCCACTGACCCGCCGCCCAGGCCAGCCCGGCCGCGACGCCCTCCAGCGTGGCGGCGTGCACGGTGCCGTCGGGGGTGCGGCGCCAGTCCAGTTCGACGCCGCCCGCACGCAGCTCGGCGTGCTCGACGTACGTGTCCGGGGTGCCGGGGCCGAGCAGGACCCGTACCGCCTCCGGTACGCGGTGCTCCTCGCCGTCCGTGGTCACCTCGGCCTCGACGCTGTCGCCGAGCCGCCGCACCTGGAGCAGTTCGGCCAGTTCGGCCGCGCGCGCCGGGGCGACCGGGAGCAGTGGCAGCCGGGCGGCCAACGGCAGCAGGTCGGGGGCGTCGGCGATCACCGCGTCCGCCGCGTCGACGACCCGGGCCTCGCCGTCGACGACGGCCCGCAACTCGTCGGGCAGCGTGACCTGTTCGGGGTCGAGGTCGGCCAGCGCCGTGTACAGCGCGTGCAGTTGCACGGGGTCGACCTCGCGATCCTCGTCCGCGAGCCGGCCGAGGAGTTCGGCGGCGCCGCCCGGCTCGTCGAGGAGCGCGGCCACGGACGTCCGCACCCCGAGGGCACGCAGCACCTGCGCGTCGTCGAAGCCGGTCGCGTCGGCGGAGTCGTACAGCCCGGCCAGCCGGGGGTCGCCGGAGGCCGCGCGCAGACCGGCCGGGCGGCGGCCGTCGAGCACCGGGTGATCGCGCAGCCACCAGGCGGTGTACGGGCGGACGGACCGCGTGGTGCCGTCGGGCAGCAGCACCCGCACCGGCTGGGTCAGCGCGTCCCGCAGCGGCGGCCGGGCGAGCATCGCGAGCGCCTGCGGCCAGGCGTCGTCGTCGACGAGGTCCAGGTCGCGGACGGCGACGAGCTCGGTGGCGACCGGCGGCACCGGTGTGTCGGGCATCTGGTCGAGGACGTCCTCGCACCACACGTCCACGGCGTCGAGCAGCCCGGGGTCGTCGGGTTCGGCGAAGTCGCCTTCGCGGGGCTCCAGTTCGTCCGGATCGAGGACGACGTCGGTGGCCCGCACGAGGGTGAATCCGGCGAGCACCCCGCAGGCGGTGAGCGGCTGTTCGCCCCAGCGCTCGGCCAGTTCCTCGTCGCAGAGGGCGAGTTCGCCCTCCCGCATGACCGCGGCGAACGGGCTGCCGGGCAGCACGAGTTCACCGGCGGGCGCGAGCTCGCCGTCCTCGTCGGGCAGGGCGAGCGCGCCGAGCCAGGGTTCGTCGCCGGGGGCCAGTTCGGCGTCGCGCACGAGGGCCAGGACGGTCTCGGCGAGTTCGTCCGCGCCGGGCGCGTCCTCGTCCCAGATCTCGCCCGCGTCCAGCGATCCGGCGACGGCGGCCCGCACCTGCGGGGTCGTCAGTACGGCGCGCGGGGTGGCGGGCAGGGCGCCGAGCTTCTCCAGCAGCGGGTGGGCGGCGTCCGGATGGGCGACCTTCAGCCCGAGCCGGGCGAGCCGGTCCAGGACCGGGCCGGTGAGCGCGTCGGGGAGCGGGAGGAGGACCTGGCGGGGGCCGATGGTGGTCCGGGGCGCGGCCGGGGTCCCGGCATCCTGCTCCGTCGGCGCGCCGGCCGCCTCCCGCGCTCCCGCCAGCGGGACGGGCAGACCGGAGAGGCGATCGGGGTCGATGCCGGAGAGGCTGTCGTAGAGCCGCCGCCACCAGCCGGGATCGCGCTCCAGACCGGCGAGCCGGTCGATCGCCTCGGTCAGCGGGACGCGGGCGATGCCGAGGGTGCGCAGTTCGCTGCGGCGTTCCAGTCCGGCGGGCAGCAGGCACGGCAGGACCTCGGCGAGTACGCGTACGGTCTCGGCGCCGACCCCTTCCAGGACCTCGGCCTCGATGGGGCGCAGCGCGGTGCCGGACGGCTCCCGGATGTCGTCGCGCTCGGTGTCCCAGGCGTCGTCCCACCGGTCCGTCGGCTCCGTCCGGTCCGCCTCGACGGCGGTGTCGCGCGGGGCGGCGGGCTCCAGGAAGGCGACGCGCGGCAGCCGCCCGAGGATGGCACCGCGCAGGGCGCCGTCCAGTTCGCCCTTTCCGAGCGCTCCGGGCACGAGGTCGATGGTGTCGACGGACACCGGCCGCCAGCCCGCGAGCAGTTCGGCGTACGCGTCGGCGGCGCGCTCCACCAGGAAGTCGGTGAGCGGGCCGGGCGCGGGGTGGCGGCGGGTGCTGTCGAGCGGCAGCGACGCGATGAGCAGCGCGGGAACGCCGAGGGGTTCGTCGGTGGGGGTCGGCGCGTGGACGACGGGGGCGGTGCGGGGGCGTACCGGGGCGCCCTCCGCGTCGACCGGGACGGCCCAGGTGACCGACCAGTGCGGGCGCAGCCGTTCCTCGCGGGGCCGGTCGGCGAGCAGGGCCGGTTCGACCGGGCCGTGGTGGGTGACGGTGCGCCAGCGGTGCGTGCCGTGCGCGGAGTCCTCGATGTGGGTGTACGGGCCCTGCCGGGTGCGGCGCAGCGTCCGTACGGCGTCCGGGGTCTCGATCACGATCTCGTCGAGGCCGCGCAGGGTGAGCAGCAGCGCGTCGTCCACGGCGGCGAGCAGCCTGGCGACGAGGTCCTCGGCGCCGCCGTCGCGCAGCGGGAGGACGACGACGGTGTCGTAGCCGTCGGGCGGGGTGCCCTCGGCGGGCAGCGGGAGCCGCAGCAGGGGTACGTGACCGTCGCGGCGGCGCAGTTCGTCGCCGAGGCCGGGGCTGGCGGTGGCGGCGCGGGCGGCCAGGTCGCGGGCCTCGGCGAGGGACCAGCGGACGCCGCCGTGCCGGCCGATCACGGCCGGCTCGTCGCTCACCGCGAGCACGGCGGCGAACCCGACGCCGAACCTGCCGACGGCGCCCTCGTGGCCCTCGCGCTTGGCGGAGGCGCGCAGCGTGGAGAGGGATTCCACGCCGGTGGCGTCGAGCGGGGCGCCGGTGTTGGCGGCGGCGAGCACGGCGGGGGCGTCCGGGGTCGCGGCGTGCAGGGTGAGGCGGAGCCGTCCGGGGACGTCCGCGCGGGCGGCGGCGTCGGCGGCGTTCTGCGCCAGTTCGACGACGAGCCGGTCGCGGTAGCCGCCGAGCGCGAGTTCCTCCTCGGCGTTGGCGTCCTCGCGGAACCGGGCGGGGCCGGCGCCCCACGCGTCGAGCACGCCGCGTCGCAGCCGCGCGGTACCGAACGGGTCGGCTCCCTCGGTCCCATTCATGCTCACGCTCCGACTCCGCTCTGTTCTTTCCGGTCTTCCGGTCTCCACCGGTTGTTCCGGCCGTTCCGGTTGTTCGGGTCGTTCCGGTTGTTCGGGTTGGGCGTCACGGTGCCACCGAGCATCCCGTGCCGCCAGTGTGCGCCCGAAGGTACCGGCTCCTCGCGCCGGACGGGGCATCGCGACAGGGCATCGCGAACGGCGCCCGCGCGAAGGGGCCGCACCGCGGCCCGCCACGACCGGGAACGAGCGCGCCGCGGGCGGACACGACCGGCGACGGGCCCGTCGGGCCCGGAAACGAGCAGAACAGACACCACGGGCAGGAACGCGACCGGGTACGGGCACCACGACACGAACGCGACCGGACGGGACACGAACAGACCCGGGCAGGGACCCGCCCGGAATCGGGCACGCCGGGCACGCCCGTCCGGCGAGGGACCGGGGACGCCCGTGCGATACCTTTCGCAGGAACAGCTGTGCGAACTCCCTCGCGGGTGCGACCGGGGCAGGGCGGACAGGGGCTCAGCCGTCGGGGACCCTGGCGCCTCTATGACGTCGGGCGTCTCGGTGCCGTCAGGCACGTGGGCGCCGTCAGGAGTGGCCGAGGTCCTCCGTGGGGGTGTCCGGCTCCGCCGGGACCGAACCGGAGTCCCGGGCCGGGCGCAGCGGGTACTCGTCCACCTGCATCGTGTCCAGGGCGTGCGGCGCCGGCTTGGGCGGCTTCGGCATGACCGCCGCCTCGGAGTGCCCGCCGCATCCGTACGACAGGGACACCACGTGTCCGTCCGCCGGGCCGAACTCGTTGGCGCACACCCCGAACGCCTGTCGCAGCGAGCCCGCCAACGGCACCAGGAACGCGCAGGTGACGCAGCTCGCCGGGGCGGCCTGGGCCATCGGCGTCCGCGCGCCGAAGCCCTCGTCCCACCGGTCGGCCGCCGAGCGCAGTCCGTACCGCGACAGCACCCGCGCCCGGCGCATCCCGAGCTCGTCCGCGACCGCCGCGATCGCACCGCGGTTCGTCGTCGCGGGGCGGGTCGTCAGCTCCGCGTCCTCCGTGTCGACGAGATCGGCCATCTCCTCGGACACCTCGGAGACCGCGGCGTTCGGCGGCGGCTCGTCCTCGCCGGTGTAGCCGGGCTCCAGGCGGATGTCGTCCGCCTCGGTGGGCAGCAGGTCGCCGGGCCCCATGTCGCCGGGGCGCAGGCGCTCGCTCCACGGCACCCACTCCGGGGCGAGGAGCGCGTCGCCGCCGGGCAGCAGAACCGTCTCGTCAAGGGTGACCTTCTTCGCACGGGACGCCCGGGCGACGGTCACCGCCCAGCGCCAGCCCCGGTAGCCGGGCTCCTTGCACTCGAAGAAGTGCGTGACGACCCGGTCTCCCTCGGAGACCACGCCCACGTGCTCTCCGACGACCCCCGGCGCGGCCGCTTCCTCGGCCGCCGCGCGGGCCAGGTCCACCGCCTCGACGCACAGACGGTCGGGGGCAGGGGTACGGGCCGTACGCCTTCGCGTCGTCACAGCACTCACTGGTCTCGCTTCTCTCCTACGCCAGTCTCACGGGCGCGCCTGCACATCCATCGATTTCGGCCGTGGCGGGTGCGGGCGGAGCGGACCTGGGGGCCGCGTCGACGTCCGCGCCCGTCGTGCCTGCCTCGGGCGCACCTTCTGCCATCCATTCTGCGGGATCGCCGATAGGCGCGCGGCCGAGAGCAACAGCCGGTGGCGCGCTACGCACGCTACCCCCTTCGTCGTCCCCCGCCCACCTGCCCGTCCCGAACCGGGGGTGCGCGGCAGGGGACGGGCCGGACGTACGTCCGGGGTCGCACACTGGCCCGACAGGGCGGAGTGCGTCCGTGCCCCGGGCCGGTCCCGGTTCGCGGACACCCCCGGCGGGGCACTATGACGGGGTGACTTCCGCCCGGTCGCACCAGGATTCCGGCCCGTTCCGCAGGACGGGGCGGGCGGTCGGCCGCGCCCTTCGCTCCCCTTTCGCCGGTGCCGCCCGGGGTATCCGGAGGGCGACGCATGCGCACGGCGCGGGGGAGTCCGGTCTCGGCAAGCTGATCGAGCTGCACGCCGTGAACGGCGCGGGCGACGTGATGATCACGGTGGCGCTCGCCTCGACGGTGTTCTTCGCCGTGCCGACGGACGAGGCCCGCGGCCGGGTCGCGCTGTACCTCGCCGTCACGATGGCGCCCTTCGCGCTGCTCGCACCCGTGATCGGTCCGCTGCTGGACCGGCTGCCCCACGGCCGCCGGGCCGCGATGGCGGCGGCGATGCTGACCCGCGCGGTGCTGGCGCTCACCATGTCGGGCGCGGTCGCCACCGGCGGCCTGGAGCTGTATCCGGCCGCGCTGGGCGTGCTGGTCTGCTCGAGGGCGTACGGGGTGGTCCGCAGCGCGGTGGTGCCGCGGCTGCTGCCGCCCCGCATCTCCCTGGTGAAGGCGAACGCCCGGGTCACGCTCGCCGGACTGCTGGCGACGAGTGTGGCCGCGCCGATCGGGGCCGGGCTGCAGTTCGTCGGTCCGGCCTGGCCGCTGTACGGGGCGTGCCTGGTCTTCCTCGGCGGGACGGTCCTCGCCTTCACGCTGCCGCACGAGGTCGATTCCGCGAAGGGCGAGCGCAGGGCCCGGCTGGTGCCGCCGTACGGCTTGCTGCCCCCGCGCCCCCGGGCGGAGCGGCACGGACACGAAGGCCGGGAGGAGGGGTGCGGGACGGACCGGGCGACGGACCCGGGGAGGAACGGGCGGTGTGCTCGCGGGCGAGGACTCCTGGGCCGGGAGCGCAACGGCGAGCGGCGGCCCGGGCTGCGGTCCGTGGGACCTGCCGTGCTGAACGGGCTCCAGGCCAACGCCGCCCATCGCATGCTCTCCGGCCTCCTCATCTTCTTCCTGGCGTTCCTGCTGCGCGAACAGCCGCTCGCCGGTCAGAACGCCGCCGTCTCGCTCGGCATCGTCGGCGTGGCGGCCGGGCTGGGCAACGCGCTCGGCACGGCGGTCGGGTCCTGGGTCCGGGCCCGCAGCCCCGAGGTGATCGTCGCCTCGGTCCTGGCCCTGGCCCTGGGGGTCGCCGCGCTCACCGCGCTCTTCTTCGGCACCGTCACGGTCACCGTGCTGAGCGCGACGGCCGGCTTCACCCAGGCCCTGTCGAAACTCTCGCTGGACGCGATGATCCAGCGGGACGTGCCCGAGGAGGTGCGGACGTCCGCGTTCGCCCGCTCCGAGACGGCGCTCCAGATGGCGTGGGTGGTCGGCGGCGGCATCGGCATCGCCCTCCCCCTCAACGGCGTACTGGGCGTGTCGGTCGCCGCGGGCGTTCTCGCCCTCGGTGCCGCCACGTCCGTACGGGGGCTGCTGGGCGCCGCCAGACGCGGCTCGCCGCACCCCCGCGTGGCGTGAGACGGGGCGACCGATAGCCTTCGGCTCATGACCGTTGCGTTCTTCTCCGGTAAGGGCCGTCGAATCGGCGTCGCTCTTGGTGCCGTGTCCGCGGGACTCCTTGTCCTCTCCGCCTGCGACAAGCCGACGCCGCTCGCGACCGTAACGGTCGGCGGCAACTCGGTGAGCTCCGAGGCGGCCTGCTACAACGACGGCAAGCCCCTCAAGACGTCCGAGATCAAGAGCTGCCTCAACAAGAAGGCGGAGAAGACCGTCGAGGTCGCGATGGACGACAAGGTCCGCTTCGGCGTCGACCCGGAGATCGCCGAGCACGGCTGGACCCTGTTCATCAACGGTCAGCAGGCCGAGCAGGAGCCGTACAAGAAGACCTACCGGTCCATCCCGGGCAGCGCCTTCTTCTCCAGCCAGACCGGCGAGACCACGAACAGCACGCAGGTCAGCATCGTGGAGACGCAGGGCAAGAACCTCACGGGCATCTGGCACTTCGAGCTGAAGAAGACGTCCTGACACCTCTGCCGACCCCCGGCCCCGGAGGGCCCCTCCTCGTGCGTGTGCTCGTCGTGACCGCCGTCCCGGCAGAACGGGACGCGGTCACGCGCGCGTTCGGGGACGGGACACGCGTGACCGTGCGCCGGGTGCCCGGCGCCGAACTCCGCCGCGTGCACGGCTCCGGCGGCCCCGGTGGCCCCGGCGTCGACATCGATGTGCTCGCGGGCGGCGCGGGACCGGCCGCGGCGGCCGCCGCCACGGCCTTCGGCCTCGCCTCGGGACATGCCTCCGCCACGCCCGGGGACGCCCCCGGACCGACCCCCGGCCCCGCGCCGTACGAACCCGTCTCCGCGCCGCACGGCCTCGCGCCCGCTCCGTACGACCTCGTGGTCTCGGCCGGGATCGGCGGCGGATTCGTGCCCGCCGCCCCGGTCGGCTCGCTCGTCGTCGCGAGCGGGATCGTCGCCGCGGATCTGGGCGCGGAGACGCCGGAGGGCTTCGTCCCCGTCACGGGCCTGGGCTTCGGCCGCGACCGGCACGTACCGCCCCGCTCGCTGGTCCGGGACGTGACCGCCGCGACCGGCGCGCTCCCCGGCGAGATCCTCACCGTCTCCACCGTGACCGGCAGCGCGGAGCGCGCCGCCGCCCTGCTCGCCGCGCACCCGCGGGCCGCCGCGGAGGCCATGGAGGGCTTCGGCGTCGCGGAGGCCGCCGACCGGGCCGGCGTACCGGTCCTGGAGCTCCGGGCGGTGTCGAACGCCGTCGGCCCGCGCGACCGCGACGCCTGGCGCATCGGGGACGCGCTGACCGCGCTCACCGGGGCGTTCGGGAAGCTTCTGCCCGTACTGGAAGGTTGGACCCGCCATGACCGACACCACGCCTGAGCCGCTCCGTGCTCCTCGTTCCCCGCTGAGCATCGCCTTCTCGCCGTGCCCGAACGACACCTTCGTCTTCGACGCCTGGGCGCACGGAAGGGTCCCCGGCGCGCCCGCCCTCGATGTCGCCTTCGCCGACATCGACATCACCAACGGCATGGCCGAGCGCGGTGAGGGCGACGTCCTCAAGGTCTCGTACGCGGTGCTGCCGTGGGTCCTCGACGAGTACGCGCTGCTGCCGTGCGGCGGGGCGCTGGGGAGGGGCTGCGGGCCTCTCGTCCTCACGAGGGAGCCGGGCACGGACCTGACGGGGCGGACGGTCGCGGTGCCGAGCGAGCGCTCCACCGCGTACCTGCTGTTCCGGCTCTGGGCGGCGGACGTCGTGCCGGGCGGCGTCGGCGAGATCGTCGTCATGCCCTTCCACGAGATCATGCCCGCCGTGCGCGACGGGAAGGTGGACGCCGGTCTCGTCATCCACGAGGCCCGTTTCACGTACCGGAACTACGGTCTGCACAACCTCGCCGACATGGGCCGGCACTGGGAGGAGACCACCGGGCTGCCGATCCCGCTCGGCGCGATCATCGCGAAGCGGTCGCTGGGCGCGGACACGCTGAAGCTGCTCGCCGAGTCGGCGCGCACCTCGGTACGGATGGCGTGGGACGACCCGGAGATGTCCCGGCCCTACGTGCTGGAGCACGCCCAGGAGATGGACCCGGCCGTGGCGGACCAGCACATCGGGCTCTACGTCAACGAGTTCACGGCCGACCTCGGCGAGGACGGCTACGCGGCGGTCCGCGGGCTGCTGACCCGCGCGGCGGCCGAGGGGCTGGTACCGCCCCTCGGCCCGGACGCGCTGTCGTTCGTCTGAGACGGCCGCCGGTCCCCGGGCCGGGCACGCAGTCGTTCATCCGCCACCGGCCGTCGACCACCCGCCGACGGCCGACGACGTGTCGGGGAGGCCGTCGTTCGTCGGTGACCGGCCCGGGGGCGGATCCGTGGCGTCAGACGTCGAGCTGGTCGGCGACCGCGCGCAGCAGACCGGCGATCTTCTTGCCGGCCGCCTTGTCCGGGTAGCGGCCCCGTTCCAGCATCGGTGTGATGTTCTCCAGCAGGGTGGTCAGGTCCTGCACGATGGACGCGAGCTCGTCCGGCTTGCGGCGCTGCGCGGCCGCGACGGACGGGGTCGGGTCCAGAACCGTCACCGACAGCGCCTGATCTCCGCGCTGACCTGCGACGACACCGAACTCGACACGCTGGCCGGGCTTGAGCGCGTCGACACCGTCGGGAAGCACGGAGGAGTGTACGAAGACGTCGCCGCCGTCGTCGCGGGAGAGGAAGCCGAAGCCCTTCTCGCTGTTGAACCACTTGACCTTGCCAGTCGGCAAAGCACGCACCCCATCTCAACCCGTATGCCGGAACAAAGCCTCAGCAGGTCAGGCTATCCAGTGGTGGTGCTCCCCTGCTGGCAGCAGCCTCCCCAGGTGGGGCACCCTAGTCAAGCCTGACCATTCGGACCGCTGTCCGGAAACGATGCCTGTGCCGCTCGCCGCAACCCGCGGGGCGGTCCTGTCGCCGTCGGGAACTACCCTGGCGGGGTGAGTACTACACCTCCTGGCGCGGGTGACCGGCTGGTCCGTATCGGCGCCATCGTCTTCTTCGTCGGCGCGCTGGCCACTCTGGTCACGGTGGCCCCGCTGTTCCTCGGCACCACTCCACTGCCGCCCATCGCGTGGTCGCTCTGCATGCTGATGGGCGTCGGCTTCCTGATCGCCGCGGCGGGCGTGGTCCGCTCGGCGCGCGCGGGCTCGCGCGAGCGATAGGGCCGGGGGCCTCCGGCGGGTCGTTTCGGCCGGCCCGGCTCCGGACGAGCTTGATCTTCCCCCCGAGGCCCGACACCCACAGACCGCTTCCCTACCGCAAATATCATGAGCCCGTCCCACTCGACTGCCCGACGTCTCGCACGGCAGCGGCAAGAAACAAAACGGGCGGTTCTGGCTGCTCATCCAGCGACACTTCTCGGTCGTCACGACACCCCCGGCGACCACTCCGCACGCTCACCGCAACACGCGTTTGGCTTGAAATGCGTTGCAGGTGCTACGAGCACCTTAATAAAGATGAAGATCCTTTTGTCGATACCATGACTGTTGCTGGACGCAGTTGACGAAACGCATCAGCCGGGGGATGCGGGGGGTGGCGTGACGGGGTGGGACATCAGGCCGAGCGGGATGGAGTCCGTTCTGTCGTTGGTGGGGCTGGCGGCGGCGCGCCCCGCAAAACGCATCGGACCGCACTGCGCAGTGCGGTCCGATGCGCGTACCTCACCTGGGTTCGTCGCTTCAGGAGGCGGAAAGCTCGCTGGTCTCAGCTGGTGACTTACCGGGTTCTACGGGCTGACCAGTGAAAATGGTCAAGTGCCACACTCCCTTGTCCCGGGTCACCGTAATAGTGTCGTTCATGGACCGGCCCGCCTTGTCCTTGGCTGCGAGCCGGGCGCTGCCCACGTCCGGGCCCATGTCGTGGCCGATCTCCAGCCGGCTGATCTTCCACCCCCGTCCGCCCTTGTCGGCGAGGATCTTGTCGGCTTCGCTCCGCGACCAGCTTTCGTCCTTCACGCCACCGATCCGGATGAGGCCGGTGGCGTCGCGCGTGTTCAGAGCGGTGACGTAGTCGTCGACGGCCTGCCGCGCGCCGTCACCCGACGAAGCGGCAGGTGCGGCCTTGCCATTGCCCGACGAACAGCCGGACAGGGCCAGTAACGCGAGCGCGACGGCGGCGATGTGGCGACGGTTCACGCAGGACTCCTTACTTCTTCCTGTGGGGAACGGCAGCGTGTCATGTCCGGTGGGCGTACCACCAGGTCTTGGGGTGGTCGGAGAGGAGCTTCTTCAGGCTTTTGTTGTGGGTGTCGGAGGTGTGATACGTGAGGTAGGGGATTCCGTTGTATCTCTTGGTGACGAACATCGAGTGGTCGATGACGTTGTTGCGATTCCAGTCGGCCTGGAGAACGTCCGACGCAAGCAGGTCCCACATGTTGCCGAGCGACTTCGTGCGCTTGGAGTGCTTCGTCGCGAACCAGTACCAGTTTTCGGCCCCGCCCCAGGTGTAGGACGTTATGGCGCTGGCAGGACCGTAGAACCAGTACTTGTTGCTGGTTCGCTGGATCAGGGAACCGCCGGCAGGTTTCCAGCCGCCGGCGTGCACGATCTGTGACAGGAAATTGGTGCAGTCGTTGCCGCTGTACGTACGGAACGCGGGGTTGTGGTTCTTCCAGTGCTTGTCCGCGTACGCGATCATCTTGCTGTAGCTGTACAGAACTGACGCGTCGGGCTTGATGGTGCCGGAACCGGTTTCAGCGCCACCCGACGGCGTGATACTGGATCCACCGCCCTTACTGCCCTCGTTCTCGTCTGCGGGTCCCCCCTCATCCGTCGTCTCCGGCTCCGCATCGACGTCGGAGACCTGCGTGGTCGGAGTGGGGCCCCCTTCGGTGTGGGCGTTGTCCGAAGCCAGAAGCCAGGTGCCGTCCTCGGCCTTCGTGAATTCGACCGTGTGAGGCAGCGACAGCTCCTCATACTCCGGGGCTCCGTCGTCGATCTCTTCCTGGGTGAAGGGGAGAAAGAGGCGGGTGCTCTCCGTCAACTGGAGCGTGGCCCGAGTGCCGTTGACAGTGGCGTCGGTGACGCTCACCTCGACTTGAGCCTTGGTGTAGCCACCGTCGACCGTCTCGTACCGCTCGCCCTTCGCGGCCAGCGCGGCCAAGTCATCCTGCGTCTGGGCAGCCATGGTGCGCGTGGCCTTGATGTGTGCCACGGCGGCGCGGAGCGTGGGCGATCTGGTGGTGAGCATGTCGGCTCGCTGCTGGAGATAGTCTTCGGCGATCTGTGCGAGCGACTCCTGAGTTGCTTCCGGCAGAGACGCGTCAGGGGTGGTGACGGCGCTCGCAGGCACCTCGGTAAACGCTAGTACCGCCACCGTGCCAGCAGCAGCAAAGGCGAGCCTGAGTTGTTCAGGGCGCATAAGACCTCCTGATCACAAACTGACTAATCGCTGTCAAGTCGTGAGTGAGGAGATCGGATCCAGTCGGCGCGTTCCCTCGTGGCTCTCTTCTGCTGGGGAATATCTGATTCCTAGTACTCCAGCACGGTTTTCGTGAGAGGAATGCTCAGAACCTGTGGATCGGCCCGGGAGGGCGCACTTTCCCGGGTGATTGATCGATAGGTCACCGAGCAAGACCGACGTTGCAGCGTCGGTCGGGAAGGCACGCCCGTGCTCACCGTAGTCAACGAGGACGGCACCACGCGAGATTGCTCCCCGCTGGACGAGATCGTCCGCGAAGGCGCGAGGCGGATGCTGGCTGCCGCTCTCGAAACCGAAGTCAACTCCCACATAGGCGAGTTGGCCCACGAACGGGACGACAACGGTCGGCGGTTGGTGGTCCGCAACGGCTACCACCAGCCCCGGAAAGTCACCACGGCTGCCGGCGTCGTCGGGGTCAAGGCCCCGCAGGTGAACGACAAGCGCGTGGACCAGGCGACCGGCGAGCGGAAGCGTTTCATCTCGGCAATCCTGCCGCCGTGGTGCCACAAGTCCCCGAAGATCGCTGAGGTGCTGCCGCTGCTCAGAACGAAACTGGGTGGTCATGGCAGACCCCGAGAGGGCAACGAGTTCTGCGTCCTACGCACCTGGCACCGCAGAACCAGTACTACAACGGCAGTTGAGCTGGGTACGCGCGGCATGCGGCCGGATGCGGAAGTCAGTCCTGGCGGTTGCTCTCCTTGAGGGTGCGCACGAAGGCGGCCCAGGCGGCCGGGGTGGTGTGGAGTATCGCTCCGGTGGGGTCGCTGCTTTCGGTGAGGCTGACCGTGCCGGGGGTGGGTGCGGCTACGTGTACGCAGGAGTTGCCCTGTGCGCAGTAGGACGACTTCTGCCAAGCGGGAGCGGGCATTGCGGGTTCCTTCACAGGTCGCGGGCGATGTTGTGGATGAAGCTCCTGGACTTGTCGCGGTCCAGCGCCGTGGTTTCCATGCGGCCGAGCAGTACGCGGTACTTCTCCAACTGGGCCTCGGCGTCGAGGAAAACGGGACCGTGGGACTGGTCCAGGTTGACGGTGTCGAGCTGCGGGACCGGTCCGAGGAAGTAGTAGATCGACTGGCCCGACCCGGCAAAGGTTCCCGCAGAGAACGGGATCACCTGGAGAGTGATGTGCTCACGTTCGCTCATGTCGAGAAGATGCTGAAGCTGCTTGCGGGTCACCGCCGGACCGCCGAACTGCATGCGCAGTGCGGCCTCATGGACAACAGCCTGGTGCGGCGTCGGTGATTCCCTGAAGAGCACGGCCTGTCGTTTGATACGGAACGAGATGCGGTGCTCGATGTCGGGAGGCGACAGTTCGGGCACATCCTGTCGGAAGACTTCGCGCGCGTATTCCGCAGTCTGGAAGAGGCCGGGAATGTGAACGGTGACGGCTGTCCGCAGCCGGCGGGCGTGGTGCTCGATCTCCGCCAGGTCGAGGAGCGGCGCGGGCAGAATCTCTCGGTACTCCTCCCACCACCCGCGTGTGCGGTCGGAGGTCATGCTTCCCAGCGCGGCGACCATGTCCTTGTCGGCGCAGCCGTACTGGCCTGCCAGAGCACGTAGACGCGCCAGGCTCACACCGATGCGTCCAGCCTCCATGTTGCTGATCTGGTTCTGCTTCACACCCAGGAGTTGACCGGCCTGGGTCGCGGTGAGTCCTGCACGCTCACGGAGTTTGCGCAGCTCACCGCCGAACCGGAGTTGACGACCCGTTGGATTGGTTCTCACGGGTTTACTCGCCTCCTTGAGCGGCTGGTCACCCACAAGGGTGTCAGTTTATGAATTCGCCAAGAACTGGTTAATACGTTAGCCGCTTGTCGCTACCTTGGGTGCCAGGCCACCCGCCCGGAAGTACCCCGCTCGACGGAGCGGCCCCGTCACCGGACAACCCGAAGCACACTCCCCAACCTCCCTCCGTGAACGGAGACTTCCATGGTCAGTGCCACGGTATCCCCGCCCTGGACGTACACCCTCCAACTCCCGCGAGATCCCCGCGCCCCCGGCGTGGCCCGCTCCGCTCTCCGCACCACCCTGCGCGTGCACGGCATGTCTGAACTCACCGAGATCGCAGAACTGTTGGCCAGCGAACTGGTCACCAACGCGTACGTGCACTCCTCGGGGGAGTGTTCCCTGCGCCTGCGCGACGCCGGGCGCAACCGTGTCCGGCTGAGCGTGTGGGACACCAACCCGCACGTCCCCGCACCCTTCCGATGGAGCGCCGAGTCCCCGGAGGAACTCGCCGAGCGCGGACGGGGGCTGTATCTCGTCACCGTCTACGCGGAGAGCTGGGGCGCCTACCCCATGACGACCGGGCTGCCGGGGCAGGGCGGGAAGCTGCTCTGGGTGGAATGCGCGGCGAAGACGGACGACGCTCCGTCGTGCGGGGTTCAGTGAACGGACGACGCTCCGTCGCACGGCACTCGGTGACCCGTCCCGCGCCCCTCGTCCCACACCCACTGGAGGGCCTACGTGCCCTGGACCGCCGCCGCGTACCCGTCCAGCCAGGACGGGAACTCCGTCAATGAGGACAGGACGACGTCCGCCCCCGCCGCCCGGAGTTCCGCGGCGTCGCAGGGGCCCGTGGTGACCGCCACCGACAGGGCCCCGGCCGTGCGGGCACCCCGTACGTCGCCGGTGTGGTCGCCCACGTACACGGACGCGCCGTGCACGCGCAGCGCCTCCGCCTTGGCCTCCGCCCACAGGCCGCCGATCAGCGCGTCGGGCTCGATCCCGAGGTGGGTCAGATGGAGTTGCGCGCTGGGGCGGTACTTGGCGGTGACGACTATCGCCCGGCCGCCCCGCTCCCGGATGGCCGCGAGCGACTCGCGGGCGCCCGGCAGGGCGGGGGTCGGGGTGATGGCGTGGGCGGGGTAGATCTCCCGGTACCGGTCGGCGGTCGCCGCGACCGCGTCGGCCGGGAACCAGTTCCTCAGCTCGTCGTCGACCGGCGGGCCGAGCCTGCTCACCACCAGGTCGGCATCGATCCGTGTGCCCGTCTCGGCGGAGAGCGCCAGGTAGGTGGCCTTGATGCCGGGACGGGAGTCGATGAGCGTCATGTCGAGGTCGAAACCGACCGTCAGCGGGTGCGAAGGCATGCGGCCCATTGTGGCGGGAGCGGTAGCGGGCTCGGCGCCCGCTCCGGTCCCGGCCCCGGAGTCTCCGGGACGGCCCCGGGTTCGCCGGGACGGTCCCCGGGTTCGCCGGTACGGCCGTCGGGCCCGGAAACGGCGGTGCTTAGACTTAGCCAAGCCTAACTTTGCTTCGCCGCTCCGCCCGCCGTCCGATTGGGTCCGATGTCAGCCGCCGCACCACGCCGCTCCAGACGCGCACTCGTGACGGCGGCGGCCGTCGCGGCGCTGCTGGTGGCGGTGCTCCTCAGCCTGGCCGTGGGAGCCCGCACCATACCCCCGTCCGAGGTGTTCGACGCCCTGCTGCACGGCGGGGACTCCAACGCCGCCGAAGTCGTCCGGAACATGCGGGTGCCGCGCACCCTGATCGGACTGATGGTCGGCGCCGCGCTGGCCCTGGCCGGCACGGTCCTCCAGGGCATCACCCGTAACCCCATCGCCGACCCCGGCGTCCTCGGCATCAGTCAGGGCGCTTCGGTGGGCGTGGTGCTGGCCATCGCGTACGCCGGGGTCCACACCCTGACCGGATACGTGTGGTTCGCCTTCTCGGGGGCGGCGATCGCGTCGGTCGCCGTGTATGCGATCGCCTCCAGCGGGCGCGGGGGCGCCACCCCCGTGAAGCTCGCCCTGGGCGGCGCCGCGATCAACGCGCTGCTGCTCTCGGTGACGACGGGGGTGCTCACGACCAAGGCGTCCGCGCTGGACGAGTTCCGGTTCTGGCAGGTCGGTTCGCTCGCCGGGCGCGAGTCCGTGGTGGTCGGTCAGGTCTGGCCGTTCCTGCTGGTCGGGGCCGTACTCGTGCTGTCCGTCGCGCGCGGCCTCGACGCGCTGGCGCTCGGTGAGGACGTCGCGAAGGGGCTCGGGCAGAAGGTCGCGACGGTACGGATCGTCGGCGGTGTCGGCGCCACCGTGCTGACCGGTGTCGGGGTGGCGGCGGCCGGCCCGATCGCGTTCATCGGCCTCGCCGTCCCGCACATCGCCCGCGCGATCGTCGGCGCCGACCACCGCTGGGTGCTGCCGACGGCGGCACTGATCGGACCCGTGATGCTGCTCGTCTCCGATGTCATCGGCCGTGTCCTGTTCCCGCCGAGCGAGGTCCCGGCCGGGGTGATGACGGCACTGATCGGCGTCCCGTTCCTGGTCATCCTGGTCCGCCGGAAGGCGGTGCCCGCATGAGCGCGCGGTCGTCGGTCGAGGTGCGGCCCAACGGTCGCCGGACGACACCCACCGGGTACCACGTGGTGCGGATCGGGGCACGCGGCCGGTTCCTGCTGCACCGGCGGGCCCTCGCCGTCGCCACCGGTCTGCTCGTCCTGCTGGCCGCCGTCTGCGTCGCGTACCTGTGCGTCGGCGAGAGCTTCGTGGCGCCCGGCGAGGTCATGAACGTGATCCTGGGCCGGCCGTCCCCGGACGAACTGGTCGTCGGCACGCTGCGGCTGCCGCGCATGGTGGTGGGGCTGCTGGTCGGGGCCGCGTTCGGGATCGCCGGGGCGCTGATCCAGACCGTCGCCCGCAACCCACTGGCCAGCCCCGACATCATCGGCATCAGCCAGGGGGCGAGCGCGCTCACCGTCGGCGCGATGACGTTCGGCATCACCTCGTACACCGTGCTGCCGTACCTGTCCGTCATCGGCGGAGTGGCCGCGGCGGCCCTGGTGTACCTGTTCGCCTGGCGCGGCGGCCTGCACGCCACCCGTTTCGTGCTCATCGGCATCGGCTTCGCCATCGCACTGCGCTCGGTCACCACCCTGTTCATGACGAAGGGCGACTACCTGGTCGCCCAGCAGGCGAAGATCTGGATGACCGGGTCGCTCAACGGCCGCGGCTGGGCCGAGGCCGCGCCGATCGGCTGGACGCTGCTGATCCTGCTGCCCGCGGTGCTGTGGGCGGCGCGGGCGCAGCGCACCGTCTCGCTGGACGACGACACCGCGACCGCTCTCGGGGTACGGCTCGGCCGGGTACGGCTGGGGCTCGTCGCCCTCGGCGTGGTCCTGGCGTCCGTGGCGACCGGGACGGCCGGACCGGTCGACTTCGTGGCGCTGCTCGCCCCGCAGATCGCCCGCCGGCTGACCCGTACCGCGCAGATCCCGCTGCTGTGCTCGGCGCTGCTGGGCGCGCTGATCGTGGTGGCCGCGGATCTGCTGGCCCGCAGGCTCTTCTCCCCCACCGAGCTGCCGGTGGGCGTTCTGACGGCGGCGGTCGGCGCCCCGTATCTGATCTGGCTGATCATCCGCGGTCACGGCGGCGGTCGCGGCCGTAGTGGAGGTACCGCATGAGCTCGACCCGTACGCCCGACGCGTCGAACGCGCCCGACGCTCCCGGTGACGCGGCGGCCGTTCCTTCCGGGGACGCGGCGACCGTCTCCGGCGGGGCGGGGGCCACCGTCTCCGGTGGGGCGGGGCCGACCGAGGCCACCAGCCGGCTCACCGCACGCGGGCTGACCCTCGCGTACGAGGACCGCACCGTCGTACGCGATCTCGACCTGGCCGTCCCCGACGGCCGCGTCACCGTGATCGTCGGCCCGAACGCCTGCGGCAAGTCGACCACCCTGCGGGCGCTCGGCCGGCTGCTGCGGCCGAGCGGCGGATCGGTGTTCCTCGACGGCACCGAACTGTCGAGGATCCCCACGCGGCGGATCGCCCAGTCGATCGGGCTGCTGCCGCAGACCCCGGTGGCCCCCGAGGCGATCACCGTCTCCGATCTCGTCGCCCGCGGCCGACAGCCCCATCAGCACTGGTGGCAGCAGTGGTCGGAGGAGGACGAGCGGGCGGTGACGGAGGCGATGGAGCGCACCGACGTCAGCGCGCTGGGCGACCGGTCGGTGGACGAGCTGTCGGGCGGTCAGCGCCAGCGGGTGTGGATCGCGATGGCGCTGGCCCAGGAGACCGACCTGCTGCTGCTCGACGAGCCGACCACGTACCTCGACATCGCGCACCAGGTGGAGGTCCTGGACCTGGTGCGGCGGCTCACCGCCCCCGCGGCGGACGGCACCCGGGGCCGGACCGTCGTCACCGTGCTCCACGACCTCAACCAGGCCGCCCGGTACGCGGACCACCTGGTCGCGATGAAGGCGGGGCGGATCGTCGCCGAGGGCCACCCGAAGGACGTGGTCACCGCGGACCTCGTGCACGAGGTCTTCGGGCTGGACGCGGTGATCGTCCCGTGTCCGGTGACCGGTTCGCCGCTCGTGGTGCCGGGTGCGCCCTGGCAGCCCGCTGCGACGCCGTGACCGCGCGGACCGCGACCCTGCCGACCGTGCCCGGTACGGGCCGTCCCGCACGAGCCGTGTCCGTAGGAGTCGTGTCCGTATGTGTCTCCGTATGTGTCTCCGTACGTGTCTGGTCCGTACGAGCCGTGGTCCGTACGCGTCCCGTCCGTAGGAGTCGTGTCCGTACGAGCCATGTCCGTCCGCGCGGATCGCTGCACACGCCCGCACCCGTGCCTGTGCCTGTGCCCGTGCCCGTAACAGCGCTCGCGCCCGGCCCGTACCGGCGAGCACCCCGCACTCGACACCCTCGATGAAAGGCCGACCATGACCACCCTCGCCTGGCGCCGGGGCCTCTCCCTCGGCGCGCTCGCCCTGACCGGCGCGCTCGCGCTCTCCGCCTGCGGTTTCTCGGACTCCGGCGGCTCCTCCGATTCCGGTGGTGACGCCGCCTCCGCCAAGACCCACACCGTCAAGACGGCCATGGGCGACGTGAAGGTCCCCGTGGACCCCCGGCGCGTCGTGGTCCTCGACACCGGTGAGCTGGACTCCGCGCTCAGCCTCGGCGTGCGGCCGGTCGGCGCGACGCACTCGGCGACGGAGGACGGCTTCCCCGCCTACCTGCCCGCCGAGAAGACCAAGGGCATCGAGGTGGTCGGCGAGATCGCCAACCCCAACCTGGAGACCGTCGCCTCGCTGAAGCCCGACCTGATCCTGACCAGCAAGGTCCGTGACGGCGACCGTTACGAGCAGCTCAGCGCGATCGCCCCCACCGTGATGACGGAATCCACCGGCTCCGCCTGGAAGCAGAACTTCCAGCTGCACGCGCAGGCCCTCGGCAAGGAGAACGAGGCGAAGAAGGTCGTCGCCGCGTACGACGCCCAAGTCGCGGAGATCACGAAGGCGCTCGGCGGCAAGGAGAAGGCCGCCGCGACCGAGGTCAACTTCGTCCGGTTCGTCGAGGGCGCCGACATCCGCATCTACGGCAAGCAGAACTACATCGGCTCGATCCTCGGCGACCTCGGCCTCGGCCGCCCGGCCATCACCGACAAGGCCAAGGACGGCTTCTCGTACGACGTGTCCCCCGAGAAGATCGACCTCGCGGACGCGGACGTCATCTTCACGTCCACGTACGGCAGCCCGGAGAAGGCGGGGACGAAGAAGACGATGGACGGCGGCCTGTGGAAGGGGCTGAAGGCGTCGAAGGCCGGAAAGGTCTTCGAGGTCGACGACCGCCTGTGGATCGCGGGCATCGGCTACACGGCCGCGGACAGGATCCTCGACGAGCTGCGGACGGACATGACGAAGTGACCGGCGGGCTGGCGCGCTGCCACGCTGACGCGGTGACGCGGTGCCACGCTGACGCGGTGACACGGTGACACGTCAACAAAATGGCGGGCGAACCCGGCCCGCGTGACCTGTCGGGCTGTGTGGTCCGTGGGGCCCATGCGGTCTGCATGGGCCCCACGGAGCCCGCGTGAACGACACGGGAGTGGCCCCACGTGGTCGGCCCGGCCCGTCGGCCTCACCCGGCCCGTCGACGCGCCCGCCAGACCAGGAACGCCGCCGAGGCCACCGCGGCCGTCCGGACCGTCACCGGCCACATCCCGCCCATCGCCTCCGCCAGGCCGTCCTGCGCGATCGGCTCTCCCCAGCGGCCCTCCATGCGGCCCCAGAGCCAGACGATCCCGCCCGCCACGACCACGCCCGGCAGGCCCATCGCCGCCCATTTGGCCTCGGCGCGGGACAGCGTGCGCGAGCTGTACGCGAGCAGCCAGCCGCCCGCCAGGGCCAGCCAGGAGCCCAGCACCGCGCCCGCGATCAGCAGCGCGGCGGCGACCAGCAGCAGCGGGTGGGAGAACCCGCCCCTCCGCGCCGCGCCCTCCTCCGCCTCGCGCGGGGCGCGGCGGAGCAGTCCGAGGAGCCGACGGCGCGGCGGCGCCGCCTCGTCGGGGTCGGCACCCTCGTCGGAGGACTCCTCCTCGTCCACCCCGTCCGCGTGCTCGTCCCTGGCCGTACGGGGGCGTGGGACGGTGTCCCCGGCCGACGGCGGGCGCATCATGGCCGGGATCTCGACACCCCCGGTGAACCCGGGCACGTCGACCCCGGCGCCGAAGGGTCCCGGCTCGACCAGCCACCAGTCGGGTTCGCCGCCGGACGGACCCAGTTCGTCCGTCCCCGCCATGTGCGGCGGCGAGGGGACCCGTCCGGCCATCGGCGGCGGGGCCTCGTGGTTCGCCGGGCCCTCCGGGGCTTCCGGTTCCTCCGGACCACCGCCCTCGCGCTCCCGGCCGTCCCGGCCGTCCCGGCCTTCCCAGCTGTCCTGGCCGTCCCGGCTCTCCCGCCCCTCCCGGCTTCCCCGACCGCGCCGTCGGTCGTCCGGGCTCTGCGGCCCGGCGGCCGACACCTCAGCACCCGTGCCGGCCCCCGGCTCCGTCCCCGTACCGGTACCGGAAGCCGCCCGTGCCGCCCCCCTGCCGAAGACGTCCTTCCTCAGCAACCCCCTGCGCGTCTCACGGGGAGCGGGGACAGCACGTTCCGGCCGCTCGGGGGGCGGCTCCACCGGTCCGTCGCCCGGCTCGGCGGCCGCGGCGACCAGTTCATCCGGCGTGCCGAGCCTGCCGATGATGCGCCGGACGGCCGCCGGCGTGTCCGCCGGCTGCTCACGGCGCTGCCGGTCGATCTCGCCCCGGAGCGTCGACACGAGCCTCATCCGCGTGCCCGAGGGCAGTTGTTGCTGCTGTGCCAGGTCGCCGACCCGGCTCAGATAGTCGTAGACGAGCTGGTCGCTCTCGATCCCCACGCGCTGGTTCCCCTCCTGCCGCCGCCCTGCACCGCCGACGGTAGCGCCCCGACCCGCCGGGAGCGACCGCTACGGAACGCGGGGCGACGCCGGATGGAGGCTCCCCGCCACGGACTACGACTACGGTGGGACGGATGGGGACGACCACACCACCACGGACGCTCGCCGAGGCCCTCCGCGCCCGGGACGACGAGTCGCTGGCGGGGCTGCTGCGTGCCCGCCCCGATCTCCTCACCCCCGTGCCCAACGACATCACCCAGCTCGCGACGAGGGCCGGTACCCGCGCCTCCGTCGTACGGGCGCTGGAACGCCTCGACCGGTTCGCGCTCCAGACCGCCGAGGCGCTCGCCGTGGCCCCCGACCCCGCTTCGTACGAGACGCTGCTCGGCCTGCTCACCGGCGACGGCCACAGCGACGGGCAGGACACCGAAGACCCGGGCACCGGCGCCCGGGACACCGAAGGCCGGAACGGCGGCGACAAGCAGCAGGACGGCGGACGGCCGCACGGCGACGGTCACGGCGAACGGCACGACGCCGCGCACACCCGCACCACCGCCGAGGCGCTCACCGAGGCGATCACGGACGCGCTGCCCGCCGCCCTGGGCACCCTGCGCGAACAGGCCCTCGTGTGGGGCGAGGACGACCGGCTGCGCCTGGTCCGCACCGCGCGTGAACTCCTCGCCCCGTCCCCGCGGCACCCCTCCCCGACCGGCCTGGGCCCGACCGTCGCGGAGGCCACCGCAGGCATGTCGCCCGGCCGTCTCCAGGAGATCCTGGCCGCCGCCGGGCTGACCGCGACCCATGACCCGGTCTCCGCCGTGGCGGCCCTGACCGGTCTCTTCACGGACCGGGCCGCCATGGCCGAACTCCTGGACACCGCCCCGGCCGAGGCCCTGTCCGTCCTGGACCGGCTGGTGTGGGGGCCGCCGTACGGGGAGGTCACCCCGAATCCCGCCCCGCCCGTGCGGTGGCTGCGCGACCGCGGCCTGCTACTGCCCGTGTCGGCCCGCACCGTGGTGCTGCCCCGCGAGGCCGCCCTGCACCTGCGGGCCGGACGCGCCCACCGCGCACCGGAGCCGCGGCCGCCCGCCGTCGAAGCGGTCGCGCACCGCGATCCCCGGGCCGTGGACAGTGCCGCGGCCGGACAGGCGTTCCTGGCGGTGTCGACCGTCGAGGAACTGCTGAAGGGCTGGAACGGCGGCGGCCCCACGACGCTGCGGGCCGGCGGGATCGGCGTACGCGACCTGAAACGGACCGCCGCCGCCCTCGACGTCCCCGAACCGGTCGCCGCGTTCTGGATCGAACTCGCCTACGCGGCAGGGCTGGTGGCCTCCGACGGGGAGGCCGAGGAACGGTACGCTCCGACGCCCGCGTACGACGACTGGGCCGAACTCCCCGCCCAGGAACGCTGGGCGCACCTCGCCACCGCCTGGCTCGCCGCCACCCGGACCTCCGGCCTGGTCGGCGGTCAGGACGCCAAGGGCCGGGCCCTGTCCGCACTTGGCCCCGGGCTCGACCGCTCGGCCGCGCCCGAGGTGCGCCACCGGGTCCTCGCACTCCTCGCCGCCCTGGAACCGGGCACCGCCCCCGACCCGGGCACCGTCCTCGCCCGGCTCCGCTGGGAACGCCCCCTGCGCGGTGCCGCCGCGTCCCCTTCCCCTGCCGCCACCGGTTCCTCCTCCCCCACCGGTTCCGGCTCCGACGGGGACACGGGGGACCTGCGGACCCGGATCGCCCTGTGGACGCTGAACGAGTCCGAACTCCTCGGCATTACCGGCCGCGGCGCGCTCGCCTCGCAGACCCGGGCCCTGCTCGCGTCCGGCCCCGCCGAGGCCGCCGCGCTGCTCGCCCCGCTGATCCCCGAGCCGCTGGACCACGTCCTGCTCCAGGCCGACCTGACGGCCGTCGCGCCCGGCCCGCTGGAACGCCCGCTGGCCGACACGCTCTCCGTGCTGGCGGAGATCGAGTCGAAGGGCGGCGCCACCGTCTACCGGTTCACGCCCGGGTCCGTACGTCGCGCCCTGGACGCCGGGCGGTCGGCCGCCGACCTGCACGCGTTCCTCGCCACGCACAGCCGCACGCCGGTGCCGCAGCCGCTCAGCTACCTCATCGACGACGTGGCCCGCCGCCACGGCCATCTGCGGATCGGCGCCGCCTCCTCGTACGTGCGCTGCGACGACGAGACCGTGCTGAACGAGATCCTCGCCGACAAGCGCGCGTCCGCCCTGCGCCTGCGCCGCCTCGCCCCGACGGTCCTGGCCGCCCCGGTCGACCCGGCGTCCCTGCTCGAAGGGCTGCGCGACATGGGCTACGCTCCGGCCGCCGAGTCGGCCGAGGGTGATGTCCTGATCACTCGCGCGGGCGCCCACCGCACCCCGCCCCGCACAGCCCCCGCCCCCGTGCCCGAGGGACCCCCGGTCCCCGACCCCACCCTGCTCGGCGCCGCGATCCGGGCGATCCGCGCCGGGGACGCCGCCGCGACCGCGCCCCGCAAGGAACGGGACCAGGACTCCGACGCCCCGCCCGCACCGCCCGGCTCGCTGCCCCGCACGTCCGCCGCCGAGACCCTCGCCACCGTCCAGGCCGCCGCGCTGACCGGCTCGGCGCTCTGGATCGGCTACGTCAACGCCGAGGGCGCCGCGAGCCAGCACGTCATCGCCCCGGTGAAGGTCGAGGGCGGCTACGTGACGGCCTACGACCACACGGCGGACGGCGTCCGCACGTACCCGCTGCACCGCATCACGGGCGTGGCCGAACTGGCCGACGATGCGACGCCGTGAACACCGGTCCGGACATTCCGGCCGAGCAGAGCTGCCTCGTGTGTACTGAACACCAGCTGGGCTCCGGCCCGATTGGTCTCGGGCGACTGGAACACGCCGACCAGAGCATCCACGAGATACGGGTGCAGACGCGCGTCCAACTCGTCCACGCAGAGAACACCCCCCTCCGACAACGTGGTGATCACCGGGCCGATGAGGCCGATCCACGTCCGCGTCCCACTCGATTCGTATGCGAGGTCGAGAGGGAAAACGCCATCTGCCGTGCGGTGCTCGACACGCACGCGCTTGCCGTGATCGTGCTGGATCCGGACCTTGTCCCCCAGCACGTCCCTGAGCGCCCGGGTGATCCGCTCGTGCTCCTCCCGCGCCGCAGCGTCCTGCTCCTTGATCTCGAGTCCGGACACACCGAGGTCCGCGAAGCGGAGGAGAGCCATCGCGGATTCCGCAGTATGCCCCGCACCGTCGGCGAGGCACAGCTTCACCGTGTGGTCGAGCCTGACAGTCTCACCTCGGCGCGCTCCGGATGGCGATCGGTGGCGACGAGCGGTCGTCCGCCTCCACGTGCCCCCGGCGCTCCCGGTGCCCGCGTCCGGCCCGGGCCTTGTGGCGCACGACCCACGCACCCGGCCCGCACATGCGGCAGACTGGACGTTTGGCCGTTCCCGGCCGCTCCCCGCAGCAGAAAGGGCCGACGCGCGTGACCGGACCCCTCATCGTCCAGAGCGACAAGACACTGCTCCTCGAAGTCGACCACGACATGGCCGATGCCTGCCGTCGCGCCATCGCGCCGTTCGCCGAGCTGGAGCGGGCGCCCGAGCACATCCACACCTACCGGCTGACTCCGCTCGGGCTGTGGAACGCGCGCGCCGCCGGGCACGACGCCGAGCAGGTCGTCGACGCGCTCGTGCAGTACTCGCGCTACCCGGTTCCGCACGCGCTGCTTGTCGACATCGCCGAGACGATGGCCAGGTACGGCCGCCTCACGCTCTCCAAGCACCCGGTGCACGGACTCGTGCTGACCTCCACGGACCGCCCGGTGCTGGAGGAAGTGCTGCGGTCGAAGAAGGTCCGGCCGCTGGTGGGGGCGCGGATCGACCCGGACACGGTGGCCGTGCACCCGTCGGAGCGCGGGCAGATCAAGCAGACGCTGCTGAAGCTGGGCTGGCCCGCCGAGGACCTGGCCGGTTACGTCGACGGCGAGGCGCACGCCATCGAGCTCGACCAGGACGGCTGGGCGCTGCGGCCCTACCAGGAGCAGGCCGTCGAGGGGTTCTGGCACGGCGGCTCCGGTGTCGTGGTGCTGCCCTGCGGCGCGGGGAAGACGCTGGTCGGGGCCGGTGCGATGGCGCGGGCCAAGGCGACCACGCTGATCCTGGTGACGAACACCGTCTCGGCCCGGCAGTGGAAGCACGAGCTGGTGAAGCGGACCTCGCTGACCGAGGACGAGATCGGCGAGTACAGCGGTACGCGCAAGGAGATCCGGCCGGTCACCATCGCCACGTACCAGGTACTGACGACCCGCCGCAAGGGCGTCTACCCGCACCTGGAGCTGTTCGACTCCCGCGACTGGGGCCTGGTGGTCTACGACGAGGTGCATCTGCTGCCCGCGCCCGTCTTCAAGTTCACCGCCGACCTCCAGGCCCGGCGGCGCCTCGGGCTCACCGCGACCCTCGTGCGCGAGGACGGCCGCGAGTCGGACGTGTTCTCGCTGATCGGGCCGAAGCGGTTCGACGCCCCGTGGAAGGAGATCGAGGCGCAGGGTTACATCGCGCCCGCCGACTGCGTCGAGGTACGGGTCGATCTGACGGACTCGGAACGGCTCGCCTACGCGACCGCGGAGGCCGAGGAGAAGTACCGGTTCTGCGCGACGACCGAGACGAAGCGCAGGGTGGCCGAGGCGCTGGTGCGCAAGCACAAGGGCGAGCAGACCCTGGTCATCGGGCAGTACATCGACCAGCTCGACGAGCTGGGCGAACACCTGGACGCGCCGGTGATCAAGGGCGAGACGACCAACGCCCAGCGGGAGAAGCTGTTCGACGCGTTCCGCGAGGGCGAGATCAGCGTCCTGGTGGTGTCGAAGGTCGCGAACTTCTCGATCGACCTCCCGGAGGCGACGGTCGCCATCCAGGTGTCGGGGACGTTCGGCTCGCGGCAGGAGGAGGCGCAGCGGCTCGGCCGGGTGCTGCGGCCGAAGGCGGACGGGCACGAGGCCCGGTTCTACTCGGTGGTGGCCCGCGACACGATCGACCAGGACTTCGCGGCGCACCGCCAGCGTTTTCTGGCCGAACAGGGGTACGCGTACCGGATCGTCGACGCCGACGAGCTGCTGAGCGGCGGCTGATTCCCGTCCGGGGAGCGGCGGGTCCTCCTCGTTACGGGAGCGGCTGGTCCTCTCCTCGCTGCGGGGAGGCGACCGGGTGGTGGCTCGGCGCGCCGCTCAGCGGGTGCGGGTGCGGATGCCCGCCTCCTCGGCGTACTCGCCCATGACGACCACTCCGAAAGCGGCGCGGGCGTAGACCTTGACGGCGCGCAGGGCGTCGCCGAAGCGGTGGGTGTGCGGGTGACCGGTGGCCGCCGCCGTGCCGTGCGCGGGGCCGGTCCTGCGGGGGTTCAAGGTAACGGTGCTCATGTGTTCCATGGTCCTGCGCCCGATGCCCGCGGACATCGGCCCGCGGGCGGAACCGGCGGGCGGAACGCGTAGCCCTGGGGTCGTACGCGGTCGTCTCCACGACGGACCCGCGCGCCCCCGTCCCCTACGGGACGCGGCCCGCCGTCCCGGAGACGGCCCGGGTACCGGGAGACGGCCCGGGGCGACGCGGGGACCCCGGAATGGTCCCGTCGGCGGCCCTGGCGAAAACCGTTCGCCCCCGACCGGAACGGCCGATACAATCGCCGGTCTGCCCGCCTCCCGCACCGTGGTACCGGCCCGCGCCGGCAGCCGGGGGAGCGCCGCCGACCGGACGGAAACCGGCCGACATCCGTACGTACGCGCGCACCACCGTGTACGTACCCCGTGATCGATCCCCGAGCGGACCGCATCGCCCCACCCCGGCCCGGCCGTGCCGTGCCGAGCCGTGCCGGACCCGTACCGCGCGAGGGGTGATCCGCGGTCCGCCGTCCTGCGTTGAACAGCCGGAGGCAACACCGTGCCCGCGCACGAACACGAAAGCGTCACCACCGATCCGCTGGTCCGGGAGCGCGCCCATCTCGCCGCGTCCCGCTCCGCGTTGCGCGCCATGCGCGAGGACGTCCAGGCCCTCGACATCCGCGATGTCACCGCGAACTGGGTCAACGCGGCCGTTCTCCAGTCCCAGATCGACGAGCGCATCAAGTCCCTCGCCGATCTCGCCCACACCCCGCTCTTCTTCGGGCGTCTGGACTACCTGCACGAGGTGGGCGCCGATCAGGCCGAGGGGGCCGGGGGAGAGCGGTTCTACATCGGTCGCCGTCACGTCCACGACGCCGACGGCGACCCGATGGTCATCGACTGGCGCGCACCCGTCTCGCAGCCGTTCTACCGGGCGTCGAAGAAGGATCCGCAGGACGTCGGCCGACGCCGCCGCTTCGGGTACACCGGCGGTGAACTGACCGCGTACGAGGACGAGGACCTCACCGATCCGGCGGAGGCCGAGCGGACCAGCAGGCTCCTCCAGGCGGAGATCGAGCGGCCCCGTGTCGGTCCAATGCGGGACATCGTCGCGACGATCCAGCCCGAGCAGGACGAGATCGTCCGCAGCGGCCTGGGCGGGACGGTGTGCGTCCAGGGAGGTCCGGGGACCGGCAAGACCGCCGTCGGCCTGCACCGGGTCGCATACCTGCTCTACGCGCACCGCGAGCGGCTGGCCCGGACCGGGACGCTGGTCATCGGGCCGAACCGGTCGTTCCTCCACTACATCGAGCAGGTGCTCCCGGCCCTGGGCGAGCTGGAGGTGAAGCAGGCGACCGTCGACGACCTGGTGACCGCGGGCGCGGCGGGCGCGGTGGCGGGCGCGCCGGGCGCCGCGGGCATCGAGGTACGCGGTACGGACGCGGCGGAGGCCGCCGTCGTCAAGGGCGACGCCAGGATGGCCGAAGTGCTGCGGCGGGCCATCCGTTCGCACGTGACGATGCCGACCGAGCCGGTCGTGGTGGTGCGCGGTTCGCGCCGCTGGCGGGTGCCCGCGTACGAACTGGAGGAGATCGTCGCCGAACTGCTGGCCCGGGACATGCGGTACGGGGCCGCCCACGAGGCGCTCCCCCAGCGCATCGCGCACGCCGTGCTCGTCCGGATGGAGGAGGCGGGCGAGGCGCCCGACGACCGGGTGCAGAACGCGGTGGCCCGCAACCCGGCGGTGAAGGCGGCCGTGAAGGCGATCTGGCCGGCCGTCGACCCGGCCAAGCTGGTGCTGCGGCTGCTCTCGGACGCGGAGTTCCTGGCCGCGCACGCGGACGGGCTGCTCACCGAGGACGAGCGGAAGGCGATCCTGTGGGTGAAGCCCGCCCGGAGCGTGCGGTTGGCGAAGTGGTCAACCGCGGACGCGGTCCTGATCGACGAGGCGCGTGACCTGGTGACGCGGACGCACTCGCTGGGCCATGTGGTGCTCGACGAGGCGCAGGACCTGTCCCCGATGCAGTACCGGGCGGTGGGCCGCCGCTGTTCGACGGGTTCGGCGACGGTCCTCGGCGACCTGGCGCAGGGCACGACGCCGTGGTCCACGGAGAGCTGGACGCAGGCCCTGCGCCATCTGGGCAAGCCGGACGCGGTGGTGGAGGAGCTGACGGCAGGCTTCCGTGTGCCGCGCGAGGTGATCGCGTACGCGTCCCGGCTGCTGCCGGTGATCTCGCCGGGGCTCGCGGAGGTGGAGTCGGTGCGGGAGTCGCCGGGTTCGCTGGAGGTACGGGCGGTGGCCGGTCCGGCGGAGCTGGACGCGGCGGTGCTGGCGGCCTGCGAGGAGTCGCTGACCCGGGAGGGCTCGATCGGGCTGATCGCGGCCGACGCACGCGTTCCGGCGCTGGCCGAGGCGCTGACGGCCGCGGGCCACGCGTATCTCTCGCCCGGTGAGGAGACGTCGGCCGAGGCCCGGCTGACCCTCGTTCCGGCGTCGCTGGCGAAGGGTCTGGAGTACGACTACGTCGTGCTGGACGAGCCCGCGGCGGTGGTGGACGGCGAACCGGACACGCGCACGGGGCTGCGGCGGCTGTACGTGGCGCTGACCCGCGCGGTGTCCGGACTGACGGTCGTGCACGCGACGGCGCTGCCGGCCGAGTTGGCGTAACGGCCGGGGTACGGAGGCCGGTACGGCACGGGACCGGATACGGGGCTGGGTGCGGGACGGGGGCCGGTGCCGGTCCGGATACGGACCCGGGCACGGGGGCAGGGGCCGGTACCGGACCAGATACAGACCTGGCGGCACGGGGACAGAAGCCGGTGCCGGACCGGACGGAGCCCGGGTCCGGGACGGGGCCGGTACCGGACCGGGTGCGGGCGGGACGGCCCGTGGCCCGTACCCCGTCGAAGGCATCCGCCCATCGGGGCACCCGGCCGGCGGTGCCCCTCCCCGCTCACGCGTCGAGGACCCTCACGCCTCGGGGACCCTCACGCGTCGAGGACCGTCACGCGTCGAGGACCGTCCGCCACTCCCGTACCGCCGCCGCGTCCACCGGGCCCGACCAGCCCTGCGGGCGGGCCGCTCCACCGATGTGCACCGCGTCGATGCCCGCCGCCAGCAGCTCCGGCAGATGGTCCAGGCGGAGTCCGCCGCCCACCAGGATCCGCGGCTCGTAGCCGGGTTCGTCCTTGCGCGCCGCCTCGGCGACCAGGGTCGGGATGCCGTCGTCGACGCCCTTCGGGGAGCCCGCCGTGAGGTAGGTGTCCAGGCCGGGCAGGTCCGCCAGCTGCTTGCGCAGCGCGTCCCGGTCGGCGGCGCGGTCGATCGCCCGGTGGAACGTCCAGCGGCAGCCCTCCAGTTCGGCGACGAGCCGCTCGACGGCGACCAGGTCCGGGCCGCCCTCGGCGTCGAGGAAGCCGAGGACGAACTCCTCGGCGCCCGCCTCGCGCAGCTCACGTGCCCTGGCCACGAGGACGTCGGGATCACCGGCGGCGAAGCCGTCCGCCAGCCTGATCATCACCCGCAGCGGGATGTCCACCGCCGCCCGGATCTCCACGAAGGTCGCACAGGACGGGGTCAGGCCGTCCGCCGCCATGTCGGTGACCAGCTCAAGCCGGTCCGCACCACCCGCCTGGGCGGCGACCGCGTCCTCCGCGTCGAGAGCGATCACCTCCAGGACTGCACGGTTGCTCATCGGAACCCAATCCTCCAGGAAGCGGCAATAGGTCAACAGGTCTAGTCCAATGGCCAGCCTACGGGGAGATCACCCACGGACACAGCCCGAATGCGAGCCGAAGGGCCGTGAGCTCGGACGCATCCTGCCTCCGGACGCACGCACTCCCGGGCGGCCCGGGCATTTCCGTCTTGCGTTTAATAGGGGAGGGGGGTATACCTGAAGGAGTAGGCATACCCCCCAGGGGTATGAGGTCTCCGCCAGGGAGGACATCGTGTCCGCGCATACCGCCACCACCGCCACCGGTTCCGGCACGGCCGCCGGCGCCACCGCAGAGGTCGAGCTCGCGATCGGCGGGATGACCTGCGCCTCCTGCGCGGCCCGCATCGAGAAGAAGCTCAACCGGATGGACGGGGTCGAGGCCACGGTCAACTACGCCACCGAGAAGGCCAAGGTCAGCTACCGGGGCGAGGACATCTCCGTACAGGACCTGATCGCCACCGTCGAGAAGACCGGTTACACGGCACACGAACCCGCTCCCCCGGTACGCACCGAGGACTCCCCCGCCGAGGGTGCGGAGGACGACGAGCTGCGGCCGCTGCGGCAGCGGCTGGTCACCGCCGTCGCCCTCGCCGTGCCGGTGATCGCCCTGTCGATGGTTCCGGCGCTCCAGTTCGACTACTGGCAGTGGCTCGCGCTGACGCTGACGGCTCCGGTCGTCACGTACGCCGCCTGGCCGTTCCACCGGGCCGCCTGGACCAACGCCCGGCACGGGGCGGCGACGATGGACACGCTGATCTCGGTCGGCACCTCGGCCGCGTTCCTGTGGTCGGTGTGGGCGCTGTTCTTCGGTACGGCCGGGATGACCGGCATGACCCACCCCTTCGAGCTGACGATCGGCCGCAGCGACGGCGCCGGGAACATCTACCTGGAGGCCGCCGCCGGGGTCACCGCCTTCATCCTCGCCGGGCGCTACTTCGAGGCCCGCTCCAAGCGGAAGGCGGGCGCGGCCCTCAAGGCGCTCCTCGAACTGGGCGCCAAGGAGGTCACCGTGCTGCGCGGCGGCCGTGAGGTGACCGTGCCGACGGCCGAACTCCAGGTCGGCGACCGCTTCCTGGTCCGTCCCGGCGAGAAGATCGCCACCGACGGCATCGTCGTGGAGGGCGCCTCGGCCGTGGACGCGTCGATGCTCACGGGTGAGTCGGTGCCGGTGGAGGTCGGGGTCGGCGACTCGGTCACGGGGGCCACGCTCAACGCGGGCGGCCGGCTGGTCGTCGAGGCGACCCGGATCGGCGCCGACACGCAGCTGGCCCGGATGGCCAGGCTCGTCGAGGACGCGCAGAACGGCAAGGCGGCGGCACAGCGCCTCGCGGACCGGATCTCGGCCGTCTTCGTCCCGGTCGTCATCGCGCTCGCGCTCGGCACGCTCGGTTTCTGGCTCGGCAACGGGGCGGGGCTGACCGCGGCGTTCACGGCCGCCGTGGCCGTACTGATCATTGCCTGCCCGTGCGCCCTGGGCCTGGCCACCCCGACCGCCCTCATGGTCGGCACCGGCCGCGGCGCCCAGCTCGGCATCCTGATCAAGGGCCCCGAAGTCCTGGAGACCACCCGCCGCGTCGACACCATCGTCCTGGACAAGACCGGCACCGTCACCACCGGCCGCATGACCCTCCTCGACGTCCACACCACCACGGACACCACCGAGACCGAAGTCCTGCGCCTCGCCGGCGCCCTGGAACACTCCTCCGAACACCCCATCGCCCAGGCCGTCGCCACCGGCGCCACCGAACGCACCGGCACCCCCCTCCCCACCCCCGAGGACTTCACCAACGTCCCCGGACTCGGCGTCCAGGGCATCGTCGACGGCCACGCCGTCCTCGTCGGCCGCGAACAACTGCTCGCGGAGTGGGAGATCCACCTGCCGGTCGAGCTGGCCCGGCAGAAGGCCGAGGCGGAGGCGGCGGGCCGGACGGCCATCGCGGTCGCCTGGGACGGCGAGGCGCGTGCGGTCCTGGAGGTCGCCGACGCGGTGAAGGACACCAGCGCGGAGGCCATCGAGCGGCTGCGGGCCCTCGGCCTGACCCCGATCCTGCTGACGGGCGACAACCGGGCGGTGGCCGAGGCCGTCGCGGCCGAGGTCGGGATCGACACGGTGTACGCGGAGGTCATGCCCGAGGACAAGGTCGACGTCGTCAAGGAACTCCAGTCCCAGGGGCGCTCCGTCGCCATGGTCGGCGACGGCGTGAACGACGCGGCGGCGCTCGCCCAGGCCGACCTGGGCCTGGCGATGGGTACGGGAACGGACGCCGCGATCGAGGCCGGTGACCTGACCCTGGTGCGCGGGGACCTGCGGGCCGCGGCGGACGCCATCCGGCTCGCCCGCCGGACGCTGGGCACCATCCGAACCAACCTGTTCTGGGCCTTCGCCTACAACGTGGCCGCCCTGCCGCTCGCCGCGGCCGGACTGCTCAACCCGATGATCGCGGGCGCTGCGATGGCGTTCTCTTCGGTCTTCGTGGTCGGCAACTCGCTGCGGCTGCGGGGGTTCCGGGCCGCGTCGTAGGCCCTTCCCCTCCCGCCCCGACGGGGCCCGCCCGGCCGCTTCCAGGCCCGGCGGGCCCCGTCGCGCGTGTCCGCGAATCCCGGCCGACGACAACGGCAACAGCCACACGGCAGCGGCGGCGGCAGCGATGGTCATCGGCGGAGGCCGTCGGTGGTGACGGCGGCGGCGACGGCAGCAGTGGCGGCAATCAGCGCCGTGCGCCCGCCAGGGATTGCGGGACAGCCCTTAGGGTCGGGCCATGACCGAGAGTTCACGCGGACACAGCGCCCACGAGGAGGACGACGCCGAGGCCCGGCTCCGCGACCGCTGGCGGGAGACGCTCGTCGCCGCCCGGCGCGGGGCTCCCGGACCCGATCCGGGGCCGTACGCGGACAATCTGCTGTCCCGATGGGCCGAGCCTCAGCGGCGTTACCACACCACCGCGCACCTGATCGCGGTGCTCGACCACGTCGACACGCTCGCCGCGTACGCGGCCGACGCGGACGCCGTGCGTCTGGCCGCCTGGTTCCACGACGCGGTGTACCGGCCCGACCGGTCCGAGAACGAGGAACGCAGCGCCGCCCTCGCCGAACGCGCCCTGCCCGAGGCGGGCGTACCCGACGACGTCACCGCGGAGGTGGCCCGGCTCGTCCGGCTCACCGTCACCCACGATCCGGCGGACGGCGACGCCGACGGCGAAGTGCTGTGCGACGCCGACCTCGCGATCCTGGCGGCGCCCCCGAAGGAGTACGCCGCCTACGCGGCACAGGTGCGCGAGGAGTACGACTTCGTGCCCGACGACGCGTTCCGGGAGGGGCGGACGACCGTACTGCGTCAACTGCTCAGCCTGCCCTGCCTGTTCCGCACGCCGTACGGGACGGAGCACTGGGAGCCCCGCGCGCGGCAGAACCTGCTGACCGAGCTGGAGTTGCTCGACCGCTGAGGCACGTTCGCCCGACGACGGGCAGGAGCACCGGATGACGGGCCGGGGCACGGCCGGCGCACGCACCGCACCGTACATGGCGGGTGTTTGCCATCCTCCCCTCCCCGGAGGGAGGGGATTCCTGACTCAGGCTGCCGCCCGGAGCAGCGCCCCGGGCGGGCTTGCACCCTCAGCATCAGCCGGGTTGAGACCAGCCCGGACCAGCATCACGCGTGCGGAGTTCTTGTCCCTCGGGGACTCGGCTCCGCACGCGGTGCAGGTGTACGTTCGTTCCGACAGCGGAAGTGCCTGCTTGGCTCTCGCACCGCACTGCGCGCAGTCCATCGTGGTGTGTTTGGGGTTCACGAGACGGACATCCCACCCGTGCTTGCGGCCCATCTCCACCAGGGCCGCCTTCGTGGCGCCGATGGCAGCATCCGCAGCCTTGCGTGCCATCGTCGACTTCGCGAGGAACTTCGGCTTGAAGTCCTCCACGGCAATCACGTCGTGGTCGCGGACAACCTTCTTCGCCCACTTGCGGGCCGTGTCCTGACGCTGACGGGCAACCTTCTTGTGGAGCTTCGCGACCTGCCGCTTCGCCGCCCTGTGCCCCCTCGATCCGGCCTGGCCGCGTTTCGGCTGACGGCGGGCCAGCAACCGCTGATAGTGCGCCAGACGCTGCTGCGCCTTCTTCCCGTGCTCGGCATGCGGAAGGTCATGGTCGTCCGAAGTGGTGGTGGCGGTCTCCTTCACGCCCCAGTCGACACCGATCGCGCGGCCGGCCTCCGGCAGCGGTTCGGCCCGCGCGGGTACGACAAAGGACGCATACCAGTGGCCGAGGCTCTCGCGGTACACGCGCACACTCGAAGGGTTGGCGGGCAGGTCTCGCGACCACACCACGGTCAGCACGATCCCGCCGGCCAGGTGCAAGCGGCCGTCCTTCAGACGGAAGCCGCGCTTGGTGTAGTTCAGCGACGGATCAGCTTCACGCTTCTTCTTCCACTTGGGCATCCCGGCACGCTGCCGCACCGGCAGCCGGTCCTTGATGTCCTTCAGCGCCTTTGCCCGGGACTTGCCGAAGTGCCGGATGATCTGCTGCTGCGGCACCGAGGAGCCCTCGGCCAGCCACGGTGATTTCTTGCGGGCCCCGGTCAGCATCTTGTCGAGCTGCGCCGAGCCGCAGGTCTGCTCCTCGCCGGTGGCCTTGCTGTACTGGTGCACTTGTTTGGACTTGGCGACGCACTCGTTCCAGATCCACCTGCACCGGCCCCATTCGGCTTCGAGCAGGCGCACGGCGGTCGACGACACGCGGAGCCGGTAGGTGTACCGGGCGTACCCGGCATCCTCGGCAGTCTTTCAGTGTCGCCACAGGCCCCATGATGGCCCTATAATAGGGCCATGGTCAAGTTGAATCTCAGAATCCCCGACGACCTTCACGCGCAGCTGACCGCCCAGGCCACCGCGGACCGGCGGTCCCTCAACTCCGAGATCCTGCACCTGATCGAGGTCGGCCTCGCCGCCATTGCTCCCGAGACGCCGGATCGCCCTGACGGCGATCCGGCCGCCCATGCCCCGCTGCGCGGGAAGCCGGATTCCTCCCCGGCCTGAAGGCCGGGGCATCCTCCGGTTTTCAGGTGACACCTGCGTAAAAGCGCCGTCGGAGGGAATGACTCGACGGCGAGGGCGGTTGTCAGCAGTCATGCTCGACTCCGCCGCTCGTCCTTCCCGTATGCCCCTGGCCGTCTACATCCTCGGTCTCTCCGTCTTCGCCCTGGGCACCAGCGAGTTCATGCTCTCCGGTCTGCTGCCGCCGATCGCCGACGACATGAACGTGTCCATCCCCCGTGCCGGACTGCTCATATCCGCCTTCGCGATCGGCATGGTGATCGGCGCCCCGCTGCTCGCCGTGGCCACCCTGCGACTGCCGCGCCGCACCACACTCATCTCCCTCATCTCCGTCTTCGGCCTCGGACAGGTCGTGGGCGCACTGGCGCCGACGTACGAGGTGCTGTTCGCGTCGCGGATCGTGAGCGCCTTCGCCTGCGCCGGATTCTGGGCGGTGGGTGCGGCGGTCGCCATCGCGATGGTGCCGATGAACGCGCGGGCCCGCGCGATGGCCGTGATGATCGGCGGCCTGTCGATCGCCAACGTGCTGGGCGTGCCCCTGGGGGCCCTGCTCGGCGAGAACCTCGGCTGGCGTTCGGCGTTCTGGGCCGTGGGCGCGGCGTCCGCCGTGGCGCTGGTCGGCGTGGTGACGCTGATCCCCCGCATTCCGCTGCCGGAGCGCAAGCCGCGGCTCAGGGAGGAGTTGGTCATCTACCGGGACCGTCAGGTGTGGCTGTCGATCGTGATCACGGCCCTTGCCGCAGGCGGTGTCTTCTGCGCGTTCAGCTACCTGGCCCCGCTGCTCACGGATGTGGCCGGGCTGGACTCCGGGTGGGTGCCGACGGTGCTCGCGCTGTTCGGGATCGGTGCGCTGGTCGGTACGGCGATCGGCGGCCGGGTCGCGGACGCGCATCTCTTCGGGGTGCTGATGAGCGGCATCGCGGCCTCGACGGTGTTCCTGGTCGCGCTGGCGCTGCTCGCGTCGTACCAGGTGGCCGCGATCGGGCTCTCGTTCCTGCTGGGCGTGTCCGCGTTCTACACGGCCCCGGCGCTCAACGCCCGGATGTTCAACGTCGCGGGCGCCGCGCCGACGCTGGCCGGCGCGACCACGACCGCCGCGTTCAACCTGGGCAACACGGGCGGCCCCTGGCTGGGCGGTGCCGTGATCGACGCCGACCTCGGTTTCGCGGCGACCGCGTGGGCGGGAGCGGCCATGACCGTGCTGGCGCTGGTGGCCGTGGTGTTCTCGCTGAGGCTGCACGGTCGTGGGGGCAGGTCCCTGCGGGTGACCGGCTCACCCGCCGCGAAGGCGTCGGCATCGACGACGTCCACGGCTTCGACCACGTCCACGGCTTCGCCTTCGGTCTCGGCCTCGGCCTCGGAGGTGGGCGCGGAGACGGGCACCACCGGGGCCTGAGCGCCCTGGATGCCCTGGGACGGGCACGGTCCGGCGGCTACGTCCCCGTCAGTGGGCCCGTCCCACTCAGTGGGCCCGGGGGACCGGAACCGGAGCCGGGACCGGGACCGGAGCCGGGACCAGGGCCGGGATCGGGGCCGGACGCCCCTTGGGCCGTCTCAGCCCGGCGGCCGTGAGCCGCCGGACGAGTTCCTTCGAGTCGATCTCCTTCGCCCCGGCACGCACCGCGTCCTCGTAACGCGACTCCGGTACGTCGTAGTGGTCCCGGTCGAACGCGCCCCCCGGGCAGCCGATGGACTCCGCGAAGGCGTGCAGTTCCTCGAAGGACACGTCACTGACCAGGTGCGACCAGAGCCGCCCGTGCCCCGGCCACTGCGGCGGGTCGATGTAGACCGTCACCGGCGCGCTATCCCGCCCAGCGAACCGACCGGCGCCACGGCGACGGCCGCCTTCGTGCACACCCAGTGCGGGTCCGGGCCCAGCTCCGGCTCGACGTCCAGGGCATGCGGGTCGCCCGCGTCGCAGACCGGGCAGAGCGGCCAGCGCCCGTACCGTTCGAGCAGCGCGTCCTGCACGTCCTGAGCGACCAGACCGACGACGAACGCGACGCCCTCGGGCCACTGCTCGACCCACCAGCGGCGATGCGTCACCGCGTCCTCGACCAGCGAGACGATCCCGGCCTCGGCGACGCCGCCCGCGGCGAGATCGGCCATCACCAGTGCGCGGGCCGTATGCAACGCCTGTTCCAAGGGATTCATCTCCATACGCCCATTGTCACCCGACCCGCGAGGCCGTCGGCTCGCGAGCGGACTCCCCTCTTCGGCGGTCCCCTGCCCGGAAACCAGCTTCCGGGCAGGGGCCGAAAAGCGACTCCCGGGCACGGGACCGCCGAAGAGGGGGTTGACGGACCCTCGGGTTGAAAATATCTTTCAAATGTGACCAACGACCTGAAGGAAAGTTTCAGCGCCGACTCCCCGCCCGCCCCTGCGGCCCTCGCGGCCAAGGTGCGTACGCTCGCGCCGTCGATGACCCGCTCCATGCAGCGTGTCGCCGAAGCCGTCGCGGGTGATCCCGCCGGTTGCGCCGCCCTGACGGTCACCGGTCTCGCCGAGCTCACCGGCACCAGCGAGGCGACGGTGGTCCGTACGGCCCGCCTCCTCGGCTACCCCGGCTACCGCGATCTGCGCCTCGCCCTCGCCGGCCTCGCGGCGCACCAGCAGTCGGGCCGGGCGCCGTCCGTCACCGCCGACATAGCGGTCGACGACCCCATCGCCGACGTGGTCGCGAAGCTGGCCTACGACGAGCAGCAGACCCTCGCCGACACGGCCGCCGGGCTCGACACGGTCCAGCTCGGTGCCGCCGTGGCCGCCGCCTCCGCCGCGCGCCGCATCGACATCTACGGCGTGGGCGCCTCCTCCCTCGTCGGCCAGGACCTGGCGCAGAAGCTGGCCCGTATCGGCCTGATCGCGCACTCCCACACGGACCCGCACCTTGCGGTGACCAACGCCGTGCAGCTGCGTTCCGGCGATGTCGCCATAGCGATCACGCACTCCGGTTCCACCGTCGATGTCATCGAGCCGCTGCGGGTCGCCTTCGACCACGGCGCGACGACGATCGCGATCACCGGCCGCCCCGACGGCCCCGTGACGCAGTACGCCGATCACGTGCTGACCACGTCCACCGCCCGCGAGACCGAGCTGAGACCCGCCGCGATGTCGAGCCGCACGAGTCAACTGCTCGTCGTCGACTGCCTGTTCGTGGGAGTCGCGCAGCGCACCTACGAAACGGCCGCCCCCGCCCTCGCCGCCTCCTACGAGGCACTGGCCCACCGCCACACCCCACGCCCGCGCTGACGCCCGGGCCGGCCCGGGCGCCTCGCAGCACATCCGTACCGCGACCACCCGCCCCAGGCCCCGCACCCGCACCCGCACCCGCACCCGCACCCGCACCCGCGAAACCGTACGAGACCGAGAAAGAGAAAGCAGAGCCTTCCTCCATGACCTCCACGACCGACGCCGACCGTACGGGCGCCGAAGCCACCTCCCCCGCCGGGTACGGAGAACTCCGCGCCCAGCTCGACACGCTCACCACCGAGGCGTTCCGCCCTGAGCTGGCCGAGATCGACCGGCTGGGCACGCTCGAAATCGCCCGGATCATGAACGGCGAGGACCAGTCGGTCCCGGCCGCCGTCGGCGCCCGGCTGCCCGAGATCGCCGCGGCGATCGACGGCACGGCGGAGCGCATGGCCCGGGGCGGTCGGCTGATCTACGCGGGCGCGGGCACCGCGGGCCGGCTCGGTGTGCTGGACGCCAGCGAGTGCCCGCCCACCTTCAACACCGACCCGTCCCAGGTCGTCGGCCTGATCGCGGGCGGCCCGTCCGCCATGGTCAAGGCCGTCGAGGGCGCCGAGGACAGCAAGGAGCTGGCCGCCGCCGATCTGGAGGCCCTGGGGCTCACCGCCGACGACACGGTGGTCGGCATCTCCGCCTCCGGCCGCACGCCGTACGCGATCGGCGCCGTCGAGCACGCCCGCACCAAGGGCGCGCTGACCATCGGGCTGTCCTGCAACGCGGGCTCGGCGCTGGCCGCCGCGGCCGAGCACGGCATCGAGGTCGTCGTCGGCCCCGAACTGATCACCGGCTCCACCCGGCTCAAGGCCGGTACGGCCCAGAAGCTCGTCCTCAACATGATCTCGACGATCACGATGATCCGGCTCGGCAAGACGTACGGGAACCTGATGGTCGACGTCCGCGCCTCCAACGACAAGCTGCGCGCACGCTCCCGCCGGATCGTCTCCCTCGCCACCGGCGCGTCCGACACCGAGATCGAGGCCGCGCTCACCGCGACCGACGGCGAGGTGAAGAACGCCATCCTCGCCATCCTCGGCCAGGTCGACGGCCCCACGGCCGAGAGCCTGCTGGCCGCGTCCGGCGGCCATCTCCGGGCCGCCCTCGCCGCCGCCCCACGAACCACCGAAACCGCCGGCACCGCTGGCACAACCAGCACGACCAGCACGACCAGCACAACCGAAACCAGCCGAACCACCAGCACCACCTGAACCATCGGCACCACCCCCGCACAGCAAGGCACCCCGCACCATGGCACCAGAAGACAAGAACCGCGCCACCGCCGCCGCGATCCTTCCGCTCGTCGGTGGCGCCGCGAACGTCGACTCCATCGCCCACTGCATGACCCGGCTCCGGCTGGGTCTGCACGACCGCTCGCTCGTCGACGACGAGGCCCTGAAGGCGATACCCGCCGTCATGGGCGTGGTCGAGGACGACACGTACCAGATCGTCCTCGGCCCGGGCACCGTCGCCCGGGTCACACCGGAATTCGAACGGCTGGTGGAGGAGGGCAAGGAGGCCGCCACCCCGGCGCCCGCGTCCGCCCCCACCACCGGGCCCGCCCCCGCACCCGATCCCGCCTCCGCGTCCGCTTCGGAGGCCGCCTCCGCGGAGGAACTGGCCTCTCAGGGCGCGGCGATGAAGGCGGCGCGCAAGGCGAAGAACGCCACCCCGTTCAAGCTCTTCCTGCGCCGGATCGCGAACATCTTCGTCCCGCTGATCCCGGCACTCATCGGCTGCGGCATCATCGCGGGTCTCAACGGCCTGCTGGTGAACCTGGGCTGGCTGACCTCGGTCACGCCCGCGCTCGCCGCGATGGCGTCCGGGTTCATGGCGCTGATCGCCGTGTTCGTGGGGTTCAACGCGGCGAAGGAGTTCGGTGGTACGCCGGTCCTGGGCGGCGCGGTCGCGGCGATCATCGTCTTCCCGGGCGTCGCGAACATCGAGGCGTTCGGCCAGAAGCTCTCCCCCGGACAGGGCGGTGTGCTGGGCGCGCTCGGCGCGGCGGTGCTCGCGGTGTACGTGGAGAAGTGGTGCCGCCGCTGGGTGCCCGAGGCGCTGGACGTCCTGGTCACCCCGACACTCACGGTCCTGGTCTCCGGCCTGGTGACGATCTTCGGCCTGATGTTCGTGGCCGGCGAGGTCTCCACCGCGATCGGTTCGTTCGCCGACTGGCTGCTCGCCAACGGCGGCGCGGGCGCGGGCTTCGTGCTCGGCGGCCTGTTCCTGCCCCTGGTGATGCTGGGCCTGCACCAGGCGCTCATCCCGATCCACACCACCCTGATCGAGCAGCAGGGCTACACGGTCCTGCTCCCGATCCTCGCGATGGCGGGCGCCGGCCAGGTCGGTGCGGCCGTGGCGGTCTACTTCCGGCTGCCCCGCAACGGCTCGGTCCGCCGCACGATCAAGTCCGCCCTCCCTGCCGGTCTGCTCGGCGTCGGTGAGCCGCTGATCTACGGTGTCAGCCTCCCGCTGGGCCGCCCGTTCATCACGGCGTGCGTGGGCGGCGCGTTCGGCGGCGGCTTCATCGGCCTGTTCAACCAGCTCGGGGACAAGGTCGGCTCCACGGCCATCGGCCCCTCCGGCTGGGCCCTGTTCCCGCTCCTCGACGGCAACCGCGGTCTGGGCACCACGGTCGCGATCTACGGCGGCGGGCTGCTGGTCGGCTACCTGGCCGGCTTCCTCGCCACGTACTTCTTCGGCTTCGGCAAGGAACTGCTGGCCGAGTTCAACGTCTCGCAGGAACCGGCGGGTGCCACGGCCTCCGGTGCCCCCGGCACCGCCACGGGCACGGCACCGGCCCCGGCCCCTGGTCCGGGGCCGGACCAGGCAAAGGAACCCGCGGGCCTGTGACCAGGTGAACGACACGGAGAGGGCGGCACCCGTTCCGGGTGCCGCCCTCTCCACCGTCCGGTCACCCCGCGGTCTTCGTCCGATCGCCCTCCGGTCTTTGTCCGGCGCGCGTCGGGTCGCTGCCCGGCCCCGTCCCGTCCCGTCCCGTCACACAGGGAAATCACCCCTGAGCAGCGTCGTGCCGAAGGGCTCGGGGAGCCACAGGACCGCGCCCGGCCACCTGGCCTCCCGGGCACCAGGCCCCCTGACCGATCCGGCCGCCAGACCGCCCGCACCCCGCACATCCACCGTGCATCCCCGCAAGGGCCCAGGTCGGTCGCCGCACGGTGTCGGCCTGGGCCATCGGCGTGTCCCGCGTTCAGCGCGGGAGCCGCCCCTCCCGGTTGACCTCCGTCACCCGCGCCCGCAGCACCAGCCCCGGAGGCGCCGCCCGCACGAGGTGTGGCGGGCAGTCCCACTCCGCCCCGCCGCCCGGCGCCCGAAGTTGTACGTACGGCCCGACGCTCCCCATCACACGCCCCACCCGTCCGTCCCGCGCGTCCACCGCGAACGTCCCGGGCTCAGGCACCCCCGGTGACACCGACGCCCCCGGCAAAACCTGCGCACCGTGCGTCTCCTGCGCACCCCCCGAATCCTGGGCGCCCGGCTCGACGTCCTCACCGGTCATGTCCGGCCCTCCCCTCTGCCTCCAGCACCACGCTCAGCCGCAGCGCCGTGTCGAGGTTGCACCGGCCGAGCTCCACCAGCGGCGTGGGATCACTCCCGGCGCACGACACCGGATCGACCCGCAACGACGGCAGCGTGATCCCCACCCCCGAGAAACCTTCTTTCAACCGTGCCACCGCATCCTCCGCCGCCCGCACTTTCCCCTCCGCCGCTTCGCGCCGTTCCATCGTCGTCATGATCTATACCTTTCCACTCTGCGTAATGACAATGCATACCCAGAGTGTCCAACGCGCGACGAACCAGGAAGAGGCGCAGAAGCTACAACCGCACGTGTGTCACAGGGAGTTGTCATGCCGGGGCCCAGGGCGCGAGGCCGGACCGGCACGGAAGCCGGACGAACCACTGAATGATCCAATGGATGAACCGCTGCATGAACCACTGGGCGAGCCGCTGCACGCCCTCTCCTGGGCCGAGCCGCCGGGTGAACCGCTGAGGACCGGCGCCCGGGCCGTCGAGCTCGGGCCCGGACCGTCAACTTCGGCCCGGGCCACCGACTTCGGTGTGAACCGTCAACTTCGGCGCGGGCCGTCAACTTCGGCGCGGGCCGTCAACTTCGGCGCGGGCCGTCCAGAAGGCCGCTGATCTCGTCGTGGAGTCCGTACGGCAGACGGACGGCCCAGCGGTCGGCCGCCTCGGCGGCCAGCTCCCGGCTCCAGCGCCAGCTTTCGCGTGCCGCCCTGCACACCTCCGCCTCCCGGGCGGCGGAGGTGGTCGCCGTGTAACGATCACGGTCGGCGGCGGGCAGGTCGTGTTCCAGCGCCCGGCTCGGGGTGAGCCAGTGGGCGGTGCTGCCACGCAGCAGGCGGCAGAGCTGGAGCTGCTGCGGCGCCACGACGGTGTGCAGCAGGGCATGGGCTCGGGCGATCTCACCACGGGCCAGGACGTGGGCGAGCATGAGTGTCCAGTTCACCGACTCGTCGGTGAGCTGCTGGGCGGTGACGGCCGGCTCGGGCGGGCGGAACTCGGCCAGCTGCCGTGCCGCCCGGGTCAGGCGGCCGGTCCGGTCGAGCAGGACGGCGTCCTCGGGGCGGGGCAGGTGCACCATCCCCCGCCACGTGGGCACTTCCTCGATCCCGGCACCCGCGGCGGTCAGGTGGAACTCACCGCGCATCAGGTCGTCGAAGACCACGGCGAGGATTCCGTACATGTTGGTGTACGCCAGCTTGAGCGGAGCGAGCTGCCCGAGGAAGGCGGGACCGTCGAAATCGGGGAGCCGGTCGTCGTGGACGTAGAGGTACGCCTCGATGTCGGAGTGGGCGTCGGCCTCTCCCAGGGTCCAGGACCCGTAGAGCAGGACGCCTTCGAGACGGTCGTCGGCGTGGGCGATCCGCCGCAACCGGGCGATGCGGTCGTCGAGGGCGGGGCATGCGGAACGAACGGACATGACTGGTCGTGTCTCCTGAATCACGCGCGCCGGGCAGGCACGCTGACGAAGCCCGGCATCCGCCGGGCGGATCGGTGCGGATACCGCCGTCCGCTCAGGAGAAGTTGCAGCCCATGGCCGCCATCTTCGCAGAGCCCCCGCCGGGAACGCGTCGCCGCGTTCCGTCGCCCAGTTCTCACCCCGTGCGGTGACCCCGGCCGAGCAGCGGACCTCCGCCCACCTCGACTCGCTGCGGAACCGGCCGGAGCGGCTGAGCGCGTTCTTCAAAGCGCTGCCCAAGGGAGGTGATCTGCACAATCACTTATCGGGCGCGGCCACGACCGAGTTCCTGATCAAGCTCGCGGGCGAGAAGGGCCTGTGCATCGACGCCACGATGACGGCCGTGGCGCCGCCGTGCGGTCCTGGTACCCGGCCGGCCGCCGACGCGCGCACCGACGCGGCGTTCCGGCGGGAGATCATACGGGCCTGGTCGATGCAGGACTTCCCGGCCGGCCAGTCCGGGCACGACCGCTTCTTCGCCACGTTCGACAAGTTCGGGATGGCCACCTGGGACCGGGGCTAGTAGTGCTTGGTCAGGTTGGCCGTGGTGCGTGTCTTTCGGGTTCGATATCGCGTTGAGTGAGTGTGACTCCGGACGAGATGACTGCGGTGCG
>NZ_JBEZVN010000028.1:41479-71848 GCF_040636995.1 Streptomyces sp. NPDC032161 | reverse complement strand
AACGTCCCGCTTCGCGGGACGTTCCCGAAAACCAGCGCCACCCCAGGGAACCGACCTGACAGGGTTGACGAAACAGATAGGGGCACCCCCCCCGCTACCGTGCGGCCTCCGCGGTCGCCGCGTCCCGTCCGATCCTCCCCAGCACGGCCGCGGGGTTCCCGTCCGGTGCGACCGCCTTGCCGATGTTCTCCTTGATCGACTCGTTGGTCCTGGCCCAGGACGTCCTGCCGTACGGGTAGAACTCCGCGTTCGGCAACGCGGCCAGGAACTTCCGCAGCGGCTCGTGCTCGGCGTCGGACTCCATCGCGGCGGAGGCGCTGCCGGTGACCGGCAGCAGGTCGTACTTGTCGGCGAACTCGATGACGTTCTTGTCGGTGAAGAGGTACTCGAAGAACTTGCCCAGCTGCACCCGGTGGCCGCGCTGCTTGAAGCCCATGATCCAGTCGGCGACCCCCATCGGGCTCGTGCCGGGTCCGTCGCTGCCGGGCATCGGCACCATGCCGACGGAGATCCCGTTCTTCCGCGCCTCCCGCATCAGCGTCGGGTGGCCGTTCAACATGCCGACCTCGCCGCGCGTGAACGCGGCGAACGCCTTGCCCCGGTCGAGATCGCCGGGGGCGACCGGGCCCACCAGCCCCTTGCCGACCAGGTTCGTCCGCAGCCAGTCGAACGTCCTGATGTTCTCGGCCGAGTCGAAGTCGTACGAACCGGAGTCGTCGATGAAGCCGCCGCCCCCACCGAGCAGCCACATCATGGCTTCGGCCTGTGCCTCCTCCAGGCCGAGCGGCAGCGCGAAGGGGTACTTCACACCGCGCTGCTCCAGCACCGCCGCGTCGTCGCGGATGTCGTCCCAGGTCCGCGGGGCGGACAGGCCCGCGTCGGCGAACAGCTTCTTGTTGTAGAAGAGCAGTCGGGTGCTGGCGACGAACGGCAGCCCGTACTGGGTACGGTCCACGCTGCCGGCGTCGGCCAGACGGGGCAGGAAATTGGCCTGGGTACGTATGGACAACAGCTGGTCGGCCCGATAGAGCTTGTCGGCCTTCGCATAGTCGGCGTAGGCGCCGATCTGGGCGGCGTCGGGAGCCCGTCCGTTCTTCACCATGGTGGCGACCTCGCGGTCGATGTCCTTCCACGGGTGGACGCTGACGTCGACCTTGATGCCGGGGTGGGACGCCTCGAAGCCCTTGACCAGGTCGTCCCAGTACTTCTTGGAGCTGTCGGCCGGGCCGGTGCCGTAGTCCGCCGCGACCAGCCGGAGCGTGACCTCGTCCGGTCCGCCGCCCCCGCCGCACCCCGCGAGCACCGCAGTCATCCCCATCGCGGCCACAGCCGCCGTCATTCCCATGTAAAGCCGCCGCACACCCAGTTCCGTTCTCGTGAAGCACTCCGGGCGAGCCGCGATCCTTCGCGGTCGCCCATCGAAGGTCTACGCCGGCAAGCCATCGCTTTCACAACGGGACCTGCGCGGAACCCGGTTGACGCGAATTGCCCACCCCTCGACCTGCATCGATCGGTGAACATGCTTGCACGGGACGGAACTTCGACCGAACGACCGATGCCACGCCCTCCCCCTCACCAGGCACGACGCCTGCCGGGGGCGGGGGTGACGCGCACACCTCATCGCTCCCGTTCGAACCGGACGGACCGCGGCGAAGGCCGTGGACACCCCTGGAGGGCGATTTTGTATGGATCCGCAACAAACCAGAGGAGTGGACTAGACCTATCGAGGTCCCTGGGCGAGACTGTTTCCCGTGAAACACGTCATCGCCCTCGATGTGGGCGGCACCGGAATGAAGGCCGCACTGGTCGGGACCGACGGCACCCTGTTGCACGAGGCGCGGCGGGCCACCGGCAGGGAGCGCGGTCCCGACGCCGTCGTGGAGTCGATCCTCACCTTCGCGGCGGACCTGCGCGCGCACGGCGAGGAGCACCTCGGCGAAAGCGCCCTCGCGGCCGGCGTCGCCGTGCCCGGCATAGTCGACGCCGAGAACGGCATCGCCGTCTACGCCTCGAACCTGGGCTGGCGCGACGTACCCATGCGGCGGCTGCTCGGCGAGCGGCTCGGCGGCGTCCCCGTGGCGCTCGGCCACGACGTGCGCACAGGCGGACTCGCCGAGGGGCGGATCGGGGCGGGCAAGGGCACCGACCGCTTCCTCTTCCTGCCGCTGGGCACCGGAATCGCCGGGGCCATCGGCATCGCGGGCACCATCGAGGAGGGCGCGCACGGGTACGCGGGCGAGATCGGCCACATCGTGGTCCGCCCGGACGGCCCGGATTGCGGCTGCGGCCAGCGCGGCTGTCTGGAGACCCTGGCCTCGGCCTCCGCGGTGACCCGGGCCTGGGCCGCCGCGTCCGGTGATCCGACGGCGGACGCGGCGGACTGCGCGAAGGCCGTCGAGTCGGGCGACCCCGCGGCCGTGGAGGTCTGGCGGGACGCCGTCGACGCGCTCGCCGCCGGGCTGGTCACCGCAGTGACGCTGCTCGACCCCCGCATGCTCATCATCGGTGGCGGGCTCGCCGAGGCCGGGGAAACGTTGTTCACACCGCTCCGTGCGGCCGTCGAGGAACGCGTCACGTTCCAGAAGCTGCCCCACATCGTCCCGGCGGCCCTCGGGGACACCGCCGGATGCCTGGGCGCAGGGCTGCTCGCCTGGGATCTTCTCTCCACGGAGGTATCCGCCTGATGGCCGGACGCGCAGACAGCACGGTTCTCGCAGGTGCCCGGGTGGTGCTTCCCACCGGGACCGTCGAGAACGGACGGGTGATCGTCGAGGGCACCCGGATCGCCGGCTCGGCCCCGGAGGACGCCCGGATCGTCGATCTGAGCGACCACTGGCTGGTCCCGGGCTTCGTCGACATGCACAACCACGGCGGCGGCGGCGCGTCCTTCACCTCCGGCACCGTCGACGAGGTCCTCACCGGCATCCGCACCCACCGCGAGCACGGCACCACCACGCTGGTCGCCTCGACGGTCACCGGCGAGCTGGACTTCCTGGCCCAGCGGGCGGGCGTCCTGTCCGAACTGGTCGAGCAGGGCGACCTGGCCGGCATCCACTTCGAGGGCCCGTTCATCTCCCCGTGCCGCAAGGGCGCGCACAGCGAGGACCTGCTGCGTCACCCGGACCCGGCCGAGGTCCGCAAACTGATGGACGCGGCACGCGGCACCGCGAAGATGTTCACCCTCGCCACCGAGCTTCCCGGCGGCACCGAGTCGGTGCGGCTCCTCGCCGAACACGGCGTCATCGCCGCCATCGGTCACACGGACGCCACGTACGAGCAGACCGTCGAGGCGATCGACGCGGGCGCCACCGTCGCCACGCACCTGTTCAACGCGATGCCGCCGCTGGCCCACCGCGCGCCCGGCCCGATCGCGGCGCTCCTGGAGGACGAGCGGGTCACGGTCGAGCTGATCAACGACGGCACGCATCTGCACCCCGCCGCCCTGGAGCTGGCCTACCACCACGCGGGCGCCGGCCGCGTCGCGCTGATCACCGACGCCATGGACGCGGCCGGGTTCGGCGACGGGCGCTACCAGCTCGGCCCGCTCGCGGTCGAGGTCAAGGGCGGCGTCGCGCGACTGGTCGAGGGCAACTCGATCGCGGGCTCCACGCTCACCCTGGACACCGCGTTCCACCGCGCCGTGACCATCGACCGGATCCCGGTCGAGGACGTCGTGCAGTCCATCTCCGCCAATCCGGCCCGGCTCCTCGGCGTGTACGACAGGGTCGGCTCGCTGGAACCGGGCAAGGACGCGGACCTGGTGGTCCTGGACGCGGACTTCGCGCTCAAGGGCGTCATGCGCAAGGGCGAGTGGATCACCAAGCCCTGGACCGGCTGAGGACCGGCAGAGGGCCGTCCGGGGCCCGAAGCCGGGACCGCCTGGGACCGGGGCCGGGACCGGCCTGATCGCGGCCTCGCGCGAGCGCCTGCGGCGTTCACCGCCGTTGACGGCTGTTGACGGCGAGTTGAATACGTAACGAAGAGACGGCGGTTGTTCCCGGGGTCTGGGCCGACCGCCGCCTCTTTGACATGATCGTCCGGGAGACGGGCGGCCCGAACGCCCGTATCAGGCAGAGAAAGCGCATTCCATCCCGAGGAATCGCGCTCCAGGCAGGGATCGAGGGAGCGGCCGCGGTGATCCTCACGGTCACACTGAATACGGCACTCGACCTGACGTACGGCGTCCCGGAACTCGTCCCGCACGCCAGCCACCGCGTCAGCGACATCTCCGAGCGCCCCGGCGGCAAGGGCCTCAACGTGGCCCGGGTGCTCTCCGCCCTCGGCCACGAAACGGTGGTCACGGGCTTCGCCGGGGGCTCGACCGGAGCGGTGCTGCGCGAGCTGCTGGCCGACCTGCCGTCCCGGGACGCCGTGCCCGCCGACTCCGGCCCGGCGGCCGGGTCCGGCCCGGTCACGGACGACCCCACACCCTCGCCCTCGCCCGCGCCGATCACCGACGCCCTCGTCACCGTCGCCGGGAACACCCGTCGCACGATCGCCGTTGTCGACCGGACCACCGGCGACACCACCCAGCTCAACGAACCCGGCCCGCTCGTCAGCGCCGACGAGTGGTCCGCCCTCCTCGCCCGGTACGAGGAACTGCTCACCGGGGCCGACGCCGTCGCCCTCTGCGGCAGCCTGCCACCGGGCATCCACGTCGGCGCCTACGCCGAACTGGTCCGTTCCGCCCGCGCGGCCGGCGTCCCCGTGCTCCTCGACACCAGCGGCGAGCCGCTGCGCCGGGGGATCGCCGCCCGCCCCGACCTGATCAAGCCGAACGCCGACGAGCTCGCCCAGCTCACCGGCTCCCGCGACCCGCTGCGCGCCACCCGCGACGCCCGCCGCCGCGGCGCGCACGCGGTCGTCGCGTCGCTCGGGCCGGACGGCATGCTGGCGGTCACCCCCGACGGCGTCTGGCAGGCGTCCCCGCCCGCCAAGGTGCTGGGCAACCCGACCGGTGCGGGCGACTCCGCCGTGGCCGGGCTGTTGTCCGGCCTCGTCGAGGGGCTGGGCTGGCCGGACCGGCTGCGACGGGCGGTGGCACTGTCGACGGCGACCGTGCTCTCCCCGACAGCCGGCGACTTCGACCGCGCGGCGTACGAGGAGCTGCTGCCGCGCGTCGGCGTCGAGAAACACACCACGGCGGCCTGAGCCGCCACCCGTACCGTCCCGACCGGACGGCGGCCGGTTCGAGGGCCGCCACCCGCACCGGCTCGTCCGGTCACCCCGTACCGGCTCATTCGGTCGCCACGACCGGACGAGCCGTTCAGCACAGAAGCAACAGAGGTCAGCATGCCGCTCGTCAGCACCGGTGAACTCGTCTCCGCCGCCCAGGCCGAAGGACGCGGGATCGCCGCCTTCAATGTCATCACGCTGGAGCACGCGGAGGCCATAGCCGCCGGTGCGGAGCGTGCCGGGGCGCCCGCCATCCTGCAGATCTCCGAGAACGCCGTGAAGTTCCACGGCGGACGGCTCTCCCCCGTGGCCGCCGCGGCCGCCGCCGTCGCCCGCGCCTCCCGCGCCCCGCTCGCGCTCCACCTCGACCACGTCGAGTCCGTGGACCTGCTGCACCAGGCGCACGCGGAGGGCTTCGGCTCGGTGATGTTCGACGCCTCCAAGCTCGGTTACGAGGAGAACGTGCGGGTCACCGCCGAGGCGGTGGCCTGGGGGCACGAGCGCGGCATCTGGATCGAGGCCGAACTCGGCAAGGTCGGCGGCAAGGAGGGCGAGCCCCCGCTCGACGCCCACGCCCCCGGCGTCCGCACCGATCCGGCCGAGGCCGCCGCGTATGTCCGTGACACCGGGGTGGACGCGCTGGCCGTCGCGGTCGGCTCCTCCCATGCCATGACCGAGCGCACCGCCGCCCTGGACCACGAGCTGATCGGCCGGCTGCGCGACGCGGTCCCGGTGCCGCTGGTGCTGCACGGCTCCAGCGGTGTCCCGGACGAGGAGATCCGCCGGGCCGTCGCCTCCGGCATGGTCAAGATCAACGTGGGTACGGCGCTCAACACGGCGTTCACCGGCGCGGTGCGGGCCTACCTGGCCGAGAACACCACGGGTGTGGACCCGCGCAAGTACATCGCACCGGGCCGCGAGGCGATGGCGGCGACGGTGGCGGGCTTCCTCACCCTGATGGGCTGACCGAGGCCCGGCCCGACGAGGGCCCGGAAGCGAAACCGGCCCTCTCACCCGTGGGTGAGGGGGCCGGTCCGTGTTCCCGGAACGGTCAGCCCTTCACGTGCCCGTTCTTCAGCGAGAGCTGGTCCAGATTGGCGTCGCACTGGTCGCCCTCGTTGCACGAGATCGTGATCGTGTTCTGACCCTTGTCGAGTTGGAGCCACGAGAACGTGGTCGTCCAGCCCTTCTCCGGGTCGCCCTCCGGCGCGTGCAAGAAGTTCTCCATGTTGATGGAGCGCGGGGCTTCGGAGTTGATCGTGAGCGAGGTCTTGGCGTCCTTGCCCGACACCCCGTACGTCACGAACAGCGTGTACGGGCCGGCCTCCGGCACCTCGACCTCCCAGGTCGCCGACCGGCCGACCTCGTTGAGGTTGATGTACTGGCCGTTGACGCTCTTCGCGCCCTTGATGCTGTTGTCCAGCCGGGCCGTGCCGCCGAGCTTCAGCGTCGCCGCGTCCTGCTTGGGCAGCTCGGCCGGGGCCTCGGCGCCGGTGGTCTGCTCGGGCTCCGGGGACTCCTCGACCTGATCGGAGGGGGCCTGGGACGAGGTGGCCTCGTCCTTCTTCCGGTCCTTGTCGTCGTCCTGGTTCGTGAGCAGCATGGCGCCGATGCCGACGAGCACGACCAGGACCACCGCGACCGCGCCGATCAGCAGGCCCTTGGTGTTCGGGCCGCCCTTGCCGGAGCCGCCGGGGGCGATGCGGCCGGGCTGCTGCGGGGCGTGTCCGGCGGGGGCGCCGCCGGGGTAGGTCTCCGGGGCGGCGTACTGGGCGCTCGGCCCGCCGTACGGCTGCTGCGGCGGCACCTGCTGCCCGTACTGGCGCTCACCGACGGCACGCACCTGGTTGTACGAGGTCCGGGGCACACCCGGCTGGGCCACCGGGGGGTAGCCGTAGCCGCCCTGCCGTGGCGACTGCGCGCCCGACGCCTGCCCGTCCTGGTACAGGTAGCCGAACGGATCGTCGTCCTCGGGCGTGTTTGCGCCGTTGTTCCCGGCCGTCATCCCTGGTCACTCCTCACCATCTCGCCAGCCGTCGCCGTGTCTCGCCAGCCGTGGCCGACCGGCCGAGCCTACCCCGAACGGGCCACACCAAGAATTGCCGTCGCATGTCCTGTGACCGCTTCGAAGCAAGGGCCCGCCACCTGCGTGAACGTCGCGTGTACGTCAACCGGCCCGGCGGTTGACCTTCGACCGGGACCGCTTCTCCACATACATGCGCTGGTCCGCGGAGGCCAGCACCTCCTCGACCGACATGCCGCAGGCGGCCCAGCCGATGCCGAAGCTCGCCCCGACCCGCACCGCCCGCCCGTCGACCCGGATCGGCGGGATGATCGCGTTGCGGAGGCGCACGGCCAGATCCGCGGCGTCCGCCGCCCCGAGCCCGTCGGCCAGGACGACGAACTCGTCGCCGCCGAGACGGGCGACGGTGTCGCCGTCGCGCACGCCGGTGCTGAGGCGGCGGGCGACCTCGATCAGCACCGCGTCACCGGTGTGGTGCCCGAAGCGGTCGTTGATGGACTTGAAGCCGTCGAGGTCGCAGAAGAGGACCGCGATCCCCTTCGCCCCGTCGTCCTGCTCGGTGTCCGGGGCGACGGCGTGCACATGGTGGTCGTACGGGCCGTCGGGCCCCGCGTCCACGTCGTAGCCGTGCGCCCGCGCGTCCGGGTCGGCGTCGATGTCGGCGTACGCCGCGTCCAGCGTCTCGATCGCGGTGGCGGCGATCGCGTTCGGGCGGTCGCAGAGCCGCGAGCTGAGCCTGGACCTCAGCTCCGCGCTGTTCGGCAGGCCGGTGAGGGCGTCGTGCGAGGCCCGGTGCGCGAGATGCAGTTCGTGGCGCTTGCGCTCCTCGATGTCCTCGACATGGGTGAGCAGGAAACGCGGTCCGTCGGTGGTGTCGGCGACGACGGAGTTGCGCAGCGACACCCAGAGGTAGCTGCCGTCCCGCCGCCCCAGCCGCAGCTCGGCGCGGCCGCCCTCGGCGGAGGTGCGCAGCAGGGTGCCGATGTCCTCGGGATGGACGAGGTCGGCGAAGGAGTAGCGGCGGAGCACGGAGGCGGGGCGGCCGAGCAGCCTGCACAGGGCGTCGTTGGTGCGCAGCAGCCGCCCGTGCTGGTCGCCGCCCATCTCGGCGATGGCCATGCCGCTGGGCGCGTACTCGAACGCCTGGCGGAAGGACTCCTCGCTGGCGCGCAGCGCCTGCTGCTCCCGTTCCAGACGGACCAGGGCCCGCTGCATGTTTGCTCTGAGCCGGGCGTTACTGATCGCAATGGCCGCCTGCGAGGCGTACATCTGGAGGGCCTCCCGCCCCCAGGCTCCGGGGCGGCGGCCATTGCGCGGGCGGTCGACGGATATGACGCCCAGCAGGTCGCGTCCGCCGCCGGAGGCGTACATCGGCGCGTAGAGGCGGTCCTGGGGGTGCCACTCGTCCTCGAAACGGGGCTCGGGACCCTCGGTGTGCCACTGCGGTACGTCGTCGTCGAGAAGCACCCAGCCGTCCGTGTGGGGTATGAAGCGGAGCTCGTCCCACGCCTGGCCCATGGCCAGGCGGCGCTCCCAGGAGGTGCGCGAACCGATGCGTCCGGTGATCAGGGCCTCCGCGGCGCTGTTGCCCGCGAAGGCGGCGACGACGAGGTCTCCGTCGGGCCGGACCAGGTTCACACAGGCCAGTCCGTATCCGAGACCCCCGACGATTCCGTCGGCCACGGTCTGCACGGTGTCGGCCAGGCTCCGCGCCGTGTTCAGCTCGGCCACGGCCTGGTGCAGCTGCCGCAGCGTCGCTAGACGGACATACGGCTCCGACTCGGCCTCCATTGCTCGCACTCCCCGAGACCTCGACAGCACTCCATGTTCATATCGGCGTACTTGATGACGTACTTGGATGACCCACTTAGATGACTTACTTAATGAAGTGTCACGGCCACTGAATCACAGTGAGCTGTGCCGTCGGTACACAGGGTCAGCAAATATTGCTCTCTGTGACTCAAGTCACAAAAGATGGTAAAGGGGTCCGGATGTCGGCCGGGTGCGGTCCGTCCTTTTCTTGAAAGCAAATCCGGGCGTTGCAGTACGGGGCCGGTGGGGCGGCGAGGGCCGGGGCCGACGGAGCGAAGTGCCGGGAACCGTGCACGTTAAGGGCGGGGCCCGCGGGGGGCGAAGGGGCTGGAGGGGGGTCCTAGGACCAGGCTGGTCCCCTGGCCCGATGCGGCCACGCCCCGGCCGCGGATAGCGTGCCGGTGTGTTGCAGACAGAGTCCCCCGCCCCGCGTTCCGGCCCCAATCCCCAGGGCCTCGTCCCCCAGGACCTCGTTCACCAGGACCTCGTCCCCCATGCTGAGGGGGTGAGCAATGATGAGTTCCGGGCCGCGCTGTCCCGACTGGCCGCCGGAGTCGTGCTGGTCACGGCCGAGGAACCGCCGCTGGACGAGAACGGGATCGGCGAGGACGTCGGAATGACGGCGACCGCCTTCATGTCGGTGTCGCTGAACCCGCCGCTGGTCATGGTCAGTCTGCGCAACGACTCGCGGATGGACGACCTGCTGTCGGAACAGCCGCTGTGGGCGGTCTCCGTGCTCGCCGAGAGCCAGCGGCACATCGCCGGGCGGTTCGCGATGAGGGGCCGGATCAGCGACCGGCTGCTGTTCGAGGACATCCCCTACCGGAGAGGGGAGTTCACCGGTGCGCCCCTGGTCGGCGGCGCACTGGCCACCCTTGAGTGCCGCACCGAGCAGCGGGTCCTGGCGGGCGACCACACGCTGGTGATCGGCCGGGTGCTGAGCGCGGCCCTGCCCAGCGGGGACGGATCGCCGCTGATGTACTTCCGGGGGCGGTACCGGCACCTGGGCTGAGAGCCTGTCGGGTGACCTTCGGCCGGAAAGCGGACGCGGTATGGTGCGTGCGATTCCAAGGCTCCGGGATGTCCTGGAAGCGGCGCTACCAGGTCATCCCGGCAACGCCGGAAGCGTGCGTACCAGGGCGTGGCCGCCCGGCCAGAGGTCACCCGACAGGCTCTGAGGCGGCGCGGTACGCGCATGCCGGCCCGTACGGGCACCGACCCTCACGATGCGCGCGGCGGCTGTCACCAGTCGCGGCCGGAGCGGCCGCGTTTCGTCTCGCCGCGCTGCTTCTTCTCGCGCAGTCGGCGCTCGTTGATGCCACGCGGGATCTTGGTCCTGCGGCGCGGCTTGGGGGGTGGCGCCGTGGCCTCGGCCAGCAGGGAGGCGAGCCGCACGAGAGCCGTCTCCCTGTTGCGCCACTGGGACCGGTGCTCGGACGCCCGCACCAGGACGACCCCGCCCACGAGCCTGTTCTCCAGCCGCTGGAGCGCCCGTTCCTTCCACACCTGGGGAAGCGCCTCGGTCGCCGCGAGGTCGAAACGCAGTTCCACCTGGGAGTCGCTGGTGTTGACGTGCTGTCCGCCGGGGCCGGAGGAGCGCGAGAAACGCCACATGAGCTCGGCCTCCGGCAGGGAGACCGAGCCGCGGATGACATAGGGCCCGGACATGACACCCATGTTCCCCGCCCCGGCGGGTGTCCGTCACCTTCTTTTGCCGGACGGCCGTGCCGGGTCTTCTGCCGTACGGCTCTACGGCCGTTCCGGCTCCTGTCGTACGGACGCGCCGACGACGGCGCCGACCGGGGGCGGTCCGGCGTGAGGGCCGACGGAAGGGCCGACCGGGGCGACCGGACCGGGCCGACCGGGGGGACTTCGGTAAAGAAAGTAAAGGGAGCAGGAACCTCGTGGTCCCTTGTCCGCGTTATGACCAGTGACGGTAGCTTCGTGATGACATGAAGCCCGCACTCGACGATGAAAGGGACTTCCCATGGCTGTAAGCCTGTCCAAGGGCGGCAACGTCTCCCTCACCAAGGAGGCCCCGGGCCTGACCGCCGTCACCGTCGGCCTCGGCTGGGACGTCCGCACCACCACCGGCACCGACTTCGACCTCGACGCCTCGGCCATCGCGGTCAACCAGGCCGGCAAGGTCGTCTCCGACAGCCACTTCGTCTTCTTCAACAACAAGTCCACCCCCGACCAGACCATCGTCCACACCGGCGACAACGTCACGGGCCAGGGCGAGGGCGACGACGAGCAGATCAACGTCAACCTGGCGGGCCTGCCGGCGGACGTCGACAAGATCGTCTTCCCGGTCTCGATCTACGACGCCGAGAGCCGCAGCCAGAACTTCGGCCAGGTGCGCAACGCGTTCATCCGCATCGTCAACCAGGCCGGCGGCACGGAGATCGCCCGCTACGACCTGAGCGAGGACGCCGCCACCGAGACCGCCATGGTCTTCGGTGAGCTGTACCGCAACGGCGCGGAGTGGAAGTTCCGCGCGGTCGGCCAGGGTTACGCCTCGGGCCTGGCCGGTATCGCCCAGGACTTCGGCGTCAACATCTGACGCACCCGGGTCCTGCGGACCCGGTTCGTACCCGTCGGGAGCCCCCGGCCGTTCGTCCGCGGCCGGGGGCTCCCGTCTGCCGTACACCGAACGTCCACACGCCCGTAGACCGCTCACCCGCGCACGGAACGCGGATGCGCCGCGCACCCATGCGCCGCTCGCCCGCGCACGGCACGTGGATGCGCCGCGCGTCCGCGTGAATCAAAAAGACGTCAAACCACGCTGAATAGTCGTCAAATAACGGACACGAGCGCACCCCAGACGGACAAGAGGTGGTCAAAAAAATGTGAGGTATTTGTTAGTACACCGTCAATCTTGGTCATTCGGTGGCACGCTCTCCGCTCGTAACCCCCCACGGAACGAGCAACGGAGAACGCATGACCCCCCACATGAACACCCGTCGCGCCGCGGCTCTCGCCGCCGTCGCCGCGATGGTCGTCGTAGGTGTCCAGACCGGAGCGGCGAACGCCGCGCCCGACCAGGGAACCGGCGCCTCCTCCGCCACTCGCAGCACCGTCCCCTTCGGTGCGAACAACGCCTCCCAGCGCACCGCCGCCATCAAGTCGGCCCAGGCCGACGTCTCCTCGACCGCCGAGTCGCTCGGCCTCGGCGCTCAGGAGAAGCTGATCGTGCGTGATGTGATCAAGGACGCCGACGGCACCGTCCACACCCGCTACGAGCGCACCTACGCCGGGCTCCCCGTCCTCGGCGGCGACCTCATCACCCACACCGCCCGTGACGGCAGGATCAAGGGCGTCACCAAGGCGACCGGCGCCCGGATATCCGTGCCGTCGACGACCGCGAAGATCAGGACCGCGGCGAGCGCCCGCAAGATCATCTGGGCGAGCGACGGCAAGCCCGTCCTCGCCTTCGAATCGGTGCGGCACGGGACGCAGAAGGACGGCACGCCCAGCCGGCTGCACGTCATCACCGACGCGACCACCGGCAAGGAACTGCGCCGCTACGAGTCGATCGAGACCGGCGTCGGCAACAGCCAGTACAGCGGCAAGGTCGAGCTGACGACCACCCAGGCCGGTTCCGGCTACGAGCTGACCGACGGCGACCGCGGGGGCCACAAGACGTACGACCTCGACCAGGGCGAGAGCGGCACCGGTTCGCTCGTCACGGACGACGACGACACCTGGGGCGACGGCACCGGGAACGACCGCCAGACCGCCGCCGTCGACGCCGCCTACGGTGCCGCGAAGACCTGGGACTTCTACAAGTCGGCGTTCGGCCGCGACGGCATCGCCGGTGACGGCAAGGCCGCGTACTCGCGCGTCCACTACGGCAACGAGTACGTCAACGCGTTCTGGGACGACAGCTGCTTCTGCATGACGTACGGCGACGGCGCGGGCAACAAGAGCGCGCTCACCGCCCTCGACGTCGCCGGCCACGAGATGAGCCACGGCCTGACCGCGTCCACCGCCAACCTCGACTACTACGGCGAGTCCGGCGGCCTGAACGAGGCGACCAGCGACATCCTCGGCACCGCCGTGGAGTTCTCCGCCGACAACAGCACCGACGTGGGCGACTACCTCATCGGCGAGAAGATCGACATCAACGGCGACGGCACCCCGCTGCGCTACATGGACAAGCCGAGCAAGGACGGCGGCTCCGCGGACTACTGGGACAGCAACGTCGGCGACCTCGACGTCCACTACTCCTCCGGCGTCGCCAACCACTTCTTCTACCTGCTGTCCGAGGGCAGCGGTGCGAAGACGATCAACGGCGTCGACTACGACTCCCCGACCGCCGACGGCTCCACCGTCACCGGCATCGGCCGGGACAAGGCCGTCCAGATCTGGTACAAGGCACTCTCCCAGTACATGACGTCGAGCACCGACTACGCGGGCGCCCGCACGGCGACCGAGAAGGCGGCGACCGATCTGTACGGAGCGGACAGCGCCGAACTCGCGGCCGTCGACGCCGCCTGGGACGGCGTCAACGTGAAGTAGCGCCGACGCGCACCGGTCGTCCGGGCCCTGCCGGGCCACTCGGGCCGCCTGGGGACTGCGCGGAGAAGCTGTGCGGAACGGGAGCCGGTCAGTCCTTCGGGGCGGGCCGGCTCTTCCCGTACAGCCAGGTGCCCCACAACTCCGTCAGGTCCTTGCCGGTCGCCCGCTCCGCACAGGCGTCCACATAGGCGGTGAAGTCGGCGGTCGACGCGGTGCCGTGCCGGTGGGCCCGTGTCCAGCCCCGCACGAGCGCGAAGAAGCGCTCGTCGTCGCCGACGGCCTCCCGGATCCGGTGGATGACCATCGCGCCGCGTCCGTACACCGGCGCCCGCGAGATGTCCGCGGCCGTCGGCGGTTCGGCGGGCGGAAAGGCCCAGTTGTCGTCGTTGTCGAAGGCGGCCTCGAACCGGTCCTCGACCGGCTCGCCCTCCTTGTCGTCCTCCCACAACCATTGCGCGTACGTCGCCAGGCCCTCGTTGAGCCACATGTCCCGCCAGCTCGCCGGCGTGACGGAGTTCCCGAACCACTGGTGCGCCATCTCGTGGACCAGCAGTCCGACGCTCGGCGGTCCCGGGAAGAAGGGCCGGTTCTGGGTCTCCAGCGCGTAACCGGCGTCCCCGTCCCGCCCGACGATCGCGCCCGTGGCGGAGAAGGGGTACGGTCCGAACCGCTCCGCCTCCCACGCCACGACCTCGGGGACGCGGGCCAGGACCGCCGCGCTCCGGGCCGCGACCGCCGTGTCGGCGGCGGTGAACACCTTGGTGCCGTCCGGGGTGCTCGACGCCTTCGTGTCGAAGCGGCCGACGGCGAGCGTGGCGAGATAGCTGGCCATCGGTTCCGCGACGCGCCAGTGGTACGTGCTGGTGCCGCCCGAGGATCCGTCCTGGGCGCCACCCGCGGCGGCGCGGGAGGTGGTACGGGAAACCAGTTCGCCGTTGGAGACGGCGGTCAGGCCCTCCGGGACGGTGACCTCGATGTCGTACGACGCCTTGTCGCTCGGGTGGTTGTTGCCGGGGAACCAGGCCATGGCACCCGTCGGCTCGCCGAGCGCGACCGCCCCGCCCGACGTCCTGAGCCAGCCCTCCTCCGACCGGTCGGGGTCGGTGAGGATCTCCGGGGAGCCGGAGTAGCGGACGACCGCGCGGAAGGTCCTGCCCTTGCGGAGCCGGTGTCCGATCCCGGCGTCGGGCCGCAGCGTCAGCTCGTGGCCGGCCCGGTTGACGGCGGCGGGGCGGCCCTCGACGGTGGCGGACCGCACGGTGAGCCCGGCGAGGTCCAGGTTGAAGGCGCTGAGGTCCTGGGTGGCGCGCGCGGTGATCGTGGCGGTGCCGCGCAGCCGGTGGGCACCCGGGTCGACATCGAGCACGAGGTCGTAGTGCGTGACGTCGTAGCCGCCGTTGCCGAGCCTCGGGAAGTACGGATCGCGCAGGCCCGAGGCTCCGGGGGTGCCGTCGACCCCGCCGATGCCGGTGCAGGCGGTGGAGGCCGCCAGAACCAGCAGGGCGAGAGCGGCGGCACGTGCCGGGCGGCATATGGGTCCCGTACGGCGTCCGCGCGCTGTGCGGCGCGGACGTGCGGTGCGGTGTGCGCGCGCCGTACGACGTACGGGTATTCGCTGCTTCACACCCGCGATCCTAGGCGCGTGCCGGGCGGACGCACGGGGTGACCGACCGCCGGGGTGACGGACACCGGCGGCGTCGCCGGAGTGGCGAGCGCCGGCCCTCGCCGGGGCGGTGGGGGCTTCCTGTCGGCGGTCCGCCCGCCGGGCTGCTCGCCCTCCTCGGCAGCGAACCGGACATCGAAGTGGTCGGCGAGGCGGGCAGCGGCGAGGAGGCCGTCGCCCTGGCCGCGAAAATCACCCCGGACGTCGTCCTGATGGACCTGGGCGAGGGCATCGACGGGGTGGAGGCCACCCGCCGGATCTCCGCCACGGGCGTCCACGTGCTGGTCCTCACCACGTACGACACGGACGCCGACATCACCCGGGCCATCGGAGCGGGCGCCACCGGCTATCTGCTGAAGGCCGAACGCCCGGAGGAGCTGTTCGCCGCGATCCGCTCGGCCGCCCAGGGCCGCACCACGCTCTCCCCGCCCGTGGCCAGCCGCGTCATGGCCCGGATGCGCGAGCCCCGGCCGGCCTTCACCGACCGCGAACTCGACATTCTGGCCCAGCTCTCCCAGGGCCTGGGCAACCGGAACATCGCGCGGGCGCTGTTCATCAGCGAGGCCACGGTCAAGACCCACCTGGGCCGCATCTACGACAAACTCGGCGTCGACACCCGCGCGGGCGCCGTGGCCATGGCGAAGGAGCAGCGGCTGCTGCCGTAGCCCGGCCTCGTCACGCGAAGAGTTCGTCGGTCGTCTTCACCGTGAACGCCCGGTCGACCCAGACATCCAGCACCCGCAGATCCCGACAGGAACCGATCCGCTCCCGAACCGCCTCGTCCACAGCCACACCGCGATGGTCCAAGACCCGCAACACACTCAGCGCCCGCTCCTTCGCGACGCCCTCCTCGCGCCCCTCCTCACGGCCTTCTTGGCGCCCCTCCTTGCGGAAACTCTCGGCGACGATGCCGTGGAAGTGGCTGAGACTCGTGCTCATCAAATCCCTCCAGATCTTGCGGGCCGGGGTGTCCCCCAGGCCGGCCTCGGTGAATTCGGCGAAAACCGCCGCAGCATCGGCGTCCGTGGTCCTGAGCGCCACGGCCAGAGCCTCCAGTATGGCAGCGATGTCCTGATCGTTCCCGTGCGTGATCGCCGAGAACACAGCCATCGGAATGTCCTCGGCGGCCCGTGCGGCGTCCGTCACGGCGGGCACGTTGTGCGGGCCCAGTACCAGCGGGAACACCGCGAGGCTCGGGTGTTTCTCCAGACCGATACGGATCGGTTCGGCCGCCCACTCGGCCGTACCCTTGTCCCGGCAGACGACGAGCAGCACGGGCGGGTAGCGGAACTTCGCGTACAGGTGGGCCAGGTAATACGCCCAGCTGCTCCGCTTCTCCGGGTCCTTCCGTCCCTGCGCCTCGATCGCCAGCAGGTAGCAACTGCCACCGACCACGTCGATCCGCAGCAGCGTGTCGACGTGACGCTCGATGGGGCGCAGCTCGGTCAGGTCGGTGTCCATGAGGGAGACGGCGACCGGTTCCGGAAAGGGGACACCCAGCGCGCGAAAAGCGCTGGTGAACAGCGTCGGATTCTCCTGGAAAATCCGATGCTGCGCTTCATGAGGTGAGCTGACCATGCGCAAAAAAACTATGCGCCCGGCATGTGCCAAAATCCCATTTCCCCATGCATCACCCGATCGAAGGCATTCACCGTCTCCACATTGACGAATCCGCACTGTGGAATTGACGGATCCGTACTGCGAAATTGACGAGTCTGTACCGCGACATTGACGACCGTGCGGGCATGACACCATCGGACCGTGCTCGACATCGGCTACTCCCTCTCCCGACGCTTCCCCGACCCCCCGCAGACCGACTACCGCCGCGCGGACGTCCACGCCCTGCGGCACGACCTGTTCTGCGGGGACGTCTATCTCGCCGACACCGAGGTCGACCGTGAACTGTCCACAGCCTGGGGATGGGTGCCGGTACTCGACTTCGCGTGGGCCCTGTGCGACATCGTGGAGCAGCTCGACCGCGACCCGCGCGGCAGCCGTTCGCACCAACGGCAGTTCGCCGAGCTGGATTTCACCGAGTCGTCCGACCGCATGCTCTTCGAGCGCCGTTTCGGCTGGGTGGACGTCGAGGCCGACTGGATGCCCGGTGACGAACCCCCGCTCACTTTCAACCACGCGCTGCTGCGCCGGGAGGCCCGCGACTTCCTGCACGACCTGATCGCGGACCTCGCCGACATGCACGAAGGGCTCGCCGACAACCCCGCGATCTGGGACCTCCAGGCCCGCTTCCCCCGCATCTGACCCACCCCTGTGCCGGACCCGGCCCCGGCCCGACCGGGTCGGACGCCCGGCCCGGTGGCGGACACACGTCCACGCGCTACGCCTCCACGCGCACCCCTATCTGCGCCGCGAACGCAGGCGCCAACTCCATCAGCTGGGCCGGGCTGATCACCGCACCCGACAGCCGCTCCACTCCCCTGGCGATGTCCAGTTCCGCGACCGTCCGCAGATCCACCGACTCCATCCGTACGGAACTGAAGTCGGCACGCTTCAGCACGCAGTCGCGGAACTCCACCCGCACCAGGTGCGCCTCCCCGAAGTCCGGCTCGGACAGCACACAGCCCTCGAACACCACGTCCTTCAGCCGTGCCTTCCGCAGATTCAGGTAGTCGATCTTCCCGCCGCGCACCAGCACCCGTTCCAGCACGGCACCGTGCAACTGCACCCCGCCGAGCCGGGCGTCCGTCATCTCCACGTCGCGCAACGACGCCTCCGCGAGGTCGGTGCCGACCCCCCGGACACCCGTCAGCACCGAGTCGATGAAGCGGGCCCTGACCAGGTCCGTACGGTCCAGGGCGCAGCCGTCCAGCGCACAGTCCATGAACCGCGCGCCCGGCCCCGACCCATCCGCGAGGTCCGTCCCGTCGAAGCGCAGACCGTCGTAGTCCCCATCCGGCTCCAGGCCCTTCCCGTCGTACGGAACCAGCGGCGGCAGCCGTACCTCCGGCCGCCGGGCCGCCGCGACGGTGTCCTTCTTCCTGCTGCTGCGTGCCATGCCCCCATCGTGGACCACACCACTGACAATCACCGGTGACAATCACCAGTGCCAGGGAGTACCCCGGTGGGCGCCGGTCGGGTCCTACCGGACGCCGAGCTTCGCGAGCGCCTCGTCCGTCAGCCGGTACACCGTCCACTCGTCCTGCGGCCGTGCCCCCAGCGACTCGTAGAACGCGATGGACGGGGCGTTCCAGTTCAGCACCGCCCACTCCAGACGCTCGTAGCCGCGCTCCACGCAGATCCGTGCCAGCTCCGTGAGCAGTGCTTTCCCGTGCCCGCCGCCGCGCCGCTCCGGCCGTACGTACAGGTCCTCCAGGTAGATGCCGTTCACTCCGCGCCAGGTGGAGAAGTTCAGGAACCACAGCGCGAATCCGACGACCTCGCCGTCGTCGTCCGACTCGGCGATGTGTGCGTACGCGGCGGGGCGCTCGCCGAACAGCGCCTCGCGCAGCTGCTCCTCGGTGGCCTTCACCTCGTGCAGGGCCTTCTCGTAGTCGGCCAGTTCACGGATCATGGCGTGGATGGCGGGGACATCGGCGGGGGTAGCGGTACGAATCATGGAGGCAGCGTAGAACCGACGCGTGCCGGACCACACCCGACGGCCCACACCGGACGTCACCGCCACGCCGGTCCGAACCCGATTGTCCGCGCCCGAAGTCACCGCCCCGCAGGTCCGCAGCCACCGGCCCACACCCGGTGCCCCGCACCCGACGGTCCACGCCCTCTCATCCCCGCCCCAGCAGCAACCGGGCGATCTCGACCTGTTCCGGTTCCAGCCGCCGCTCCCCGTCCGAGACGGCCCACAACCCGTTCTGCAGGAGCCGCCCCAACGTCCAGGCGCGCGCCCGTTCCCGCTCCCGGTCGAGGCCCAGCGCCTCCGTCATCAGATCGAACCGCCACCGCACCGCCGCCGCGTCGAACCGGTTGACCAGCGCCGGAAGCAGCTCGAACCCCGGATCGCCGACCAGCGGTTTCGGGTCGATGGCCACCCAGCGGTCGTCGGCCGTGCGGTGATCGACAGCTCCCCACCCGCCCCGCCCCGGTTCCCGGTCCGGGCCCCGTTCCCGGTCCTGGAGCGCCGCACCACAGTCCGCCGCCCCACCCGCCAGCACGTTCCCGTAGTGCAGGTCCCAGTGCAGCACCCGGTCCCCGGGCTCCCCCGCGACCTCCCGCACCGCCGCCGCGCAGTCGGCCAGCAACCGCCGCTCCGCCTCGTCCGACAACGCCTCCACCGCGCCCGGTGCCTCCTCCAGCATCCGCGCCACGACGTCCCCGAGCCGCCGCAGCCCGCATCCGGCCGGAGCCGGTACGGACGACAGCCGGGCCAGCAGCTCCGCCAGAACGCGGACCGCCTCCCGCTCGTCCGCCACTCCCGCCAGCGGACGCCCGCTGTCCAACCGCTCCAGCAGCATCGTCCCCGTCGCCGGGTCGTGGTCGAGCAGTTCCACGGCCCCCGCGCCCGCCTCGCCCCACACCCGCAGCGCGACCGGCTCGCCCGCCGTCTCCTCGTCCACCGGCTGGAGCTTCAGCGCCGCCGGCCGGCCGTCCGCCTCACGCACCACCGGTAGCACCAGCGCGCACATCCCGTGGAGAGCCGCGCCGTCCGGCCGGAGCCCCCACCGTTCCAGGAACTCGGCCGCCCTCCCCGGCAGCGCCGCGAGAAAAGCCCGCCCGGTCTCCCCGTTGTACTTGGACTGGGTGGCGATCAATGCGTCCGGAATGTCGATCACGCGGACGATCGTAGAGCCGTGCGTCAATCGGATATGGCCCCCAGCAGCCCCGCCCCGCCCGGTCGGCCGGGCCCCGCTCCACCCGACCGGCCGCGCACCACCGCCGGTTCGCGGCCCCGCGGCGTCGGCTCATGGCTCTACGGCGTCGGCCCGTGGATCCGCAGCGCGCCCGGCACCTACCTATGGCTGACCGCGCTCGTCGTCACCACCGTGATCATCCATCAGATGTCCCCGGACTTCGAGGAGGCCTTCCTGCGCCGACGGTCCACCAACCTCCATGAACTCTCCGAGGACCCCGTACGGGTACTGATCGCCAGTGCCTTCTGGACCGACAACGGCCTGTGGGCGCCGTACGCCGTCCTCTACACCGTCTTCCACGCCCGCGCAGAACGATGGCTCGGCACCCTGCGCTGGCTCACCGTCACCGCCGCGGCGCACGTCCTGGCCACCCTCGTCAGCGAAGGCGTACTGGCCTGGGCCATCAGGCACGGGTACGTGACGCCGACCGCCACCAATACGCTCGACATCGGCGTCAGTTACGCGCTCGCGGGTGTCGTCGCCGTCCTGACCTACCGGGTTCCGTCGCCCTGGCGGCACGTGTATCTCTTCGCCGTCGCCGTCTTCTACGGCCTCCCGCTCATGAGTGGCCGCAGCACCTTCACCGACCTCGGGCACTTCACCGCCGTACTCATCGGCCTGGCCTGCTATCCGCTGACCCGGGGCCGGGCCCGGGACGAGAGCCAGGATGAGAGCCAGGACGGGGACGGGTCCCGGCCCCGGAGCCCGCGCCGCGAACGGCCCCGCCACCCGTCGGGCAACCAGCCCCGCCATTCCGACCAGTCCGAGCAGCCCAACCGGTCCAGCGACGAATCCAACGACGAGTCCAACGATGAGTCCCACGACCGGCCCGACTACCCGTCCCCGCACGGGACGGGAAGCCCTCCGGCGCAGTAACGTCCGCCCCGGCGCAAGCCGGAAAGCCCCCCACCACCACAGCCTTCACACCGGACGAAGCAGGGACAGCAGGGACAACATGAGCACCGTCAGCACCGTCAACGGCGGCATATCCTTCTGGTACGCGGACCGGGGCACCCCCATCGCCCGGGAACCCCTCCCCGGCGACAGCACGGCCGATGTCTGCATCGTGGGCGGCGGGTACACCGGACTCTGGACCGCCTACTACCTCAAGAAGGCCGTCCCCTTCCTCAACATCACCGTCCTCGAAGCCAAGTTCTGCGGCTACGGCGCCTCCGGACGCAACGGCGGCTGGCTCTACAACGGCATCGCCGGGCGTGACCGCTACGCGAAGCTCCACGGCCACGAGGCGGCCGTCCGGCTCCAGCAGGCGATGAACGACACCGTCGCCGAGGTGGTGCGCGTCGCCGCCGAGGAGGACATCGACGCCGACATCCATCAGGGCGGGGTCCTCGAAGTCGCGTATACACCCGCCCAGTTGGCCCGCCTCAAGGACTTCCACTCCGTGGAGATCGCCTTCGGCGAGACCGACCGCGTGCTGCGGGGCGCCCGCGAGACCGCCGAGCGCGTCAACGTCACCGGAGCCGTCGGGTCCACCTGGACCCCGCACGGCGCGCGGCTGCACCCGGTCAAGCTCGTCACGGGCCTGGCCGCGACCGTCGAGGCGCTCGGCGTCACCATCCACGAGTCGACGCCCGTCACCACCATCGAGCCCAAGCACGTCCGTACCCCGTACGGCACCGTCCGCGCCCCGTACGTCCTGCGGTGCACCGAGGGCTTCACCGCGAACCTCAAGGGCCACAAGCGCACCTGGCTCCCCATGAACTCCTCGATGATCGCCACCGAGCCGCTTCCGCGGTCCGTCTGGGACGCCATCGGCTGGGAGGGGCGCGAAACCCTCGGCGACATGGCCCACGCCTACATGTACGCCCAGCGCACGGCCGACGACCGCATCGCGCTCGGTGGACGCGGCGTCCCGTACCGCTACGGCTCGGCCACCGACAACGACGGCCGCACCCAGCCCGCCACCATCGAGGCGCTCCGCGACATCCTCGTCCGGCTCTTCCCCGTCGCCGCGGGCGCCCGCATCGACCACGCCTGGTCCGGCGTCCTCGGCGTGCCCCGCGACTGGTGCGCCACCGTCACCCTCGACCGTTCCACGGGCCTGGGCTGGGCCGGCGGCTACGTCGGCTCCGGCGTCGCCACCACCAACCTCGCCGCCCGCACCCTGCGCGACCTGATCCAGCAGGACTCCGGCCAGTCGGGCCCCACGGAACTGACCACCCTGCCCTGGGTGGGGCACAAGGTCCGCAAGTGGGAGCCCGAGCCCTTCCGCTGGCTCGGCGTCCACGGCATGTACGCCGCCTACCGCGCCGCCGACCGCCGCGAACTCACCTCGCCCCGCCCCGGCACCGACCCCATCGCGAAGGCCGCGGACCGACTGGCCGGGCGGCACTGAACGTCCGGAGAGGAGCGGACACGGACGAACGGGCATCCGCCACCGAAGTGGCGGATGCCCGTGACGCACCCTCATTGCGCGCTCTGTGCGTCCTCGATACGGCGGCCCTCGAAAAGGGCCCCGGAAAGGACGAGCTCAGACCCTCAACAGGGAGGCCCTCAACAGACCCGCACCGGAGCCCCCCGAGGGCCCTTGGCGCGCGGGGCCCTCGTCACGCGCGGAACTCAGGCCTTGCTGGTGCAGATCGCGTCGTACGGACGGCCGGGGCTCGGGAACAGCTCGATGGGGTTGTCGGTGCCGGACGGACATTCCTTGGCCGTCTTCGTCAGGGCGAGCACCTTGAACACGCCGCCGCCCCCGTTGCCACAGGGCACCTCCTTGGCCTGGTCGTTCACGCAGTCGCCCTTCACCAGCTGGCCGCCGCCCGCCCCGGCGTCACCGGGGTGGTCGCCGGACAGGTTCCGGCCGCAGACGGTCTTGCTGGGGATGCCGCCGGTGCTCTGGCTCGAACCGAAGGAGATCTTCACGGAGATGATCACGTCGGTGCCGGCCGGGCACTGGATCGAGTCGGCGAAGATGGCGCCGTCCTTGATCTCAAGGGCCTTGATCGTCGCCTTCGGGTCATCGCACTCCAGGGCCTGGTAGGCGTCCTTCGACTCCTTCGCGTCGGGCCCGGCGCAGTCGCCGACCTTCCAGTCCTTGGCCTTGCGGGTGCCGCCCGAGGCCGCGTCGTCCAGGGCCTCCTTGCCGCATGCCGTACCGGCCCCCAGGACGAGCGCGACGAGCAACGCCGCCTTCGAGCAGTCCAGGAGAGCCCTGCGGGGACCGCGCCGCCGTACGGGAACGTCCTCCTCCGTTCCGCTGCTCAGGGATCGCGTGATGCCGTGGACTGTCATGCCGCTCCTTGGATTCGAGTACGTGGCGAGCCCGCGCGGCGCTTGTCATGCCCGCGTGCAGTGGCTCGCGCGCGTAAGGACGACATAAACGTCCGCCGTGGTTCCCGGGTGCGGAAGACTGTGCTTCGCACGCGGAGAGGCAAGGGAACGGGGGGCGTATGACGACCTGGGGACTGGTCATGGAGACCACCGTGGGCGGCGGGGAGCGCAAGCACATCGAGACATACGTGCTGGCACACATGGCGGGAACCCGCGAGGACGCCCTGCTGGAACTGGAACGGCGGGCCCGGGTCCACACCCCGACACACCCCTGGAACCCGAAGCGGCGCCGACTCTTCCGGAAGAACGACGGTTTCCTCCTGGTGATCGACGGCACCTGGCAGTCGTACAGCACCCGGTTCACGGTGGCGGAGCTGCTGGAGGACAGCGCCGCGCCCGAACCCGAACCGGCGCGGGAGCCCGAGCCGACGCAGGAACCGGAACCGGCTCCTGACCCCGAGGCCGAACCCGAGGCCGAAACACCTCCCGCCCCCGCCCCTTCACCCGCGGCCACGCGAAAGGACGCGAGGCGGCGGCGTGCGGAGCATCCCGCGGAGGAGGACGTGGCACGGTACGCGGACGGGGTGCCCGTGCGGCCTGCCTGGCTGGGCCGCGCCGATCTGCCGTGACGGCGGCTGCTCCGTCGCGACGGCCGCTCGGCGATGCCGGCTCGGCCGCCAAGACGGCCGACGGCCGTGGAAGCCGGGTGCCGCGGGAGCCGGCTGCCGTGCCCGTCGGGACGCGGGGCGCCCACGTCCGGTCCTGCCGGGTTGACCTGATCGGGCGTACCGGGGCCCCGCCACGCTGCCGGGAGCCGGACGGCGACCGACGATGAACGGGACGCGCGTCCGCCGCACCCCGTACGGGTGCGGCCGGCACGGCCCGGAGGCGGTCATGGAGGCGGTCATGGAGTTCGACGTGACGGTGGAGATCCCCCGTGGATCCCGCAACAAGTACGAGATGGACCACGCCCTGCACCGCATCCGCCTGGACCGGATGCTGTTCACATCCACGAAGTACCCGGCGGACTACGGCTACATCGAAGGAACGCTGGGCCGCGACGGCGATCCGCTCGACGCGCTCGTCCTGGTCGGCGACCCTACGTTCCCCGGCTGTGCCATCGAGTGCCGGGCCGTCGGCATGTACGTCATGAGGGACGAGAAAGGCCCCGACGAGAAAGTGCTGTGCGTACCGGCCCACGATCCGCGCTACGCCGCCGTGCAGGACATCGACGACATCCCCCGTTTCGACACCCTGGAGATCACCCACTTCTTCGAGGTCTACAAGGACCTCGAACCAGGCAAGTCCGTCGAGGGTTCCCACTGGGAGGGACGGGACTCGGCGTACGCGGAGATCGAGGCGTCACGCGGACGCGCCCGACGCGCCGGGGCCGAGGGGCGTACGTGACATCAGCCCCGCACTGCGGGGACGGGGCCGCGGGGAACGGCGAAGTCGGTGAGCACCGCCGCGCCGGGCGTGAGCCCGGCCCCGCCCCGGGTACCCGGCAGCGCCAGTACCGCGAACGCGGCGGTCGGGAACTTGGTACGGGCCCGCGCGAGCGCCTCTTCGTCGCCGCCGCCCGCGAGGGACAGGACGAGTTCCTGCACCCCGGGCTGGTGCCCGACCAGCAGCACCGTCCGGCCCGGCGCCGGGCCGCCGCGACCGTCACGGCCGCCACGCGTGAGCACGTCGTCGAGCACCTCGTGCAGTACGCGGAGAAGGTCGGACGCGCTCGCGGCGTACACCCTCGGCTCGTACACCACGTCCGGTTCGGGCGCGCCCGAACCGGACGCGAACAGCTCCGTCGCGACCAGATCCCAGGTCTCCCGGGCGCGCCGGGCGGTCGAGCAGACGACCACGTCGGGCACGCACCCCGTCTCGTACAGTCGGCGCCCCGCCGCCGGGGCATCACGACGGCCCCGGCCCGCGAGCGGCCGTTCGTGATCGGGGACACCGTCCGGCCAGGCCGACTTGGCATGTCGCAGCACGATCAGCCGACCGCCACCGCTTTCGGGCCCGGCACCGAACTCGGACCCTTCAGTCGCTTCAGTCGCTTCAGTCGCTTCAGTCGCTTCAGTCGCTTCAGTCGCTTCAGTCGCTTCGGGCACATCTACCACCCCTGCCACCCCGGTCACTCCAGACATCCGGTGAACCGGAGATAGGCGTGGCGCGCGTCCGACACCAGTTGGTCGGCCTCCCCGCGGCTGCCGCAGCCCGTCACCCGGTACGCGGTCCCGGGCGACAGCCGGCCGAGCGCCGTCGCCCACACGTCGGGCTCCGCGTGCCAGCGGCGCAAGTCCGTGGCATCGACCAGGTCGATGAAGGGCTCGGCCTCGGCGACGCACAGCACTTCGTCCACGTCATGACGTCCGTCGTTCAGATGCAGCAACGCCACCGGCCAGGCCGCCACCTCGTCGCCCGGCCGGGCCGGCTCCCGCATCAGGACCAGGGTCCGTACGGACCGCCCGTCCGGGTCCAGGGTGTCCTCGACGCGTCCCTCGCCCACGGGCCAGCCGTCGGCACCGCCACTCGCTTCCGGCCCGTCCGACGCGTCCGGGACATCAGGCGGGGAGAACCTGGCGGAGGACCTGGCGAAGGACCCGCTGGATGAACCAACAGAAGAACCGGCAGAGGAACCGCCGGACGAACCCCTGGACGAACCGATGGACGAACCGATGGTCGACTCGACCTCGACGGTGATGCGTGACACCGCTGCCCACCTCCCGCGACGCCGGACGACCGGCTCGTACGGCAGACACCCGCGCCGCACCGGCGCGGTCACGGCAAGCCTCGTCGCCAGGCGAATTCCAGTGTCCCGCGCCCGTACGGCCGGAACAACCACCGCTCCCCCTCACCGCGCCGAGCCGTACGGGCGGTGCCGCGGCCCGGCAGGAGAACCGCGGCGGCGCCCGGTAGGCTGGTCCGAGCGGTGTTCCCAGCGGTGATCGCGTAGTCACGCGGTCTCCTGCCCCACCGCACGGCGGTGGGACCCGCCGTACCCGAACCGCGGCGACGCCGCCGCCAACGGTCCCTACTTGCGACGCGCACCGAACGTTCCCGTGCCCGGCGAGTAGGAGACACGCATGGAAGATCCCCGGACCCCGACCCCGATGCTGAACGAACCCGTCGACCCCGACGTCGACCTCCGCGTACCCGACGGTCGGCGCAAGGACTCCCGGCTGTCGCGACAGGGCCCGGTGGTGGCCGTCGTGGCGGTCGGCGGCGCCGTGGGGGCGACCGCGCGGTACGGGGCCTCGCTGCTGTGGCCCACGGCGACCGGCGCCTTCCCGTGGACGACCATGACCGTCAACGCCGTCGGCTGTGCGGTGATCGGGGTCTTCATGGTGGTCATCACCGACGTCTGGGCGGCCCACCGTCTCGTACGCCCCTTCTTCGGCACCGGCGTCCTCGGCGGCTTCACCACCTTCTCCACCTACGCCGTCGACATCCAGCGCCTGGTGGACGGCCGGGAGACACGCACCGGCCTGGCCTACCTGGCCCTCACCCCGGTCGTCGCCCTGACCGCCGTATGGCTCGCGGTCGCGCTGACGCGCCGCGTCATCACGTGGAGGCAGCCATGAGGCTCACCGGTTCCGCACTGCGCGTCACCGTGTTCATCGGCGAGATGGACATGTGGCACCACAAGCCCGTGTACACCGAGATCGTCCACCGGGCCCGCGAGGCCGGGCTGGCTGGCGCCTCCGTCTTCCGGGGCATCGAGGGGTTCGGGGCCTCCTCCCTGATCCACACCGTCCGGCTGCTGTCGCTGAGCGAGGACCTGCCGGTCGCCGTCGTGATCGTCGACACCGAGGAGCGGATCCGGGCCTTCCTGCCGCAGCTCGACGAGCTCGTCGCCCAGGGGCTGGTCATCCTCGACGACTGCGAGGTCATCCGCTACACCGGCCGCGATCGCAGGGGCCACGACAAGACCCGCCACGGCAAGGAGGAACGGTGAACTGGCTGCTCGTGATCGCGGGTGCCATGGTCGGAGCGCCACTGCGCTACCTCACCGACCGCGCGGTCCAGTCGCGGCACGACAGCCTCTTCCCATGGGGGACCTTCACCGTCAACATCTTCGGGTGCCTGATCCTCGGACTGCTCACCGGCGCGGCCGCGGCCGGGGCCGCCTCCTCCGAGGCGCAGCTCCTGCTCGGCACCGGCCTGTGCGGGGCGCTGACGACGTACTCGACCTTCTCGTACGAGACGCTGCGCCTGGCCGAGGACGGAGCCCGCTTCTACGCGGCGGTCAACGTCCTGGCGAGCACGGCCGTCGGACTCGGAGCCGCGTTCACCGGTGCGACACTCGCCCGCGCCCTCTGGGGCTGACCACGCCCGAGCGGTGCAGCGGAAGCGAACGATGGAAACGGTAGAAATGGGGCATGCCCCAAGGAGAGCCCGGAACCGCGGACGTGGACGCCGTGGACGCCCTCGTCGACACCTCCAACACCACCGACACCACCGACACCTCTGACACCTCTGACACCACCCATTCCTCCGACGTCGACGACGTCGACGCGGTGACCCGGGCGGTCGTCACGGCGTCACGGGTACTGGTCGCGGTGGCGGCGAACTCGCTCGCCGAGGTCGAGGAGCGGGTGACCCTGGCACAGTTCCGGATGCTGGTGGTGCTGTCGACACGCGGCGCGACCAAACTGGTGAGGCTCGCGGAGCTGTTGCGCGTGTCGCCCCCGACCGCGATGCGCATGGTCGACCGACTGATCGTCTCCGGCCTCGCGGACCGGCAGGTCAACCCCGGCAACCGCCGTGAGACCCTGCTCCGGCTCACCGACGAGGGCCGTCGCACCGTCGAGCACGTCACCGCCCGGCGCCGCCGTGAACTCACCACGATCGTCGCGCGCCTCGCCCCCGCCCGACGCACGGCCCTCGTCGGCGCGCTGACCGCCTTCAACGAGGCAGCCGGTGAACCCTCCGCCCCGGGCCCGGAGGCGGACGCCCCGCATCCGCTCGGCTGGGCGGACCTCCCACCGGCGTACGGAACCCCGCCGCCGTCCACGGACGGCCCCGCGCCGACGGCACCGGGCGACGGCGAGGCTCCCGCTCGCCCCACCGGGCACTGAAGGCCTACCGGGCGGACCACCCGAAGCGGCGCGCGGCACGGCCACCATGCCGAATGCGTGCCCCTTCCGCCCGTCGACGCGGCCGTCGCCGTTTGCCTCCCCAGCGGAGTGCGTCGGCGAGGTGTACGGCGGACGCGCAGGGCGAGCGGAAGAATCCCGATCAGGAGGGCGAGTGCGGCATACCCCCAGGTGAGCGCCGTGATGGAGGCGATGGAGGCGACCAGGAGCGGGCCTCCCGCGTCGCCGAGTTCCCGGCCGAGTTCGGCAGCCCCCATGGTCTGCCCCATCCACTCCTCGGGGGTGGTGGCCGCGAGGGCGGCGAAGCCGAGCGGAGTGATCAGGCCGGTGCCGATCCCGATGAGAACGGCGGCCGCCAGCAGCCCGGCCACGCCCGACAGCAGGGCGGCGGCGAGTCCGCACGCGGTCAGCAGGAGCCCCGCGGCCGTCCCGGAACGCACCGTCAGCCGCCCGTCGTCCAGCGCCCGCCCGGCCCAGGGCTGGACGAAGGCCGCGCAGGCCGCCAAGGCGGAGACGGCGACACCGGTGGCCAGGGGCGACAGCCCGTCGGCGGCACCGGAAAGGGGCAGGAACCCCACGCCGACCGACAGGGCGGCGGTCGCGGCGGCCAGCGCGGCGACCGGCCGCAGGAAGACACCGTCGGCCAGCCGCCGGGCCAGCCCCAGGAGGATCTGACGGGCCTTGGGCAGCGGCGGCACGGCGGGCACCATGAGCGCGGCCCACACCACGACCGCGGCGGCCAGCACCATCAGCACGCAGAACAGCGGCGTCAGCCCTCCCGTCCAGACGAGGACACCGCCGAGGAGCGGGCCGGCGGTGTAGCCGATGCTCTTGAAGAACCCGTAGGAGCCGGACGCGCGGCCGTGCTTCGCCTGCGGATTCAGCCGGGTGACCATCACGGAGGCGGCGGGAGAGAACGCGGAGGCCGCGGCCCCCTGCCCCAGCCGGGCGGCCCACAGCCATCCCGGATCACGGACCGCGACGAACACGGCGGAGGCGGCGGAGGCGGCGGAGGCGGCGGAGGCGGAGGCGGCGGTGAGGTTCCCCCGAGATGCGGGGCGATGTGACAGCAGGTCAGGTGAGACTCACAGAGGGAAGCCCTGCTGATGCCTGCCTTGAGGAAGTACCCGCTGGAGTTGCGTGAGTGTGCGATGCGGGTGTACCGGACCGCTGAGCCGAAGCCCGTGATCCAGCAGAGCCAGGTACGCGATCGCCTCGCCCCCGTCGGCGAGCATCACCGCCAGATTGACAAGAAGGTCTTCGACAAGCGTCTGCCCAACAGCGAGCCCAAGCTGCGGGCCGTCTTCGACAAGCCGACCGCGAAGAGATGGGCATGGTGGTGCCGTGGGAGACGCGGCGGTACCAGCAGGTCCACAGCCGGCCCTCCCAGTGGTCGAGGCATTCACGCTCCGAACTGGCCCTTCCCTTGCCAACGCCAGGGCCCGGCGCGGGCAAGGCGACTTTCACCTCGCTCGCACCGGGCCGATCAGGCCCCGGGCGTCCTGCGCCCGGTTCACGCGTCAGGACTTGCCGCGCGCCATCCGCCTTCTGGCGATCAACAGGGCCGCTCCGCTGAGCAGGGCGATGAGCGCGAGCCCGACGGCAACCATGATGTCCGCTCCGGTGGAGGCCAGGAATCCACCCTGCTTCGTCCCCGACGTGCCACCCGCTACTGGCGGCATGCCGGGCGTCGACTGCGGCGGTACCGGGGACTCCGGGTCCGGTCCCGGCCCGGGTTCGGCCGGGTCCGGGGACGACCCCGAGGGGGAGGGATCCGGCGACGGAGACGAACTCGGCTCCGGGGACGACGACGGCGTCGGCGACACCGAGGACGACGGGGAAGGCTCCGGCGTCACCGTCTCAGTCGGGGAAGCCGTCGGGGAAGGCTCCCCCGTCTCGGAAGGCTCCGCCGTCGGGGACGGGGAAGCCGTCTCGGAAGGCTCCACCGTCGCGGAAGGCTCCGGA
>NZ_JBEZVN010000028.1:0-41381 GCF_040636995.1 Streptomyces sp. NPDC032161 | reverse complement strand
CGGAAGGCTCCACCGTCGCGGAAGGCTCCGGCGTCACCGTCTCAGTCGGAGAAGCCGTCGGGGAAGGCTCCCCCGTCTCGGAAGGCTCCACCGTCGGGGTCGGTTCCCCTGTGGGGGAAGGTTCCTCTGTGGGCGAGGGCGAGGGCTCCGGCTCGGGCTCCAGCTCCGTGGTCACGGTGCAGGCCTTGCCCGTTTCGACGGACGGGTCCGTCGGGCAGGCTTGCGGGTCACCACTGGGCGTGGTTCCAGCGGCGAAGACGCCGTTGCTGATCCGGGTGCCCTCGTCGGTGACCTCGCCGATGACCACCGAGTAGGTGAGCGTGACCGTCTCACCGCGCTTGATCGGCACGGTCCACAGCAGGCGGGACTTCTCGACCTCGACCGTGCCGGCGCTCGCCTGAGCGTCGTCCTGGTAGGTCGCGTGGGTGAGGACGTCGCTCATGTCGTCCTCGATCCCGGCCGGGTCGCCCGCGGTGAAGTCCGCGTCGCCGGTGTTCTCGGCCGTGATCGTGTAGGTCAGGACGTCGCCGGGACGCACCGGCCCCGTCTTGTCCACCGACTTCGTGAACCGCACTTCGGGCAGGGCGATGTCCGCGCAGGCGTCGGCCTTCGCGATCACCGCGTCCGTCGAGGTCAGGGTGACCGTGTTCGCCCAGCCCCGGCCGCCGTCCTTCGAGCACTGCGCGTCCCGCACGTCCAGCTCGGCGCGGTCGGCACGAGCCGTGACGGTCACACGGTAGGTGTCCGTGCCCGGCCCCTCGTCCGTCGCCGCCGGGACCCGGGCGTTCTTCGTGAGCAGGGCGTCATCGGGCGTGACGGCCTTGCCGCCGACACGGTCGAGACCGCCATTGAACTCCGGGTTCATATCCGCGCCACCGCTGCTGGTGGCGGTGATCGCCTTCACCTCCACGCCCTCGGGGAACGCGAGCGCGTCCCGCAGCCCGTAGCTCAGGCCGTCGGCCGGAGTGCGGGCAGCGTTACCGACGGTGATCAGGTAGGGGATGTCCCAACTGCCGTCGTCGTTCTGCTTCGGCGCCCCGTCGACGGTCTTGGCGACCGCCGGCGTGATCGGCGCCGCGCAGGCCTCGGCGGTCCGCTGCACATCGCCCGCCAGGGTCAGCACGGCCCGGTTCGCGAAGCCGCCGACGGAGCCGTCGGCACACTGCCCGGCCTCCGTCCCCGCGGTGCCGTGCGCGTCCGCCGTCACGGTCACGACCCACTCGTGAGTCTTCCCGCCCGGCAGCTCCACATCACTGGCGATGGTGCCGGAGCCGTGCCACGCGTCGGCCCCCTCAGCCCCCTGGGGTGCTGTGGTCACCTCGGCGTCGACCACGTCGATGCCCTTGCCGAAGCGCAGATCATCGGAGAGGTCGTAGGTCGCCTTGTGCCCGGGACTGGGGTTGACCACGTCGATCGCGTACTCGACCGTCCAGCGGCCGTCGTCGCCCTGGCTCGTGGAGCGGACCGACTTGGTCAGCTCCGGGGCGAAGCCGTCACTGGTCGCGGCGCACGGAACGCCGCTGCCGTCGCGGCCGGTCTCCTTGTCGCACACCGTTCCGGCGAGGCCGCCGTAGACGGTGTTGGCCAGCACGTGGTCACCGCCCTCCTTGACGGTCACCTTGTAGGTCAGCGTCGCGGTCGCGCCCGCCTTCAGCGCGCCCTCCCACGACAGCAGACCGCCGGCCGGGTCGTCGACCTTGGTGGCGGAGCCGCCGCCGACCGTCACGGAAGCGGAGTCCTTGACGAAGTCGGCGTCGTCCAGCACGCCGGCCAGGTCGTCGGTGACCACGGCCGGGTCGGCATCGGTGTAGTCGGCGGTGCCGGTGTTCTTCACCGTCACCGTGTACGTCACCGTGTCGCCCTCGCTCACGCCGGCCGCCTTGGCGTCCGACTTCTTCGCGACGGAGAGCGAGCGCAGCCCGTCGGTGTCCTTCGCCTCCGCGCTCAACCGCGCGGTGTCGTCGGCCGGATCGGGGGCAGTCACCGTGGCGGTGTTCACGATGTCGCCCTTGGCGTCCGGCATGACCAGCACAGTCACCTTGACGGAGGCGGTGGTGTCGGTGCCACCGTCGGTCTTGTCCCCACCCGGGGACGCCGCTGCCGCACCGCCCAAGTCGTCCAGCGCCCAGGTCACCACGCCACCGGGCCGGTTGCCGTACGCGTCCGGCTCACCCTGGCCGGTGACCTGGCCGCCCTGGGTCGCCGAGACGAACGTCACGTCGGCGGGCAGCACATCCGTCAGCACCGCGCCGGTGATCTTCTCGGACGGCAGCAGGTTCGCGACGTCCAGGGTGTAGGTGTACTTCTGCCCCGGTGCCACGGACGTCAGCCCGTCGGACTTGGAGAGCGACAGTCCGGCCGTCGCCTCCTGGACCGTCGTGCAGCCGGTCGCTTCGTTGTTGGACAGGTCAGGGTCGTGCATCGGCCCGGTGATCGCAGCCTTCACACAGGCCTTGCCCTGCGCGGTGGCCACGACCGGGATGCCGAGCTTGACGTCAACGCCCTTCTGGATCTCGCCCGGCGCATCGCCGTCCATCGGCGTGCACGTCAGCGACAGGGGCCCCTCGTACGGCGCCTTCTCGGGCGAGGCGGTGCACGCCCAGCCCTTCGGCTTCAGGCTGGTCACCGTCAGACCGGCCGGCACCGAAACCGACACCTTCGCGGGGGACGCCTCCGACCCACCACCGTTCTTCACCGTGAAGGGCACGACACCGGGGCGGCCCTCCTGGAGGGGCAGGCGGTCCGGCACGGCCACGCTCAGGTCCGCCTCCTGCGTGGTGGCGCACACCGGACGCGGCTCGGCCGCCAGCGTCTGCGCGCTCCGGGTGGCCACCGAGTTGCACGCGACCGCATCCGCAGCCGAACCCGGTTCGACCGAGGCGGAGTAGGTGAAGCTCGCCGACTTGCCCGGCGCGAGCGAGCCCTGCACCGTCGCACGGATCGCCTTCTTGCCCGCCGCGCCCTGACCCCAGTCGTCCACCGCACCCGGCGCGGACGGATAGACCTCGTCACGCTTCGGGTTCGTCGACGCGGAGTAGGACAGCGACAGGTTGTCGGACACGTCGGAAACACTGGCCAGCGACTCGTCGAAGGTGCTGCCGCGCGGCACGTCCGCCGTCCCGGCGCTGGTGCCCTTGTCACCCGCGTACGGCAGCACGTCGTACGCCACCACGCTGTTCAGCGTCGTGTTGCCGGTGTTCTTCAGCGTGATCCGGTACTTGATGTCGGTCGCCGTCGGCGAGACACCGACGAGCTCGTCCGGGTCGGACAGCCAGGTGCAGCCGTCAGCGGCGCCCGGCGTCGGCTGGCAGATCTCCTTGACCGCGATCAGCGCGTCCGCCGAGGAGACCACCACGTTCTGCGTCACGCTGGAGAACCACGCGCTCGTGTTGCCGTCGTCGTTGACGTCCGGCGTGTTCTGGACGGGGCCGGCGTAGACGGCTTCGGTGTTGTCCCAGTTGCTCCGGGAGTCGCCCATCCACGCCGTCGCCACGCTCGTGGTGCCGGCGGCGACCGAGAAGGTCGGCTGCGCCACGACCGTCATCGTCGGCCAGGTGGTGTTCTCACCGAACGCGACGGTGTTCGGCCACGACGCCACGACGACCTCGCGGGACGCGCCCCCGATGGTCTTCGTCGAGTAGTTGAAGCTCACACCGTCCGGCACGCTGCCGGGCGGGAACGCCGCGGAGCCCTTGTCAATCGTCCAGCCGACCGGGGCGATGAACACGTACTGCGGGGTGATGTGCGCCTCGCCCGGCACGTTCGCCGTCTTCCCGTTCACGCTGAAGGTCACTTTCTTGCCCGGCACGGCGTTGCCGCCGCCCTCGACCGCGGCAGGTGAGGGGAACGCCGCGGCGAAGGCGGGCTTCGCCCCCGGCTGCCCCGGCGTCGCCCGGAACTGGATCGTGCGGGAGACCGTGCCGAGGTCCATCGAGTCGAGCCCGCTGTCCGGCCAGGACATCGTCGCCTTCGCCGTGTTGGTGCGCCGCTCACCGACCGGGGCGCCCGCCGACACGCTGTAGTGGAAGGCAGCGCTGAACGGGGTCGATCCGGTGTCGCTCGGCCTGACGTTCGACGGCGCGATGGCACCGCTCGTTATCTTCGCCTTGGTGAACCAGGTACCGGCCGGGGCAGTGGCCGTCCCGCTCGCCGTGCCCGTCTCGCCGTCGTTGCGCGTCCACTCCACGGTGGCGGCCGGGGTCGTGGCCGTTGTCGTGATCTTGTTGACCTTGGCGTCCGCCAGGTCGAGAGTGTCGTCCTCGATCACCGCGACACCGGCGACGTTCGACTGGTTGCGCGCCACTACGGCCCAGTAGAAGGCGTTGTCCGCGAACGGGGCGAGGGCCGCGCCCGGGGTGCAGGTGCGATTCCAGTCGTCACGGCCACTGGCCGGGCAGGTCATGCCCGTCACATCCGGCGGGACGTTCACCAGCCGGACGGCACCGCTGGAGGCGTTGTTGGTGCTGTCCTTCGCCAAGTCCGCGCGGGCGAAGGGGTCGTAGCACGAGACGGTGTGCTCCATCTCGTTCGTGGCCGTCTTCGTGGTCCGGGCCTCGTCCAGGTAGGTGACCGACACGCTGGTCCCGGTCGTCACGGTCTCCTCGAAGTTGCAACCGCCCGGGTCGGAGGTGAACTTGGCGGCCGGGTAGGTCACCGTGACCTTGCGCGGGTAGTAGGGCCCGCGCTCGGCCCAGCCGGACGTGCTGCTGGAACCCCAACCGCCTGCGGCGTTCACGTCCGGAGCCTCCTTGGTACCCAGCGACCACTTCACACTGTGCGTCGCCTCGTCGTACACACCGCCGCCCGAACTCGCCACGTACTGCGCCCGCGGATCCAGCTTCTCGGTAACGGTGTAACTGCCCGCCGCGACCCACTGCGAGAGCCCCGCGATGCGGTTGCTGGCAGTACGCGGGAACGAGCCCGACCCCATGTACACCTGCCAGGTGACATTCGTGTCGGGCTTCACCGATTTGGGACTCGATACGAAGATGCTCGGCTCCGGCACCTTGCTCGTCCAGGTCACCGGCTGCGCATCGGCTACGGCCTTCTTGGTGGCGCTGGTCGCGTCCATGGTGGCCGACATCATGATCTGGAAACCGGACGGGTAGAACTGGGCCGGCCGGGGCGTGGTGTAAGTCTCGTCCGGAAGAATGTTGAAGACGACCAGGAACGTGCCCGACGTACCGGCGGACAGGTCACCGAGCTTGACCGTGATCCCCGTGGTGGCCGTGCCGCTGATCGACGCGCCCGACACCCCGGCCGGTGCCGTCCAGTTCGCGTACCTCAGGATCGGTTCGGTCGCCAGCCCGTAGGGATTCGGCGGCGCCGGAGAGAGCTCCACGGTGGCGTCCGCGCAGTCGGCGGCCGCGCAGGAGTACCCCACCTTGTAGGCGAGCTGGTCGTTGTGCTCCCCGAAGGAAGCGTCCGTCTGCGGCTGGCCGGTGAGGGAGTCGACGGGCTGGATCGAGACATCGAGCACGGCATTGCCGGCCGCCCCCGCTACCGTCGCCGTCCCGAGAAGTCCCGCCAGCATGGCGAAGGCGGCCACAAGGGCCAGCGCGCCTCTGCGGCGGGCCAGTGCCCCCACAGCGGCTATTCGGTGTGTCACCGTTTCCCCCTTGGAGGGTCATATGAGGAGAAGGGCCGCCTTGACGAAGAGCCTTCGGTCGACAGCGCCTCGAGCCGGGTCAAGCCCCAATGACTGCACATCCAGCAGGCCGTGTTCGGCCCGTCCGTGAGCATGGCGACCAGCGGCACGCGACGTGGTGCGAGCCGCTGGTCTGCGATTCCGATGGTGGTTCGGTGCGCGAGACCGTATCAGGACAAATACGACAACATCAAGTATTCAACATGTATGTGACGCTCTATCGATATCACCTGTCATGCCTCAGGCAGCTTTCTGACTGGCGGTCGGCGTGTCTTCGTCACCTCCTGTGAGAAGCGCTATGAACCAGCCCGCAGGGTGGTGCGGGGCGAGGCGCGCAGAGGCCACCCCTGTTTCTCCCACGGTCTGCGGAGGTCCGCCGCCAGCGGGCGGGCGAGTTAGCCACGCTTGCGGCGGTGCGGGATGATGAGTCCGGTGCCGGGGTAGACGCCATCCGCGATCGTGAGGGGCTTGCCGACGGCGGCCTTGGCGCCGGATTCCGCCCACGCCTCGCAGTCGTTGCGGATATCGACGACTGGTCGGCGACGATGAGGCGGGTGCCGGTGAAATCTGGCTTCATCCGGAGGTCTCCGTCGCGAGCCTCATCGCCGGCGTGGAGCAGAGCCGAGACGATGAGGAACTTCAAGACCGGGCGCTCGATGCCGGTCTCGGGAGTGGACGGGAGCATCTCCGTCGCCTGCCCGATCAATGTCCGCTCGTATGAGTTTCGGATGGCGTAAAGGCCGGTCTGCAACGCCAGGGCCGTACGTTCACCTCCCGGACACCGAGGACGAACTCCTCTGCCTCCGCGTCGAAACGCATCACGGTCACGGCTGCTTCCTCCGCAGCAATGTCCCGGCCTGCCGGTCCTTCATCAGCCGCCGCGGGTCGCCCGGATCACGGGAACTCCCCAAGAGCTCTCCCGGCCACGTGCCCTCGGTGAAGCGCATGCGCGCCCCAGGCACCAGCCACTCATCGCCTGCCGGCAACCACCCGCTTGTCCATCGCTCCGCACGCTCGCTGCACGCCTGCCCACCGGTTGTCCAACGGCGGCGTTCACGGCGCCCCAGTAAGGGTGACCTGCCGCCACAGGATGATCTTGAAAAGCGTAAAGGCCCAGGTCAGACGCTGTCCGACCTGGGCCTTCGCGGAGCCCCCTGTCGGATTCGAACCGACGACCTACGCATTACAAGTGCGTTGCTCTGGCCAGCTGAGCTAAGGAGGCGTGCCGGAGCAGTGTAACCAACCTCGCCCCGCGCACGGTCCCGGAATTTCACGACCCTCGAACTACTGACATATTCCGCATGTCCAGGTAGCGTCGCTCAGGATTCACTCAAGTGGACCAGACCACTCCCTACTCGGATCGTCCGGCACGTTCCTGCCGGTGGAGGAGAGATTCAGCATGGCCAGTGTCACGTTCGACAAGGCGTCCCGCATCTACCCCGGCTCGACGAAGCCGGCCGTGGACCAGCTGGAGATCGACATCGCGGACGGCGAGTTCCTCGTACTCGTCGGTCCTTCCGGTTGTGGCAAGTCGACCTCCCTCCGCATGCTCGCGGGCCTCGAGGACGTCAACGCCGGCGCCATCCGCATCGGTGACCGCGACGTCACGCACCTGCCGCCGAAGGACCGGGACATCGCCATGGTGTTCCAGAACTACGCGCTCTACCCGCACATGACCGTCGCGGACAACATGGGCTTCGCGCTCAAGATCGCCGGTGTCAACAAGACCGACATCCGGGCGAAGGTCGAAGAGGCCGCCAAGATGCTGGACCTCACGCAGTACCTGGACCGCAAGCCGAAGGCGCTCTCCGGCGGTCAGCGCCAGCGCGTCGCGATGGGCCGTGCCATCGTGCGTGAGCCGCAGGTCTTCCTCATGGACGAGCCGCTGTCGAACCTCGACGCCAAGCTCCGTGTCTCCACCCGTACGCAGATCGCCTCGCTCCAGCGCCGCCTGGGCATCACGACCGTGTACGTCACGCACGACCAGGTCGAGGCCCTCACCATGGGCGACCGGGTCGCCGTCCTCAAGGACGGCCTGCTCCAGCAGGTCGACTCACCGCGCAAGATGTACGACAAGCCGGCGAACCTCTTCGTGGCCGGCTTCATCGGCTCCCCCGCCATGAACCTGGTCGAGGTCCCGATCACCGACGGCGGCGTGAAGTTCGGCAACAGCGTCGTCCCGGTCTCGCGCGAGGCGCTCAAGGCCGCCACGGACAGGGGCGACACGACCGTCACGGTCGGCATCCGCCCCGAGCACTTCGACATCGTCGAGCACGGCGGCGCCGCCGCGAAGTCCCTCACGAAGGACAGCTCCGACTCCCCCGCCGGCCTGGCCGTCTCGGTCAACGTCGTCGAGGAGCTCGGCGCCGACGGCTACGTCTACGGCTCCGCGCGGGTCGGCGGCGAGGACAAGGACCTGGTCGTCCGCGTCAACGGCCGCTCCGTCCCGGAGAAGGGCACCAAGCTGCACGTCGTGCCGCACCCGGACGAGCTGCACGTCTTCTCGACCTCGACGGGCGCCCGCCTCACCGACTGACGCCACGCACGCCCGCGCACGGACCCGTACCTCGCACGCCGCTCACGCCCGCGTGCCCCGTACGGCCCGCACGCCCGCGCACGACGACGGCCCCGCACGCTTCCCCGTGCGGGGCCGTTCGTGTGCGCGGGCATTCCTCCAGGAGACTCCGGGAGCCGGAAGCCGCTGGGAGCCCACCGGAAAGCCGTACGGGGGCCGTTCGCGTGTCGCGGAGGCGGGAACGGGTTTGAACCGAGCTGCACCGACTCCCCGCTGCGCACCGGGCGTTTCGCCGCTCCCGGTCAACACCGAATTCGAAAGGCGCCCTCGAACCATCGCTCACAAGGGTGACAAGATGTCGCCATGTCATTACCGACCGCTACGCTCGCTGCGTGACCCACACCGCTCGCCGTATCGGCCGTTCCCTCGCTCTCGTACTGCCCGTCGTGATGGTCCTGTCCGGGACCCTCGCCGTCACCAGCGTGCCATGGGCAGCGCACAGCTCCGATTCGCAGGTCCTGGCCGCATCGGCCCAGGACGTATCGAAGCGTGCCAAGGCACGTGCCCCGCAGGACATCCTCCGTGACCGTCTGCTCGTGGAGCTCCGCGAGAAGGACCCGGGCGTCGCGCTGACGGACCTTCAGCGCTCCGTCGAGGGTCGGCCCACGCTCGCCCGGCACTGCATGTCGATCGCGAAGGCGCTGGGCCGGGCGGCGGTCGAGCAGTACGGACCGACGCGCGCCCACCGGTTCTCCCGCCCGGTCTGCGACACGTCGTTCGCCTCCGGCGTCGCGCAGTTCAGCTGACCCCCCGGCACGCGGGCCCGGCACCGGTCGGCCCGACATCGGCCGGCGCGACACCCGGTCCGTCCGACACCGACCGTCCCGACACCGACCGTCCCGGCACCGATCGGCCCGTCACTCGACCGGCCGACCCATCGGCCCCGCACAACACGACACCAGGCACCACATATCGTGCCTGGTATGCATACGTATCCGACGCAGGCCGTGGTCCTGGCAGGTGGCCAGGGATCGCGGCTGCGCCCGTACACCGACGACCGCCCCAAGCCGATGGTCGAGATCCCTGGCACCGGGACCCCGATCATCGGCCATCAGCTTTCCTGGCTGGCCGCCGAGGGCGTGACCGACGTCGTGGTGTCGTGCGGTCATCTGGCAGAAGTACTGCAGGAATGGCTCGACTCGGCGGTGCTGCCGCTGCGCGTGACGACCGTCGTGGAGTCCGAGCCCCTGGGCCGGGGGGGCGGCCTGAAGTACGCCGCCGCCCGGCTGCCCGACCCGGACCAGCCCTGGTACGCCACCAACGGCGACATCTGGACGCGCTTCTCGCTGCGTGAGATGGCCGCCTTCCACGCCGAGCGCGACGCGACCGCCACGCTGGCGCTGGCCCGTCCCCGGATCCCGTGGGGCGCCGTGGAGACGGACGCGTTCGGGCACATCACCGACTTCATCGAGGCGCCGCCGTCGCCGTATCTGATCAACGCCGGTGTGTACGTCTTCTCGCCGGCCTTCACCACCCTGCTGCCGGACCGCGGCGACCATGAGCGGACGACGTTCCCGAAGCTGGCGCGCGAGCGCAGGCTGGCCGGGTACCCGCTGCCGCACGGGGCGTACTGGCGGGCCATCGACACGGCGAAGGACCTGACCGAGGCCGCCAAGGAACTCGACGGCGGGTGACTCCGCTCGACGGCCGGTGACTCCGGTGGTTCCGAAAGACCTCCGTGAGCACCTGCGGCTGAGGTCGCCGCGTCCGCGCGTGCACCGCGCACGCGGAGGGGCGGTCACCGGATCCCACCGGTGACCGCCCCTTCTTCGTCCGTCGTTCCCGTCCGCCTCCCCCGCCCGCCTCGGGACGGGGTGAGGCGGACGGGCGCCCGGCTCAGCCGAGCAGGCCCCCGATCGGGTTCTGCCCGGCGCCCGACGTTCCTCCGGTGGAACCGCCGTCGTCCGGGCCGCTGCCGCCCGTGGGGCCGCCGCCGGTGCCCGTGGAGCCCGAGGAACTCGGGCCGGAGCTGCTTGCCGGGGGCTGCTGCGGAGCCGTCTGCCGCGGGACCTGCTGAACGGTGCCCTGGGTCTGGCTGGGCTGCCCGGCACCGGTCGTCGCACGGCCCGGCTCGCGCACGGAGTCCGAGGGAGGCGTGGACGCCCGCGTGGACGGGGTGGTGGGGGCGCCGCTGCGGGTCGGCGACGGGCGCCGCCCCTCGGGCGTGTGCGAGGCCTCGCCGGTACGGGACTTCTCCGGGAGCGGGGAGCCGGGCAGCTGGTTGGTCGGGTTGCCGTTCGGACCCGGCACGGTCACGACCCCGGAGGAGCGGACCGCCCCGCCGAGGATGGAGCCCACGAGGAACGTGAGTCCGACGACGAGGGTCGCGACGGCGGCGCCCCGGCGCAGCACCCGGCGGCGCAGGTCCCAGATCGCCGAGCGCGGGCCGAGCGTGCGCCACGCCTCGCCGGCGAGCCGCCCGTCGACGGAGTAGACCGGAGCGCCCGCGATGATCAGCGGGCTCCAGGCGGCGAGGTAGATGATGTCGGGCGCGTCGTACACGGCGACGCTGCGCCAGCTCACGGTGACCAGCAGGGCGGCGGAGAGCAGGGCCCCGACGGACGCGGCGACGCGCTGCCAGAGGCCGAGAACGGTGAGGACGCCGACGACGACCTGGAGGAAGGCGACGGTGAGCCCGGCGCCCACCGGGTGCGAGAGCGCGAAGTCGCGCAGCGGCTCGGCCAGTGCCCAGGGGTGCAGCGAGTTCAGCCACGTGACCATGGAGCCGCGTTCGCCGCCGTCGAAGTACACCGGGTCGCACAGCTTGCCCATGCCGGCGTAGATGGAGATGAAGCCGAGGAAGACCCGCAGGGGCAGCAGCACCACGCCGAGGTTCATCCGGCGTCCCGGGTAGTACGCGTGCCGCACGGCGTCCTGAGCCTGGCGGCGGCTCCGGGCCTCCATGCCGTCGTACGCGGCCCCGGCCCCGGCCCCGTCCTCGTCACCGGCAGCGTCCACGTACCCGTCGTATCCGGTGTCGCGGCCGTACCCCTCGCGGCCGTACGGACCGTGGTCGACGGGGTCGTAGGCACCGACCGCCTGGCGCATCGGCGGCAGCAGCGGACCGTTGCCGTGCGGTCCCGGCTGCTGGGGCGCGGTGACGACGGGATTGGGCTGGGTCTCCTCCAGGCAGTCGATCAGTTGGGTGCTGCCCGTGCCGAGCCCGCCGTCGAACTCGCCGGGGCGCCCGGAGTCACCGCGGTGGGCACGGGAGTCGTAGGCGTCGTACGCGGCCGTCGAAGGGCCTGCGGCCGAGTTCCGCACGGCCTGGAGGAGTCCGGTGGCTCCGGGGTCGCCGGGGGCGGACCTGCCGCTCCACACGACGGGCGCACGCCTGCCGCGCGCCGTTCCGGGGGACCCGCTCATGGCGGGGATCCTGGGCACGCCCGCGGGGGCCAGCCCGCGCAGCCGGGCGCGCTGGCCGGGCGCGAGCTGCACCCGGAAGCTGGCGTGGTTGACGATGACCTGCGCAGGGTCGCAGTCCACCTTGGTCATGCTCAGGGCGGGTAGTTCGTCGAACCGAGGCGTTCTGGTGTCCACACTCATCTAACCGAGTGATGAGTGTTTAGGACACTGCCTTGACGAGCCCGATGTGTCCGAGACCCGTCAATCATGTCCGAGACCCGTCAACGAAGGCTCCGGGAAGGAACGGGAACGGACCGGACGGAACGATTGACGGGTCGGACGGGACTACCGACGGGGCGGCTGACGGGACGAGGCCGGGCCGGACCGCCGAACCGGGCGGGACCGGGGCGGACGGGCGGGACCGGGCCGGACGGCCGACCCCGCCCGAGGGTGTCTCAGGCCCGGCGCCGCGCGGCCTCGTAGAGGACGATCCCGGCCGCGACACCGGCGTTCAGCGACTCGGCGCCGCCCGGCATCGAGATGCGGACGCGGTAGTCGCAGGTCTCGCCGACGAGACGGCCGAGTCCCTTGCCCTCGCTGCCGATGACGACGACGACCGGGCCGTCGAGCGCCTCCAGGTCCTCGACGGTGTGCTCGCCGTCCGCGGCGAGGCCGACGACCGTGAGGCCCGCTTTCTGGTAGCCCTCCAGGGCCCGGGTCAGGTTCGTCACCCGGGCGACCGGCGTACGGGCCGCGGTGCCCGCCGAGGACTTCCAGGCACCGGCCGTCATCCCGGCCGCGCGACGCTCCGGCACGACCACGCCGTGCCCGCCGAACGCGGAGACGGAACGGACGATCGCGCCCAGGTTGCGCGGATCGGTGACACCGTCGAGGGCGACGATCAGCGGCTCCTCGCCGTTGTCATGCGCGGCGACCACCAGGTCGTCCGGGTGCGCGTACTCGTACGGCGGGACCTGGAGGACGAGGCCCTGGTGGTTCAGACCGTTCGTCATCCGGTCCAGCTCGGCGCGCGGCGCCTCCATCAGGTTGATGTTGCCGCGCTCGCCCGCGAGCTGGAGCGCCTCGCGGACCCGCTCGTCGTTGTCGATGTACTGCTGGACGTACAGGGTCGTCGCGGGCACCCCGTCGCGCAGGGCCTCGTAGACCGGGTTGCGGCCGACGACCATCTCGGACGTGCCCTTGACGCCGCCGCGGCGCGGCGCGGGGCGGCGGTGCGCGGCCTGCTTGGCCTTGGCGTTGGCGATCCGGTTCTTCACGTGCCCCTTGCGCGCGGAGGCCGGCGGCGTCGGGCCCTTGCCCTCCAGGCCACGGCGTCGCTGGCCACCGCTGCCGACCTGCGCGCCCTTCTTGTTGGCGGTGCGGCGGTTCCTGCGCTGGCTGTTCCCGGCCATGACCTACCTGTTTCGTTGCTGCTCGGACGAGCGTGCGTTGCGTACGTATATGAAGTGTGCCCCCATGAGTGTGCCGTCCGGGACTCCGGACGGCACACACGGGATGCCTACGGGCTGTCTACGGGCGCGGGCCGAGGGTCCAGCGCGGTCCGGCCGGGCTGTCCTCGATGACGAGCCCGGACTGGCTGAGCTGGTCGCGGATGGCGTCGGCGGCGGGCCAGTCCTTCCGGGCGCGGGCCGCCTCGCGCTGGTCCAGGACCAGGCGTACGAGCGTGTCCACGACCCCGTGCAGATCGTCACCGCGGTCGCTCTCGCCCGCCCAGTGCTCCTCCAGCGGGTCGAGCCCGAGGACGCCGAGCATCGCCCGTACCTCCGCGAGCCGGGCGACGGCCGCCTCCTTGTCGTCGGCGGCCAGCGCGGAATTGCCCTGCCGGACCGTGGTGTGGACGATCGCGAGCGCCTGCGGGACGCCCAGGTCGTCGTCCATCGCCTCCGCGAACGCGGGCGGCACCTCACGGGCCGGGGCGACCACGCCGCCCGCCTTCTCGACGACCCGCTGCACGAAGCCCTCGATCCGCGCGAACGCGGACTCGGCCTCGCGCAGGGCCTCCTCGCTGTACTCGATCATCGACCGGTAGTGCGGGGTGCCGAGGTAGTAGCGCAGCACGATCGGGCGCCACGCCTTGACCATCTCGCTGACCAGCACCGAGTTGCCCAGCGACTTCGACATCTTCTCGCCGGACATGGTGACCCAGCCGTTGTGCACCCAGTACCGCGCGAACTCGTCGCCGAACGCCTGGGCCTGGGCGATCTCGTTCTCGTGGTGCGGGAAGATCAGGTCGATCCCGCCGCCGTGGATGTCGAAGGCCCGGCCGAGGTACTTGTGCGCCATGGCCGAGCACTCCAGGTGCCAGCCGGGCCGGCCGCGGCCCCACGGGGTCTCCCAGCTGGGCTCGCCCGGCTTGGACGCCTTCCACATCGCGAAGTCGCGCGGGTCGCGCTTGCCGGTCTCGCCCTCGCCGGACGGCTGGCGCAGATCGTCCAGGTCCTGGTTGGACAGCGACAGATACCCCGGGAAGGAACGCACGTCGAAATAGACGTTGCCGTCCGCCGCGTAGGCGTGACCACGTTCGATCAGGCCTCGCATCATCTCGACCATCTCGGTGACGTGCCCGGTCGCGCGCGGCTCGTACGTGACCGGCAGGCAGCCCAGCGCGTCGTACCCGGCGTTGAAGGCCCGCTCGTTCTCGTAGCCGATGGCCCACCACGGCCGGCCCTGCTCGGCGGACTTCGCGATGATCTTGTCGTCGATGTCGGTCACGTTCCGGACGAACGTGACGTCGTAGCCGCGGTACTCGAACCAGCGGCGCATGATGTCGAAGTTCAGACCGGACCGGATGTGCCCGATGTGCGGGGCCGCCTGAACGGTGGCACCACACAGGTAGATCGAGACACAGCCCGCCGTGAGCGGGACGAAGTCACGGATCTGCCGGGCGCTGGTGTCGTACAGGCGAATAGTCACGCCTCAAGGGTAGTGGGCGTGCACCAGTGCCCCGCGCCCCCTCGGGGGTCGCGGGGTCTTCTTCGCGGGAAGCGGTGTACGCCGGCAGAGTCCCTCAGATCCGCGAGAGGACCTTGCGCGGCGTGATCCGGACGATCACGTGCTCGGTGGCGGTGGGGCCGACGGGTCGAACTCCGCGTACGGCTCGTCGGTGTACCTGACGGCCAGCTCGTCGACGAGCTCCCGCGCTCCCGCACCGCTCCCGGGGTCGTCCCGCGCCGGCGGTGCGGGAGTGCCGCGGGTGCGGGTCAGCCGGTGCGGTGGACCAGCGCGGTCGCGATCCCGGCGATGCCCTCGCCCCGCCCGGTGAAACCGAGCCCGTCGGAGGTGGCGGCGGAGAGCGAGACGGGCGCCCCCACGGCGTCCGACAGCACTCGCTGCGCCTCCTCGCGCCGCTTGCCGATCTTCGGCCGCACGCCGACGACCTGGACGGCGACGTTCCCGATCTCGAAGCCCGCGGCCCGTACGATCCGCGCCGCCTCGGTCAGCAGCGTGACCCCGGAGGCGCCGGACCACTCGGGCCGCCCGGTGCCGAAGTGCTGCCCGAGGTCGCCGAGCCCGGCGGCCGAGAAGAGCGCGTTGCACGCGGCGTGCGCGACGACATCGGCGTCCGAGTGCCCGGCCAGGCCGGGGCCCTCGCCCTCCCACAGCAGGCCCGCGCACCACAGCTCACGGCCCTCCTCGAAGGCGTGGATGTCGGTGCCGATCCCGACGAGCGGGATCACCGGCCCGGCCGTCCGGACCTGCGCCGCGTCCCCGTCGGCAGACGCCGCGGACCGCTGCCCCGCCGACTCGTTCCCGGCCGCCACCGTCCCGGGAACCGTTTCCTCAGAAGCCATCGTTCGCCCTCCTGCGCGCGAGTACCGCCTCGGCCAGCACCAGATCCAGCGGCCGGGTCACCTTGAACGCCTCCTCGTGCCCGGGGACGACCACGACCGGCTCCCCGAGCCGTTCCACCATGCCCGCGTCGTCCGTGGCGCCCTCGCCGCCGACGACGACGGTGCGGTGCGCGCGCACGAGCGTGTCGCGGTCGAAGCCCTGCGGGGTCTGCACGGCGCGCAGCCGGGCCCGCTCGGGCGTGCCGAGCACCGGCTCCGGTTCGCCCGGCGCCCCGGGCTCCACCTCCTTGACGGTGTCGGCGAGCGGCAGCGCGGGGACGACGGCGGGCGCGCCGTCACGCACCGCCTCGATCACCGCGTCCACCGTGTCGACGGGAACCAGCGGACGCGCCGCGTCGTGCACGAGCACGACGGAGACGTCCTCGGGCAGGACGTCGAGGCCGAGGCCCACCGATTCCTGGCGGGTGTCGCCACCGGGCACGACGAGGTAGTCGGTGCGTTCGGGCAGGGCGTGCTCGTCCAGCAGGTTCTTGACCTCGGGGGCACCGTCCGGCGGCGCCACGACGACGACCAGCGAGACGGAACGGGACGCCGCCATGGCCCGTACCGCGTGGATGAGCATCGGCGTCCCGCCCAGCCCTCGGAGCGCCTTGGGGGCGCCCGGGCCGAGCCGGACACCGCGGCCGGCCGCGGGAATCACGGCGGCGGTGCGGGAGAGGCGCGGTTGATCAGACATCGGTTGCACTCCGGAGCTTCGGCATGTTTGTTTCCACGGCCGGCGTGGGTATGGCCACAAGCGAGTCGGGCGCCGAGCCGCGACTCGACCGGGCCCTTTCCGTGACACCCGGTCGAAGCCGGACGAACCGCACCGGCCGCTCGGGATCGGCTGCGCAAGATCGCGAGCAAAGTACCGGGGGGATCGCCGCTGAAGCCAACGCAAGGGTGCGACGGAACATAATCGTCGCTATTCAGCCATGTCCTGGCTGAATCCAGATGGGTTGCACCGCCCTTCGCCGTACCCGGCGCTCGCCGTACCTGCCTTGCGTGCCCGACGACCGCACCGGATACCGGAGCGCCCACCCGGATACCGGGAACCGCGCGCCGGAATCGGCATGCATGCGGACATGCCGCAGCGCCCGACCGACGTACCGTGAATACGGTTGTCAGCGGGCACCGCAGCACATTTTCATGACCGGCACGAGCCGGTTCAGGACGCGAGTACCTCGTCGAGCAGAGCCTCGGCCTTGTCCTCGTTCGTGTTCTCCGCGAGAGCGAGCTCGCTCACCAGAATCTGGCGGGCCTTGGCCAGCATTCGCTTCTCGCCCGCGGAGAGTCCGCGCTCGCGCTCGCGACGCCACAGGTCGCGAACCACTTCGGCGACCTTGATGACATCGCCGGAAGCGAGCTTCTCCAGATTTGCCTTGTAGCGCCGGGACCAGTTCGTCGGCTCTTCGGCATACGGCGCACGCAGCACCTCGAAGACCCGGTCCAGCCCCTCCTGCCCGACTACGTCGCGCACACCCACGAACTCCGCATTGTCCGCCGGCACACGGACCGTCAAGTCGCCCTGGGCGACCTTGAGCACCAAGTAGGTCTTGTCCACGCCTTTGATCTGGCGAGTTTCGATAGCCTCGATCAGCGCGGCCCCGTGATGGGGATAGACCACGGTGTCGCCAACCTTGAACGTCATGTGACAGGTACCCCTTCCGTGGCTATCAAGGGTAACACGAGAACAGCTTCTCCTGAATGGCGTTTTCGCAGGTCAGGGCATATCTCGGGGCTTGACAACAGCGACACGTACGTGCTGCGGAAGGTTCACGGAAGCCGGTATTCGCAGGTCGGAGCGGCTGCGCAGGCGGGACGAAACGTGCACCTCACGCACCCCGGAACCCCACTCTGAAGTGGTCGAACGTCCCGTTTTGTCGGGTTCTCGATGCCAAACTTTCCCCACTTCGTTCGAAGATCGCTCACCCGTACAGATGTATGCGCGGAGGTAAGCGGAGGTAAGTGGTGTCGTTCAATGGAATTGATCGACACTGCGCCGTGATCACTTATGCGCACGGAATGCGCCACCCTCATGAATTGATCACCGGCAATATGTGAACGCCATGTGTCGGCGCATGCGGACCGCGCACGGTGATCGGATGCGGGGGCACGCGATGACCGGATGCGGCGACCGGATGTGTGTGCCTGTTGCTCCGACGCAGATGCCCGTCGTTCCGATGCGACCGCCCCGCAGCCCGGTTGCGTCCGCCCCGCGCAGCCGGGCACGGCCGCCCGGTACGTCCGCTCGCGGCTTCCCCTCGCCGCGAGCGGACGCGCCGCTCCGAGGGCGGTGCCGGCAACGGCACCGTCGGCCCGGGGACACGCCTCGGGAGCGCCGGGGGCGGAAGTGCGGAGCGGGTAAGGGGCGGGTCGGGTGCGGGGCGGGCGAGGCGGCTCGATAGCCTAAGGCCGCTGACACACACTTAGGGCGGCTTTACGCCGCTCGCAGGGCGACCCCGCGTCGCTCGACCACCCGTCCGCAGTCCGATCGTTCAAGGAGTTGCCGCCGCCGTGAGCCGCAGCCTTCGACACGGCGCCCTCGCCGCCACAGCCATCGTGTTCTCGATCGCCTCGCTCACCGCGTGCGGTGCGGGCAATGACGCAGCCACGCTCCAGATCAAGCCGGACAGCGCCGCCACCACCTCCGGTGACATCAGCATCCAGAACGCGAACCTGATCACCCAGCCCGAGCGAAACGCGGAGGGACCGGCCGTGGTCTCCGCCACGCTCTTCAACAACGGCACCAAGCAGCAGACCCTCGACTCGGTCACCCTCCCGGGCACGAACGCCACGGTGAAGCTGCACGCCGCCGAGGGCAGCGGCCCCGTCGTCGTCCCGGCCGGCGGCAGGGTGATCATCGGCGGCAAGGGCAACGCGTCCGCCGTGATCGAGAACGGCCGCGAAGCCGCCCCGAACGGCAGCGTGCAGAACGTCGTCTTCAAGTTCAGCTCGACCGGCGAGGTCCCGCTCGGCGTGTTCGTCGTCCCGGCGACCAGCTACTTCACGGACTTCGGCCCGAGCTCACTGCCGACGGCTCCCTCGGAGAAGCCGACCTCGCCGGCCACCACGCCGACCGGCTCCACGACGCCGGGCGCCCCGGGCGAGGCCCACTCCGAGAACGACACGCCCGCCCAGGACGACGCCGAGGCCGACGCCCCGTCGGGCGACTGACCGGACGGGCTCACAGGGACACGTCGGCACCCGCAGCTGATGGGTGCCGGTCCCTGGCAGTCGCACGGGAACGTGAACGGCGGAGGGCGCCCCCCGAATCGGGGGGCGCCCTCCGCCGTCGTGTACCGCCGTGGTCTACGGCTCGAACTTGTACCCCAGGCCGCGGACCGTCACCAGGAAGCGCGGCGCGCCGGGGTCCGGCTCGATCTTGGCCCGCAGGCGCTTGACGTGGACGTCGAGGGTCTTGGTGTCGCCCACGTAGTCGGCGCCCCAGACCCGGTCGATGAGCTGCATGCGGGTCAGCACACGGCCCGCGTTGCGCAGCAGCATCTCCAGCAGGTCGAACTCCTTGAGCGGCAGGTCGACCTTGCCGCCCGCGACCGTGACGACGTGGCGGTCCACGTCCATGCGGACCGGGCCCGCCTCAAGCGCTGCCGGGGTGACCTCCTCCGGCTCGCCCCGGCGGCGCAGCACGGCGCGGATGCGGGCGACCAGCTCCCGCGAGGAGAAGGGCTTGGTGACGTAGTCGTCGGCTCCTATTTCCAGGCCGACGACCTTGTCGATCTCGCTGTCCTTGGCGGTGACCATGATCACGGGGACGTTGGACCTGCTGCGCAGCTGACGGCAGACCTCGGTGCCGGGCAGGCCCGGCAGCATCAGGTCGAGCAGTACGAGGTCGGCGCCGTTGCGCTCGAACTCGTCAAGACCGTCCGGTCCCGTGGCCGCGACGGCGACTTCGAAACCCTCCTTGCGGAGCATGTAGGACAGGGCGTCGCTGAAGGACTCCTCGTCCTCGACGACAAGCACTCGGGTCACGGAAGGACCTCCGGGGCAGGGATGGGTTCAAGGGTGTCGGGGTGAGCGGGTCCGTAAGGGCCCTCGTCGCCGTCGGCGACGAGCGGTCCGCCCGAGCTGCGGTCCCGTTCCCGTGCGGGGCCCGCTTCGGGCAGCCGCAAGGTGAAGGTGGAGCCCTGGCCCTCCGAGCTCCAGACCGTGACCTCCCCGCCGTGCGAGGCGGCCACGTGCTTGACGATGGCGAGGCCGAGGCCGGTGCCACCGGTGGCCCGTGAGCGGGCCGGGTCGACGCGGTAGAACCGTTCGAAGACCCGCTCGCGGTCCTTCTCCGAGATGCCGATGCCCTGATCGGTCACCGCGATCTCGATCTGGTCCCCGCCGGGTACGGACACACGCCGGGCGGCGATGCCCACTCGGGTACGGGCGGGGCTGTAGTTGACGGCGTTCTCGACGAGGTTGCCGAGCGCCGCGGCGAGCTGACCGCGGTTGCCCCATATACGGAGCTCCGCGGTGCCGCCCGCGGCCATGGTGATCTGCTTCGAGCCGGCCTGCTGGCGGCAGCGGTCGATGGCCTCGGCCACCAACTCGTCCACGCGTACCGGCTCGGCGTCCTCCAGCGGGTCGTCGTTCTGCACCCGGGAGAGGTCGATGATCTCCTGCACGAGGTTGGTCAGCCGGGTCGCCTCGATCTGCATCCGCCCGGCGAACCGCTCGACCGCCTCCGGATCGTCGGAGGCGTCCAGCACGGCCTCGGAGAGCAGCGAGAGCGCACCGACCGGGGTCTTGAGCTCATGGCTGACGTTGGCGACGAAGTCGCGCCGTACCGCCTCTATGCGGCGGGCCTCGGTGAGGTCCTCGACCAGCAGCAGCACCAGCCGGGAGCCCAGCGGGGCGACCCGGGCGGAGACCGCGAGGGCCTCGCCGCGGCCGGTGCCGCGGCGAGGCAGGTCCAGCTCGACCTGCCTTATCTCGCCGTCCCTGCGGGTGTCCCTGGCCATGTTCAGCATCGCGTCGACGGCGAGCCGTCCTCCCCTGACCAGCCCCAGCGCGTAGGCGGCGGAGCTGGCCTTGACCACGCTGTCGCTCTCGTCGAGCACGACGGCGGAGGAACTGAGCACGGACAGGACCGTGTCCACACCGGGAGGAAGAGCCGCGTTGTTGTCGGGCCGCAGAGAGGTTCGCGTCGGCTTCTTCTGGTCGCGCTCGCTCCAGCGGAACGCGAGCATGGCGATCACGCCGGTACACGCACCGCCGATCGCCGCAGCTGCGGCGACTGCCGCGTTCACGTCCATACGTCAAGGTTATGCGGGTCCGGGAGGTCTCTCCCAGCCATCCGGGTGCCTGTCCGAACACTCGTCGCCCAGAGTTCACCGAGGAGCAAGGGACGGTTCACTTGGGCGGCCGGAAGCGGACGCGTACGCCGCCCAAGGTGGCAACGTGGGGCTCACAGCCTGCCCCGGTATTGCACAGAAGACTGGAGAGGGACTTCCATGCGTGACGCCTACCACGAGGAACTCGACTCGATCGGCGAAGGGCTGGTCGAGATGGCCCGGCTCGTCGGGTCGGCGATCGGCCGGGCGACGACGGCCATGCTCGATGCCGATCTCAAGCTCGCGGAGAGCGTGATCGCCGCGGACCAGAAGGTCGACGACCTCCAGCACGACCTGGAGGCCCGGGCCATAGCCCTGCTCGCACGCCAGCAGCCGGTGGCGACCGACCTGCGCATCGTGGTGACCTCGCTGCGGATGAGCGCCGACCTGGAGCGCTCGGGCGACCTCGCCCAGCACGTCGCGAAGCTCGCCCGGCTGCGGTTCCCGGAGTCGCCGGTGCCGCACGACCTGCACGCGACGATTCTGGAGATGGGGCAGCTGGCCCAGCGCCTGATGGCCAAGGCGGCCGAGGTGATCATCACGAAGGACGTCGATCTGGCCCTCCAGCTGGAGCAGGACGACGACGAGATGGACCTGCTGCACCGCACCCTGTTCCAGCACCTGATGGACGACCGCTGGAAGCACGGCATCGAGACCGCCGTCGACGTGACGCTCCTCGGCCGCTACTACGAGCGCTTCGCGGACCACGCGGTGTCGGTCGCCAAGCGTGTGGTCTATCTGGTGACGGGCGAGCACGCCGACGAGATCCAGCAGCAGGCCCCGGTGGAGGGCGCGTAAGGAGGGCGCGCAACCGGACGGGGTGCCCGGCGGAAGTCCCGAGGAGCGAACAGGTCCGGATGCGGGGCGGCGTGCGCGGTCGCATTTCGATCGCACACGCGTTCTGCACGTGTGCGCCGTTGATGCGCCCGCCCCTGTGGGCGTCCAATGGGATGGGGCGGCGCGCCTTGTCCGTACGCCCCGGCCGTGCGTACGTCGTCGCTGTCGGCGCACGGCCTTGTCGTACGCCTTGAGGAGGAACCATGGCCGATTCCCCCACGACCGACCCCCGGCAGGAAACCCCCGCCGACGTGGTGCACCTGCCCCTGCTCGGCGCCTGTGGCTGCGGCTCGGGCTGCGGCTGCGGCTGCCAGTCCGGCGCTCCGTGCCAGTGCGGCGGCTGCTGCGGCTGACCGAGGCCGCCCAGCAGTGACGGGCGCGCGCCCCGCGCGGAGTGATTACGTCTCCGCGCGGGGCGCCGCTGTGTGTGCCACAACCGTGTGTCACAGCCGTGCGAGTCGGGGCCGCGTGCGCCGGGGGGGCGAATGGCTGTGGGCCTGTGCGCCGTGGGCATGTGGGCCGTGACTTCATGGGCCGTGGCCGTACGCACGCCCCGCATGTGTCATGGGACATGCGTCACAAAACATGTGCCGCGTCGCGCCCTGTGCGGCACGCGCTCAGCCGCTCTCCACGGACGTGTGCTCGGACACCGACGGGGCGGCCGACCCGTTTCGCGCGCCTCCCTCGCTCCCGACGCACTCGACACGCCCGACGCTCTCGACACGCTCGGAACTCCCGGCGCTCCCGCTCCTGCCGTTCCCCGCCCGGACGCCCGCCGCCGCGGCCCCGCCGTCGAGCGTCGCCGGGGGCTCCTCCTGAAGGTTCCGCATCAGCAGCCAGTACCCGAGCGCGGCACCGGTGCCCAGCACCGCACACGCCCCCCACAGCCACTGCGCCCCGAAGCGGTCGATGACCTGGCCCGACATCAGGGGCGCGACCAGCGCTGCGGCGGACCAGGACATCGTGTACATGCCCTGGTACCGGCCGCGGCCCTGGGCCGGCGAGAGCCGGACGACCAGGCCGGTCTGGATGGGCGAGTTGACGATCTCGGCGATCGTCCAGACGCAGATGCTCAACGCGTAGACGGCGACGGACCCGGCGAACGCTGTCAGCCCGAATCCGTATCCCGCCAACAGGGAGGACACGACGAGCAGCCGACGGGCGTCCCGGTGCTCGATGAAACGGGTGACCGGGATCTGGAGCACCACGATCAGCACACCGTTGACGGCGATGGCGGTGCCGAAGTCGGAGCTGGAGAACCCGTCCGCACCCATGGCCACCGGCAGGCCCACATATCCCTGCTGGAAGATCAGAGCGATGACGAAGGACAGCCCGACAACACTCATGAACCGGCCGTCGCGCAGCACGGTGGAGAGCCTCACCTCGCCCGCACGCCCGGCGGCCGCCCCGCCGGCAACCGTCCGGCCGGGAGCCCCGTCCTTCCCGGGCCACGTCTCGGGCCCGGGCCGCGACTCGGGCACCTTGACGAAGACGACGACGGCACAGATCAGCGTCATCGCGGCCTCGCCCAGGAACCCGGCGAGATAGCTGTACTCGGCGACGAATCCGGCCCCGGCCGACGAGACGGCGAAGCCGAGGTTGATCGCCCAGTAGTTGAGCGAGAAGGCCCTCACCCGGTCCTCGGGCCGCACGATGTCGGCCATCATGGCCTGGACGGCGGGCCGCGAGGCGTTGCTGGCCATGCCGACGACGAAGGCGACGGCGGCGATCGCCACCGGATCGACCATGAATCCGAGCACGGCCACGGACACGGCGGTCGAGGTCTGTGCGATCAGCATGGTGGGCCGACGCCCCAGCCGGTCCGTCATCACCCCGGCCCCGAGCGCGGACACGACCCCGCCGAGCCCGTGCAGCGCGGCCACCAGACCGGCGTACGAGGCAGAGTAGCCCCGCTCCAGGGTGAGGTAGAGCGCCATGAACGTGGCGACGAACGCTCCCAGACGGTTGACCAGCGTGCTGGTCCACAGCCACCAGAACTCCCGGGGGAGCCCGGACACGGACTCCTGTAGAGCCCGTCTGACACCGGTGACAGACATACGGAATCCCCCAGGGAAGTACGACGGAGCGAACACCACCGGTAAGAGGCCCGGCAGCGATCCGAACATTACGGTCATCGGATTCCGGATCGCCAGTCGATTGACGCGCCCCGTCAATCGACGCGCTCCCGCCCCGCCCCGAGCGCGCACCGCCCCCGTCCGCCCCGGCTCCGAACCCGGCGAGGGACTCCGGCCCGGTCCCGGCCAGGGACCGAGTCCGCCCTGGTCAGGGGCCTGGACAGGTGTTGCCCCACCCCCGGCCGTCCGCCCTGTGACCGTCCGCGCGGCGCTCGCGGGGCTTCGATTACGCTCGGAGCCATGGCCGACGCACCGTACAAGCTGATCCTCCTCCGTCACGGCGAGAGCGAGTGGAACGCGAAGAACCTGTTCACCGGTTGGGTGGACGTCAACCTCACGGAGAAGGGCGAGAAGGAGGCTGTCCGCGGCGGTGAGCTGCTGAAGGACGCCGGTCTGCTCCCCGACGTGCTGCACACCTCCCTCCAGAAGCGCGCCATCCGCACCGCGCAGCTCGCGCTGGAGTCCGCGGACCGCCATTGGATCCCCGTCCACCGCTCCTGGCGCCTGAACGAGCGCCACTACGGCGCCCTCCAGGGCAAGGACAAGGCGCAGACGCTCGCCGAGTTCGGCGAGGATCAGTTCATGCTCTGGCGCCGCTCGTACGACACCCCGCCGCCCGCCCTTGAGGACGGCACCGAGTTCTCCCAGAGCGACGACGCCCGTTACGCGACGATCCCGCCGGAGCTGCGCCCGCGCACGGAGTGCCTCAAGGACGTCGTCGTCCGCATGCTGCCGTACTGGTACGACGGCATCGTCCCGGACCTCCTGGCCGGCCGCACGGTCCTGGTCGCCGCCCACGGCAACAGCCTCCGGGCCCTCGTCAAGCACCTCGACGGCATCTCCGACGCCGACATCGCGGGCCTGAACATCCCGACCGGCATCCCGCTCTTCTACGAACTGGACGCCGACTTCCGCCCGGTGAAGCCGGGCGGCACCTACCTCGACCCGGAGGCCGCGAAGGCCGCCATCGAGGCCGTGAAGAACCAGGGCAAGAAGAAGTAGCCGCTGGGCTCCGACAGCCGCCGTCCGTGGTTCGCCGCGGGCGGGGGCTCGTTGTCGTACGCGGCCGGCCCGGGCGGGAGGCGTCGCGCGTGGCGTCTCCTCCGGTTCTCCGTCGGACCTCCGCCCGTCCCCGTCCGGGAGTCAGTCGAGGCCGCCGAGCTCGGCGGCGAGCTCCGCGTCGCGCATGCCCGGCAGGGCGTACCCCTCGTTCTCGTCCCACGGGACGTCGACGTCGTCCATGTGCACGTGCCACTCCGCTCCGGCCACGGCGCGGCGCAGCTCGGTGACGGAGTCGAGCACGTGGGTGAGCACCGGCAGCCATCTGTCCGGATCGCTCGGCAGCTTGGTGGATCCCGCGAGGATCTCGTCGTCCTCGTCGCCGCCCAGGTCGTAGAGATAGAGGTCTTCCTCGTCGTCGTACGGGAACGACGCCGTGCGGGCGGCGACGACACGCTCGACCGCGGCGGTCTCGGGGCCGGTCAACGGCTCTGACCGACGGGCGCTGTAGTAGACGGAAACGCTCATGGTCCGAGCGTACGACGGGGGTGTGACAACGCCGGGCGGGCGAACGGGCGGAGAGAGAGACCGGGGCGGCTCCGGGGCCGGGGGCAGCTACTGGACCGGGAGCGGTTCCAGGGCCGGGGCGGGGGTGCGGGGCACGTCGGTGGTGGATCCGGCCGGTGGCCGCGTGGTCGCGCCCCGGCCGCGGGGGTCTTCGCTCCTATCCCAACGCCTGTCCCACGCGCGCCGCGAGGGTGTTCCAGGGGCGGCACGGGACGACCGGCAGTCCGTGGTGGGTCGCCTGGGCCGCGAGCCAGTGCGAGTACGCGGCGCTGACCTGAGCCCGGTGCCGCTGCTCGCCGTTGCCCGGCTCCCGGGAGGCGTAGTTGGCGGTGATCCGGTCCAGGTCCTCCTCGTGCAGGAACACCGCCCGTACGCGGCGACCGGAGCCGGCGCCGCGGTTGATCGCCGTCGCGGCCACGGCCGGGGTGAGGTAGTCGCCCTCGATCACTGCGGGGGCGTCGACGGTCAGGCGGTTGTCGACCACGCCCAGCACCGCGGGTTCCAGGGCACGGGCGGTGGCGATCTGGAGGCCGAGCACCTCGTCGACAGCGAGCCCCGAGGTGTCGGGGATGTCATCGAAGTGATGGACGGCGGGGTGGTGTTCGGCCGTCGTCATCGCCTCGACGGCGCTGACCACGTCGTCGAACTCGACCACGAACGCCGTGTGTTCGGCCGCGAGCCGCGCGGCCAGTCGGCTCTTGCCGATGCCTGACGCCCCGCCAATCAGCAATATGTCCCATGATGTTCCTGTCACGGAACGAACGTACCGTGCGGTCTCCGGGCCCTACCCGGCGCCTGGCGCTACCGTGAGGCCGAGCAACGGTCCGTGTGCGGACGGGCGTCCACCCGTGCGGGGTCGTAGCCGTGCGGGGTCGACACGGGCCCCGGGCGGGCCGTGCGCGGAGAGCAAGGAGAGCGGGGAGAGCAACCATGGGCGAGCCCCTGAAGACCTTCGTCGGCGGCGCCGAAGTCGACGTGCCCAACAGCATTCCGGCCATCCGTGCCGCGCTGCCCGAGGAGAGACGCGAGGAGTTCGACCGCGCCATCAATGACGCCGGGGTGGGCGAGATCCAGGCGGTCATGCGCCACTGGATGCTGGAGGCCGTACCCGATCCGGAGGCCGAGAAGATCCTGGACCGACTGGCGCAGGACGAGGCCGAGAGGCGGACCGTCGCTTGAGTTTCCGCATCTCCTACGCCCCGCCCGCCGACGACACCCTGGCCAAGATGCGCGACGGCGAGGTCTTCCGGGACGAGATGGCCCGCACCTTGGGCCGGGACCCGTACGGGCACGGGTCCACCGCCGTCAAGAGCGAGCGCGATCGCCGCGAGGCGACGGTCGCCGGGGCCATCGTGCTCTATTACGTGTCCGGGTCGGTCCTGATCGTCACGGTGGTGAGGCTCGTCCCGCTGCCGTGAACGACCGGACCGGCCCCGGCCCTTCCTTCCGCCCCCCCGCCCGGTCGGATCCGGGCAGCCGTGGAAGGAGCGACCACTACCCGAGCAGCCACGGCTCGACCGGCCGCGGGCCGACCGGCTAGGCCAGCTTCTTGGCCTGCGCCTCGACCACCGCGGTCGGCAGCTCGAAGTCGCCACCGCTGCCCATCGCGGCCAGGTTCATCGAGGAGAACGAGGCGAACGAGGCGCCCTGACGCATGCCCACCAGCTTGAGCTGCATCTTCTCCCCGTCAGCAGCCATCTCCACGGTCCAGGCGGCCGCTTCCTCGCCGCCGGTGACCTGCGCCTCGGTGACCTTGGTGACCTTGTTCTTGGTACCGGCCGCCGTGAACTCGAACCCGCCCGCGCACTCGGTGGCGGCCTTGCGCAGCGCGGCGACCGAATCGGCCGCGCCCGTGCCGTCGTACGAGCCGAGCGCGAGTTGCGTGGTCGTGATGTCCATCGCCGCCTTGAGGATCTCCTCGGGCTTCAGGCCCTCCTTCTTCTTGGGCTCACTGACGACCGTCCGCCTGGTGAACGCCGCGGGCTCGCCGACCTCCGCGCCCATCAGCGCGTTCGCGAGCGGGGTGCAGGCGGCGTTCGCGGACTTGACGTCGTTCTTGGAGACCGTGTCCTTGGCCGCGGCCTTGGCGATCCTGTGGCCCTCGACGTCGCCCTGGGCCAGCGCCGCCTTCTCCAGTTCGGCGGCGGTCAGCGCCTTGGCGGCCGGCTTCGCGGCGGCCGACTCCTTGCCCTTGTCCGCCCCCTTGTCTCCGGAGCCGGAACCGGAGTCCGAGCCCCCACCGCACGCGGTGGCGAGCAGGGCCACACACACCGCGGTGGCGGCAAGGGCGGTACGGCGTATGGCGGTGGGTCGCATGATCCGGATCCGTATCTCTGTGCAGAACTTGGGGATTCGACTCACCTTAGAAGCACATTTCGTTTGTTGATCAATCAAGCTGGGAAAGCGGTGCGATCGTGACGGCGCTGTGATCACGCTGTGAATGAGCTGTTCCTCACCGCGATGCACAGAAATCACGACTCAGGGGGCAAAACCACTCATGGCGAACGACGACGTGACCTCCGTCGTGCTGCGGTCGGTCTGGGGGAGGACCGGATCTCCGCCCTCACACGTCTCACCGGAGGCACCTTCAACACCGTCACCCGGGTCACCCTCACCAACGGCGACGACTGGGTGGTCAAGGTCCCACCGCCCGCGATCGACGGGACCTTGATGAGCCATGAGCGCGATCTACTGGTCAACGAGATCGAGTTCTACACCTGCACAGCCGGTACGGCACCGGTGCCGCGCGTGCTCCACAGCCAACTCGACCCGGCATCGCCGACCGGCCCGTACCTGATCGTGTCGGCACTGCCGGGACGCCCCTGGAGTGACGTCGCCGACGACATCGCCGCCCATGACGCTGCCGCCACGCGCTCCGCGGCGCCGGACGCTTCCGGTCCAGGCGTCGCCGCGCCGGGAGGCTCTGTTCCAGGCACCTCCGCTCCGGGCGCCGAGGAACGTCGGCTCAGGAACGAGCTGGGCAGGATCGTCGGCCGTACGCACTCCCTCACGGGTTCCGGCGGATTCGGCTACCCGGGGCAGGCGCTGGGCCCGCTGTCCGCGACCTGGCGGCAGGCGTTCACCGCGATGACCGACGCCGTCCTCGCCGACGCGGACGCGTACCGGGCCCGGCTGCCGCGCCCGACGGCGGACACTCGCGCGCTGCTCGCCGCCGCGTCGCCCGTCCTCGACGATGTCGCCCGGCCCGCCCCGGTCCACTTCGACCTGTGGCGGGGCAACCTCCTCGTCGACGGCGAGCCGGGCGCCCGCTCCCTCGGCGGGATCGTCGACGGCGAGCGGATGTTCTGGGGCGACCCGGTCGCCGACTTCGTGTCCCTCTCCCTCTTCGCTGACCCGGAGGACGACGAGGATCTCCTCACCGGGTACACCGAGGGCGGCGGACAGCCGATGGTGTTCGACGCGTCCGCACGACTGCGGCTCGCGCTCTACCGTTGCTACCTCTACCTGATCATGCTGGTGGAGACCGTCCCGCGCGGAGTCCCCCGGGAGCAACTGGACTGGACGTGGGGGGAGGTCGGTCCACAACTCGTGCGGGCCCTGGGCGACGTGGAATCGGCGCTGCGGTCGGGGGCCTGAGCCCAGCGGGCCCGGTCCGCCCGGTCGGGCGGTCGGCCGGTCAATTGGTCAGCCGGTTGGACATTTGGGCAGCCGGCCGGTCGAGCGGTCAGCCGGACGGCCGTTCCGCCGGGCGCCGGCGTTCCGGACGTTCGGTCAGGTGCCTGAACGCTTCCAGGTTCCGCGTGGACTCGCCGCGCGACACCCGCCATGCGTACTCCTTGCGGATCGCGCTCGCGAACCCCAGTTCCAGCAAGGTGTTGAACGAGCCGTCGGCCGCCTCCAGGACCGTGCCGAGCAGCCGGTCCAGCTCCTGCGGCGTGACCACGGAGAGCGGCAGTTTGCCGACGAGGTAGATGTCGCCGAGCCCGTCGACCGCGTAGCTCACGCCGAAGAGGCGGAGGTTGCGTTCCAACAGCCAGCGGTGGACCGCCGGCTCGTTCTCGTCCGGGTGCCGGACGACGAAGGCGTTGAGGGAGAGCGAGTGCCTGCCGACCCGCAGCGAACAGGTGGTGGACAGCTTGCGCGTGCCGGGCAGCTTGACGACGTAGCTTCCGGGTTCCGGGCTCTCCCATTCGAGCTCGGCGTCCTTCAGCGCCGCCTCGATGATCCGCGCGACCGGTGCGGCCTCCGCGAGCCGCGCGGTCCCTCCCGGCTGTGCGGCCCGCGCGGTCCGTTCCGACGGCGTGGTCTGCGTGGCCCGCTCCTGCCGGCCGGTCCGCTCCTGCCGTTCGTCCTGCTGCGGCCGCCCGTCCCGCGCCGTCACGTCGGCCATCGTCGCATCAGCCGTCGTCGGTTCCTCGGGTGCGTCAGCCATGGTGCGAGCGTACGCGACGGCGGCGCGCGTGCATCGCGGCCGTGTACACGTCGGCGGTCGCCGACGCGGCGGTGTCCCAGCCGAAGCCCTGCGCGTGGGCCGCCGCCGCCGCGCCCATCCGGGCGACCAGGTCCGGCGCGTCCGCGAACCGGGCCAACGCCTCCGCGTACGCCCCCGGTTCGTGCCCCGGTATCAGGAAGCCGGTGGTCCCGTCCCGCACCGCCACCGGGAGCCCGCCCACGGCCGCCGCGACGACCGGGGTGCCCGCCGCCTGCGCCTCGATCGCGACCAGCCCGAAGGACTCGCTGTGCGAGGGCATGACCAGCACGGACGCGGCCCGGAACCAGTCGGCGAGCTCGTGCTGCCGCACCGGCGGGTGGAACCGTACGACGTCCGCGATGCCCAGCCGCGACGCCAGCTTCTGCAACCCCTCCGGCTTGGCGAGCCCGCTGCCGCTCGGACCGCCGACGATCGGTACGACCATTCGGGTACGCAGCGAGGGGTCCCGGTCCAGCAGCACCGCCACGGCCCGCAGCAGCACGTCCGGGGCCTTCAGCGGCTGGATGCGGCCCGCGAAGAGCGGGATCAGGGCCTCCTGCGGCAGTCCGAGACGGGCCCGGGCCGCGGCGCGCCCGTCGGCCGGGCTGAAACAGTCCAGGTTGACCCCGGGGTGGACGACGGCGACGGAACCGGGATCGGCGGCGTAGAAGCGGATCAGTTCTTCCGCCTCCTCGGCCGTGTTCGCGATCAGCCGGTCGGCCGCGTCGACGATCTGGGTCTCGCCGATGACGCGGGCGGTCGGCTCCGGTGTGTCGCCCTCCGCGAGTGCCGCGTTCTTGACCTTGGCCATGGTGTGCATGGCGTGGACGAGCGGGACGCCCCAGCGCTGGGCGGCGAGCCAGCCGACGTGGCCGGAAAGCCAGTAGTGGGAGTGGACCAGGTCGTAGTAGCCGGGGCGCTGGCCGGCCCACGCCTGCATGACTCCATGCGTGAAGGCGCAGAGCTGAGCGGGCAGCTCCTCCTTGGCGAGCCCTTCGTACGGTCCCGCGTCGACGTGCCGGACCAGGACACCGGGCGCCAGATCGACCACCGGGGGCAGTCCGCCGGTGGTGGAGCGGGTGAAGATCTCGACCTCGATGTTGATCGCGGCCAGGCGCCTCGCCAGCTCCACGATGTAGACGTTCATGCCGCCCGCGTCGCCCGTTCCGGGCTGGTGCAGGGGCGAGGTGTGCACGGAGAGCATCGCGATACGGCGCGGCTTGCGGTGACCGCCGGGGAAGGCCGCGGGGAACCTGAGACGCGGCGCCACACGACTGCTGCCGAGCCGGGAGACGTACTGACTCACGTCGTCCGGTCCTCCTCACTCAGAGCACGACACGGAGGGACCGAGCCCCTCCCGCGGGCGGAAACAGCGGAACCTCTCCTTTCATTTCCGCTTTACCAAATCATTACGAACTTGGCCGCCCGGGCCCGCATTCACATGCCCGTGCCCCGCGCCTCGTGCCAAGCGCCGCGCGCCTCACGCCACGCACCGCGCACTCAAGGCGCGTGGGCACCTCCCGCTGCCGCCCGCCACCCCGGCCCCCCTGCTCACCCGCTGTCCCCTTACTCCCCCGCCACCCACCGCCCGGCAGTCGTTACGCTCGCTGTCATGCGCCCCATCGGCACCGCGACCCGCGGGACCACCAACCCGAACCGGCTCCGCCGCATGGACCGCTGGATCGCCGCCGCCCACGGCCCGGCCCTGCGCCGCGCCGACGCCCCTCTCGCCGTCGATCTCGGGTACGGGGCCGCCCCCTGGACGGCCGTCGAACTGCTCCGGCGCCTGCGCACCGCCGAACCGCGCACCGAGGTGGCCGGCATCGAGATCGCCCCGGAACGGGTCGCGGCGGCGAAGCCGTACGAACGCGAGGGCCTCACCTTTCTGCACGGCGGCTTCGAGATCCCGGTCACCCGGCGCCCCGACCTCATCCGGGCGGCGAACGTGCTGCGCCAGTACGACGAGGGCGAGGTGGCGGAGGTCTGGCGGCTGCTGTGCGCCCGCCTCGCGCCGGACGGGCTGCTGGTGGAGGGGACCTGCGACGAGATCGGGCGCCGGCACGTATGGGTGGCGCTCGGGCCGGAGGGCCCGCGCACGGTGACGTTCGCGACCAGGCTCGGCTCCCTGGACCGCCCCTCCGACCTCGCGGAACGCCTGCCCAAGGCGCTGATCCACCGCAATGTGCCGGGCGAACCGGTCCACGCCTTCCTGCGCGACTTCGACCGGGCGTGGGCCGCGGCCGCCCCGTACGCGACGCTCGGCGCCCGGCAGCGCTGGATCACGGCGGTACGGGCGCTGTCGGCCGACTGGCCGCTGGCGGACGGGGTACGGCGCTGGCGCCAGGGCGAGGTCACGGTGCGGTGGGCCGCGCTCCGGCCCGACGCGTACTGAGACACGCGTACTGAGACACGCGTACTGAGACACGCGTTCTGAAACGCGAGCGCTTGAGACGCGAGGACGGAGACGCGAGCGCTTGAGACGCGCGTACTGAGACATGTACTGAACCGGCAGGCCGGTATGCACGGGGGTCCGCCTCCGCGGCCCGGCGCGTACCGAATTCGCAACCGAGCGCCCCCGGCGCGTGCGCGTATTGCCAACATTTCGGCCCGATCTGTGTGATGGTCGGAACAGCATGTGTGGGCCTCTGTTGCTTTTCGGGACGGCGTGGCACGATCACGCCGTCGACGAAAAGTTACTGACGGTTAATCAAGTACTTTCGGAGGGGGATCACGTGAACCGACGTCACTGTGCCGCAGCCGCGATCACTCTGGTCTGTGCGCTGACCGTGCTCACCGCGCCGGTCGAGGCGTTCGCCGCGCCCTCCCCGCCGTCCCCCGCCGCATCGCGGCACGCGTCGGACCCCAGAAACCCCGTCGGGCCCGGGACCGGGGCGAAGGCGAAGACGAAGAAGCAGTCGAAGGCGTCGGAGCCGAAGAAGAGCCTCGAAGAGGTACGCGAGGAGATCGAGGCCCTCTACCACAAGGCGGGTGCGGCCACCGACGCGTACAACCTCGCCGCCGAGAAGGCCAAGAAGCAGTCCAACGAGATCGTCAGGCTGGCCCGGGCCATCGTCGTGGGCCGGGCGAAGATCACCGAGCTCAAGAACCAGGCGGGCGCCCAGGCCCGCGAGCAGTACCGCAGCGGGGGGCTGCCGCCCGGGGCGCAGCTGATGCTGAGCGACGATCCACAGCTGTTCCTGGACGGGGTGAACCGGGTCCGGGAGGGCCAGCAGGCCGCCCGCGGCGTCCTCGGTGAACTGACCAGGACCCAGCAGAACCTGGAGACGTACAGCAAGGACGCGAGCGCCAACTGGGAGAAGCTCGAAGCCAACCGCCTGAAGCAGGCCGAGGCCAAGAAAGAGATCAAGGAGCAGATAGCGGCGGCGAAGAAGCTGGAATCCCGGCTCGAGAAGGAGGAGCGGGCCCGGCTGCTCAAGCTGGAGCAGGAAGCCGCGTACAAGATGCAGACGGCGTGGCTCAGCTCCGGCGCCTTGAAGGACATCAACCGCGAGGCGAGCGCGAGCGGGAAGAAGGCGTTGGCCTTCGCAACCGCGCAGATCGGCAAGCCGTACGTGTGGGGCGCCGAGGGCCCCGACTCCTACGACTGCTCGGGACTGACGTCGCAGGCGTGGGCCGCGGCCGGCCGGCCGATCCCGCGCACCTCTCAGGAGCAGTGGCGGCTGCTGCCGCGCATCGCCATCAAGGACATGCGCCCCGGCGACCTGATCATCTATCACGACGACGCCAGCCACGTGGGGATGTACGTCGGCGACGGCGCCATCGTCCACGCCCCGCGCCCCGGCCGCGACGTCACACTGGCGGGCGCGGGTTCGATGCGGATCCTCGGCGTGGTCCGCCCGGACAAGTAGGACGCCGCCCGGGGCGGGAGAGGGACGAGAGCCGCCGCACCGCCCCGCCCATGTGCACGGTGGCACCCGTGTGCACGGTCATGCCCGAGGCGCGCCACCCCGCCCGCTTGCACCACCCCGCCCGCTTGCGCCATCACGCCGAAGCGGCCCACCGGCCCGGGACCGCGTGCCTCGCTCCGGTGACCCATCTCACCGGGGTGACGTACGCCACCAGGGTGCTCACGCGCTTCGTGGCGGGCTGGGCCACCGAGCGACTCACATGTTCCGCGGTGACGCGCGCCACCTCCGCGCCCACGTGAGCTTTCTCATGCGCGGTCGCCCTCCCCAGGCCCTCGCCCCGGCGCTCCCCGCCGGATCCGTGACGGGACGCGGCTTATGGCCGGGGCGGACGCGGCCCGTGACCCGGCGCACGACCGGACACGACCGGCGCATGACGGCGGGCGGTCGCGGTACGCCATTCCGTTTCCCCGCCGCGGCCCGCTATCGTCCCGGTCTGGCGGTTCGTCGTTCGTCGTCCCGCCGCACCCTCGGGGGGAGGGAAGGAAACCCGAACCGATGCCCGTACCCGAACCGCAGGAGCAGACCCCGCTCGCTGCGGAGACCTCCCCCGCCACCGGCCTCACCCTTCTGGTGATCGAGGACGACCCCGCGGGCACCTTCACCGTTCCCGAGCTCCCGGCCTCGGCGAGCACCCGGATACGTGTCCGGACCGCCCGCAACCTGACCGAGGCGGGCCGGCTCCTCACGGACGACGTGGACTGCATCCTGCTGGACCTGGCCCTGCCGACCGGCGCCGAGGCACGCGCCGCCCGCGCCGCCCGCGCCGCCCGCGCCGGGAACGTCCACGGAACGACCGGGTCCGCCCAGGGAGCGACGGGACCCGCGGAGGCCGCAGGAGCCGAGGGCGCGGGCGTGGACGCGCTCGCCACGCTCCGGCACGTCCTGCGACTGGCCCCGCGCCACGCCGTCCTCGCCCTGACCGCACGGGACGACACCGAGCTGGCCGCCGAGGCGGTACGGGTCGGCGCCCAGGACTACCTCTTCCGCGGCGAACTCGACGGGCGGCTGCTCAGCCGCGCCATCCGGTACGCCGTCGAACGCAAGCGTGCCGACCTCGCACAGCACCAGCTCACCGAGTCCCGGCTGCGCGCCCAGGAGAATGCCCGTCTCGAACGCGGCCTGCTCCCCACCCCGCTACTCGCGGGCTCCGACCTGCGCTTCGCGGCCCGCTACCGCCCCGGCCGCAGCCGCGCACTGCTCGGCGGCGACTTCTACGACACGGTCCGCACCCCCGACGGAACCGTCCACGCGATGATCGGCGACGTCTGCGGCCACGGCCCGGACGAAGCGGCGCTCGGTGTCGAACTGCGCATAGCGTGGCGGGCGTTGACCTTGGCCGGACTCTGCGGCGACGAGCTGCTCGCCACGCTCCAGCAGGTCCTGGAGCACGAACGGCAGAGTGAGGAGGTCTTCGCGACGCTCTGCGCCGTCGACATCGCCCCCGACGGCCGGCGCGCCGGTCTCTGCATCGCGGGCCATCCCGCCCCGCTGCTCGCCCGGCACGGACGAGCAGCGCATCTGCTCCCGTACGAGGACGGCGGACCGGCCCTGGGCCTGCTGCCTCGGGCCCGGTGGCCGCGTCGGCAGGTGGACCTCGGCGGCTCCTGGAGCCTGATGATGTACACGGACGGGCTGATCGAAGGACGCGTCGGCGAGGGCACCCGACGGCTCGGCCAGGACGGCATGGTCGCGATGATCAACCAGCAGCTGGCCGAGGGACTCACCGGCGAGGACCTGCTGGAGGCCGCGGTCACCCGCGTGCGTCAGCTGAACGGCGACGAGCTGACCGACGACGTGGCGGTCCTGCTGCTCGACCGCGACCAGGAACGGATCCGCCGGTACGCGGGATCCGGCCTGGGCGCGTACACCAGCCGTGGCCCGGCCCCGTACTCCGACCTCTGTTCCGACCACGGCCCTGGCGGCGGACGGAACGGCCGGAGTCCGAACGGTGACCGGAGTCTGAACGGTGACCGGAGTCCGAACGGTGGCCCGAACGGGGCCGGGGGCCGGGCCATGAACATCCCGCGCCCCCGCCCCGGATCGGCCTCACCCACGAACGCGGCGGGCGCCGCGTCCGGTCAGCGCCCGCCGTTGTAAGGCCCGTACGGCCCGTCGCTGCTGGAACCACCGCGCCTACCGCCACCCGAGACCGCCCTGAGCGCGGGCCGCACGTCCACCAGGAACACGATGGACGCGACCAGACCGGCGAGCTGGAGGAACAGCATGGGCACGAAGAGGTTCACGGCGACGGCGACACCGAGGATGATGAGCCAGAAGGACTTCTGCTGCTTGTCGGCGGCCCGGTAGGCGTCCTCACGGGCCATCGCCGCCATGACCAGCGCGACCACGGCCAGGACGAGCATGGCCATGTAAAGCAGCCAGATGAGTGTGCTGAATCCTGTGAGCAACATGGTGTGCACCGCCTAGTCGATGGATGAGCCCCTCGCGGCCAAGGTACCGGGGCAACGTGCCGGGCACCCCGAAAAATGCCCGCCCCGGCCGCCGGTACACGCGGCGGTGCCACGGCACCGCAGCCTGCGGCCCGTGGCACCGGGGGTCCTGTTTCACGCCGGGGTTCCGCTTCGTACCGGGGGTTATGCCTCGCCCCGGAAGTCCTGCCTCGCCCCCAGGGGCCCTACTTCGCGCTCGGCGGAGGCGTCCGCTTGGCAGCGGGCTTGCGCGCGGGCGCCTTCTTGGCGGACGCGGCCGGAGCCTTGCCCTCCGCCCCCGCGGCCTTCGGGGCGGGCGCCGCCTTGGCCTGTCCCGCCCGGCCGGCCGATGCCGTCCGTGAGGTGCCCGTGGTCCCGGCGGACCTGGTACCCGCGGGCCTGGTCCCCGCAGATGCGGCCCCGGCCGGCTTGGCGCCCGCGGACCCGGTCGCAGTGGCGTTGGCGCCGTTCGCCTTGGCCCCGGTCGCGTTGGTACCGGTCGGCTTGGACTCCTTGCGCGGCTCGACGACGACGGCGATCTCGACGATCTCGTCGGCCGTCTCGCCCCGCCAGTTCCGCACGGTCCGCTCGCCGCGCTCGGCGACCTTCTCGTACGTCTCCCGGGCCCGCACCGCGTACTCCGCCGCCACGCCCAGGCTGCGCATCGCGAGGTCCTGGGCGCTCTCGCCCAGCTTCCGCAGATCGCTGTCGAACGCCCCGATCACCTCGCCGACCTTGGCCTGCACGGTGGCCTGTGCCTCCTTGGCCTGGGCCGCCATCTTCTCCTGCACGACCTTGGGGTCGGTGTTGCGCATCGCCTCGATGCGCTCCGGCGCCTCGGCACGCAGCTGCTCGATCAGCGCCGGAACCTTGCGCGCCTGCTCGACGGCGAGGTCGGCCGTACCGGCGGCGAAGTAGAGGGGGGTCGGGTCGGTGAGGGTCTTGCGCAGGTCATCGGTGATGGGCATGACTGTGGTCCTCCCGGATCATCAGACTCAGTGTGAGGGTTTTGAGGGTTTCGACTTCGAAGCCGGGCCGGCGTCCTCCCCGTAGTCGCCCGTGTGCGGGCCGTCGGTGCCGTCACCGGATCCAGGTCCGGGCTCGAAGCCGTTCTCCTTGCGGAAGGCGTCGTAGATCTGCAGCAGCACGCTCTTCTGCCGCTCGCTGATGAACGGATCGGACAGGATCGACGCCCGCGTCTCCGACTCCTCCCGCTCCCGCTCCTCCAGAATCCCGGCCCGTACGTACAGGGTCTCGGCGGAGATCCGCAGCGCCTTGGCGACCTGCTGCAGGACCTCGGCGCTCGGCTTGCGCAGCCCGCGCTCGATCTGGCTGAGGTAGGGGTTGGACACCCCGGCGGCATCGGCGAGCTGCCGCAACGACAACTGCGCGTTGCGCCGCTGTTCGCGCAGGTACTCACCGAGATTGCCGACGTTGAGCGATGCCATACCCCGATGGTGCGCCCACTCGCTAACTTTTGCAAGCACCCGCTTGCAAAAGTGCATCGTGTCACCGGCACGACCGGCACCAACGTGACGCGTACGAGTGACTGGACGCGACCGATGTCCCGTCTCACGCGAGCTGCTCCGATGTCACTGAACCTGGACATATCTGAAGGGTGGTGTCAGCGAAGCTGCTCCGTGCCCGCGTCCCGTTACCTGCCCGCGCTTCCACATCTCAGGGAGGTCGCCTTGTTCGGGTGGTCATCTCAGCGAATCTGCCTTGTCACGGCGTTCAGGTGCCTACGGTCGTCCATCTGCCGTGCAACAGGAGGACGGGATGGGGATCGCCGCGCTCAGAGCGGATCGATCAGGTCGACCTGGAGCCGACTTCGGTCTGGAGTTCACCGGCGCCGCGGAAGGGCGGGTTGCCGGCTCCCTCGCGGATCATTGGGACGTCCGGTTCGAGGACGTTGAACCTGTCCGGTCGTTCCGCTTTGCCAAAGGATCCCGGAACCATACCGGTCTGTACTGGTCAGCGACGGTGCGTCGGCACGTGGGATACGAGTCGTGGCTGGAGCGGGATCACCTGAAGCTCCTGGATTTCGATCAGCGGGTCGTCGGAGTCGCTTCGCAGCCGTTCCGGATGAGCTGGAGGGCAAACGGCACCGTACGGCGCCATACCCCCGACTTCTTCGCGCGACGTGCGGACGGCACCGGGGTCGTCATCGATGTACGGGCCGATGACCGGATCGAGGACAAGGATGCCGAAGCGTTCGCGGCAACCAAGGAAGCATGTCGCCAGGTCGGCTGGGAATTCCAGCGTGTCGGAGTTCCCGATCAGGTGTTCATGGCGAATGTGCGGTGGCTGGCGGGATACCGGCACCCGCGCGTGCACCGCCAGGCGGAGGGACGGGCCTTGGAGGAAGTGTTTGCCGAGCCGAAGTGCCTTCCGGCAGGGGCGACCCAGGTGGGGCGTCCCATCGCGATGCTGCCGGTGCTCTTTCACCTGATGTGGGCCGGCGTTCTGACCGCCGATTTACGCGCAGGTGTGCTACACGAATGACGCTGGTCAGCACGGCCACCGAGGAGCTTCGATGAGCCACGCGCGTCCGGGCGTGTTGCGCATCGGGGACCGGGTGCGGCTGGCAGGGGTGAGGCATACGGTGACCGGCTTGGCCGGAACGTTGGTCCACCTCGCCGATGAGAACGGCGGGGCAAGCGTGGTCAGCCTTCAGGATCTGATGCTGCGGGCAGAGATCGAGCCCGGTCCCGCACCGACGGTTCCGCGTCTGCCAGCAGCCCGGTTCCACGGGCTGCCCAGGAAGGTGGTTGAGGATGCGGCCTGGCGGGAGTCGCACATCATCGAAATCCTGACAGGCCTGCCACCCGACGCAGCTCCGAGCCGGGGGCTTGATGCTGCTGGACTCGCGCATTCGGCTGGTCACTTTAATGATGCCGGGTTCAGCTCCCCGCCTGCTGTCGGAATGGAGGTTGGCGGCTATACATCGGCTACGACGATGTAGAAGGTTACCGCCGCAAGGAAGGGGCCGCCGGCAAGGTGATCCAGCCAGCATTCTGCCTCTTCGTCGGTGAAATACCCAGCAGAAACGGCACGTCGTGTGACGCGCTCCAGTCCAAGGATCTTGTCGGCGGCCTGGGCATCTCGGAACGCGGGGGTAATCGGGATGACGGTGGGGACAGCGAAGCCGGCCTCTGCCGCAAGCCGTGGAAGCTGCCTCCCAATGCGGGCGTTGCGGACGACCTTGTCCGTGACGAACTGGGTGTAGGCGCGCGAAAGGCTGCTGTCGGGATGGTCGACGGTCAGGGTCTCCCAGTCCGGCTCACCCATGACGAGTCGCCCGCCGGGTCGTAGCACGCGGCGAATTTCCCGCAGCGCTCGGGCAGGATCGGCGACGTGTTGCAACACGCGATCGGTACGGGCACGGTCGGCGGTGTGGTCGGGCAGCGGCAGGTCGTGGATGTCGCCAAGTCGTACGGTGACAGCGTGCTGGTCGGTGGTGCGCTTCCTGGCAGCTTCGACCGCGGTCTCGTCGTGATCGACACCGATCACCGTGCCCGTCGCGGTGACAGCTTGAGCGAGCGAGGCGAGATCGGTGCCGGGGCCACAGCCCAGGTCGAGCACCGTCTGGCCCGGACGGATGTCGAGTTCGGCGAGCATGCCTCCTTTGTAGGAGCGGCCGAGGTCGGTCGCAGCGACCCGATCGAGGTAGACGATCGGATCAGGGGTGGCGGTCTCGAACGCTGTTGAGGTCATGGCAAGCAGTCAACCAAACCCCCGAGCCTCCAAACAGAGCAGATCCCATGGCACGGGGCTGGGCAAGGCGCGGTGGGTGACCGCACTCTGCGCTCCACCGAGTTGCGCGACGAGGTCGAAGGCATCAGCCACAAGATGCTCACCCAGAACCTGCGCATGCTGGAGCGCAACGGCCTGGTCGAGCGGCGCGTGCATCCCACCGTGCCGCCGCGGGTCGAGTACACCCTCACGGAGCCGGGCCGGGCCCTGCGAGCGACGGTCGCCGGTATGTGCGACTGGACCCACCGGTACCTCGGTCACATCGAGAACGCCCGGCGCGACTTCGACGCCTGACGGCTGGATCACTCACGTACGCGACTGCCGGGCGGGCCCGAGGCGCTGCTCCGCACCCCGGACGACCGCAGCCCGAGCGACCGCCCCCGGACGACCGCACCCCAGGTGCCCCGCGCCACAGGTGAGCGCATCGCAGGTGACCGTGGCGCGGGTGCACCGCGCCGCCAGTGACGACACGTCGATGTCAGTGGCATCGGCGATGATCGCGGCATGGCCACGACCGCCGCCGCCTGCATGTGGTTCGAGGAGCGTTTCCCCGAACTCACGGAGGCGTACTGCTTCACCTCGGTGCACGGCCTGTCGCGCGCCGAGGTGCTGCGCCGCCTCGAAGGGCGTGAGGACTGTGGCAGCGCCCGGGTCGTCCATGACCCCGCCGCCGCGGCGGGGTCGGCGGACACCTGGCGCGAGTTCAGGATGAGGAACGACGCAGCAGGTTCACCTGCACTCGACATCCGGCGAGACGCAACACAACACAGAACGGCATGGGGCGGCTTCGATGACACATGCTCCGACCGGCGGTACGGACCGTCCCGGCGGGCAGTGTCCGACCCGCCGCCCGCCGACGAATCGAAGAGCGGGAGAAGATCAATGGGTGTACTGACCGACTATTTCCGCGCGGTGGATGCCGCATCGGTCGTCCAGGCGCTTGAGCAGACGGATGGTGCGTCCCCGCTCTACGCGGAACCCTCCGTGTTCGACGGGGTCGAAGCCAAGCGCGTGGATCCGGCCGTCGTCCTGGGGCAGCTGATCGCGACCGTCCAGCAGACCGAGTGGCGGGTGGACCTGGTGGGCGAGACGACCGTGTGGCCGACCTCCCCGGCACCGGGCCCGGAGGGTCCCGAGACCGACGACGATCCCTGGGTGACGGGACCGTGGGTGTCGCAGCTCGATCCCCTGGTACGGGACGCCCTGGCTGGGGTACGCGACTCCGAAATACCGGCCATCGCCGCGAGGTGGGTGCAGGCGGAGGAGTTGGCGGGAGCCCGCGCCGAGGACATGCGGCCGTTGGTCGAATCGCTCGTCCTGCTCGCCAGGCGGGCTCACGACGCCGGTGATCGGCTCTACTGCTGGATGTCGTTGTGAGCTCGTTTGGTACTCGCCCCCTCACGCGTCACGCGTGGCCGCGACGGCGGCGGCCATGAGGTCGGCTAGTGGCTCGTCACGCAGCCTTGGCCGGGTAATCGATCTTCTGCTCGCCGCCTAGCAGACTGTCTCCAAGATCCGATCTTGGAGGTGGTCGTGG
>NZ_JBEZVN010000027.1:0-72100 GCF_040636995.1 Streptomyces sp. NPDC032161 | reverse complement strand
ACCGCATACGCACCGAAGGCATCGAGAAGAACACCCACGACAACCCCTTCGGAGCCGTCCTCTCCTTCCGCGGCACCATCACCGACACCACCGTCCGCCACGCGCTCTCCGGCACGGTCGTCGAACTCACCGACACCTTCCCGGTCCCCGACGCCAAGGCGTTCGAGGTCGGCCAGTGGTGGGCGGTCCAGGTCGCCCCGGTCGCGGGTGGCGGCCGTGACGAGCGCGAGCTGCAGAAGCTCGTGGAGATCACCGAGATCGTCGACGCGACGCACGTCCGGATCGGCTACCTGAACGGCTGGGAGCTGGCGAAGGGCCGCGAACTCACCTGGACCCGGGTCGAACCCGTGCGGAACGCACACGTCCGCAACATGGTCTTCGAGGGGGCCGGTTCCGACGAGTACACCGGTTCCCACCCCGTCAGCTTCGAGTACGCCGTCGGCTGCGACGTCTCCGGGATCCACGCCACCGGCACCTTCTGGCCGGTGATCATGCGGCGCTGGTGCACCCGGTTCCGTACCGAGAACTGCTCGCTGAAGAACCCGCCCACCGTCGAGTACGGCGGCGCCGGCTACCTCACCCAGCAGATCTACTGCCTCTACGGGCACGTCGCCGACTGCACGACCAGCAACGTGCGCCACCTCAACGACCTCACCGCGTCCGCGTACTGCGCGGTCGTCAACTGCCACGGCGACGGCGACGACGCGGGCGGCAACCCCTTCACCACCCACGGGCAGTACGAGCACGACCTGCTCTTCGACGGCAACTCGGGCCTGATGGACATCGCCAACTCCGGGGCCCAGTGGGGGATCTCCGCCAAGCGGATCACGGTGCGCCGGCACGTCTGCTCCTGGTTCACCGCCAACACCAAGATCACCGACCTGACCCTCGAGGACGTCACGGTGATCGCCCGCCCCACCTTCGACCAGGCGGGCACCCTCACCGTCAACGCCGACGGCGCGCAGGTCCGCGGCTGCACCGCCAGGACCTTCGCCGTCGCCCAGCGCTCCGCCCGCTCCACCAGGCCCACCACCGTCAGCGACTGCTCCTTCGAGCCGCCCGCGGGCGCCGTCCTCGTCCAGACCCCGGTCACCGCGCCCGTCCACTTCGTGCGCTGCGTCTTCAAGGGGGTCGACGGCGCGATCCTGCGCGGTGCCGGTCCCGTCCACTTCACCGACTGCACCGTCACCGGTGCCGAGGACGCCGCCCCGCTCTCGGTCGGCTCCGCCGCGCTGCACATCGACGGCGGCCGGTACGAGAACACCGGCATCGAGCTCAGCGCCGTGCGCGACCAGCGGATCGGCGTCACCGGCGGCGCCCGGTTCACCGGCACCAACAAGGCGCGGGCACTGCTCGGCCGGGCGTCCGGACCGGGCACGGTGACCTGGGACCTCAACGGGTTCGCCGGCGCCGTCTCCGGAGCCGGCACCGCCCACGTGCGCATCGCCGACGGCACCAACCACTACGCGGCGACCGGTGGCCGCTTCACCGGCGGCACCCTCCACCTCGCCCCGGAGGCCCTGGTCTCCGCCCTGCACACCGCCTGCGTGGAGGACGGCACGAAACGCACCGCGATGCCCGAGAACGGTGCCGCGACGCGCACGGACGGGAACGTGATCCTGTGACCGCCCACGTCCGCACCACGACCCCGGCCGACGAACCGGCGCTGGCCGCCCTGTGGGAGCGCTGCTTCGACGCCCCGCACCTTCCCCGCCTGCACGCCCTCGACCCCGAACGGCACCGGCACACCTTCGTCGCGCAGAACGACCCGGACGGCGCGATCGACGCCGTCGTGGTCTACGTGCCGAGGCGGATCCGCGACGCGAACGGAGTGCCGCGGCGGGTGGGCGGCATCGGCAGCGTCGCCACCCGCCCCGAGGCCCGCGGGCAGGGGCTGGTGCGGCGGCTGCTGGTGGCGGCGGAACGCGTCATGACGGCCGAGGGGTGCGACTGGTCCCTGCTGTTCACCGGGACGCCGGGCGTCTACCGGGGCTCCGGGTGGCGGGAGTTCGCCGGTACGTACACCGAGGGGACGCTCGCGCCCTCGCCGGGTCCCGGGACCTTCCGGATCCGCGCCGCCGCCGAACGGGACGCCCCGGCGGTGGCCGCCCTGCACGACGCGTACAACACGACCCGGCCGCTCAGCGCGGTGCGGACGCCGCAGGACTGGGCGGTGCGGGTGCCCGCCTGGTACGGCCCGCTCGAAGGCTCGCTCGTGGCGGAGGACCCCGGATCGGGGGAGGTCGTCGGCTGGATCGTGGTCCGTCACGAGACGGAGCGCGTGGACGTCCACGAGTTCGCGGGCGCGCCCGGGTGCCTGAGTGCGCTGCTCGCCGCCGTCGGCGAACGGGGCCGGGCCGCCGGGCTGGACCGGGCCCGGGTCCGGCTTCCCGACGGGCCGGTGCTCCGGGCGGCCCTGCCGGCCCTGCTGGCGGACGCCCGGACGGTGACGGAACACGTGGGCATGGCGCGCCCGCTGCACGCCACCGAGGAGTCGGTGCGGGCCACCGTCACCGCGCCGGGCGCGGTCCACTGGTTCGGCGACTGCTTCTGAGCACCGCCCGTGAACGGTGCGGCCCGCCCATCGGCCGTCGCTCACCGGCCCCGGCTCACCGCTCCCGCCGGTCGCGGTGCGCGGCGACGCGCACGCGGGTGCCGCAGCGCGATGAGCAGTAGCGCTGCGGCGAGCGGCGGCCGGTGTCGATGAAATAGCGCCGGCATCCGGGCGCCGCGCACCGCCCCCAGGCGCAGTGTCCGCGTTCGCCGAGCCAGAGGGCGAGGGCGAGGGCGGTGGTGGACAGGAGCCAGTGGGCCGGGTCCGCGTCGTGCGGCGCCCGGGCGTGGAGCGACCAGTTCGAGCAGGGGAGACCCCATTCGAGGGCTTCCGGCCGCCTTGCGATCGCACGCACCGGACGACGCTTCTTCCGGGCAGACCTTGCCGGTCACGGCACTAGGTGTTCTCCTTCGCGCCCGGTTCGTCGTACGCCGACGTGCCCGAGTCCAGGAGGGGTTCCTGCGTCTTGAGATGGGCCGGGGCGAAGGCCCGCAGCACGTGGTAGCCGGTGATGACCACGATCGTGCCCAGGGCGATGCCGCTCAGCTCGAAGTTGTCGCTGATCTTCAGGCTGACCCCGCCGACGCCGATGATGATGCCCGCCGCGGCCGGGACCAGGTTCAGCGGATTGCGCAGATCGACCTTGGCGTGCAGCCAGATCTGGGCACCGAGCAGGCCGATCATGCCGTACAGGATGACGGTGATCCCGCCGAGCACACCGCCGGGGATGGCGGCGACGACCGCGCCGAACTTGGGGCAGAGGCCGAACAGCAGGGCGAAGCAGGCGGCCGCCCAGTACGCGGCGGTCGAGTAGACCCGGGTCGCGGCCATGACGCCGATGTTCTCCGAGTACGTGGTGTTCGGAGGGCCGCCCACCGCCGTCGACAGCATCGACGCGGCGCCGTCGGCGGCGATCGCGGTGCCCAGCTTGTCGTCCAGCGAGGACCCCGTCATCTCGCCGACGGCCTTCACGTGCCCGGCGTTCTCGGCGATGAGCGCGATGACCACCGGCAGGGCGACCAGGATCGCCGACCACTCGAAGCTCGGCGCGTGGATGGACGGGAGGCCGATCCAGTCGGCCTTGGAGACGCCCGACAGGTCGAGCCGCCAGTGGTCGACGGCCTCGGCGCCGCCCACCGGGGAGTGGATCTTGCCGAAGACCCGGTCGAGGCCCCAGGACAGCACGTACCCGAAGACCAGACCCAGGAAGATCGCGATCCGGGACAGGAAGCCGCGCAGACACACCACGGCCAGCCCGGTGAACAGCATCACCAGCAGCGCCGTCCACTGGTCCTGGGGCCAGTACGTCGACGCGGTCACCGGCGCCAGGTTGAAGCCGATGAGCATGACCACGGCGCCGGTGACCACCGGCGGCATCGCGGCGTGGATGATCCGCGCGCCGAACCGCTGCACCGCGAGGCCCACGAGGAAGAGGGCCACGCCGACCACGAAGACCGCGCCGGTGACCACGGCGCTGCTGCCGCCGCTCGCCCGGATCGTCGCCGCGACCCCGACGAAGGAGAGCGAACAGCCGAGGTAGCTGGGCACCCGGCCGCGCGTGGCCAGCAGGAAGACGGCGGTCGCGACACCCGACATCATGATCGCCAGGTTCGGGTCGAGACCCATGAGCACCGGGGCGACGAAGGACGCGCCGAACATGGCGACCACGTGCTGGGCGCCGAGCCCGAACGTACGGGGCCAGGAGAGCCGTTCGTCCGGCCGGACCACGGCCCCCGGCGCGGGCGTTCTCCCGTCGCCGTGCAAGGTCCAGCGCACGCCGAGGCTCATGGTCGCTCCCTGTGTGTAGGTGCGGAGCCCAGTACCTCGCCCGGCATGGCGCACATCCGCAGAATCGAAACAGCGCCATGGTAATGCCGGATCTTGGCGGTTCGTTTCCCGGGCGTACCCCTGTGACCTGCGCCTCGGCCCGCGGACGCAACCGGGCGGTCCCGTCCGCGGGCCGTGCCCGGCGCCGCCGCACCCTCGGGCCCCGCCGTCGAACCGCCGCGAGGTCCTGTCGTCGAAGCGCCGTCGTCCGGCCGGGCGCCGGGGCGTGCGGCGTCCGGGGCGGACGGCTCACGGGCGTGGTTCGGCCGCTGCCGTCTCCGGAGCCTCGGCGCCGCCGGCCCGAAGCGTCCCGCGGTCGCCCGCCCGCAGCACCCCGGCCCCCACCACCAGACCGAACGCCAGCACCGTGACCAGGCCGAACGACACGACCAGCGAGGTCGCCTCGGCCAGCGAGCCGATCGCGGACGGCGCGATCAGCCCCGAGGTGTACGTGATGGTGGCCACGCCCGCGATCGCCCGGCTCGGGTTCGGGCCGTTGCGCCCGGCCGCCGCGAACGCCAGCGGGACCACGACCGCGACCCCGAGACCGAGCAGCCCGAAGCCGCACATGGCCGCCACCGCACTCGGCGACGTGACCACGAGCACCCCGCCGACCGTGGCGAGGGCGCCGCTCACCCGGACGGTCCGGACCGCCCCGAAACGGTCGACGACCTTGTCACCGGCGATCCGGGCGACCGCCATGGTGAGCGCGAACGCCGTGGTGGACGCGGCGGCGAGCCCGGCGGAGGTGTCCATGACGTCCCGCAGGTACACCGCCGACCAGTCCAGGCTGGCCCCCTCCGCGAACACCGCGCAGAACCCCACCGCCCCGATGATCAGCGCGGACTTCGGCGGCAGCGTGAAGCGCGGCGGGGGCTCCTCGTCCGGCGCGCTGCGCAGGTCCAGCACCCCCTGGCAGGCGAACAGCCCGAGCACGGTGAGGACGAGCGCGGCGACGGCGTGGTGCAGCCGGGCGTCGGTGCCCAGATGCGCGGCCACGGTGCCCGCCGCCGAACCGGTCAGGGCCCCCACGCTCCACAGCCCGTGCAGCCCGGACATGATCGACTTGCCCAGCCGGTTCTCCACCTCGACCCCGAGGGCGTTCATGGCCACGTCCGACATGCCGGCCGAGGCCCCGTACACCAGGAGCGCCGCGCACAGCGTCAGCAGGCCGGGGGCCAGCGACGGCAGGATCAGCGCCAGCGTCCACAGGGCCAGCAGCCCGCGCAGCGCGGCCCTGGCGCCGAACCGATGGCTGATCGCGCTCGCCAGCGGCATCGCGAGCGAGGCGCCGATCGCGGGGAAGGCGAGGGCGAGACCGAGCTGCCCGGCGCTGACCCCGGCGTGCTCCTGGATCCACGGGACCCGGGTGGCGAAGCTGCCGGTCACCGCGCCGTGCACGGCGAAGACGGCGGCGACGGCGATCCTGGCCCGCCTCACCCGCTCCGTACCGGAGGCCGTCCCCGTCGGACCGGCCGCACCCGAGGACCCGGCCGCCCCGGCCGTCCCTGTGGAATCCGTCGTCATACCGTCGTGCCCTCCCTCGGCCGCCCCGCCGCCGGTGACCCCGGCGGTCGTCTTCGCGGCGCGGGCCGTAAACTATCAGGAACCCTGCCTGATAAATAGTCCACCCGCCCGTCCCGCGGGGTGGTGATCTGGAAGGATCCCGGTATGGCCGCATCACCGAGCACCGCGCGGGCCATCAACGACCGGCTCGCCCTGCGGCTGCTCCAGCAGGACGGCCCGCTGACGGCCGCGCAGTTGAAGAACCTGACCGGGCTCTCCCGCCCCACCGTCGCCGACCTCGTCGAGCGGCTCCAGGACGCCGGGCTGATCCGGGTCGTCGGTGAGGCGGGGGCCCGGCGCCGGGGCCCCAACGCCCGGCTGTACGGGATCGCCGCCGACCGTGCCCACCTCGCCGCGCTCGACGTGCGCACCGGCAGTGTCGCCGTGGTCGTCGCCGACCTCGTCGGCACCACGCTCGCCGAGGCGACGCTGCCCATCGACGGCGACACCGGCACCGAGACGGCCGCCGAGCAGGCCGCCGCACTGCTGGAGCGCACCGTGCGCGAGGCGGGCACCGCCCCGCTGCACAGCGTCGGCGTCGGCGCGCCCGGCCTGATCCACCCGGTCACCGGCGAACTGCGCGACACCAGCGGGCTGCCCGCCTGGCACCGCCGGCTGGTGCGGGTGCTCCAGCAGCGGCTGCCCGCGACCGTCCTGGTGGAGAACGAGACCAATCTGGCCGCCGTCGCCGAGCACCGCGCGGGCGCCGCCCGGGAGCGCGACACCTTCGTCCTGTTCTGGCTCGGGTACGGCGTGGGCGCCGCCGTCGTGCTGGACGGGAAGCTCCGGCGCGGGGCCTCCGGCGGCGCGGGCGAGATCGGCTTCCTGCCGGTGCCCGGCACGGTCGGCGTCCCGTCGGCCGTCAGCTGCGACGGCGGCTTCCACTCGCTGGTGGGTTCCGCCCCGGTCTGTGAACTGGCCGCCGCCCACGGCATCCTGCTGCCCCCGGACGCCAAGGAGGGGGACAAGGAACCCGGCGCCGCGTTCGCGGTCCGGGCGGCACTGGCGGGGGAGGGCGGGAGCGAGGCGTTCCTGGACGCCCTCGCCGAACGGCTCGCGCTCGGCGCCGCCTCGGTCGCCTCGGTGCTCGATCCGGGGTGCGTGGTGCTCGCCGGGGAGGTCGGCCACGCGGGCGGCGAGGCGCTGGCGGCGCGGGTCGAGGAGCGGCTGGCCGTCATGTCCCCGCTGCGGACCGAGGTCAGGGCCGGGCGACTGGGCGGGGCCGCGGTGCTGCGCGGGGCGCTGCTCGCCGCCCGGGAAGCGGCGCAGGACGACCTGTTCGGCCCGGCGCGCTGAACGGGGCGCCGGGCCGGGTCCGAAGGCCGGACGGCAGGCCGCGCCCCTCGGGCCGGGTGCGCGGGAGCCCGGCGGTGACCAGGGGCGAACCGGTCACCGCCGGGCGGTCAGCGGGAGGGCGGGTGCGTCAGCAGGCGCCGAGGTCCTGCCAGACGCCCCAGTCACCGGTGGATCCGGGCGTCTCGCCCTTCGTCCACCACTTGGCCTTCCAGTGGTGCGAGCCGTGGCTGACCGTCGTACCGGCGCCGTACTCGGAGGTCGCGCTCCAGGTGGGCGCGGTGCAGCTGCCGCCGGGGCCCGGGGTCGGGGTGGTCGACGGGTCGGGCGTCGGCGTGGTGCCCGTGCCCGGCTCGACCACGGTGGTGCCGCGCGCCAGGTCGGCGGCGAGGGCGTACGACTTCCCGCCGAAGGCCACCGTCCAGTTCGACGGCGTCGAGGTGGGCTGGTAGTAGACGAAGTCCAGCTGCACCGAGGCGCCGGGGGCCAGGCTCTGCCACGCCGGTAGCTTCAGCGAGACACGGTTGTAGTCGCCCTTCAGCCCGCCGATGTTGTTCGCGGCGGTGTGGTCGCTGCGCACGATCGTGGTGCCGAAGCCCGACTGGTCCTTGGCGTTGGCGGGGGCCGAGGTCGCGTAGTCGAACTGGAACTCGGTGCCGCCGGGCAGGGTGGCCTTCGTGTTGTTGGTGATCGTCAGCTTGGGGCTGATCGGGTAGTTGGAGTCGCCGAGCGGGAACTGCCCGAAGGACACGTCGATGTCGAGCGCCTCGGTGGGCAGGTCGACGGTGGACCGCTTCGCGCCGTACGGCGCGGCCGACTTGAACGCGTCGTACATCGTCGAGGTGAGTGTCGAGCCCGGCTCGTACTGCCCCTTGGCCGCGTTCCAGCCGTAGTCGCCGGCGAGCTCCCAGATCATGGTGCCGCCGATGCCCTTGTCGACCACGTACTTCGCCTTCTCGGCCACCGACTGCTCGTCCTCGGTGGAGAGGAAGACCTTCTTCTGCGCGTTCCACAGCCAGGGCGCGACCAGCGTGGCGTCGTACTTGCGGGCGTAGGTGCCGGTCAGCTGCGTGTCGGCGGGGAAGCCGTAGTCGGTGACGTAGTCGCCGACGATGCCCTTCTCCAGGTTCTTCGCGTGCCACATCGGGTTGGAGCCGGCGGGCGACTCCTTGCCGTTGTCGTCCAGGTCGTGCCAGAGGTTGTCGATGCCGACGGCGCCGTCACCGCACTTGGTCAGCCCCGAACCGGCCGGGCAGTCGGTGGCGGCGGCCCGGCCCCACAGCCCGTCCGTGCCGCCCTGCACGTTCTTGAAGCCGCGGCTGTAGTACGGCAGACCGATGTTGATCCGGCCGGACGGCATCGAACCGCGGAAGTAGTGGTACGCCCAGTCGGTGTTGAGGTAGCCGATCCCGCCGTACTGGGAGGTGGAGTAGACGCTCGCCTGGGCGAGTTCGGCGTCCTTGCCGTCGTCGTACAGGGCGGCGTTGGGGCCCACGTACTCGTTCCAGGCGCCGTGCAGGTCGTACGACATGATGTTGACGTAGTCCAGGTACTTCTGGACCTGGAAGGTCTCCATGCCGCGCAGCAGGTAGCCGGACGAGGGCGCGGCCACGCTGAGCAGGTAGTGGGTGCCGTCGGCGGCGGACGCGCGGTCCAGCTTCTCGCGCAGCGTCTTCATCAGGGCCGCGTAGCCCTTGACCAGACCGGCGCGGCGCGCGTTGGACACGGTCCAGTCCAGCGGGTTGCCCGCGTCCTTCATGGTCGTCGGGTACTCGTAGTCGATGTCGACGCCGTTGAAGCCGTACTTCCTGACGAAGGCGACGGCCGAGTCGGCGAAGGTGTCGATGCCCGCCTGGTTGACCGAGCCGTCGGCGTTGGTGGCCATCGAGTAGAAGCCGCCCGAGTCCACCCGCGCCCCGCTGGCGTCGAAGTAGCCGCCGGTCTCGGCCCAACCGCCCACCGACACCATGGTCTTCACGTTCGGGTGCTTCTTCTTGAACTTGTTGAGCAGGTTGAAGTGGCCCTTGTACGGGAGGCCCGGGTCCATCTCGGCGCCCGCGACGCCCGGCCAGGTCATGCCGGTGGAGGCGTTGTCCGGTCCGTCGGCGCCGACGGAGAGCTTGTTCGCGCCGTCGACATGGGCGAAGGCGTAGTTCAGATGGGTGACCTTGTCCCAGGGGATGTCGGAGGCGAGGTAGGCGGGCTTGCCGTCCTTCCCCGTCCGCCAGCTGGTGAAGTAGCCGATGACGCGCCGCTGGTGGTCGGCGCCCATCTTCTCGCGGCCCTCGGTGTCGTAGACCGAGCAGTAGGGGACGGCGACGCCCGGGGTCTCGTAGAGCCCGTCGGGGCGACAGGACTCCTGGTCGGCGGCGGCCGACGGGGTGGCGCCGAGCGAACCCAGCAGCAGACCGGCGACGGTGGCGCCGGTCGCGAGCAGGGTGGCTCTCGCGCGGGTGGGGGACAGCACGTTCGTTCCTCCTGGGGAGGTTCGGCGGAACACAACTGGCAAGGGGGTGGGTCGTGTTGATGCCCCGGGCGTGCGCACACCGCGGGACGGCTCCTCGGAGGTGACGCAGAGATTAAAAGGACTAGACCATTCCGTCAATAGGTCTGGACCTTTGCGCCCCCGGGGGCGCGTGTCGGCCCGGTCGCCCGTGGCGGCGGGGCGCGGCCCTCCGCGGTCCTGTGAGCCACTCCACAGCACTCACCCGCATGGCCGATATCCCGGCGTGGCACACTGACCCTGTACCAGTAGCAGCGCACTCCGGGGTCGGTGCAATTCCGAACCGGCGGTTACAGTCCGCGACCCGTCCGCAGCCAGCGGCCGGTTGACCAGGTGAAATTCCTGGACCGACGGTTAAAGTCCGGATGGGAGGCAGTGCGCGGCGGGCCGTATCACGGGTACGCCGCCGTCGGCGGACGGTCCTCGGGCAACCGAGCCGTCCGTGTTCTCGGCATTCGGCGTCCCGCTTTCGCGTTCCCGCTTCTTCTGTCGTCGTCGACAGACCCCGGAGTCCGTGCCCGAAGAGGCAGGAGGACCCGGTGGACACCGCAGCCGACACCACCGCCATGCGCCGCGCGATCTCGCTCGCGGCCCGCGGTCTCGGCTCCACCAGCCCCAACCCCGTCGTCGGCTGCGTCGTCCTCGACGCCGAGGGCCGCCCGGCCGGTGAGGGATACCACCGGCGCGCCGGCGGACCACATGCCGAGATCCACGCCCTGCGCGCCGCGGGCGACCGGGCCCGGGGCGGCACCGCCTACGTCACCCTCGAACCCTGCAACCACACCGGCCGAACCGGCCCCTGCGCCCGGGCGCTCGTCGAGGCCGGGATCGGCCGTGTCGTCTACGCGGTCGCCGACCCGACCCCGCAGGCCACCGGCGGCGCCGACACCCTGCGCGCGGCCGGGGTCACGGTCGGGCGGGGACTGCTCGCGGCCGAGGCCGAGGCGGGCAACGCGGCCTGGCTGACCTCGGTGCGCCTCGGCCGCCCGTACGTCCTGTGGAAGTACGCGGCGACCCTCGACGGCCGGATCGCCGCCGCCGACGGCACCAGCCGGTGGATCACCTCGCCCGAGTCCCGCGCCGACGTCCACCGGCTGCGCGCCGAGGCCGACGCGGTCGTGGTCGGCTCCGGCACCGCCCGCACCGACGACCCCCATCTCGCGGTGCGGGGCGTCGAGGGAGCCGTACAGCCCCTGCGGGTAGTCGTGGACACCGGCGCCACCGCCGTACGCCCCGGCGCCCGCGTCCTCGACGACGCCGCGCCCACCCTCGTCGCCGTCGCCGAGGACGCCGACGCCCGCCACCTCCCCGAGGAGGCCGTGCTGCGGCTGCCGCGTGCCGCCACCGGCCCCGGCCTCGCCGTCCCCGCCCTGCTCGACGCCCTGCACGCGCGCGGCGTCCGCTCCGTGCTCCTCGAAGGCGGCCCGACCCTGGCCGGGGCCTTCGTCGCCGCGGGAACCGTCGACAAGGTCGTCGGCTATCTCGCCCCCGTGCTCCTCGGCGCCGGCCCCGCGGCCCTCGCCGACGCCGGAATCCCCACCATCTCGGAGGCGTTGCGCCTCGATGTGACCGAGGCCGTCCGCATCGGCCCCGATCTGCGCGTCACCGCCGTCCCCGCAACCGCCCGGAAGGAAGACTGAATGTTCACCGGAATCGTCGAAGAACTGGGTGAGGTCGTCGCCGTCGAGAAGCTCGGCGACGCCTCCCGCTTCCGACTGCGCGGTCCGTTGGTCACCGAGGGCGCCAAGCACGGCGACTCCATCGCCGTCAACGGTGTCTGCCTCACCGTCGTCGACCTCGGCGACGGCGAGTTCACCGCCGACGTGATGGCCGAGACCCTGAACCGGTCCGGTCTCGGCGCCCTGGAGGCGGGCTCCCGGGTCAACCTGGAACGCCCCATGGCGGTCGGCGGCAGGCTCGGTGGCCACATCGTCCAGGGCCATGTCGACGGCACCGGTCGCATCGTCGAGCGGAAGGAGTCCGAGCACTGGGAGGTCGTGAAGATCTCCCTGCCCGCCCACCTGACGCGCTACGTGGTGGAGAAGGGATCGATCACCGTCGACGGCGTCAGCCTGACCGTCGTCGACGCCGGACCCGACTACTTCACCATCAGCCTCATCCCCACCACCCTCGCCCTGACCACGCTCGGCATCAAGGAGCCCGGCGACCCGGTCAACCTGGAGGTGGACGTCATCGCGAAGTACGTCGAGCGGCTGCTCGGCACCACCGCGTCCGAATCCGAGGAGCCGGCGAAGTGACCGCGCTGAACTGGCTGAACTCGGAGGCGTTCACCGCCTTCGGGCAGCACATCATCTGGTCCGACATGATCGGCAACACGGTCGGACTGCTCGCGCTGGCCCTGGGCTGGCTCCGGTCCGTCTGGACCTGGCCCGCCCAGCTCCTGTCCGGTGTCGTGCTGGTGGCCGCCAACGTCTCCGTGCACCAGGCCGGCAGCGTCGGCAAACAGGTCGTCGTCATCGCCGTGGCGGTCTGGGGCTGGCAGCAGTGGAACCGCGGCAGGCGGCAGGCGCAGGACGGCTCGATCGCCGTCCGGTTCGCCACCTGGCGCGAGCGCGGTCTGCTGCTGGGCGGGGCGGCACTCGGCACGCTCGTGGTCGGCGGCCTGTTCACCGCCTTCCCCTCGCTGTCCTGGAGCCCATGGGCGGACGCGTACATCTTCGCCGGCACGCTCGCGGCGATGTTCGCCCAGGCCCGGGGCATGGTCGAGTTCTGGTTCGCCTGGCTCCTCGTCGACCTGGTCGGCGTCCCGCTGAACTTCCACAGCGGCCTCGCCTTCTCCGGCCTCATCTACGTCGTGTACGGCGCCCTGGTCCTGTGGGGCATGCGCGACTGGTGGCTGCGTTCCCGTACCCCCGCCCTGGAAGGAGCGACGGCATGACCGCCCAGCCCGCCTGGCTGCACCGGGAGGACGAGAGCGTGGCCGAGGACCTCGCGCTCGACCCCGTCGAGCAGGCCATCCGCGACATCGCCGCGGGACGGCCCGTCGTGGTCGTCGACGACGAGGACCGCGAGAACGAGGGCGACCTCGTCGTCGCCGCGGAGAAGGCCACCCCCGAGATCGTGGCGTTCATGATGAGCGAGTGCCGCGGCCTGATCTGCGCCCCCATGGAGCACGCCGAGCTGGAACGGCTCGCCCTGCCGCAGATGGTCGACCAGAACACCGAGTCGATGCGCACCGCGTTCACCGTCTCCGTCGACGCCTCGGCCGCCCACGGCGTGACCACCGGCATCTCCGCCGCCGACCGGGCCACCACGCTGCGCATGCTCGCCTCCGGCGAGGCGGGCCCCGGCGACTTCGTGCGGCCCGGCCACGTCTTCCCGCTCCGCGCCCGCTCCGGCGGCGTCCTGGTCCGCAACGGGCACACCGAGGCCGCCGTCGACCTCGCCCGGCTCGCCGGACTGCGCCCCGCCGGGGCCATCGTCGAGATCGCCGCCGAGGACGGCACGATGCTGCGCCTGCCGCAGCTGGTCCCGTTCGCCCGCAAGCACGGCCTGACGATCATCTCCATCGAGGACCTGATCGCCTATCGCCGCACCTCCGAGCCGACCGTGCGCCGCGAGGCCGAGGTACGGCTGCCGACCGGCTTCGGCCCGTTCACCGCCTACGGCTACCGCTCCACGGCCGACGGCGTCGAGCACGTCGCCCTCGTCCACGGCGACCTGGGGGACGGCGACGACGTCCTCGTCCGCGTCCACTCCGAGTGCCTGACCGGCGACATCTTCCAGTCGCAGCGCTGCGACTGCGGACCCCAGCTGCACGCCTCCATGCGCCGCATCACCGAGGAGGGCCGCGGCGTCGTCGTCTACCTGCGCGGCCACGAGGGCCGGGGCATCGGTCTGCTGTCCAAGCTGCGCGCCTACGAACTCCAGGAACGCGGCATCGACACCCTCGACGCCAACCTGGAACTCGGCCTGCCCGCCGACGCCCGCGACTACGCCGCCGGAGCCCAGATCCTCAAGGACCTCGGCGTCCGCAGCCTGCGGCTGATGACCAACAACCCCGACAAGACGGCCGCGATCCTGCGGCACGGCCTGACCGTCACCGGCCGCGAGCCGATGCCCGTCAAGGCCGGTGAGCACAACCTGCGCTATCTGCGCACCAAGCGCGACCGCATGGGGCACGACCTGCCCTGGCTCGACGCCGCCGCGGCGTCGACCTGCGCCAACCAGTGACCGGAACGACCCGCACCACCGGAACGACCAGCACACCGAACGACCGGCAGGAGAGAACATGAGCGGCAAGGGCGCACCCGAACTGACCGTACGCAACTGCGGTGACCTGCGCGTGGCGGTCGTCGCCGCGCAGTGGCACGAAAAGATCATGGACGGACTCGTCGACGGTGCCCTGCGCGCCCTGCACGAGCTGGGCATCGACGAACCGACCCTGCTCCGGGTCCCCGGCAGCTTCGAGCTCCCCGTGGTCGCCAAGGTCCTCGCCGGACGCGGCTACGACGCGGTCGTCGCCCTGGGTGTGATCATCCGCGGCGGGACCCCCCACTTCGAATACGTGTCCCAGGGCGTCACCCACGGCCTCACCCAGGTGGCCGTCGACACCGGCGTCCCGGTCGGCTTCGGCGTGCTCACCTGCGACACCGAGGAACAGGCGCTCGACCGGGCCGGACTGGAGGGCTCCAACGAGGACAAGGGGCACGAAGCGGTCACCGCGGCCGTCGCCACCGCCACCACGCTGCGCACCGTCAGCGAGCCCTGGCGCTGATCGAGGGGGCCGGACCCCGTAGGCTAAGGACCATCATGGCGAACAAAACCTTTGAAGAGCTCTTCGCCGAGCTCCAGCTCAAGGCCGCCAACGGCGACCCCTCCACCTCCCGCACCGCCGAGCTGGTGGACAAGGGCGTCCATGCCATCGGCAAGAAGGTCGTCGAGGAGGCCGCCGAGGTCTGGATGGCCGCCGAGCACGAGAGCAAGGACGCCGCCGCCGAGGAGATCTCCCAGCTCCTGTACCACGTGCAGGTGATGATGGTCGCCCGCGGGATCTCCCTCGACGACGTCTACGCCCACCTCTGAGCACGAGCGGGGCACCGCCCCGCACCCCCGCATCCCGCACATTCGCATACTCCGGACAAGACCCCTCCTCGCAAAGGAACCAGACCTCATGCTGCGCATCGCCGTCCCCAACAAGGGATCACTCTCCGGGCCTGCGATGGCGATGCTCCATGAGGCCGGCTACCAGCAGCGCAAGGAGTCCAAGGAACTCGTCCTCGTCGACCCCGAGAACCAGGTCGAGTTCTTCTACCTGCGGCCCCGCGACATCGCGATCTACGTCAGCTCCGGCCGTCTCGACATCGGCATCACCGGCCGCGACCTGCTGCTGGACTCGGGCGCCGACGCCGAGGAGATCCTCCAGCTCGGCTTCGCCCGCTCCACCTTCCGCTACGCCACCAAGCCCGGCATCGCCGAGGGCCCGCAGGACTTCGACGGCAAGACGGTCGCCACCTCCTACGAGGGCATCGTCGCCAAGCACCTCGCCGACATCGGCGTCAACGCCTCCGTCGTCCACCTCGACGGCGCGGTCGAGACCGCCATCGAGCTCGGAGTCGCCCAGGTCATCGCCGACGTCGTGGAGACCGGCACCAGCCTGCGCAACGCGGGACTCGAGGTGATCGGCGAGCCGATCATGACGTCGGAGGCCGTCGTCATCCGCCGCACCGGAGCCCCGGCCGACGACCCCAAGGTCCAGCAGTTCCTCCGCCGCCTCCAAGGCGTCCTGGTCGCCCGCAGCTACGTGATGATGGACTACGACTGCCGCGTCGAGCACCTGGAGCGCGCGGTCGCCCTCACCCCGGGCCTGGAGTCGCCGACCATCTCCCCGCTCCACCACGAGGGCTGGGTCGCCGTCCGCTCCATGGTCGCCGCCCGCGAGGCCCAGCGGATCATGGACGACCTGTACGCCCTCGGCGCCCGTGCCATCCTCACCACCGCCATCCACGCCTGCCGCCTCTGACGGCCGGGCCACCACCCGGAGACGCAGAACACCATGTCCGCCCCCGCGTCCGAACTCCCCGCACTCCCGGTCACCTTCCGGCCGACCCGCACCCGGGTGGTCCTGCTGACCGTGGGGGCGGCGATGTTCGTCGTCATCACCGTCGTCGCCCTGACCCTCGAACAGCTGAGCCCGGGGGAGCGGTCCAGCTTCGTCTTCACCGCGCTGCTGTTCTTCGGCGTGCTCGCGCTCCTCAGCCGCCCGAAGGTCGTCGCGGACACGAGCGGCGTGACCGTGGTCAACCTCACCCGGACGCGTCGGCTGTCCTGGCCGGAGATCCTCCGTGTCAACCTCCGCCCCGGCGACCCCTGGGTCTTCCTGGACCTGAGCGACGGCACCAGCATGCCCGCGCTCGGCATCCAGCCGGGGATCGGCCGGCAGCAGGCCATCCGGGACGCCCGCGCGCTCCGCGCCCTCGCCGAGCGCCACGGCACCGGTACCGGCGCGGACAACGGCTGATCCCTCCCGGCAGGGGCCGCTCCCGATGACGACCCGGGGGCCGATCGGGAGCGGGGCTCGCGATCGGCCCCCGGGTCGTTACTCTGGAGAACGGCGGCGCCCCGGTGCGCCCCGCCCCGCACGAACGGTCCCCGAGACCGGCGGGGCTTTTCCTGCGACCCGAGGAGTGACTCCTTCCAGCAATGGACGGACCGTCCGGTAGTACCTGCGCCGCCCCCTCCCAGGAGGCGGCGGCATGACCATCCCCCTGCTGCTTCTGAGCGCGGCATTCCTTCTCATCCTCGCCAACGGCTTCTTCGTGGCGGCCGAGTTCGGGCTCGTCACGGTGGAGCGGCCGGACGCCGAGCGCGCCGCGGCCGAGGGCGACCGACGGGCCCGCACCGTCGTCCGGGCCCTGCGCGAACTCTCCTTCCAGCTCTCCGGCACCCAGCTCGGCATCACCATCACCTCACTGGTCGTGGGCATGCTCGCCGAACCGGCCCTCGCCCAGCTGCTGGACGGCCCCCTCACCGCGATGGGCCTGCCCGCAGGCGCCGTGTCCGGCATCGGCGTGGTGACCGGGATGCTGCTCGCCTCCGCGGTCCAGATGGTGATCGGCGAACTCGTGCCCAAGAACTGGGCGGTCTCCCGGCCGCTCCAGGTCGCCCGGTTCGTCGCAGGCCCCCAGCACCGCTTCTCCGCCGCGTTCCGGCCGGTGATCAGTCTGCTGAACACGGTCGCCAACCGGCTGGTACGCCTCCTGGGCGTCGAACCCACCGACGAACTGGCCTCCGCCCGCACCCCCGGCGAACTGGTCTCTCTGGCCCGTCACTCCGCCGAGGCCGGCACCCTCGAACAGGACACCGCCGACCTCTTCGTACGGACCCTGTCGCTCGCCGGACTCACCGCGCAGCACGTCATGACCCCGCGGGTCAGGGTCAGCGCCCTCCAGACGTCGGCGACCGCCCAGGACGTCCTCAACCTGACCCGGGCCACCGGCCTGTCCCGCTTCCCGGTCTACCGGGAGCGCATCGACGAGGTCGTCGGCATGGTCCACCTCAAGGACGCCCTCGCCGTTCCCGCCCAGGAGCGGCTGCGCACCCCGGCCGGCCGGATCGCCGTCCCGCCGCTGCTGGTCCCCGAGACCCTGCCCGTCGAGCAGCTGCTCCAGCGGCTCCGCAAGGAGCAGCCGATAGCCGTCGTGGTCGACGAGTACGGCGGCACCGCCGGGGTGGTCACCCTGGAGGACATCATCGAGGAGCTCGTCGGCGAGGTCAGGGACGAGCACGACGCCGAGGGCGCCGACCGGCCCGAGCTGGCCGCCGCCGCTCCCGAGGACGGCCGCCCCGCCTGGGACGCCGAAGGCAGCTGCCGGGTCCAGACCCTGCGCCGGATAGGCCTCGACGTGCCCGACGGCCCGTACGAGACCGTCGCCGGACTCGTCGCCGACCTGCTGGGACGCATCCCGGCCCCCGGCGACCGCGCCGAACTGCCCGGCTGGCGGATCTCTGTCCGCCAGGTCGGCCACTACCGGGCCGAGAAGGTCCGCTTCGTGCGCCTGGCGGATCCCGTCGGTCCCGACGGCGCCCCGGTGGACCGGCCGGTCCTGGAGGCCGCGCGATGAGCCTGGTCCACCTGCTGTTCGCCGGTCTCCTCGTGCTGGCGAACGGTTTTTTCGTCGGCGCCGAGTTCGCCCTCGTCTCCGTACGGCGCAGCCAGATCGAACCCCTCGCCGCGGCCGGTTCGGGCCGCGCCCGCCAGGTGCTGTACGGCCTGGAGAACCTGCCGCAGATGATGGCCGCCGCCCAGTTCGGCATCACCGTCTGCTCCCTGACCCTCGGTGCCGTCGCCGAACCGACCGTCGCCCGTCTGCTGGAGCCGGTCTTCGAAGCGGTCCGGCTGCCCGAGGGACTCGTCCACCCGCTCGGCTACGTCCTGGCCCTCGCCTCCGTGGTCTTCCTGCACCTCGTCATCGGCGAGATGGTCCCGAAGAACCTCGCCATGGCGGCACCGGAGAAGACCGCGCTGTGGTTCAGCCCCGGTCTCGTGGGCTTCGCCCGCCTCTGCCGCCCGGTCACCTCGGCGCTGGGCGCCTGCTCCCGGCTGGTGCTGAGGATCTTCGGCGTCGAACCGAAGGACGAGGTCGAGGCGGTCTTCACCAGCGAACAGCTCAACCGGCTGGTCGAGGACTCCGGTCAGGCCGGTCTCCTGGAGCCCGACGCGCAGGAGCGGCTGGGGGACGCACTGGAGCTCGGCAGCAGGCCCGTCACCGACGTCCTGCTGAAGCGGGCGTCCCTGGTCACGGTGGACCCGTCCGTCACCCCGCGCCGGATCGAGGAGCTGACCGTGCGGACCGGCTTCTCGCGCTTCCCCGTGTGCGCGGAGGGCGGCGGCGCGTTCATGGGCTATCTGCACGTCAAGGACGTGCTGGACCTGGAGGACGTCGACCGGGCCGTCCCCCAGCACGTCTGGCGACCGATGGCGACCGTACGGGCCGAGCTGCCCCTCGACGACGCCCTGACCGTGATGCGGCGCGCCGCGACGCATCTGGCCCAGGTCGCCGACGCCTCCGGTCGGGTCCTCGGCCTCGTCGCCATGGAGGACGTGCTGGAGATGCTGGTCGGCGAGGTGCGCGACCCGGCCCACCGGATCTCGGTGCCGCGCCGGGCGGCGGAGACCACGACCGGCTACGGCGAACTCACCGCGTCGGTCCGCTGACCGGACCCCGCCCGCGAACGCCGGAGGGGCCGGTCGTCCCGGCCCCTCCGGCCCGCGGGGCTTCTCCGGCCTTCCGGAGCCCGGTGCCCGGCTCGTCAGCCGGGCCTCCTCACGGCGTCGGCGGCTCCTGCGGCCCGCGCTCCACCGGCCCCCGGCCGGACAGCACCTCGCCGTACGCCTGCATCAGATCGGGCAGCCGCAGCGTCGCCAGATCGTCCCGGCCCGGCGCCGTCGGGTACGCGGAGAGCCGCAGATCGCGGTAGGCACAGCTCTTCTCGTACAGGGTGCGCAGGAACCGCCCGTTGCCCAGTTCGTCGATCCAGCCCTGACCCACCACGTGCGTGCTGATCGAGCGCAGTTCCTCCAGCGCCTCCTCGTCCCACACGTCGCCGTTCTCCGCGGCCAGCACCTCACCGATCGAGGTGAGCTCGGCGGGCCGGTAACTGGGGAAGTCCACCCGGGTGGTGAAGCGCGAGGAGAGCCCCGGATTGGCGGCCAGCAGACGGTCCATGCCCTCCGGATAGCCCGCGAGGATGACGACGAGATGGTCCCGGTTGTCCTCGGCCCGCTTCAGGAGGACCTGGAGGGCCTCGTCGCCGTAGGCGTCCCCCTTGCTGTAGCCGGTGTTCGAGAGGCTGTACGCCTCGTCGACGAAGAGCACCCCGCCCAGGGCCGAGTCGATCAGCTCGTTCGCCTTGACCGCGGTCTGCCCGAGGAACTCGCCGACCAGGTCCGCCCGTTGGGCCTCGACCAGATGGTCGCCGCCGAGCAGACCGAGCGCGTAGAAGACCCGGCCCAGGATGCGGGCCACCGTGGTCTTGCCGGTGCCGGACGGGCCCGAGAAGACGAAATGGCGCTTCGGCGGCTGCACCGGCAGCCCCAGGCCCGCCCGCAGCCGCGCCATGTTCAGCTGCGCGGACAACGCCTTCACCTGGCGTTTGACGGGGTCCAGGCCGACCATCCGCTCCAGCTGGGCCAGCGCCTCGGCGAGCAGCACCGGGTCGCTGGGACCGGCCGGGAAGGGGGACGACGGCGATCCGGACACCGGGGCCCGGTGCCGCGCCCCGTCGGGCGGCGGGGGCAGCCCGAGACCGCCGGGCCCGGGGACGTCGTCGCCCGGCCGCGGCTCCCGGGCGTCCACCAGGCCACTGCCGGGTACCGCGTCCGGTTCCGGCTGGGGGTCGGCCGCGGTGTCCGTGCCCGGCCCGGCCAGGGACACCGCGGTGATGCCGGCCGCCTCGTCCGGGCCGTCGAGACCGTCGTAGTCCGCGATGGCGGCGAGCCGGGCCGAGGTGTCCATGAACGCCGGGTCGATCCGGTGCACCGCCCGGTACAGCGGCAGGGCGGCGGCGCTGCGGCCCGTTCCCTCGTGCGCCCGGGCCAGCCAGTAGCGCAGCTCCTTGCGCTGCGGCTGCTCGCTGCGGCAGCGCATCAGCGCAGTGGCGAGCAGTGGCTCGGCCTGCCCGTACATCTCCAGCCGCACCCGCGCCATCCCGCCGAACAGCCCCGCCTCGATGCCGAGCACCGGGTCGTCGATCAGCTGTTCGGTATGGCGCACGAGCTGGTCCCAGTCCTTGGCCAGGTAGGCGCGGCAGGCGTGCAGGAAGCGCACCTGCGGGTCCGCGTCCACCGGCGGCAGGTCGGCCAGGGCCCGGTCCAGTTCGGCGACGTGCCGCCCGTCCAGCCAGTGCGAGGCGTGCGCGAGGAGCAGGTCGCGCGGGCTCTCCAGCACCGGCTGCACCCACCAGCCCAGCCAGTACCACGAATTGAGGGTGCGCCGATGGCGGGTGCGCTGCTCGCCGAAGCGTTCGCGGTGCCGGTGCATGCGCAGCAGCGCCGTCGTGGTGTCGACCCTCAGCGCGTGGAGTCCCAGCCAGCCGTCCGCCATACCGGGGTCGCTGCGCACCGCCGCTCTGAACTCCTCCTCGGCCTGGGGGTAGGCGCCCATCGTGTAGGCGTCCACGCCGCGCAGCCAGGCCAGGTCGGCGGGGGTCTGTGCGCCCTGTGTGCCGATGTCCATCTGGTCCCCCACAAACCGTGCCCCCAGGATGTCCCGCCGCACGACCCACCCGCCGAGGCGCGCCGAACCACTGTGCCGAGAGCGGGAATTGACCGCACCGAGAGGCATCGTACCTGCGCGGGGAGTACTCGAATAAGGGCGCCGCAGGCAGAAGGGAGGCCGTGACCGAGGGTGAACGAAGCGCGCGGAGGCCGTGGGGGAGAGGGCGCGCGCGAGCAGAACGAAGCCCCCGATCACGGGGGAACAACCGGGGGCTTCGTGTCTGTGAGGGCTTCGAAAAGCCGCACATTGAGAACGTAAGACCTGTACCGCCCTCCGGTCAAGCCGAGTTGGGGTCATCCGGGCTGATTTCTCAGCAGTTGATACGGGGGTGCGCCCTGCTCACCGTCCGTTACTCAGTGGTTCGACCCCGCCGCCGGGCGAGGGCCCTCCACCCACGCGTAGCCCACCGGCAACTGCCGTATCAGCGTGTCCGCGTGGGGGTGCGAGGGATCGGCCGAGAAGTGCCCCTCCTCGGCGGCCGTCCACCCGTCCCAGAAGGCGGACAGCGCGGGCCCGTCCCGGCGCCGGCCCCGCGCCCAGGACTCCGCGGCGGGCAGGTCCATCCACAGCAGCCGTGCCAGGTGCGGGCGCAGCGCGCGGCGCCCCGCGCCGACGCCCTCGATCAGGACCACCGGCGCGGGGTCCAGGGCGCGCGGCGCCCCGAACGTCCGGGCGGTCCAGTCGTACGGCGCGTAATGGGCGCGCTCCCCGCGCGACAGCGGCTCGATCACCTGCTCCCGCAGCCTGTCCGTCCAGGTGAAGAAGGACATGTGGGTGGCCAGGTCGTCCAGGCGCAGCACCGGGGCGTCACCGAGCGCCGCGGCCAGACGGGTCGCGAAGGTGCTCTTCCCCGATCCCGCGTGACCGTCCACGGCGACCAGTCGCACCGGTCCGCAGGACGGTGTCAGGGCGCGCAGCCGCGCGGCGGGGGCCGAGAGGTCGTTCATGTGTTCCAGCCTACGGGCCGGTCCGGGGCGTTCGCCGGGCGTGTCCGGTCCGCCGCAGGTCATGCCAGTGGTTCAGACCAATATTGGTGGCTCGGCGGGGTGTCGTAACGCTGGCCGGATCCGGCCGCGAACCGCGATAGTTGGCGCACTGTCGCACACCCGTAACCGCATTCCGCCCACGAGTTCACGACCGGGGGTCTCGCCCATGAACAGACCGACCTCGCGCAGGACCGTGCTGACCGCCGCGCTCGCGGTGGCCGCCGCGGGTACGGTGCCCTCCGCCGCCTCCGCGCACGCCGCCACCGCTTCGTCCACCGCTCCCTCGACCCCCTCGGCAGCCGCTTCTTCCGTGGACAACCGGTCCTGGCACACGTACGCCGACTGGCGCGGCGGCTTCCGCGCCGGTACCCGGGCCGTCGCGGGCCGCAGCCCCGGTCTGGTGATCGGCCGTCCCGAGGGGCGCACCGACTACACCGACCCGCACACCGGGCGGACCTCCGCCTGGGAGTACGCGACCTGGACCTCGCCGCTCCACCGGTCGGCCGTCCCGGCGACCGAGGTGATCGCCTCCTGGAACGCGCACACTCCCGAGGGCACCTGGATCCAGATCGAGCTCCAGGGCCGCTACTCGGACGGCACCTGGACGCCGTGGTACGTGATGGGCCGCTGGGCCTCCGGAGACGGCGACATCCGCAGGACCTCCGTCGACGACCAGGGCGACGGCAGGAGTTCCGTCTGGACCGACACCTTCTCGGTGGACGACCCGGCGAGCGGGCTGCGGCTGGCCGCCCACCGCATGCGGCTGACCCTCCACCGCGCCCCGGGCACCCGCGGCACGCCCACCGTGTGGCGGCTCGGCACCATGGCGTCCGACGTCCCGGACCGCTTCACGGTGCCCGCCAGCGTTCCCGGTCTCGTCGGGGAACTGCCGGTGCCGCGCTACTCGCAGAACATCCACGTGGGGCAGTACCCGGAGTACGACAACGGGGGCGAGGCGTGGTGCAGCCCCACGTCCTCGCAGATGATCATCGAGTACTGGGGCCGCCGCCCCACCGCCGAGGACCTCGCCTGGGTCGAGCCCGGTCTGGCCGACCCGCAGGTCTGCCACGCCGCCCGGTTCACGTACGACTACCAGTACGAGGGCTGCGGCAACTGGCCGTTCAACGCCGCCTACGCCGCGACCTACGACGACATGGGCGCCGCGGTGACCAGGCTCGGTTCGCTCACGGACGTGGAGAACCTGATCCGGGTGGGCATCCCGGTCATCACGTCGCAGTCCTTCCTCAAGGAGGAACTGACCGGCGCCGGATACGGGACGTCCGGCCACCTGATGACCGTGATCGGGTTCACCGCGGACGGTGACGTGATCGCCAACGATCCGGCCTCACCGGACAACGAGGCGGTCCGCCGGGTCTACCGGCGCCGCGAATGGGAGAACATCTGGCTGCGCACCAAGCGCTACGACGCGAACGGCAAGGTCAGAAGCGGCACGGGCGGTGTCTGCTACATCTACTGGCCAGCTAAGCCAGCACCGAGCCAGCACCGCGCACTGAGGTCGCTCGGCCTGCTGTGAGCATGTACGGCCCCACGGTCGTCTCGGCGACCTGACGGCAGCGCTCCTGGCCGTCCTGCGCGAGGTGGCCGCACCGGTCCACCGTGACCCTGATCGAACGATGTCCGAGCCGGCGAGAACTCTCGTGGACGGACAGGCCGCTCGTCAGGGTCACGGTGGTCCACTCGTGTCGCACGTCGTGCGGATCGTGTCCAGGCGGACCGAGTCGCCTGACGGTCCGATCCCACGAGTCCGGTGCGACCCGCACGTCGAGATACAGCCGATTCTCGACGGCCTTGCCTTCGGCAACGCGCTGGAAGTACAACCGCGGGTCCACACCCGAGGGATCGACGCAGGCGGACCACGAACCCCGGTCCTCAGGCGGCGGCGAGCGACCGAAATCGTCCCAAGTGGCGAACCCCTCCGGAGGCGACGGTACGAACCCACGCCGATGTCCTCAACGGGTTGCCCGCCGTCGGGGTGCGCTGAAGCGGGTGAGTCCCGTCCGGTGACCAGTCCTGTCCGGTCACCGGACGGCGGCGGTCAGGAGCGGCAGGTCGCCTTCATCTGGGCGGCGGCGTGGTGCGCCTTCTCCCAGCCCTTGGACCAGTCGTCACCCCGGTCCAGGAGCTTCACCCCGATCGTCGGGCCCTTCATGGCGAAAGTGCCCGCGTCGACCCACTGGCCCCGGTGGTTCACCTGGTTGATCGTGAAGCTGTCGTACTTGGTCGTACGGTCGTTGGCGTTCACGAGCACGTGGTACGTGGTGGGATGCCCGCCCACGTACAGGACGTTGCCGCTGTTCGGGATGTACACGGAGATCTGACAGGTACGGGCCTTGGTGCCGGGGTTCCACCACCACTTGACACGGTTCCGCATGTCGGTGCTCGTGTCGCCGGACATCGGGACGGAGTCGTAGCTCCCGTTGCATCCGTCGCCCGTCCAGCCGCCGGAGGACCGGCCGTACCAGCCGTTGCTGCCGTCGGTGTAGAAGTTGTCCCGCTGGTAGCCGCCGCCGGAGGGGGTGGGACAGCCGCGCCCGGTGATGCCGGTGTACACGACGGCCGACTGCGCGACGGACTTCTGCGTGTCGCCGGACCCGGACGAGGCGGTGCTGCCGCCCGTGCCGCTCTTCTCCGTGGTCGTCCTGCCGGTGCCGGTGTTGGTGTTGGTGTCGCTGTCGGGGGAGCCGCCCGTCCCGGTTCGGGACGCGTGCTTCGTTCCGGGCGCCGCGCCGGATCCGGCCTCGCCCTTCGCCTCCACCGCACCGCCCTCGTGGATGCCGCCGGTGACCTTGGTGGAGCCCTTGTCCGCCGTTCCAGGCGCGCCCGCGTGCTTGCCGCCCTCCTTCAGCGAGCCGGAGTCGGGGGCACGTTGCTCGCCCGGCACGATGCCGGGGCCGGTGCTCTCCGGGCCCATGGGGCTGCCGACCGGGGCGTTGGCGGCAGCAGGGCCGTTCTTGTCGTCCGGCCCCGAAATCAGGAACGGCACCCCGATCAGGACGAGTCCGCCGACCACGGCCGCGGCGATCATGGGCTTGCCGGGCCGCCCGATGGGCAGACCGGCGGCGCGGCGGCGAGGCGGTGGCGGCGGGCGCGGCAGCCGCGAGCCCGGCCTCCGCGTCCGTGTCCGTCCCCGCCTTCGCCTCCGCTTCCGTCTTTGTCCGCGCCTGAGCGCCTCCTTCTGCCGCGCTGCCCTCGGCGGTGCTCCCTTCCACCGCTTCCGCCGCCGCTGTCGTACCGGGCTTCGGGGCGTCGTTCCCGGCCGTGGCCGGCCGCGGCTCCTTCCCCGACGTGCTCTCCTCGCCCGCCGGGGTCCTCTTCCCGGTGGGCTCGCCACCGGGGCCGTCCCCCGGCCCGGCGGCGGACCGTGCGGCGGACCCGGCCGCGACGGCGGTCGCCGCTGCCGACGCCGACGCGGGCGACCCCCGCCCCTCGGCGGCGCTCAGGGTGATGGAGACCGCCACGGTCACGCTCTCCTCGTACCGTCCCGGGGCGATGCTGACGACCGCTCCGGTGCGGGCCCGGGCGACGGCCTGTGCGACGGTGCGGCAGTCGCCCGTCCCGTCGGCTGCGACGGTGAGCACCTGGCGTGACACGTTCTTACCTCCCGGACCCCGGTGCCCGTGGGGCGTGACGGGGACGCGCGGCATGCTGGGGCGTGTGGAACCGATGTGCCCATCATGCCTGTTGGCGCAGGTGGCCCGCCCCGGCGAACTGGCCGGGGCGCACCGCGCGGCCGGGGGTGGGGTCACCCGGCCGCGCGGCTCGTGTCCGGCCCTCCGAGCGGCCGGACGTCTCTCGGAGCGTGTCGGGTGACCTCCGGCCGGAGGTCACCCGACAGGCGCTCAGCGGAGAGCCTTGATCAGCTCCCCGTCGGTGGTGTCGCCGCTCAGCTCCCAGAAGAAGGTGCCGCCCAGACCCTGCTGGTCCTTGTAGTCCATCTTGCCGGCGATGGTGGCCGGGGTGTCGTAGCTCCACCAGTTGTCGCCGCAGCGCGCGTACGCCGTGCCGGCCACCGTGCCGGTCGCCGGGCAGCTGTTCTTGAGGACCTTGTAGTCCTCGATGCCCGCCTCGTACGTGCCGGGGGCGGCGCCGGTGGCGGTGCCCCCGGGCGCGTCCTGGGTGACGCCGGTCCAGCCGCGGCCGTAGAAGCCGACGCCGAGCAGCAGCTTGGACGCGGGGACACCCGCCTCCTTCAGCTTGGCGATGGTGGCCTCGCTGTTGTACCCGTCCTGCGGGATGCCCTCGTAGGAGCTCAGCGGGGAGTGCGGGGCGGTCGGTCCCTGCGCGTCCCAGGCGCCGAAGTAGTCGTACGTCATCGGGTTGTACCAGTCGACGTGCTTCGAGGCGCCGCCGTAGTCGACCGCGTCGAGCTTGCCGCCGTCGGAGGCGTCGGCGGGGATCGCCGCGGTGACCAGGTTGTCCGCGCCGAACTTGGAGCGCAGCGCGGCCAGCAGGTTGCCGTACGCCTCGCGCCCGCTGGTGTCGCAGGTGAGACCGCAGGCGTTGGGGTACTCCCAGTCGATGTCGATGCCGTCGAAGACATCGGCCCAGCGCGGGTCCTCGACCAGGTTGTAGCAGGACTCGGCGAACGCGGCCGGGTTCTTCGCCGCCTCGCCGAAGCCGCCGGACCAGGTCCAGCCGCCGAACGACCAGATCACCTTGAGGTCCGGGTGCAGCTTCTTGAGCTTGCGCAGCTGGTTGAAGTTGCCGCGCAGGTCCTGGTCCCAGGTGTCGGCGACCCCGTCGACCGACTGGTCGGCGGTGTACGCCTTCTCGTAGTCGGCGTACGAGTCGCCGATCGCGCACTTGCCTCCGGTGACGTTGCCGAAGGCGTAGTTGATGTGGGTGAGCTTGTCGGCTGAGCCCGAGGTCTCGATGTTCTTGACGTGGTAATTGCGCTGGTAGACACCCCAGTTGGTGAAGTAGCCGACCACCTTGTCGCCGGCCGCCGTGGGGGAGGCGGCCGGTGCGGCGGGGGTCGCGCCGGCGGGGGCGGTGCCGGCCACGCCCAGGAGGGCGGCGCCGAGGGCCGTAGTGCAGGCGGCCGCGGCGAAGCCCCGTACGCGGGTGCGGGCGCGGTGCTGTCCGGACATCTTGTCTCCTCGTGGGGGAGGGAACGTGGTGGGGGGAGTCCGGCCCTTCCGCGAACTTGGCATGAACGCGGAAATGCCGGTCCGGGTGAAACCGTAGATGGACTAGACCAGTTGGGTCAATGGTTCGGACCAATTCCGGTGATCGTTCCCGCTGTCTCCGAGTCGCCCGCCGACCCCGTGACGGATATCGTCCGATCGGGCATACTCAAGCCGCCACAGCCGCTGGCCAGCAGCTCTCGTAATCCGGGGGACCGGCATCGGTTGGGTGGCAGTGCTCTTCCGGGTGCTGTCCGAAAGCCCCCGGCGGTGCCGCCCACACCCCGCGCGCGCGACCGCCGCCACGCCCGACAGGGAGGAGAGCGCATCATGTCCGACCGTGCCCCGTTCTCGGTGGAACGTCGTCTGCCGACCGAGGAGGCCGGGCAACTGCTCGCCCTCGTCCGCGACATCGCCCAGCGGGAGATCGCGCCGCGGGCGGCCGAGGAGGAGGAAGCGGGCCGGTTCCCGCGCGAGGTCTTCACCCTCCTCTCCGAGTCCGGACTGCTCGGACTGCCCTACGATTCCGGCCACGGTGGCGGCGACCAGCCCTACGAGGTCTACCTCCAGGTCCTGGAGGAGCTCGCGGCGGCCCGGCTCACCGTCGGCCTCGGCGTCAGCGTCCACTCCCTCGCCTGCCACGCGCTCGCCGGATACGGCACCGAGGAGCAGCGGGACGCGCACCTCCCGGCGATGCTGGGCGGGGGCCTGCTGGGGGCCTACTGCCTCTCCGAGCCCGCCTCCGGATCCGACGCCGCATCGCTGCGCACCAAGGCCGTGCGGGACGGCGACGACTGGGTCGTCACCGGCACCAAGGCGTGGATCACCCACGGCGGGATCGCGGACTTCTACACGGTCCTGGCGCGCACCGGCGGCGAGGGGGCCCGCGGCATCACCGCCTTCCTGGTGCCCGGCGACGCCGAGGGGCTGAACGCCGCCGCGCCGGAGAAGAAGATGGGCATGAAGGGCTCGCCCACCGCCCAGCTGAACTTCGACGGCGTACGGATCCCCGACGCGCGCCGCATCGGCGACGAGGGCCAGGGCTTCGCGATCGCCCTGTCCGCGCTGGACTCCGGACGCCTGGGTATCGCCGCCTGCGCGATCGGTGTCGCCCAGGCGGCTCTGACCGAGGCCGTCTCCTACGCCACCGGGCGGCAGCAGTTCGGCCGCCCCATCGCGGACTTCCAGGGCCTGCGCTTCATGCTCGCCGACATGGCCACCCGCATCGAGGCGGGCCGGGCGCTGTACCTGGAAGCGGCCCGGCTGCGCGACGAGGGCAAGCCGTTCTCGCGCCAGGCGGCGATGGCCAAGCTGTTCTGCACGGACGCGGCGATGCAGGTCACCACCGACGCCGTCCAGGTCCTCGGCGGCTACGGCTACACCGCCGACTTCCCCGTGGAGCGGCTGATGCGCGAGGCCAAGGTGCTCCAGATCGTCGAGGGCACCAACCAGATCCAGCGGATGGTCATCGCCCGCCATCTCGCGGGTCCCGAGACCCGCTGAGCCGAAGCGGGCGCTCCGACCACACGGGCGTCGTCATGATCCGGTTCCACTCCTGGTCCCGGCGGCCCGGCAGGGTCCGCCCGTGCCGCTCCCAATGACGCAGCAGGGCCCGGAAGATGGGCGGATCGGCGGAGTGCGGCGGCGTCCGGGGCGCCGGCCGCGCACCGGGCTGCGGAACCGATTCTTCGGAAGCGGGGACGGCGAGACGGCGACGACCGGTACCGGCCGTCGTGTGCGGCGGGGTCATACCCGGCCAACGGTGCGGGGCGGGAACGGGTCACTGTCCGAGCGATTCGAGAGCCCGTTCGCCCCTTCCCCGGGCGGTTTCTCCAGGGGCTGTTCCCCGGGGCGGCGGTCCCTCGGGCGGCGCGCCGCCGGACCGCGTCGTCGTGCGGTTCCCGGCCTCGGGCCGGACGCGCGCCCGCCGGGCGGACGGGCCCGGACGGTCACCGGGCCGTGCCGCGGGGCGCGGGGACCGGCTCAGGCGGCCTCGCGCCGCATCCGTGGCGCCCGCATCGGGCGCGAGCCGGGACCGCCGGCGTGCGAGAACGGCTGCATCCTCCAGTCGAGCCCCTGAGGGAGCGTCAACAGCAGTCCGCTGTCCTGCTCCTGGAGATCGGGCGAGTCGTCCGCGGGCCGCGTCCGGGAGACCGCGCGGCCCGTTCCGGAGCAGACCTGCAGGACGAACGGGTTCCACGGAGTCGGGCACAGCGCGTGCTCCGGCAGCACGTCCTCGTCGGCCAGCAGCGCGATCGGCTGCGCGCAGTCCGGGCAGATCACCCGGTACATCTCGAACATGTCGTACGGATCGGCGACCGCGTCGTCGTCCGGATCGACGGAATCCGGTTCGAAGCGTTCGGTGAGCTTCAAGCTCTGCATGGGAATTTCCCCCCTCGGGTGGACCCGGTCCGGCGCCGTGGCCTGGACCACAGCAAGCACTTCCCGGCGCGCGTCGGCCGTAACCACGAGGTGGCGCGCTACCCAGCCGTAATCCTGTGGCGTTCGTCACATGCCGGGCGCAGGTGCCACTCCGGGGCCCTCGCCGCTGTTCCTGGAGACGCCCGGGCAATAGGTTGACCGCATGGAGGAGCTGGACCGACAGATCGTTGAGCTGCTCGTCAAGGACGGGCGGATGAGCTACACCGACCTGGGCAAGGCCACGGGCCTGTCCACATCGGCCGTTCATCAGCGCGTCCGCAGACTGGAGCAGCGCGGAGTGATCCGGGGCTACGCCGCGGTCGTCGACCCGGAGGCGGTGGGTCTGCCGCTCACCGCGTTCATCTCGGTGAAACCCTTCGACCCGAGCGCGCCGGACGACATCGCCGAACGGCTCGCCGACGTCCCCGAACTGGAGGCGTGCCACAGCGTCGCGGGCGACGAGAACTACATCCTCAAGGTGCGGGTCGCGGCGCCCCTGGAGCTGGAGCACCTGCTCACCCGGATCCGTTCGCTGGCCGGCGTCTCCACCCGTACCACCGTCGTCCTGTCCACGCCGTACGAGGCCCGTCCCCCGAAGATCTGAGAGCCTGTCGGGTGGTCTTCGACCGGAAGGCGGACGCGGCACGGTGCGTGCGATTCCAAGGCGCCCGGACGCCCTCGTAGAGGAGCCGCACGGGCGTTCCGGCAACGCCGGAAGCGTGCGAGCCGGGGCGTGGCCGCCCGGCCGGAGGCCGCCCGACAGTCTCCGAGGGGGGCGCGGACGGGGCGGCCGCGGACAGGCGCGAGACTGGTCCCATGACCGAGAGCACCGCCCACCAGAGCGAACACCGCACCGTGCTGCTGCGCGGTGGAGACGTCCACAGCCCCGCCGACCCCTTCGCCACCGCCATGGTCGTCGAACGCGGCCATGTCGCCTGGGTGGGTTCGGAAGGGGCCGCCGACGCCTTCGCGAGCGGCGTCGACGAGGTGATCGACCTCGACGGCGCCCTGGTCACCCCGGCGTTCACCGACGCCCATGTGCACACCACGGCGACCGGTCTGGCGCTCACCGGACTCGACCTCTCCGCCGCCCGGACCCTCGACGAGGCACTCGGCCTGCTGCGCGCGTACGTGGCCGCGCACCCCGCCGACCGGGTCGTCCTCGGTCACGGCTGGGACGCCACGCGCTGGCCGGAGCAGCGTCCCCCGTCGCGCGCCGAACTCGACGCCGCCGCGGGCGGGCGGGCGGTCTACCTGCCCCGCGTCGACGTGCACTCCGCGGTCGTCACCACCGCCCTGCTGGACCTGGTCCCCGGTGTCACCGGGCTGACCGGCCACCACCCGGACGCCCCGCTCACCGACGCCGCCCACCACGCGGTGCGCGCCGCGGCCCACGGAGCCGTCTCCCCGCGCCAGCGCGCGGACGCCCAGCGGGCCGCCCTGCGCCGCGCCGCCTCCCTGGGCATCGGCACCGTCCACGAGTGCGGCGGCCCTGACATCTCCGACGAGGAGGACTTCACCGGACTGCTGAGGCTCGCGGCAGAGGAGAGCGGCCCGCGGGTCTTCGGCTACTGGGCCGAGGAGGTCGCCGACGAGAAGGACGCCCGCCGCGTCAGGGAACTCGGCGCGGTCGGCGCGGCGGGGGACCTGTTCGCCGACGGCTCGCTCGGCTCGCACACCGCCTGCCTGCACGAGCCGTACGCCGACGGCCCGTCCGGGCACACGGGCGCCGCCCATCTCGACGCGGCACGGATCGCCGCCCACGTCACAGCCTGCACCGAGGCCGGACTCCAGGCCGGTTTCCACGCCATCGGCGACGCGGCGGTCTCCGCCGTGGTGGAGGGTGTCCGGGCCGCCTCCGAGAAGCTCGGCCTCGCCCGGATCCGGGCCGCCCGGCACCGCGTCGAGCACGCCGAGATGCTCACCCCCGAGACCGTCGCCGCCTTCGCGGAACTGGGCCTGACCGCCTCGGTGCAGCCCGCCTTCGACGCCGCATGGGGCGGGGAGGAGGGCATGTACGCGCGGCGGCTGGGCGCCGAGCGGGCCAGGACCCTCAACCCGTACGCGGCGCTCCTGCGGGGCGGTGTGCCGCTGGCGTTCGGCTCGGACAGCCCGGTGACCCCGCTGGACCCCTGGGGGACCGTACGGGCCGCCGCCTTCCACCGCACGCCCGAGCACCGGATCTCCGTGCGCGCGGGCTTCACCGCCCACACCCGGGGCGGCTGGCGGGCCGTCGGCCGCGACGACGCGGGCACGCTCGTGCCCGGCGCCCCGGCCGACTACGCGGTCTGGCGCACCGGCGGCCTCGTGGTCCAGGCGCCGGACGACCGGGTCGCCCGCTGGTCGACCGACCCCAGGTCGGGCACCCCCGGACTGCCGGATCTCACCCCCGGCGCCGAACTCCCGGTCTGCCTGCGGACGGTGGTCTTCGGACAAACGGTCTACGTACGGCCGAACGAGTGACGTGCGGACATTTCGCACCGTCGATCGAGGGTTCCGACGTTCCGCCACGACCTGCGGATCTTCGCCACTGACCAGGCAGGTTCCATGAACGTCGCAGGTCAGATGGGTATTGACAGAACGCGCCCACCGGCCGGTAGGTTCGGCCGGGTCCACCACAGGACGCCCGACCGGTCGAACCTCCACGCAGTCGTCGAACGCCGCTGGGTCACGGGGTGGTGTGCCCTACCGGCGCCCCACCACTGACAGCCAGGTTCAGCGCCCGCGCCTCGGTGGCGAGGGAAGGCATCGCCGGACGGGGGTGCGACCCGGGTGGGGCCCGGACGTTCAGTAGACAACGGCTCTCGGTCGACCCGCAGCCAGCGGGTCCCAGGCCGGCCCGAAGGGCGCCGGGCCCCCATCCGTAGTCTCCTCGTGCGGTCGCGCCCATCTCCTGGTCCCGTCCGTGCTTTTCTGTCCGCACTTCCCCGCTTCTGTCCCCCGCGGGTGCCCGACCGTGGCGGCGTACGGCCCCCGGACGCTGGATATGGTGTGCATCTGCGTACGGACTGAAGGGGCAGTAAGTGAACGACGGCGGTCAGAGACGATACGGCCCGCTCGGCAGAACCTTGGTGATCATTCCGACCTACAACGAGGCCGAGAACATCAAGCCGATCGTCAGCCGGGTGCGCGCCGCCGTGCCGGAGGCCGACATCCTGGTCGCCGACGACAACAGCCCCGACGGCACCGGCAAGGTCGCCGACGAGATCGCCTCCGAGGACGAGCAGGTCCGGGTGCTGCACCGCGAGGGCAAGGAAGGGCTGGGCGCCGCCTATCTCGCGGGCTTCCGCTGGGGCATGGAGCGCGGCTACGGCGTGCTCGTGGAGATGGACGCCGACGGTTCCCACCAGCCCGAGGAGCTGCCCCGGCTGCTCACCGCGCTCAAGGGCGCCGACCTGGTGCTCGGCTCCCGCTGGGTGCCGGGTGGCCGTGTGGTCAACTGGCCGAAGTCCCGCGAGATGATCTCGCGCGGCGGCAGCACCTACTCCCGGATCCTCCTCGGACTGCGGACCAGGGACGTCACGGGCGGCTACCGGGCCTTCCGTACCGAGACCCTGAAGGGCATCGGCCTGGACCGGGTCGCCTCCCAGGGCTACTGCTTCCAGGTCGACCTGGCCCGTCGCGCCGTCGAGGCCGGGTACCACGTCGTCGAGGTCCCGATCACGTTCGTGGACCGGGAGATCGGCGACTCCAAGATGAGCCGCGACATCCTCGTCGAGGCGCTGTGGCGGGTCACCTCCTGGGGGGTCACCACCCGCACGAACCGGGCCCTGGGCCGCAAGGCCGTCTGAGCCGGGGCGGCGGCCGGATCCGGCCGCCCCACCCCGGCGACCGGCCGAGGCTCACCCCCCTACGCCGTTCGGACGCGCGTACGGGCACACTGGGGACCATGACGACCGGTACAGGCACACCGCCCCCGACCGCACCGAGGCGTTCACGCGCCCGCACCTTCGTCCCGCTCGCCGTCGCCGCCTGGGCGGTGCTGGAGATCTGGCTGCTCACCGTCGTGGCCGACGCGGCCGGCGGGTTCACCGTGCTGCTGCTCCTGGTGGCCGGGATCGTCCTCGGGGCGGCGGTGGTGAAGCGGGCCGGCCGCCGGGCCTTCCGCAATCTCACCGAGACCCTCCAGCGGATGCCGGGGCAGCCCGGCGCCGACACCACCGGGCAGACGGCCCCCGCGGGCGGCGGGGGCAACGGCTTCCTGATGCTCGGCGGACTGCTGCTGATGGTCCCGGGGCCGGTCTCCGACGTGGCGGGGCTCCTGCTGCTGGTGCCGCGGGTCCGCTCGATGCTCGGGCGATACGCCGAGCGCTCGCTGGAGCGCCGGATGCGCACCGCATCCCCCGGCAGCATCTCCGACGCCTTCCAGCAGGCCCGCATTCACCGGCCGGACGGAAAGATCGTGCAGGGTGAGGTCGTCCGCCACGACGCGCCGCAGCCGGGCTCCCGCACCGACGACGGCCCCCGGCCGCCGCTGACCCCCTGATCCCGTACGGGCCGGCGCCGGTTCCGCCGGCCCGGCCCGTTCACGGACGGCCGTGCGCGGCCGTGCCCGTGTCCGGACGCGACAGAGCCGCGGGCCGTGGTGCACACACCGGGTGTGCCACGGCCCGCGGCTCTGTCGTACTGCGGTGCCCTGCGGTCAGGCGGACTTCCGGCTGTCCCGCGGGTGCACGGCGATGTTCATGGCTCCGGAGCGCAGAACCGCCAGCCTCTCGGCCAGCACCTCTTCCAGCTCCTCGCGCGTGCGCCGCTCCATGAGCATGTCCCAGTGCGTGCGCGCGGGCTTGCCCTTCTTCTCCTCGGGGCCATCCCCGTCCACCAGGAGCGCCATGGCGCCGCACGCCTTGCACTCCCACTCCGGCGGAATCTCCGCCTCTACCGAGAAGGGCATCTCGAATCGATGTCCGTTCTGGCATGCGTACTCCACCGCCTGGCGCGGGGCCAGATCGATGCCGCGGTCCGTCTCGTAGCTGGTAACCACGAGTCGCGTGCCGCGGAGAGCTCGCTCACTCATGAATCGTGCCTCCCGGGCTTGTCGCCCACAGGACAGGTGTCGCTGTCGTCGTCATCCGGTCAACGTCCGGTCGGCGGTAAAGATTCCCGTTGCCGGTCATGCGTCGCCCGTCGTGCCGCTGCTTCTTCAGGGTTGGGGTACCCGCCAATGCCCGGTTTGTCACATCTGGCGGAAGTTGTCACCCAACGGTTTTGCTTCTTCCACTCGCAGTAACGGTCCTCCGGGCAGGCCAAAGGCGTACACTACCGGCCTTTCACTTCAACGTCTAAATCCGTTCCGGGACAGGGTTCCCCGCAGCCGCCACGGCCCGGCGAATCGGCACCCTCGCGAGCAGTACGGAACCGATCACGAAAAAGATCACCAGTGACATGATCGCATCTCGATAGCTTCCGGTCAGCTGATATGCAAGACCGAACACCAGCGGCCCCAACCAGCTCAGTCCGCGGTCGCTCATCTCGTACGCGGAGAAGTACTCGGCCTCCTTGCCCTCCGGCACCAGATGCGAGAACAGGGAGCGCGACAGCGCCTGGCTGCCGCCGAGCACCATGCCGATCGCCGAGGCCAGCACGTAGAAGAAGAGCGGCGCGTCCGCGGGCAGGACGTAGCCCGCGAGAAGGATCAGGGTCCAGACGACGAGCGAGCCGAGGATCGTGCGCTTCGCGCCGTAACGCCGTGCCAGCCGGCCCATCCCCAGTGCCCCCGCCACCGCGAGCACCTGGACCAGCAGCACGGCCGTGATCAGCGTCGTCTGGTCGAGCCCCAGCTCCTCGGAGCCGTACACCGATGCCTGGGAGATCACCGTCTGCACGCCGTCGTTGTAGACCAGGTACGCCAGCAGGAAGGAGAGCGTCAGCGGATGGCGGCGCATGTCGCGCAGCGTCGCGACCAGTTGCCGCCACCCCGGGCCCGCCGCGCCCGCGCCCGGTCCGGCGGCGCTCCGGGGCGTCCGGCGGTCGCGCAGCCGCCGCAGCGGAACCAGGGTGAAGACGCCCCACCAGACGCCGGCCGACGCGAGGCAGATCCGTACCGCGTCCCCCTCGGAGAGCCCGAACGAGTCGTGGGCCGTGTACAGCACCAGGTCGAGGACCAGGACGAACGCCCCCGAGGTGTAGCCGAACGCCCAGCCGCGCGAGGAGACCGCGTCCCGTTCGTCCGGTTCGGAGATCTGCGGCAGATAGGCGTTGTAGAGGACCATCGACACCGAGAACGCCGCGTTCGCCACGATGAGCAGGAACGCGCCCAGCAGATAGCGGTGGCCCTCCAGGAAGAACATGCCGGTCGTGGCGGCGGCCCCCACGTAGGCGGCGGCCGCGAGCAGCGGCTTCTTGCGGCCCGTGCGGTCCGCCGCGGCGCCCGCGACCGGCATCGCGATCACCGCGACCACGACGGACACCGAGACCGCGTAGGCGAAGAGCGATCCGGCGCGCACCGGTATGCCGAGCGGGTGCACGAAACCGTCGGTGTCGGCCGCCGCCTTCGCCACCGACGTCAGGTACGGGCCGAGGAACACCGTCAGGACGCTCGTCGAATAGACGGAGCAGGCGAAGTCGTAGAAATACCAGCCGCGTTGTTCGCGTATGCGGTCCGCGGCGTCGTCGCGCCCCGACGAGCGTTCCACCGGCCCGGTGGTGTCCGTGGCTTCGGCGCTCAAGCCGTTCCCCCTCGTCTCTCCCCGTGAGCCGCGCGCACGAGCGGCGTCAGGCCCAGGCCCCGCGGTCGCTCAGCACCGTGCGCAGCGTCTCGATGTGATCGGTCATGATGCCATCCACGCCGAGATCGAGGAGCGCGGCCATCCGCTCGGGCTCGTTCACCGTCCACACGTGCACCTGGAGCCCGCGGGCGTGGGCCTCGCGCACGAAGCGCCGGTCGACGACCCTGATCCCGTTCTGGCTCTCCGGCACCTGCGCGCACACCGCGCCGGAACGCAGCGCCGCCGGGATGCCGAGGGAGCGCAGCCGCAGGCCCAGCACCCCGCGCACGCCGTAGGACGTGGCCAGCCGGGGACCCGCGAGGCGGTGGGCCCGGGCCACCCTGGCCTCGGAGAACGAGCCCACGCACACCCGGTCCCAGGAGTTCGTCCGGCGGATCAGCTCGACCAGCGGGACCAGCGCGGATCCGGCCTTGATGTCGACGTTCCAGCGCGCCTGCGGAAACGTCTCCAGAAGCTCCTCGAACAGCGGCAGCGGCTCGCGCCCGGCCACCCTGGCCCGCCGCACCTCGCTCCACGGCAGCCCGGCTATCCGGCCCCGGCCGTCCGTGACCCGGTCCAGGGTCGTGTCGTGGAAGGCGACCAGCCGGCCGTCCGCCGTGGTGTGCACATCGGTCTCGAAGTAGCGGTACCCGGCGTCGGCGGCGCGGCGGAACGCGGCCGTGGTGTTCTCGATCCCGTCGGCGGCGCCGCCCCGGTGGGCGAAGGGGATCGTCGTGGGGTGGTCCAGGTAGGGATGGCGTACGGAGGTCACCGCGGCAGTATGGCCCGTCCCGGTGTCCGGCCGGTGACACGGGTGCCGCGGGAGAGCGAGCCGGACGCGACGGACCGGCCGCGGGCGGGCACCGACGCCTCCCCGGGCACCGACGCCTCCCCGCCCCTCGGTCCGTCCCCGACCGTCCTTTCGTCCTCGCCCGCCGGCCCGTCGGCCCCGGCCGCGGGCCCGCTCCCGGACGCGCCCTCGTGGGTCGGCTCCCCGCCGACCGCGAAGAGGCGGAGGAAGAACTGGGCCAGCGGGCCGATGGCGAGGGCGTAGACGACGGTGCCGGCACCGAGGGAGCCGCCCAGCGCGAAACCGGTCACCACCACCGCCACCTCGATCAGGGTGCGGACGAGTCGGATCGAGCGACCGGTGCACCGGTGCAGACCGGTCATGAGCCCGTCCCGCGGACCCGGGCCGAACCGCGCCGCTATGTACAGGCCGGTCGCGACCCCGTTGAGCACCACCCCCGCGGCCATCAGCGCGATCCGGGCCGCGACGCCGTGCACGGCGGGCACGAGCGCGAGCGTGCCGTCCATGGCGATGCCGACGACGAAGACGTTGGAGACGGTGCCGAGACCGGGGCGCTGCCTGATCGGGATCCACAGCAGCAGCACGACGGCGCCGACGACGATCGACACGACTCCGATGGAGAGCCCGCTGCGCTCCGAGAGCCCCTGGTGCAGAACCCCCCACGGTTCGAGACCGAGACCGGCGCGGACCAGGAGCGCCGAACTCGCCCCGTACAGCGCGAGACCGACGTAGAGCTGGACCAGCCTTCGGGCGAGGCGCGCCCTGCGAGGGACGGAGGTGACGGACAAGGGTGCCCCCTGGAGTGGTGGAAGTGGATTGCCGCATGTCACTCTGTGGCAGGGGTTCGGCCACCAACTATGGCCAATCCGAGGAAGGTGGACTGATTTCCATGGCGCAATGGACTTCGGCGGTCGGTGCGGCGCAGCTCGCCCGGCAGCTCCAGGCCCAGCACACCCGGCCCTCCGGGCCGGGCGCGCGCAAGCCGCCCGCCTACCGCGCGCTGGCCGACGGGGTGCGGCTGCTCGTGCTGGAGGGCCGGGTGCCGGTGGCCGCCCGGCTCCCCGCCGAACGCGAACTGGCGCTCGCGCTGTCCGTCAGCCGGACCACCGTCGCCGCCGCGTACGAGGCGTTGCGCGCCGAGGGGTTCCTGGAATCCCGTCGCGGGGCCGGCAGCTGGACCGCCGTGCCGGCCGGCAACCCGCTGCCCGCCCGTGGGCTGGAACCGCTGCCCCCGGAATCGCTCGGCTCGATGATCGACCTCGGCTGCGCCTCGCTGCCCGCCCCCGAGCCGTGGCTGACCCGCGCGGTCCAGGGCGCCCTGGAGGAGCTGCCGCCGTACGCCCACACCCACGGCGACTACCCGGCGGGCCTGCCCGCGCTGCGGCAGATGATCGCCGACCGCTACACCGGTCTCGGCATCCCGACCATGCCCGAGCAGATCATGGTCACCACCGGGGCGATGGGCGCGATCGACGCCATCTGCCATCTCTTCGCGGGGCGCGGGGAACGGATCGCGGTGGAGTCCCCGAGCTACGCCAACATCCTGCAACTGATGCGGGAGGCGGGTGCCCGGCTGGTACCGGTGGCGATGGAGGAGGGGCTCGGGGGCTGGGACATGAACCGTTGGCGACAGGTGCTGCGCGAGGCGGCGCCGCGCCTCGCCTACGTCGTCGCCGACTTCCACAATCCCACCGGCGCGCTGGCCGACGAGGACCGGCGCCGCGCCCTGGTGGACGCCGCCCGTTCCGCCGGCACGGTCCTGGTCGTCGACGAGACCATGAACGAGCTGTACCTCGACCCGGGCGTACGGATGCCGCGCCGGGTGTGCGCCTTCGATCCGGCGGGCTCCACCGTGCTCACCGTCGGATCGGCGAGCAAGGCGTTCTGGGCCGGCATGCGGATCGGCTGGGTGCGCGCCGCACCGGACGTGATCCGCAGCCTGGTGGCCGCCCGTGCCTACGCGGACATGGGCACCCCCGTCCTGGAGCAGCTGGCCGTCAACTGGCTGATGCGCACGGGCGGCTGGGAGCAGGCGGTGGGGCTGCGGCGCGAACAGGCAAGGGAGAACCGGGACTCGCTGGTCGCCGCGGTCCGCCGGGAGCTGCCCGACTGGGAGTTCTCGGTGCCGGGCGGCGGGCTGACCCTTTGGGTGCGCACCGGAGGGCTCTCCGGCTCCCGGCTGGCGGTGGCCGGGGAGAGGGTCGGGGTGCGCGTGCCGTCCGGGCCCCGGTTCGGGGTCGACGGTGCCTTCGAGGGGTATGTGCGGTTGCCGTTCACGGTGTCGGGTCCGGTCGCGGACGAGGCGGCGGTGCGGCTGGCGGCGGCGGCGCGCCTGGTGGGCTCGGGGGCGGCCGGGGAGACCGAGTCGCCGCGGACGTTCGTGGCCTGAGGGCCGGGGCGGCCCCGGGCGCCCGTCGTGCGCGGCGTCGGGGTGCCGGGGCAGGGGGCGGCCCAGGGCGGGCGGGCCCGTCGTCACCGCCCGTCGGCCCACGGGACGGCGCCGCTCAGCCACGTGCCTTCGCGCCGTCGCCGGCCAGGGCGGCGGTCGGGCCGGATGGTGCCGCCGGGTCCGGGACGGCCGCTGCGACGGGCGGGGCCGTGTCGATCGGGACGGCCGTACCGGCGGGCTCGGCGACGGCCGCCCCGGCGGGTTCGGCCGCCTCCCGCAGGGCGGGCAGCAGTCCGAGGACCGCCTGCCGCTGGCTCTCGCCGGTCGCCTCGTCGTACGGATCGGGCGTGGCCGGGACCTGGAGGCGCAGCACCGGGCCGGTGCCCAGGCGCGCGTACCCCCGGCCGGGCGGGACGTCCGGTGCCGGGGTGGTGTGCGGCTCCGCGCCCAGCACCGACGCGATCTGCTCGCGGGAGCAGCGGCCGAGCACGACGCGGGCCCGGGTGTGGGTCCGTACGTTCTCGCCGAGGCCGTCCAGGTCGTCGAGCTGGTCGGCCAGGACCACCGTGACGTTGGCCGCCCTGCCGTGCCGCAGCGGCAACTGGAGCAGGTCCCGGGGATCGGGCCGGCCGTCGGTGGCCGCCAGATGGCCGAGGACGCCCGGCCGGTCCAGCAGGATCCAGAGCGGACGCCGGACGTCGTCGGGCACGGGGTGGCCGGCCTGTCGGGCGCGGTTCGCGGTGATCAGCCGCCGCTCGGTCTCGTTGGCCGCCCACTCCAGGGTCGTCAGGGCGCCCGCCGGGCCGCACTCCACGGCCAGCACGCCGTCGCGTCCGGCCAGGCAGGCGTACTCGCCCGTCCCGTTGCCCTCGACGACCAGGACGTCGCCGTGCTGGAGCGCCTGGAGCGCGACGGAGCGCAGCAGGGTCGTGACGCCGCTGCCGGGCTGCCCGACGACGAGCAGGTGCGGTTCGGTGGAACGGGCGCCGGTCCGCCAGACGACCGGGGGCGCGTCCCTGGTGGTGTCCCCGTCCGTCACGGGGACCGTGCGTGGGACCGCGTCGCCGTCGGTGAACCCCAGCACCGTCTCGCCGGGCGCGGTGACGAACCTCTGGGCGCCGATCGTGGTGGGCAGGGCGTCGAGCACGCTCATCACGAGCTGGTTGCCCTCCTCGTCCCAGTCGAAGCGGTACTCGCGTCCGCGTCCCGACTTGGCGTGCAGCAGTTCCTCGATCCGGGCGCGGGCGGCGGCCTCGCCGTCGGTGAAGTAGGCGGGGTAGGAGATCCGCAGCCGTGTCGGACGGCCGTCGCCGTCGAACGCGTGGTCCCCCAGGACCTTCTGCCAGTCGCCGCCGTGCGCGTAGAGAGGGGCGGGGTCGTCGGCCACGGAGAAGTACGGCACGAGCGCCTCGTACAGGGAACGCAGCCGTGCCGTCTCCGTCTCGTCCGGCCCGGTCCGCACGGGTGTCCGCTCCCGCCCCGCCCAGGCGGCGGCGCCCATCACCGAGACCAGGGCGATGACGGATCCGTACGGGAGGACCGCGAGCCCGAACACGCAGACCGCGACGGTGAACAGCACGGGACCGCGCTTGTCCTTGGGCGTCGAGGCCCATCTGCGCCGGGCGGCGCCGACCAGCAGCCGCAGACCACGGGTGACCGTGATCAGCGGCTGGAGGACGTCCGTGGCGTTGTCGGTGGCCGTGCGCGCGAACTCGCGGCCGCGGGTGAGCGAGACGCTGCCGCTGCTGAGGATGCGGGGGAGTGGTCGCCGGGCCACGTCGGTCTCCTGAGCCTGAGGGGGGTGGAAGCGGTCGCGGAGGGTCAGAACTTGATCCCGCCCAGGAGGCTGGCGAGGCTCGCGCCCCCCGCGGTGATGCTCGGTGCGATGGCGGTGCCCGCCAGATAGAAGCCGAACAGGGCGGTGACGAGGGCGTGCGACGCCTTGAGGCCGTCCTTCCTGAAGAAGAGGAAGACGATGATGCCGAGAATGACGACGCCTGACATGGACAGGACCATGGGAGCTCTCCTGGTTCGGGTGGGACGGTCACCATGAGTCCTTCCAGATTCACCGGAAGTATCTATGCGATGAAAGTCGCATTCGGGTGAAAAGTCAGTATTTTCACCCGAATGGTCGCCCCTGGGGTGTGGCCGGGGCGGCCGTGGCCGGGATCCGGGATCGCCGGGATCGCAGGGACACGGTCACCGGGCGTCGTCGGCACCCGCCCGCCGCCCGGGGGCCCGGCACCGCGCGCCGCCCGTCCGGGCGGGGTCGTGGGTGCGAGGGAGGGGCCCGTGTGGCCCACGTGATCCGGGGTATGTGCGGGGGCGGGATCACACCCTCGCGCACGGGCCGGGCCATCCGCCCGCACGGGCAGTACTCTGTCGGTTCACTCGTGCGCCCCCGGCGCACGCCACAGCAGGTCAACAGCGGTGCAAGCGGTTCATGGAAGGCGGTCCGAACGATGAGCGAAACCCCCGATCCCGAGGTGATCGAGCTGGCGACGAAGGTGTTCGACCTGGCCCGCCGGGGCGAGACGGACACCCTCGCCGCCTACGTCGACGCGGGTGTGCCCGCCGACCTCACCAACGACCGGGGCGATTCGCTGCTGATGCTGGCCGCCTACCACGGGCACGCCGCCGCGGTCACCGCCCTCGTCCGGCGCGGCGCCGACCCGGACCGGGCCAACGACCGCGGCCAGACGCCGCTCGCGGGAGCCGTCTTCAAGGGCGAGAACGAGGTGATCGAGGCGCTGCTCGCGGCAGGGGCCGATCCGGCCGCCGGGACCCCCTCCGCCGTGGACACCGCACGCATGTTCGGCAAGTCCGACCTGCTGGAACTCTTCGGCACCCGCTGACGGGGTACGCCGTAAATGTGGTCGCGGTGGCGAAATGGCTGGGTCATCATGACGTCGCGGGCCCGCTCAGGGCCGACGACGAGAGGCAGAGGAAGATGCTCTACACCAAGCGGAAGACGGCGGTCGGACGATCATGTTGCTGCGCGGCGTAGTGCCCCATCAGGCACTTGGAACTGCACAGTCCCGGTTGCGTCGACAGCTTGATGTGAGGCCCTCCCATGTTTGATCCGTTCATAGCGCCGAGCGGCACTCTGCTCGGCCTGCTGCAGAGAGGCCGCGGCGACGGCACACTCCACGCGCTCGCCGCACCGCGCCCCGAGGCCCTGGCGGCTCTCAACCACTGCGTCCTGAGCGACCCCCGCCACGACTGGCAGGTGGAGAACCGCTCCCTGTACTACGCACGTCTGTACCTCGACCTCGACGGCGGCGTCGAGGAGATCGAGCGGCACCTGTGCGACCCCGAGGACCACCTCGACACCGACGACGCGCGCACCGGGCTGGCCCTCGCCGTGCTCGGCCACCTCGCCTCGTACGGACGCGACGACGCCCTGGCCCTGCTCCGGCGCTACGCCGCGACCGGCGCCAACTGGGCCTGGGCGCTCGACGAGCTCGCGCTGCGCGACGACGACGCGGGGCTCCGCGCCCTGGCCGAACCCGTGCTCGGCCGCTTCCCGGCCACCGAGGAGGGCGACGCCGAGCTGGCCGCCGCCGTACGCGACGCCTTCGAACCGCGTCCCTGGCGGCTGTGGGCCGACGACCCGCGCGACGAGATCGGTGCCAGAATCAGGGCCGCCTCCGAACGGGGCTCCTTCGACCGCTGGCAGCGCCAGCTGCGGCCCGGCGGACCACGCCCCGGCTGGAGCGTCCGCGCCGTCCTCGACTGGGCCCAGCAAGGATTCGAACGCGGCAGCTCACTGCACGTCCCGGCCGCCCGCTGCCTCACCGCCGTCGCCGGACCGGAGGACCGCCCCACGATCCTCGACGCCGCAGCAGACGGCCCGGAGGCCGCCCGCTGCGCCGCCCTGCACTACCTGGCCGAGGCCGCCGACCCGGCCGCCCTCGACCTGATCGCACGTGCCGCCGACGACCCCTCGCGCACCGTCGCCGACGCGGCCGTCGCCGCCTTCGAGCGGATGTGCGGCGGCGCGGCCGTGGAACGCGCCAGGCGCTGGGCCCGCCGACCGGACGCCCTGGGCGCGTCCGCGGCCGGAGTCCTCGCCTGCCGTGGCGGGGCGCAGGACGCCCCCCTGGTCCTCGGCGCGCTCCGGGAAGCGGTCCGGGGCGAGGGCCCGGACGCCCCGCGCCTGTGGACCCTCGTCGACGGCGTCGGCCGACTGGGCATCGCCTGTGCCGCACCCGTACTGCGCCACGTCTACCGCGAGACGTCCTCCTCGCACCTGCGCGGCCGGGCGGCCCGCGCCCTGGCCGCCACCGACCCCTCCTTCGCCACCGGATTCGCCGTCGAATGCCTGTGGGACTGCGAGGAGACCACCCGCGAACTCGCCGCGCTGCATGCCGAGACCGGCGACCTCAGGGTCGCCGAGCGGCTGCGCAGGCTCGCCGCCGACCCGGCCGAGGAGGCCGAGGTGCAGACGGCGGTACGCAGCAGGATCGGCCCCGACACCCCCACGGCCTGACCCGGACGGCCGCCACCGCCCGTACCGAGCACCCTCCGCACCGCGCGGGGCGGGTTCCTCGGTACGGGCGCCGCGCACGGCCCGCCGCGCCGCCCTGTCCGCCGCCCGCGCCGCGCGCCAGTATGGGGGAATGACCGGACGCTGGGACTTCTGGATCGACCGTGGCGGAACGTTCACCGACGTCGTGGCCCGCGACCCCGACGGGCGCCTCGTCACCCGCAAACTGCTCTCCCACGACCCGGACCGCTACCGCGACGCCGCCGTGGCCGGCATCCGGGCGATCCTGGGCCTCGGCCCCACCGACCCGGTCCCCGCCGACCGGGTCGGCACGGTCCGGATGGGCACCACGGTCGCCACCAACGCCCTGCTGGAGCGGCGCGGCGAGCCGACCGTCCTCGTCATCACGCGCGGTTTCCGGGACGCCCTGCGCATCGCGTACCAGAACCGCCCCCGGCTCTTCGACCGCCGCATCCTGCTGCCCGAGGCCGTGTACGACCGGGTGATCGAGGTCCCCGAACGGATCGACGCCCGCGGCCGGGTCGTGACACCGCTGGACCGGGCCGCGGTGGCCGAGCGGCTGCGCGCCGCCCGCGCCGACGGACTGCGCAGCGCGGCCGTCGTCCTGATGCACGGCTACCGCCACCCCGAACACGAGAACGCCGTGGCCGCCGAGGCCCGCGCCGCGGGCTTCACCCAGGTCAGCTGCTCGCACGAGGTGAGCCCGCTGATCAAGCTCGTGCCGCGCGGCGACACCACCGTCGTCGACGCCTACCTCTCACCCGTGCTGCGCCGCTACGTCGACGGCATCGCCGCCGAACTCCCCGGCATCCGGCTGATGTTCATGCAGTCCAACGGCGGGCTGCGGGAGGCCTCCCACTTCCGGGGGAAGGACGCGGTGCTCTCCGGACCCGCCGGTGGCGTGGTCGGCATGGCCCGTACCTCCGAACAGGCCGGACACGAACGGGTCATCGGCTTCGACATGGGCGGCACCTCCACCGACGTGTCGCACTACGCCGGCGAGTTCGAACGCGAACTCGGCACCCGGGTCGCCGGAGTGCGCATGCGCGCCCCCATGATGAACATCCACACCGTCGCGGCCGGCGGCGGCTCGATCCTGCACTTCGACGGCCGGCGCCAACGCGTCGGCCCCGATTCGGCGGGCGCCGCCCCCGGCCCCGCCTGCTACCGGCGCGGCGGGCCGCTGACCGTCACCGACGCCAACGTGATGCTCGGCCGGATCCAGCCCGCGCACTTCCCGGCCGTCTTCGGACCCGACGGCGACCTCCCGCTCGACGCGGACCTCGTCCGCGGCCGCTTCGAGGCGCTCGCCGAGGAGGTGGCGCACGCCACCTCGACGCGGCCCACGGCCGCCGAGGTCGCCGCCGGGTACCTGGAGATCGCCGTGCTCAACATGGCGAACGCGGTCAAGAAGATCTCCGTGGAGCGCGGCCACGACATCACCCGCTACGCCCTGACCGGGTTCGGCGGCGCCGGGGGCCAGCACGTCTGCGCCGTCGCCGACGCCCTGGGCGTCGACACGGTCCTCGTACCGCCGCTGGCCGGGGTGCTGTCGGCGTACGGCATCGGCCTCGCCGACGCCACCGCGATGCGCGAACAGTCCGTCGAGGCGGAACTCGACGAGGGAACCCGCACCGAGGCCGGCGCGCTCTGCGACGCCCTCGCCCGGCGCACCCGCGCCGAACTGCGCGCCGACGGCATCCCCGACGACGCGATCGGCACCCGCGCCCGGGTACTCCTGCGCTACGCCGGCACGGACGCGAGCCTGCCCGTCGATCTGGGCGACGTCCCCGCCATGACCGGGGCGTTCACCGCCCGGCACCGCGCACGCTACGGATTCACCATGGACAAGCCCCTCGTCGTCGAGGCGGTGTCGGTCGAGGCGACCGGAACGTCCGGTAGGCACCGCCCCCGCCCGGCCGGTCGCGCCGCCCGCCCGGGAGAGCCGCCGCAGCCGTACGACACCGTGCGGATGTTCGCCGAGGGCCGGTGGCAGGACACCCCGCTCCACCGGCGCGAGGACCTGCGCACCGGCGACACCGTCACCGGCCCCGCCGTCATCGCCGAGGCGGACGCCACCACCGTCGTCGACCCCGGCTGGCGGGCCGTCCTCGCCGGTACCGGCCATCTGCTGCTGACCCGGGCACGCCCGCGCCCGGAGCGCACGGCCGTCGGGACCCGAGTCGACCCAGTGATGCTGGAGATCTTCAACAACCTCTTCATGTCCATCGCCGAACAGATGGGCGTGCGCCTGGAGAACACCGCCCACTCCGTCAACATCAAGGAACGGCTCGACTTCTCCTGCGCGCTCTTCGACGCGGACGGCGACCTGATCGCCAACGCCCCGCACATCCCCGTCCACCTCGGCTCCATGGGGGAGTCCATCAAGGAGGTGCTGCGCCGCAACACGGACACGATGCGGCCCGGCGACGTGTACGCCATCAACGACCCGTACCACGGCGGCACGCATCTGCCCGACGTGACCGTGGTGACGCCCGTGTTCGACGAGACCGGGACCGACGGCCCCGAACCCCGCTTCCTGGTCGCCTCGCGCGGCCACCACGCCGAGATCGGCGGCATCACGCCCGGCTCCATGCCCGCCTTCAGCCGCACGGTCGACGAGGAGGGCGTGCTGTTCGACAACTGGCTGCTGGTGCGCGACGGCCGGTTCCGCGAGACGGAGACGCGCGAACTGCTCACCACCGCCGCCCACCCCTCCCGCGACCCGGACACCAACCTCGCCGACCTCCGCGCCCAGATCGCCGCGAACGAGAAGGGCATCGCGGAACTGCGGCGCATGGTCGACCGGTTCGGGCCCGAGACCGTCGCCGCGTACATGCGGCACGTGAAGGACAACGCCGAGGAGTCCGTCCGCCGGATCATCGCCGGACTGCGCGACGGCCACTACCGGTACGAGACCGACAACGGGGCGGTCATCGAGGTCGCCCTCACCGTGGACCGGACCACCCGCAGCGCCGTCGTCGACTTCACCGGCACCTCGCCCCAGCAGCCGGGGAACTTCAACGCCCCGAGATCCGTGGTCATGGCCGCCGTCCTGTACGTCTTCAGGACCCTGGTCGCCGACGACATCCCGCTCAACAGCGGCTGCCTCGAACCCCTGGAGGTCAGGATCCCGGAGGGGTCCATGCTGGCCCCCGTCCACCCGGCGGCCACCGTCGCGGGGAACGTGGAGACCTCCCAGGCCGTCACCGGCGCCCTGTACGCCGCCCTCGGCGTCCAGGCCGAGGGCTCGGGCACCATGAACAACCTCACCTTCGGCAATGAACGCGTGCAGTACTACGAGACCGTGGCCAGCGGCTCCGGCGCCGGTGAGGACTTCGACGGTGCCGACGCCGTCCAGACCCACATGACCAACTCACGCCTCACCGACCCCGAGATCCTCGAATGGCGCTACCCCGTGCTGCTGGAGGACTTCCGGGTGCGGGACGGCAGCGGGGGCCGAGGACGCCGGCACGGCGGCAACGGCGTGGAACGGCGCATCCGCTTCCTCGAACCCGTCACCGTGGCCCTGCTGTCCGGGCACCGCAGGGTCCCGCCGTACGGCATGGCCGGCGGCGAACCGGGCGCCCTGGGCGAACAGCACGTCGAGCGCGCGGACGGCCGGACGGTCACCCCGCTGCGCGGCTGCGACACGGCGGAGCTGGAAAGCGGGGACGTCCTGGTGATCCGTACGCCGGGCGGCGGCGGGTACGGCACGCCGGAACCGCGTCCCGGCGCTCCCGCGGGCCGCACCCGCCCCGAGGACCGCGACCGGCGCGGCGACGGGCCGCCCCGGGACCGGCCCTGACACCACCGGCGTCCGCCGCGCGGGAGACGGGGCGCGTCTGCGTCGTTTCGACCGTTGTCAGTGCGAGGACCTAATCTGTGCACCGTGACTTCGCCTGCCAACACGGACAACGCCGCGTCCCGCCCCGGCGCGGGGCCGCGGCCCGCCCCGGGTCCGGCCGCCGACGAGGGGCTCGCGCGGCGGCTGCGCGCACTCGCCTGCACGGCGCCGCTGCACGACCTGGACGCGCGCAAGGCGAATCTGGCCGGCGAGTACACGGTCTACGCGATGGCGGAGATCGCGCTCGCCGCGATCGACCTCGTCACCCTCAACATGGACTTCGACACGGGCGCCGACCACGACCAGATAGTGGCCAGGCTCCTTCCCCGCGTCGCCGCCCAGGCCCCCGACCGCCCGGTCGCCGAGCACGAGCGGGTCGCCCGCTGGGTGCTGGAGAACCTGATCAACGTCGGCAGCGTCGACCGCGGATTCCGCGCCGTGTACGGCACGTTCGGGGCCGACGGCCTGTACGTCCGCCGCGACTACGACTTCAAACTCATCGAGGAGGTTCCCGGGCATGGCGGCACCGTCTACCTCCGCACCACGGACGAAGCGGTCAACGTCCTGGTCGGAGCGCTCGACACGGACGTCACCAGCGCCCAGATCGCCGCCGAGGTGAAGCTGGAGGTCCTCATCAGCCGGGGCCGTCTCGCCGATGCCCAGCTCGCCGCCGAACAGGCCCGCTACCGCACCGTGCAGTACGCGGAGACCCTCCGCAAGACGCTGGAGGCGACCCGGCGCAACGTCCGCGCGGTCGACTGGCTCAACGCCGTCCCGGACATGATCGCCGAGGCGCTCGACCACGTCGCCGACCGCTACCGCCACGAGAACGCGATCCTCACCAACATCCGCCGCGCGCGCGACGAGGCCGAGGACCCCGAGCACAAGCGCCGCGCGGCCGAACTCGTCGACATAGTCAAGGACTGCATCCGCCGTCACACCCAGCTCCAGTCCCGCCTCCTGGAGGCCGGGCCGCTGTTCCGTGCCGAGCAGGACCGGCAGGCGTTCGCCACACCCGCCGTCCGCACCGGCCTCGATCTGTACGGCCAGCTGGTCGCGCCGCTGCTGCCGCTCCCCGTCGAACAGGCCATCAGGGTCACGGACGCGTTCTTCGCCCACGGCACCGGGCTGCGCACACCCGTGGCGGTCCGGGTGGACGACCTCGTCGGGATGCTGCTCACCCCGCCCCAGGAGCGGGAGCACCTGGGTGCCGAGATGCCGGAACCCGACCTGATCGCCACCCCGGACGACAGCAGGTTCAGCGAGGAACAGCTCGCGAGCGCCATGGAACTGCTCGACCTGGAGCACGACGCGCCGCGCCGGCTGTCCGGTCTCCTCGCGGAGGCCCGGCGCCGCGACCCCGATCTGCCCTACCTGGTCGCCCTGCTCGCGGTGCACGCCGCGAGCCCGCCCGTCGGCACCGCCTACCGGCAGGGCGAGGAGCGCCTGTTGTTCTCCGTCGACGACGGCACACCGCTGGACGACCAGGAGTTCGGCGGCGCGGACCTGATAGTGGGCACGGCCCTCCTCGACGCGGCCGGAATGGCCGCGGACCGCTCGGAGGCGTCATGACCGGCGCCCCCTGCGCACCGGTGGGAACGGCGACGGCCCGCCCCGGGCGCACCGGCCGCGGACCCCGCCGCCCCGACGCCGCCCGGCCCCGGGGAGAGGCGTCCGCCCCGGCCGTGCACCCCGCGCCGGGCGCGGTACCGACCGCAGCGGACGCGACCCGCCCGCCGGCCCGACGGGATCCGGGCACACGGACCGCACCGCCCGGGGCGGACGCCGCGAATCCTCGCACCGACCGACCCGTACCGAAGAGTCACCAGAGTCACCGCAACGAGGAGCGACCGTCGTGAGCGACCACCACGCACAGCACGCCGACGCGTGGACCGAGCCGACCGCCGCGTACGCCGCCGAGAGCACGGCCCCGGCCGCACCGGCCACCCCCGCGCCCGCCTCCCTCACCCCGGCCGACGCGGCCGACGCGGCCCGGCTCGTCGCCTTCGGCCTCCAGCCCAAGCTGCTGCCCGCCCGCGACCTCGCCTACGCCGACCTCCTCCGCCGCTACCGGGAGGAGCCCGGCTTCGCCCGCCTCGCCGACGCCGTCGCGACCGGCCTCGGCCTCGTCGTGCTGGAGGTGTCCCCGCGCGCCGGAATGGCCGTCACCGCCGGTGAGGACTCCGTCTTCGCCGTCCGCATGGGCGACTACGCCCGCCGCGCCTCGTCCGACTCCGCCGACCGCTTCCTGCACGGGCTCGCCCACCTCGCCGTCGCGGCGATGGCCTTCCCCCGGCCCGAGGACCTCGCCGACGACGCGTACATCGGCCGGATCACCGTCAACGGCGTCGACGCGTTCGTCCGCCAGGCGTGCCGCCGCCTGGAGGAACGCGCCGAGGAGCACGGCGACAACACCGACCCGGCCACCGACGCCCCCGGACTGGAGGCGGCCTGGCGGATCTACGCCCGGCGCAGCGCCACCGGAGCCACCAAGGACGCCCGGAGACTGGCCGGCTCCACGACCGGCATCGTCGGCAAGGCGGTCGCCTTCCTCACCGATTCCGGATTCCTCCAGCGCACGGGCGACGACGCCGGGGGCGCCTTCCGCACCACCGCCCGCTACCAGCTCCAGGTCCGCGACATGGCCGGCGGCGCCGCCATGGCCGAGCTCCTGGAACTCGGCGTCGTACCGGTCACCGACGGAACGGCGACGCTGCTGCCGCCGCCCGAGGGGGACGGCCTGGAGCTGGCCGCCGACGCCGGACTGCCCTTCCACGCCTGACCGGCACACGCCGCCACCGGCACGCACCGTCGGCCCTGCCGCCGCCGGACGTCCCCACCCGTTCCCCGAAACCCCGTTTTCTCCCGATAACCCCTCCCGCTCCCTGAACGACGAGAGTCCGCCGAAATGTACGAGCTGTCCCGGGTCCGCCTCTACTCCATCGGGCCGGCCGGCGCGCGCTACGCCGACACCGTGCTCGACCTGCGCGGAGTGGGCGATCCCGTGCCCGACCCCGCCCCGGCCCAGGCGGAGTTCTTCGAGGAGGAGCCGGTCGGCCCGCCGCGCCGACCCGCCCCCGCCGGGGTGCTGTTCCTGGAGAACGGCGGCGGCAAGTCGGTGCTGCTGAAGCTGATCTTCTCGGTGATGCTGCCCGGCCACCGCAACACCCTCGGCGGCGCCAGCTCCGGTGTACTGCGCAAGTTCCTGCTCGCCGACGACTGTGGCCATGTCGCCCTCGAATGGCAGCACACCCTCACCGGCGAATGCGTGGTGGTCGGCAAGGTCAGCGAGTGGCGCGGGCGCCAGGTCTCCAACGACCCGCGGAAGTTCGCCGAGGCCTGGTACTCCTTCCACCCCGGACCCGGCCTCAGCCTGGACTCCCTGCCGGTCGCCGAATCCACCACCGTGCACCGCCCCGCCGAGGGCGCCTCCGGCGCGAAGGGCCGGCGGCGCACGATGAAGGGCTTCCGCGACGCCCTGACGGAGGCGGGCAAGTTCTACCAGCACCTCGACGTGCACTGGGAGGAGATCCACGACCGGTGGAACGAACACCTCGGGGAACTCGGCCTGGACCCCGAACTCTTCCGCTACCAGCGCGAGATGAACGCCGACGAGGGCGAGGCGGCGGGACTCTTCGCCGTCAAGAAGGACTCCGACTTCACCGACCTGCTGCTGCGGGCCGTCACCGACACCCGGGACACGGACGGCCTCGCCGACCTGGTGAGCGGCTTCGGCAACAAGCTCGGCCGCCGGGCCGAGCTGACCGCCGAGCGCGACTTCACGGCGGGCTCGGTCGATCTGCTCGGACGGATCGTGGAGGCCACCGAGTCCCGCGCCCGCGCCCGCGACATCCACGCGGGCGCCGAACGCCGCACCCGCACGCTCGCCCGCAGGCTCTCCGCCCGCGCCGGAGAGGAACGCGGCCGCACCGCCGAACTGGCCCAGCAGGTGACCTCCGCCGCCCACGCCGTCACCACCGCCGAGGAGTCCCGCGGCCGCAGCGCCCTCATCGCCGCCGAACTGGCCTACCGGCACGCCTCCCTGGCGCTGACCGCGGCGGAGAAGGGCGCGGCCGCCCAGCGCCGCGAACTCGGCGACGCCCGCACCCTGCACTCCGCCTGGCAGGCCGCCGAGGCCGTCCTGCGCCACCGCGCCGCCGCCGACCGCTCGGCCCGCGTCGCCGCGGCCATCCGTGAGGCCGAGCGGGACGCCGCACCGGCGCTCGCCGCCCGCGCCCGGGCCGCCGCCGATCTCGTACGGGCCCTGCACACCGCGGCCGAGGCGGGAGAGTCGCTGGCCAACGAGGAGGAGGCCCGCTCGGACGCCCTCCAGGCCGCGGGCGAGACCGCCCACCGCGACGCCACCATCGCCGCGACCGAGGCCCAGCGGGCCCGCAGCGAATCCGGACACCTGCGCCAGCGCCTCGCCGAGGTCGAGCAGGAGACGGCCGAGGCGGTACGGGCGGGCTGGCTCGACGACACCGCGCCGGACGCCGACCCCGCGCGCGCCGCCCTCGCCGCCAGCGACGCCGAGAAGTCCGCCGTCGCCGCCTGGGACACGGCCAGGGAAGCCGCCCGCTCGGCGTCCGAACGGGCCAGGGAGGCCGCGGCGGCCGAGAGCCGCGCCGAACTGGCCGCGGCGCGCGCCGCCGACGCCGCGCGCGCCGCGGAACAGTCCTACGAGGCCGAGCGCAGGGCCGCCGAGTCCATCGCCGCGTCCCCCCGCCTGGCGGAACTGCTGGGCCTGCCCGCCGTGCGGGACACCGGCGTCCCCGGTCCCCGGCGGGGCACGGACGGAGACGGGCCGGACAACGGCCAAGCGGGCCCGGCGGAGCGCACGGCCCGCGGGCCGCACGGCACCGACCGGTCCGCCGATCAAGAACAGCCCCTCACCGTCGGGGAGTTCGACGGCGGCGCCGACCAGTTGCGGGAACTGCTCGACCAGTCCATCGCCTCCGCCGAGCGGCGCCTCTTCGACCTGCGCACCGCCGCCGCCGACGACGCCCGGATCCTCGGTGCGCTCGGCGACGGCGGACTGCTGCCGCCCGGCCCCGACGTCCTGGCCACCGTCGAGTACCTCGGCGAGCACGGCATCCCGGCCCTGCCCGGCTGGCGCTACCTCGCCCAGGCCGTCGACCCCGCCGACCACGCGTCCGTGCTCGCCGCCCGGCCCGAACTCGTCGACGGCGTCGTCATCACCGACCCCGACTCGCACGCCCGCGCCCGCGAGGTCCTGAGCGCCGCCGCCCTGCTGCCTCGCTCCGCCGTCGCCGTGGGCACCGCCGCCGCGCTGCTCGCCCCGGTCCCCGCCCCCGGCTCGACCGCGGACACCGAAGGCGTGTTCCTCGTCCCGCCGAACCCGGCGATGCACGACGAACACGCGGCCGACGAGGAACGGCAGGCCCTCAGGGCCAGGGCCGCCGCCCGGGACGAGGACATCCGCTTCCTCGCCGCCCGTCTCGCCGCCGACCGCTCCCTCGCCGCCCGCATCGGCTCCTGGCGCGCCGACTGCCCGCCCGGCATGCTCGCCGAGCTCGCCGAGGCCGCGGAAACCGCCCGCACCGCCGCCGAGACCGCGGAGGCCGGGCTCGCCGAGGCCCGCACCGTGCGCGCCGAGGCGGACGAGGCCGCCGCGGACACCGCCCGCGTGCGCGACGAACGCCAGGAGGCCGCCCAGCGCGCCCGCCGCGCCGCCGACGCCCTCGCGGGACTCGCGCACCGGCTCCGCGAACGCGCCGCCTGGCAGACGAAGCTGCGCGAACTCACCGACGAGGCCGCCGAGTCGGAGGCCCGCGCCACGGTCTGCCTGGAACGGGCCCGCGCCGCCGACGAGGACCGCAGGGCCGCCCAGCGCGCCGCCGACGACGCCCGGCGCACGGCCCGCGCGCTGCGTGCCGAGCGCGCCGAGATCGCGGGCGCCCCCGAGCACCTCCCGGAACCGGAGGACGACGCCCCGCGCCCCGCCCTCCCCGCGCTGCGGGAGGCGTACCGGGCCGCGTCGCAGCTGTACGAGAAGGTGGGTGTCGGGGCCGACCTGCGCGCCGAACAGGCCCGCGCGGAGGGCGACGAGAGCGCCGCCCTCGCCGAGCTCGACCGGCTCACCAACAAGGTCCGCACCCGGGCCGCCCAGCTGCTCGAAGGCACCGACGGCGCCGACGGCCCGTCCCGGCAGGCCGCCGCCGCCCGCGCCGAATCCCTGGTCCAGACCCTGGAGAGCCGGGCCTCCGCCGCGAGCGAGCAGCTCGGCCGACTGCGCGGCGAGGCCGAGCGCCTGGCCCCGGCCGACGGCGAGCCCCACCACACCGAACTCTCCCCCGAACTGGTCCCCACCGACGCCGATCAGGCCCAGATCCTCCTGCGCATCGCCACGGCCGAACTGGCGTCCGCCACCGCCACGCTGGACACCGCCCGCGCCGCCCACGCCGAACTGCTGCACGCACACCGCATCGCCGAGGAGTCGGCGGGCGGCTTCGACGAGACCGCGGCGCTCCTGCGCGACCTGCTGCGGGACCACGGCGGGGAGGACGACCCCGAGGCCCCCGAGCCGTACCCCGGCGGGCTCGACGAGGCACGGACGTCGGCCACCGAGGCACGCCGAGCGCTGCGCGGCTGCGCCGCCGACCTGTCGGCCGCCGAGAGCGCGGTCCGGGAGGCGAGCGACATCCTCGTCCGGCACGCCAACTCGACCCGGTACGAGCAGGTCCGCACCCCGGCCCGTCAGCAGATCCGGGAGCTGCCGGCCGCGGCGCTGCCCGAGCACGCGGAGAAGTGGGCCGCCGCTTTCGCCCCGAGGCTCCGTGTCCTCACCGACGAGCTGACCCAGCTGGAGCGCAACCGCGACTCCATCGTGGACCGGCTGCGCGGACTCGTGGAGTCCTCGCTGACCACGCTCCGTTCCGCCCAGCGCCTCTCCCGGCTCCCCGAGGGGCTGGGGGAGTGGTCGGGCCAGGAGTTCCTCCGGATCCGTTTCGAGGAACCCGACCAGGCGACCCTCACCGAACGGCTCGGCGAGGTCGTCGACGAGGCCACCCGCGCCGCGCTCAGGAAGAACTCCGACCTGCGCAGGGACGGCATGTCCCTCCTGCTGCGCGGGGTGCAGGCGGCGCTGGAGCCCAGGGGCGTCGCCGTGGAGATCCTCAAGCCGGACGCGGTGCTGCGGGCCGAACGGGTCCCGGTCGGGCAGATGGGCGACGTGTTCTCCGGCGGGCAGCTGCTCACCGCCGCCATCGCGCTGTACTGCACGATGGCCGCCCTGCGCAGCAACGACCGGGGCCAGGACCGGATCCAGCACCGGCACGCCGGCACGCTGTTCCTGGACAATCCCATCGGCCGCGCCAACGCCACGTATCTGCTGGAGCTCCAGCGCGCGGTCTCCGACGCGCTCGGTGTGCAGCTGCTCTACACCACCGGGTTGTTCGACACCACGGCGCTCGCCGAGTTCCCGCTGGTCATCCGGTTGCGCAACGACGCGGACCTGCGGGCGGGACTGAAGTACATCAGCGTGGAGGAGCACCTGCGCCCGGGGCTGCCGCAGCAGGACCCGAACGGGGAGACGGTGCACGGCGAGATCACGGCCACCCGCATGTTCAGGCGCAGCACCGCCACGACACCGGCCGACACCGCCCGGTCCGCGGCCTCGGCCCCGTCCGGCGCGTAGACGCCCGGCGTCCCGGTCCACGGGGCCGTACGGCCCGGCGGACCGGACGGGCCGTACGGCCCCGTGGACCGGGACGCCGGGCGGACGGGGCGGTCAGGCCCGCGAGAGGTCGCTCGCGCCCCGGCGGCGTATGCGCGCCTCCTCCCGCCGGGCAGCCCGTGCGGCGCGGCGCGCGCCGCGCCGCTCACGGCGCAGCTGCCGTGCCGAACTGCTCGGCGCGGACACCACGCCGTGGCGCTGGTTCCAGACCTGTCGGGTGACCCAGACGTCCAGCACCGCCCAGGTCGCGATCACCGTGCTGGCCACACTGCTCAGCACCATCGGGAAGGCCAGCCAGGACTCCGCCAGCGTGCACAGGAAGGCCACCACGGCCTGGATGATCGTCAACGACATGATGAGCACGGCACGCACGGCGGACGTGCGGACGGGGTCCGGCATCCGCCAACGGGTGGCCGGCTCCTCCACCCAGAGCTGCCGGCGTCGCTGACGCGGGAGCGGCGCGCCGGGGGCGGCTGTCGAGGCCGTTCTCGCGGCCGGGGCCGACGGCCCCCGGCCCCGGCGTTCTTCCGTATCCAAGAACTCTCAACTCCCCACCGATGTCCGACTTCAGGGTTTCTGCCCGGGATGCGTTGTCTCTATGTGCGGGTGGAACGGACCGTCCTGTCCCGAGTGCTCCCGTTGTTTCCCCTGCCCCGTACAGGGAGACGAGTGACAGGGTGGGAAAATTCCCCCGATCCGCTATCGAGCGAAGATTTCCAGCCAACTGCCCTCCTCGACAGTGTGATGCCCCGACGGGACTCTTCTGCCGCTTTCGCGAAATTCACGGTCCGGAATACCGGGAGAACCTGTGATCTACGCCGGGGGCGCGGCTGAAAAACATCCCAGACATCCCTTCGAGTTGCCTCCCCGTCGGTAGTAGGCTCGCGCCGTTTGTTGACGGAACACGACCCCTCGCCCCGTGGGGTCGGGCTGGGGGAGGCCGTGCGCTTTCGCGGGAAGTCCATCCGCAGGAAGATCGTGGCACTGCTGCTGGTGCCCCTCCTCTCCCTCACCGGACTCTGGGGTTTCGCCACGTTTCTGACAGGACGTGAAGCCGGCCATCTCATGCGCGCGAGCACCGTCGTGGAAAGGGTCGGCCATCCTCTGGAGAACACCGTCCGCGCCCTCCAGGAGGAGCGCCGTCAGACACTCGTCCTCCTCGCCGACCCCAGGACCTCCGACGGGCTGACCCTGCTGCGACGCCAACGGGAGGCCACCGACCGCGCCCTGACGGAGGTCAGGGACAGCGCGGGACGCGAGGACGTCCGTGACGCGCTGCGGGCGGACGACGAGACCCGGCTGAACTCCCTCCTCGGGACGGTCGAGGGCCTCGGCGCGCTCCGCGAATCGGTCGACCGGCGCACCATCGACCGTTCGAAGGCGATGGAGTTCTACGGGCGACTCGTCGATCCCTGCCACCGCTTCCTGACCGGTCTTCGCACGATGGAGAACGTGTCGATGGACAAGCAGGTCCGCGCGCTGGTCGGTATCTCACGGGCCCGCGAAATGCTCTCCCGCGAAGACGCGCTGGTCGCCTCGTCGCTCATCGCCGGACGGATCACCGCCACCGAACTGCGCCAGGTCTCCGATCTCGTCGCCAACCGCGGACTGCTCTACGAGATCAACGCCGAGATGCTCCCGTCGGCGGAACGCCAGCGGGTGGTGCGGTACTGGGCGAGCCCGGACAGCGAAGCGCTGCGAACCGCCGAGAAGGCACTCCTGGACGCCGGTCCCACCGACGAACCGCGCGTGGTCGACGCCGAGCGCTGGCAGGAGGTGGCCACACCGGTCCTGGCCCGACTGGCCGCCGACTCCACCGAGATGAACGACCGCTTCCAGGAACGGGGCAAGCCCGCGGGCTACAGCGTCCTGATCAAGGCCGGGGTGGCCGGCGTCCTCGGCTTCCTGGCCCTGCTGGCCTCGGTTTTCGTCTCCGTGCGCATCGGCCGCGAGCTCATCCGCGACCTCTCCCGGCTGCGCAAGGACGCCCACGAGGTCTCCGGAATCCGGCTGCCGAGCGTGATGCGCCGACTCGCGGCCGGCGAACAGATCGACGTCGAGACCGAGGCACCGCGTCTCCAGTACGAGCGGGACGAGATCGGCCAGGTCGGGCAGGCACTCAACACCCTGCAACGCGCCGCCGTCGAAGCCGCCGTCAAGCAGGCGGACATGCGGCGCGGCGTGTCCGAGGTCTTCGTCAACCTCGCCCGCCGCAACCAGGTGCTGCTGCACCGGCAGCTCACGCTCCTGGACGCCATGGAACGCCGCACCGAGGACACCGACGAACTCGCGGACCTGTTCCGCCTCGACCACCTGACCACGCGCATGCGCCGCCATGCCGAGGGCCTGGTGATCCTCTCCGGTGCCGCCCCGTCCCGCCAGTGGCGCAAACCGATCCAGCTGATGGACGTGGTACGGGCGGCGGTCGCCGAGGTCGAGGACTACGAGCGGATCGAGGTCCGCCGACTGCCCCGCATCGGTGTGAGCGGCCCCGCCGTGGCCGACCTCACCCACCTGATCGCCGAACTCCTGGAGAACGCCACCGTGTTCTCGCCCCCGCACACCGCGGTCCAGGTACTGGGGGAACGGGTCTCCAACGGCTTCACGCTGGAGATCCACGACCGCGGCCTCGGCATGGCCCCCGACGCCCTCCTCGACGCGAACCTGCGGCTCGCCGAGACCCCCGAGTTCGAGCTGTCCGACACCGACCGGCTCGGCCTCTTCGTGGTCAGCCGCCTCGCCCAGCGGCAGAACGTCCGTGTCTCGCTGCAGACCTCCCCGTACGGGGGCACGACCGCGGTCGTCTTCATCCCGGGAGCGCTGCTCACCGACGCACCCGAGACGCACGGCACCGGCTTCCGTCTCGACCGGCGCTCCGAGCAGACGGCCACGGGCACGAGGACGTCCGGCCGCCAGGGACCGGGCGGCGGCAAGGACCGGTCGGAGGGGGCGCCGGACCGCCGGGCCACCGGAAGGTCCCCGGGCCTCGTACCCGTACCCGCGGGCATCGCGGACCCGGTCCTGCTGGACGGGCCGGTCGAGATCGAGGGCCCGGTGGAGACGGCGGACCTGGCGAACGACCCCCTGCTCGATCCGGTGCTGAGCGGAGCGGCCGACCTCGACGACGCCGACAGCGAGCGCGGCGGCATCTTCCGCGCCCGTGACCTCGGGCGCGACCGCGAGCCGCACCGGCAGGCGTCCGGACGCCCCGGCGACGCCGCGGGCGCCGGCCGGGCGGGGCGCCCCGCCGGACCGGTGCCGCTGCCCCGCCGTAAACCGCCGACCCTGGTCGCCGACAACGGGCGCCGGGTCGACGAGGCGGGGCGCGCCCACCCCGTCACCGCCGAGCACGGCTCCTCGCCCCGCCGGGGCGAGGACCGCGGCCGGGTCACCGACGCACCGGTCGCCGGGGCACCGGGCGTCAGGAGCCCGGGTACCGACGGCGCGACCAGGCCGGCCGCCGCCGGACCGTGGCCCCCCGAGGCCGGGGCCGACGATTCCGCCGCGCCTCACGACACCACCGGACCCCGGGAGCCCGCGGGCCCCCGGAAATCCGCCGGGCCCGCCCCGGCCGCAGCGGCCGGGGGCGAGGGCGCGACGGCCCCCCGACCGCCCCGCGAGACCGTGGGCGGTCTGCCCCGCCGCATCCGACAGGCGAGCCTCGCCCCCCAACTGCGCGAGGTGACCGGCGGGCGCGACGCCGAACCGGCCCGGACGGGACCGGCACGGGACTTCGAACGCGACGCGGACGAGGTGCGCGACCGCATGGCCTCGCTCCAACGCGGCTGGCAGCGCGGCCGCAGGCAGAACGCCGAGGACATGACCGGTCCCGGTGACACAGCACGAGGAACCACTTCCGAAGGGGACGGTCGATGACCGCACCGAACGCCGTAGCAACCACCACCGAGCGCCGGGGCTCCGGCCGGCTCAACTGGCTCCTGGACGAACTCGTCGGACGCGTCGCCAGCATCCGCAAGGCACTGGTGCTCTCCAGCGACGGCCTCGCCACCGGCACGTCCGAGGAACTCACCCGCGAGGACAGCGAACACCTGGCAGCCGTCGCCTCCGGATTCCACAGCCTCGCCAAGGGCGTCGGACGCCACTTCGACGCCGGCGGGGTCCGCCAGACCGTCGTCGAACTCGACGAGGCGTTCCTCTTCGTCACGGCGGCGGGCGACGGCAGCTGCCTCGCCGTGCTCGCCGACGCCGACTCCGACGTCGGCCTGGTGGCGTACGAGATGACGCTGATGGTCAAGCGCGTCGGCGCCCACCTGGCCAACGCGCCCCGGACGACCGGTCAGACCGCCGGGGGGTGAGCGGACGGCATGAGCGCTGATTCCCCCTCCGGATCCCCGGCACCGCACACGGGCCCACAGACGTCACGCTGGTACGACGCCGAGGCGGGACCCGTGGTCCGTCCGTACGCGATGACCCGCGGGCGCACCAGCAGCGCCTCCCGTCATCGGCTCGACCTGATCGCGGTCGTCGTCCCCGAACCCGCGGCCGACGACCCCGTCCGTGACCAGACGCTCTCCCCGGAACACGTGGAGATCGTCGAGCTGTGCAGCGCCATGCCCCAGTCGATCGCCGAGCTCGCGGCGGGCCTGGACCTCCCCGTGGGGGTGGTCCGGGTCCTGGTCGGGGACCTCGTCGAGGACGAACTCGTGCACGTGACCCGTCCCGTTCCGCCGGCCGAGCTGCCGGACGTGAGCATTCTTCGCGAGGTGATCAATGGCCTTCGGGCGCTCTAGCCGCCGCAAGCGGCCCGTCGATCCCGTCACCCTGAAAATCCTGGTGGCGGGCGGCTTCGGCGTGGGCAAGACGACTCTGGTCGGCGCGGTCAGCGAGATCCGGCCGCTGCGGACGGAGGAACGGCTCAGCGAGGCGGGCCGTCCCGTGGACGACGTGGCGGGAGTGGAGGCGAAGACCACCACCACGGTGGCCATGGACTTCGGCCGCATCACCCTGCGCGAGGACCTGGTGCTGTACCTGTTCGGCACCCCCGGCCAGGACCGGTTCTGGTTCCTCTGGGACGAACTGGCCCAGGGAGCGCTGGGGGCGGTCGTGCTCGCGGACACCAGACGCCTGGAGGACTGTTTCGCGGCGGTCGACTACTTCGAGCGGCGCCGGATCCCGTTCGTGGTCGCCGTGAACTGCTTCGAGGGCGCCGACCTCTTCCCCGTCACGACCGTCCGGGCGGCGCTCGACCTCGACCCCGAGGTGCCCGTGCTCATGTGCGACGCGCGGGACCGCTCCTCCGCGCGGGACGTGCTGGTGACGGTCGTCGAGCACGCGGTGGACCGGGTGGAGCGCCCCCGCGAGCCCGCGACGACCTAGTGCCGGGAGCGGCACTGGGTGTTCTGCCCCGTCGCGGCCCCGCTGCTGCCGGGCGGTGCGGGGAATCCCCGCGACGATTCCCGCAGGCCGTGCCAGGGTGAGGGCGTGACGAGGACCGGGACGGCAGAGGTGTGCGCGGTCGAGCGCCGCGGTGGAGGCGGGAGTCTCCACGCGTACCGGGTGCGCGGGCTCGGCCGTGGCGCGGTGGTGGTGTGGATCGGTGGCAGAGGTGACGAACCCGATCGGGTGCTGACGTTGCCGCAGGCCGATCGCCGGCAGGTGCCGGTGTTCAGGACTGTTCGGCAGGCGCGGATGTACGTGAGCCGACAGGGGCGGAAACTGGCCGCTTCCGGGGCCGACACGCTGGAGCTCGGCCGTGTCCAGCACTGGCTGGAGGACCCGGTGCGCCGATACGTCCCCACGGGTGCGGTGCTGGAGGCGTGGAACTTCTTCGAGGATCTGGCCCGAGGGCTCCGCGAAGTCCACCGGCTACGGCAGGGAGCGGTGCATGACAGCGCCTACGAGAAGCTGATCGGAGGCGAGTGCGCTGCGTGGACGCCCGACGAGCAAGGCGCCGTGCTGGAACTGATCACGGCCGGAGCGGAGTTGTGGAACTCCTGCCCGGTGGTCGTGAAGCCCGGTTCGAGCATCGTCGTGGACAGGGGGCGGGGCGCCCCCCTGGGCGTGTGACCCGGGCTTCGGCCGGAGGGCCGGGCGGCGTCCGGTACCCCGCGACGACCGCCGCACGCGGTCACGGCCGACGGTTGACGGCGAGCCACTCGGCGGCGGTCTCCGCCAGCTCGTGGTCGCGCCCCGCCAGCATCGTCCGGATCATCCGCACGTCACCGCGGAGCGACCAGACAGGGTGGCCGAACGTGGCCGGGTTGTTCTTCTCGATCAGGAAATGGGCGGGCCAGGCGGTCCCGTAGCCGATCAGCGGCAGCGCGGCGGCGTACCTCTTGCGTCCTCGCGCCAGGCCGTAGGCGGCGACCGCGAGACCGGTGAGGGTCCCGGTCAGATGGACCCAGCGGGTCGCGGCCCTGGAGTGCATCGCGGCGTAGTAGGGCCAGAATTCCTCGTAAGAATCGAACTCCTGTTGTGGCATACGGGCACCGTAATGGCTCGGACGGCAACCGGAAACGGCCCGGACGCGTCGGAGCGGAGAGGAGGGGCGGCCGGAGCCCGCGGGGGTGGTCCCGGCCGCTCCCTCCCGTCCGCGTGTCAGTGCCCCGCCACGGACCTTCTCGCGACCGGGAAGTCGAAGTAGGTGTCCGGGAACGGCTCCGCCCGGAGGGTGTGGTGCCACCATTCCTCGGCCAGGTTCACGAATCCGGCCTCGGCGAGGGTCCGCTTCAGGAACTGCCGGTTGGCCCGCTGCGCCCCCTGGACCCGTGGGTCGTCGGTGTGGGCGAGCGTGTCGAAGCAGTCGAAACCCGTGCCCATGTCCACGGAGCTGTCCGGGAAGCGCTCGTCCTGCGGTGCGTAGCAGGGCACGTTCCACCGGCCGGGGTCGTCCGGTCCGGCCGGCGCAGCGGGCAGCTTGACCAGCGTCAGGTCCACTGTGCTGCCCCGGCTGTGTCCGGACTTCTCCGCGATGTACCCGTCCGCGAACAGCCGCGACTTGTCGACCCGGGGGTAGAACTCGCCCTTCATCGTCTGGTCGTCGAGGTCCTTCGCCCAGCGCACGAAGTGGTCGACTGCCCGCTGCGGCCGGTAGCAGTCGTACACCTTCAGGGAGTAGCCCCGGCGCAGCAGCCGGGTCTGCGCACGGTGGAGGGCCCGGGCCGCGGGGCGCGTCAGGATGCAGAGCGGCTCGCGGTAGCCGTCCACCGGCACCCCCATGAAGGTGTGGGCGGTGGGGTAGCGCATCTCCTGGATGATCGTCGGGTCCACCGAGCGGAGCGCGACGAATCCGCCGGGGGCCTTCGGCTCGGGCCGGGCGCGGGCCGCCGGGGCGGTGGCGGTGACGGCGAGCAGGGCGGCAGCAGCGGTCACCAGGACACGGAAGGCGGAACCCATACCTGTCATGGGCACATAATCCCGGAACGGGGGAGAGCGCGACAGGGGATCGGATACAGTCCGCGCGTGTCCGCGTTCACGAATCATCCGCAGAAGCCGGTCAAGGGCTCCCACTGCGCCACGTGCGGCGCACCCTACGCCGTCCCGGCGGCCCCGGCCGGCTGGCCCCGCACCTGCGCCGTCTGCGGCGACACGGCCTACCGCAACCCGTTGCCGGTCGCCGTGGCCCTGCTCCCCGTCACCGGCCGCGACGGCACCGGCCTCGTCGTGATCAACCGGACCATCGCGCCGCAGTTCGGCGGGGTCGCGCTCCCCGGCGGCTTCATCGACCACGACGAGGACTGGAAGCACGCCGTGGTGCGCGAACTCCGTGAGGAGACCGGTATCGAGGCCGACGAAGCGGACGTCCGGCTCGCCGACGCCCTCAGCGACCCGGAAGGACACCTGCTCCTCTTCGGGCTCCTCCCGGCACGCCCCGCGGCCGCCCTCCCGCCCTCCGTACCGACCGACGAGACCACGGGCTTCCACGTGCTCGGCGCACCCACCGAACTCGCCTTCCCCCTGCACACGCTCGCCGCCCGGTCGTGGTTCGAGGGCGGCTACCACTGACCGGACGGCCACGCGGGCGCCCGGTCACCGCGCGCCCCGGGCCCGCCACCACGGCCGGTGCCCCGCGTCCGCCGGCGTGCGTCCGAGCACCACGCTTCCGCGACCGCGCGCTCCAACTCCGAGCCGTCCTGCCGCGCGCCCCGTCACCACCCATCCGCGACCGCGCACCCGGCACTGCGAGATCGCCCGGTCGCACGCCCCGGGCCTATGCGCCGCGCACGCGTACCGGGCGGCCCGGTCCCTCCGCCCCCTCCCGCTCCACCACGACCTTTCCGTCCACCAGCCTCGTCGTGTACCGCTCGACCTCCGCCCGTTCCCGGCCGTCGCCCGGGTCCGGCACCACCAGTCCGCCCCCGGTGTGGCCCGCCGCCGGAGCCCATACCTCCAGTTCCACCTCCCCGTCCGCGCCCCGCACGGGCAGCACCGAACCGGCCCGCGCCAGCACCGGCACCCGGGACAGCGGAGCGTCCAGCAACACCTGTCCCGGCCCCTCGTGGACCCCGCCCGTCGCCGTGTCGTACCACCGCCCCCGCGGCAGCCGCACCGCCCGGCGGTCCGCACCCCGCTCCAGCACCGGCGCCACCAGCAGCGCGTCCCCCAGCAGGAACGCGTCCTCGCAGTCCCGCAACGCCCGCTCCCCGGGCGCCCCCCACCACAGCGGCCGCACGTAGGGCGCGCCGGTCAGCGCGGCCAGCCCCGCCAGCGTCTCGAAGTACGGCCTCAGCCGCTCCCGCTCCACCAGCGCGGCCCGCGCGTGCTCCAGCGCTTGCGGCCCGAACTCCCACGGCTCCCGCCGACCCGCGTCGATCGCAGCGTGCGTCCGGAACAACGGCAGATAGGCGCCGAGCTGGAACCACCGCAGATACAACTCGGGCGAGGGGGACCCGTCGAACCCGCCCACGTCCGGCCCCGAGTACGGCACCCCGCACAGCCCGAGCCCCAGCACCAGTGCCAGCGACGCCCGCAATCCGGGCCAGCCGGTCGCCACGTCACCGGACCAGGTGCCCCCGTACCTCTGCATCCCCGCCCAGCCCGAACGCGAGAACAGGAAAGGACGCTCCCGCGGCCGCAACCGGCGCAGCGCCTCGTGACCGGCACGCGCCATGGCGAGCCCGTACACGTTGTGCGCCTCGCGGTGATCCCCTCCGCGGCCCTCCAGACAGTGCCGCGCCGACCGCGGCAGCGTCGGATCCCCGAACGCCGCGAACGACACCGGCTCGTTCATGTCGTGCCACACCCCGGAGAACCCCTGCGCGAGCCGTTCCTCGTACAGCCCGCCCCACCACTCCCGCACCAGCGGATCGGTGAAGTCCGGGTACACGCACTCACCCGGCCACACCTCCCCGCGCACCGCCCGCCCCCGGGCGTCCCGCACGAACGCCCCCCGACTCCCGACCTCCGTGCCCGAGTCGAACACCGCGTACCCGGGCTCCGCCTTCACCGCGGGATCGACGATCGACACCAGCCGGACCCCCTTCTCCCGCAACTCCTCCGCCAGCCCCGGAAGATCCGGGAAGCGCCCCCGGTCGACGGTGAAGACCCGGTTTCCGTCGAAGTGATCGATGTCCAGATGCAGAGCGGACAGCGGCAGCTCCCGCTCCCGGTACCCGGCGACGATCCGCCGCACCTCCCGCTCGCCGCCGAACCCCCAACGGGCGTGCTGCGGACCGAGCGCCCATGACGGCGGCAGCGCCGGGGCGCCAGTGAGCGCGGTCCAGCTCTGCAGCACCCGGGCCGGCGTACCCGCCGTCGCCCAGCACCGCAGCGGCCCGCCGTCCATCCGCACCTCGCACGTGCCCGGACGGTCATGGCCGGAACCCGCGCCCTCCTCGCCCTCGCGCAGCGTCACCCGCCCCGACCAGCTGTTGTCGTGGAACACCAGATGCGTCCCCGCGTCGGACACCACCAGCTGCACCGGCATGGTCAGGGACAACGGATCGTCCTCCGGCCCGAACCGCCCCCCGGGATCGGTGTTCCACAGCCGGTACACCCCGTCCCGCAGCCGAGGCCCCGAGGCCCGCCCGCCGAGCCCGAAGAACCGGGCGTCCGCGGGCACCTCGGACCGTTGCACCCACCGGGCCGCGCCCCCCGCGACCGGCTCCCACCAGCGCGGCGGCAGCTCGCGCCGGAGCATCACCCCGCCCGGTGTCCGCAGCTCCACGGCCCCGTGCCGCGACACCGCGAGGGTCAGCCGCTCCGAGACCACCTGCCAGCCGTCCGCCGTGTCCGGCTCCAGCCGGGCCCGCGGATCCGCCTCCGGCGCCGCACCGGCCAGCGCGTACGACGGCAGCGGGTCGGCCCCGTCCCAGCTCCAGAACACCGCGCCGCCCACCGTCACCCGGACCCGCAGCTCGGACCGCGCGAACCGCACCACGCCCCCGCCCGGCCCCGGCTCCGCCCCCACCACGAGTCCCGGCACCCGCGCCCGCTCCGCACCACGGCGCGGCAGCGCCCGCGCGTCCGCGTTCCGCCTGCGCACGGCTGAGCGCACCATGCGCAGCCCCCGCGCCGAACCGACCAACTTCACCGAGCGCACCAGGTCACGACCATCCATGCGGCTCACCCTGCCACCCGACGGACCGGGGGCGGGCCCCGTTCAACTTCCGTTCACCCACGGTCGGCCCGCGCGTACCCGTGGTCGGCCCACATGTGCGGACAGCGGACCATGGGCGGCGAACCCTGGTGCGAACGACGATCACATGGCATCGTCCGTAACGGCCGCCTCACGCGCACACCCCGGCATGTGTGCGCGTCCCACGCCGACCCCGCGTATCCGTACAGTCAGGGAGCAGCCCCATGACCGCAGCAACCGACGAGCCCCCGCTCTGGCAGCCCGGCCCCGACCGCGTCGCCGCCGCGGCCGTCACCCGCTTCCAGAACTGGGCGGCGGGGCGCTACGGAGCCCCGGCCGAAGGCGGCTACCCGGCACTGCACCGCTGGTCCGTCGAGGAACTCGACACCTTCTGGAAGGCCGTCGCCGACTGGTTCGACGTACGGTTCTCCACCCCGTACGAGTCCGTCATGGGCGACCGCAGCATGCCCGGTGCCCAGTGGTTCCCGGGCGCCACCCTCAACTACGCCGAACACGCCCTGCGCGCCGCCGAGGACCCCTCGCGCGCGGACGCCCCCGCGCTGCTCCACGTCGACGAGACCCACACCCAGGCCGCGGTCTCCTGGTCCGAACTCCGCCGCAGGGTCGGCTCCCTCGCCGCCGAACTGCGCGCCCTCGGCGTCCGGCCGGGCGACCGGGTCAGTGCGTACCTCCCCAACATTCCCCAGGCCGTCGTCGCCTTCCTCGCCACCGCCGCCGTCGGCGGGGTCTGGACGTCCTGCGCCCCGGACTTCGGCGCGCGCAGCGTCCTCGACCGCTTCCAACAGGTCGAACCCGTCGTCCTGTTCACGGTGGACGGCTACCGCTACGGCGGCAAGGAGTACGACCGCGCCGACACGGTCGCGGAGCTGCGCCGCGAACTCCCCACCCTGCGCGCCGTCGTCCACATCCCGCTCCTGGGCACGGACGCCCCGGACGGCGCGCTCGAATGGTCCGCCCTCACCGCCGCGGACACGGAACCCGTCTTCGAGCCGGTGCCCTTCGACCATCCGCTGTGGGTGCTGTACTCCTCCGGTACGACCGGACTCCCCAAGGCCATCGTCCAGTCCCAGGGCGGCATCCTGCTCGAACACTTCAAGCAGATCGGCCTGCACTGCGACCTCGGCCCCGAGGACCGGTTCTTCTGGTACACCTCCACCGGCTGGATGATGTGGAACTTCCTCGTCTCCGGCCTGCTCACCGGCACCGCGCTCGTGCTGTACGACGGAAGCCCCGGCTTTCCGGACGTCAGCGCCCAGTGGCGGATCGCCGAACAGACCGGAGCCACCCTCTTCGGCACCTCCGCCTCCTACGTGATGGCCTGTCGCAAGGCCGGCATCCACCCCGGGCGCGACCTCGACCTCTCCCGGATCCAGTGCGTCGCCACCACCGGATCCCCGCTCCCGCCCGACGGATTCCGCTGGCTGCACGACGAGGTCGGCGACGACCTGTGGATCGCCTCCGTCAGCGGCGGAACGGACGTGTGCAGCTGCTTCGCCGGTGCGGTCCCCACCCTCCCCGTGCACATCGGCGAGCTCCAGGCCCCGTGCCTCGGCACGGACCTGCAGTCCTGGGACCCCGCGGGCAAGCCGCTCGTCGGCGAGGTCGGCGAACTCGTCGTCACCGCGCCCATGCCGTCCATGCCGATCCGCTTCTGGAACGACCCCGACGGCAGCCGCTACCACGACAGCTACTTCGACACGTACCCCGGCGTCTGGCGTCACGGCGACTGGATCACGATCACCGAACGGGGCTCGGTCGTCATCCACGGCCGATCCGACTCCACCCTCAACCGCCAGGGCGTGCGGATGGGCTCGTCGGACATCTACGAGGCCGTCGAGCGGCTTCCCGAGATCCGCGAATCCCTCGTCATCGGCATCGAGGAACCCGGTGGCGGCTACTGGATGCCGCTGTTCGTCCACCTCGCCGAGGGCGCCGTGCTCGACGACGACCTCCGCGACAGCATCAAGCGCACCATCCGCGAGAACCTCTCGCCGCGTCATGTCCCGGACGAGGTCATCGAGGTCCCCGGCATCCCGCACACCCTCACCGGCAAGCGCATCGAGGTTCCGGTCAAACGCCTTCTGCAGGGAACTGCCCTGGCCAAGGCGGTCAACCCCGGCTCCGTCGACAACCTCGAACTCCTCCACTTCTTCGAGGACCTCGCCCGCAGACGTCGCTGAGCGCCACGTTGTCAGTGCCCATTATTACTCTGAGTGAGCAATGATCGTCAGCGCACTGGGGGAGTCACATGGCGCACCACGGCAACATCCGGCGGACCGGGCCCGGCGGGACCGAGCCCGGGAGGACCACGCGCGAAAGGGCCGCGAAGGAAGGGCCGGGGCGGGAGGGGACCGTCACCACCACCCGGCCCCGCGGCCGCGGCCGTACCGGGACGTCCATGCGCCGCACGCTGCGCCGCGAAGCCCCGAGCACCATCGGCCTGCTGGCCGACGAACGGGACTTCGCGGCGATGCGGCGCTACCGCACCTTCGCCTTCGATGACCACACGGTCTATCTCCAACAGGTCGAGGGCCTGCTCAAGTCTCTCGCCGCACAGGGCAGGCACGCCACGGTCGCGCTCTTCGACCCCGAGGAGTACGCGGAGTTCTGCGCCGAGTCCGGAATCGCGGCCGACGCCCCCGCCAGCCGCAGCCGCTTCACCGCGGAGATCGCCGCGTCCGGAGCCACCGTCGCGTACACCGGCCAACGCATCGAGGATCTGATCCCGCTCCTGGTCGACCGGGCCGTCCGCCAGGCCACCTGGGAGTACGCCACGATGACCCTGGCCGGCCTCGGGGAGTGTGCGGACTGCGGCCAGGACATCGGCCGGGCCGCCTTCGACCGGGCCTCCCATCTCCTGCTGCGCATGCTGGAGACCGCGGGTCCGGGCACCCACCACCTCGTCTGCTCGGCCCCCGCGGCGGGCGAGCACCTGCTCTCGGTCCTCCACGTCGAACGTGACACCGGGGGCCCCGCCCGCCTCGAATCGGCGGAGGGCGTCGAGTTCGTCACCGTCCTCGCCGTCGGCGTCGCCCTCGAAAAGCCCGGGGGAGTCGTGCTCCGCACCAGCAATCCCGGCGCCCGGGACCGCGTCCACGGCTGGCGCCTGGACCGCGCCCGCCTGGTCCCGCTCACCGCGGGCGAGGTCTTCAGCGCCTACTGCACCGACGCCGACACCGGCGAACCCGTCGCCCCCGAGCCGCATGTGGACTACTGCGCGGGCTTCGACCTCGGAGCCGACGAGCCGGAAGAACACCACTGACAACGGAGGGAGCACCGGGACGGGGACACACCCCGCGAGGACACGGAAGGGGCTCCCCGCACTCATCGGGCGGGGAGCCCCTTCACCTCGGTACGGGGCTACTCGCCCGACAGCACGGCCTGAGCGGCCGTCCGGGCCTCCTCCGCGGAGTCCGCCGCACGTGCGGCGGAGGCGGCGCGCTCGCACTGCGCCAGCGTGTGCTTGGCCAGAGCGGCGCGCACATACGGAATGGACGCCGCGCCCATCGACAACGACGTCACGCCCAGACCCGTCAGAACGCAGGCGAGCAGCGGATCGGAGGCCGCCTCACCACAGACGCCACAGCTCTTTCCCTCGGCCCGGGCCGCCTCCGCCGAGAGCGCCACCAGGTCGAGCAGCGCCGGCTGCCAGGGGTCCTGGAGCCGGGACACCGCCCCCACCTGCCGGTCGGCGGCGAAGGTGTACTGCGCCAGGTCGTTGGTGCCTAGCGACAGGAACTCCACCTCCTGCAGGATCGAGCGTGCCCGCAGCGCGGCGGACGGGATCTCCACCATCGCCCCGAACTTCGCCCCCAGCCCCGCCTCACGGCAGGCGTCGGCGAAGGCCCTCGCGTCCGTACGGTCCGCCACCATCGGGGCCATGACCTCGAGATGGACGGGCAGACCCTCGGCCGCCTTCGCCAGCGCGGCGAGCTGGGTCCGCAGCACCTCGGGGTGTTCCAGCAGGCTCCGCAGCCCGCGCACACCCAGCGCCGGGTTCGGTTCGTCCGCGGGCGTCAGGAAGGCGAGCGGCTTGTCGGCACCGGCGTCCAGCACCCGCACCACGACACGCCCTTCGGGAAACGCCTCGAGCACCGCCCGGTACGCCGCGAACTGCTTCTCCTCCGACGGCGCCCGACCGCTGTCGTCCAGGAACAGGAACTCGGTGCGGAAGAGACCCACGCCCTCCGCACCGGCCTCGACCGCCGCGGGCACGTCCCCCGGACCCCCCACATTGGCGAGCAGCGGGACCTTGTGACCGTCGGAGGTCGCCCCCGGACCGGTCGACGCGGCCAGCGCGGCCTTGCGCGAGGCGGCGGCGCTCCGCAGTTCCGCGCGCTTCTCGGCGCCCGGCTCCACGAAGACCTCGCCGGTGCTGCCGTCCACCGCGACGACAGCGCCCTCGGCCAGCTCGGTGGCACCGGGGAGGGCCACCACGGCGGGCACACCGAGCGCCCGGGCCAGGATCGCGCTGTGACTGGTCGGCCCGCCCTCCTCGGTGACGAAACCGAGCACCAGCGCGGGGTCGAGCAGCGCGGTGTCGGCGGGCGCCAGGTCCCGCGCGATCAGCACGTACGGCTGGTCGCTGTCCGGCACGCCGGGCATCGGCACACCGAGCAGCCGGGCCACGATCCGGTTGCGCACGTCGTCGAGGTCGGCGACCCGCCCCGCGAGGTACTCCCCGGCATTGGCGAGCAGCGCCCGGTAGGAGGCGAAGGCGTCGTAGACCCCCCGTTCGGCGGAGCTGCCGACGGCGATGCGCCGCTCCACGTCGGCCATCAGCTCCGGGTCCTGCGCCATCATGGCCTGGGCCTCGAGGACGTGCTGCGCCTCGCCCCCGGCCAGGTTGCCCCGCGCGATCAGGTCCGCCGCCACGGCCTCCACCGCCTGGCGGGCGCGCCCCTGTTCGCGCTCCGCCTCCTCGGCCGGGATCTGCTTGGCCGGCGGTTCGAGCACCGCCGTACCCATATGACGCACCTCGCCGATCGCCACCCCGTGGCTCACGCCGACGCCTCGCAGCGTTGTCTCCATCTCACCCGTCCCCGGTCGTGCGGTGGGCCCTGCCCCCGCTGTGGATATCCCGTCCGCTGTCACTTCGCCGGGCCCGTCACTGCCAGCCGAACAGTGTGTCGCCGGTCTTCACGTCCCCGTCCTCTCGGACGTCGGCAAGGGAATCGGCCGTGGCCTCGAGTGCGACGACCGGGCACACGGGAGACTTGCCCGCCGCCTCCACACCCGCGGGATCCCACCTCACGATCCCCTGGCCGCGCGCGACCGTGTCCCCCTTGTTCACGAGGAGTTCGAAGCCCTCGCCGTTGAGCTGAACGGTGTCGATACCGAGGTGGACGAGCACACCGTGCCCCTGCCCGTCCACGACGACGAACGCGTGCGGATGGAGGGAGACGACGATGCCCTCGACCGGCGACACGACCTCGGACGGCTCACGCACGGGATCGATCGCGGTCCCCGGGCCCACCATCGCGCCGGCGAAAACCGGGTCCGGTACTGCGGCGAGCCCGATGGCACGTCCGGCAAGAGGCGACGTCACAGCGGTCATGGGGAACCTCCCAGGGTGGAGCTCGGGTGGCGTCGTCACGGCTGGCGGACGACGGCGTGCTGCTCAGCAGCGTAAGTCATAGGAAGTTCCGATTCCGCCCGAGTGTTGACGGTTCGAGACCCTGAGCGGTCACCGGGAACGATTTGCCTCGCCCAGGGCCCGCCTGTATGGTCATACCTCCGCCTGACCCCGGTGCAACATGGATGAGGGGTCGGTGACGACTCCTCACGCACGATTCCATTTCAGGATGGGCACCTGCATGTCCGCAGAGGGCCGGTCAGGGAAAGGGAAAATGCCTGATAGAGTCGGGTCCGCCGGAAAGGAAAAGCGCGAAAGCGTATATCTGGAAGGCGAAATCTTTTTCTGCCCTGCAGAAGCCCGCTTCGACCGGGAAATCGGACACGAAAGAGTCTGATAGAGTCGGAAACGCAAGACCGAAGGGAAAAGCCCGGAGGAAAGCCTGGACCGGAAGGTCGGGGTGAGTACGA